>NZ_JAIUID010000014.1:0-134253 GCF_020165435.1 Mesorhizobium sp. BR1-1-2
CATCAACACCTCCCGCAAAGCGAAAAGTGTTACCCATGTGTCCGGTACGTTTCGTCACCTATGTCTCGGGTCGTTCAAAAAAACTTTCCCGCGCGTGCAGTGCCACTGCGTAGCGGTTCCACGGGGCATTCGAAGCGCTGGATTGCTGCTCCTGCGCTGGTCTTCGCAGCTTCCATGCGCTGCGTTAGCCTATTGTCGGACGTAAGGCCCGCTGGCGGCGATGAGGCGCACCAACTCTGCCTGTCGCCGCGTCTCCGTCTTTTCGAATACGTGCTGCAGGTGGGTGCGCGCGGTCGTCAGGCTGATATCAAGTTCATCCGCAACCGCCTGCAGCCCTTCGCCGCGTGCGATCGCCATGGCCACGGCCGCCTCGGCTGGGGTCAGCCGATAGAGATTGCGCAACTGGTCCTGGGCCGTCCGCGGCGCGTTGTCCGGATCGGCCACGAACACGATCGCGGCTGGACGACCTGTCACGAACCACGTCGACTCAATGATCAGCGGGGCTATCAAAACGCTCAGTGGCCGGCGCGGCCCCGGTCGCCCGAGCGCCATTACGCCGCCTGCGGCGTCCGCTCGCTCCGCGGCTGTGGCGATCAACCGCTGAAGTTGCGCGGCATCCGCTGGCCTGCTTGCGCGCAGCGCCGTTTTTTCAGTCCTGATCCCGTCGGCTTCGGCGAGCAGCGCCTCGGCCGTCCGATTGGCGAACAAAATATCCCCGTTCGCGGCGACGATCAGTACGCCCTGGGCGACGCGATTGAGCGCCTCGGCGTTGGCATTCCTGGAGATATCGGAGCGCGAGAGCCGCAGCCTCACGCTCGCCGCGCGGACCAAATGCGGCCCGATGCGGCGCAGCCGGTCGAGGTGCTCGGGCTCGAACTCACCGGCCGTCCTGGCACGTCCGCAGGTGAAGACGACGCGCATGTCCGGCTCGTTGGCGAGCACGACCCCGATCGGGTGGCACATGTCGCCGGGCCGGCAGAAGTCATTGTAGAATTCGGAGCGCTGATAGACTTCGCGCGGCAGGAGGTTCCACACCGGAATCAAGGTGCCCGCATGCAGCCTGGCGACGCGCGGCAGGAACACATTGGTCTTGTGGTAGTACTGCGCGTAGGTGAGGTCCGCCTCCGGCGGCATGCGTACAGAACTCGCTTCGCTGCGCAATGTCCTCGCGTTCTGGAATGTCAGCTTGGTGGCGGCGCCCTCGAGGAAATCCGACAGGGCTTCGAGAACCTGCGGCCAGCGGCCGGGCTCGAGCGCCGCATCATAGACCTGCCCGACCAGTCGATCGAAGTCGTGGACGCGCGCTTCTGACATCTGTCTCGGCCGGAATTTACCGCTCCATCATCCGACGGGACTTGCAGTTTGCCGCAAGCCGGCTTCAGTGACAACCATTTCTCCGCCGGTCCGGCGCCCATCTCATATGTTCATACGAGGCACCGACCCGAAATTGGGGATAGCTATCCGTGACGATGCAAAGCCATTTCTTTCACGGGAGACTCGGATGCAACAGCTGTGGCGGGATATGCAAACGCGGGTAGCACCTGGTACCCAAACCGACTGGAATGGTACGCACTACGAAGCGCTTCTGACCCAACGCGAGACCGGCGGCAAGTTTGGCGCATTTGCATCCGATGCTGGTCGGGGCCATGGACCGCCGCGCCACCGTCATCCCAAGTCAGATGAAATCTTTGTCATTCTCCAGGGGCGGCTACGCTTCTGGTGTGCCGGCGAAGCTTCCGAACGCACCGCCGGAGAACTATTCTACATTTCCGCTGGCGTAGAGCACACGTTCGTCGTCGTTGAGCATGCACGATGGATCGCCATCCTGTCCCCGGGCGGTCTCGAGAGTTTTTTCCCGACGGTTGCCGCGCAGGGGCTAGAGATTCCGCGTGATCTCGCGGAAGTCAAAGCAATCGCGGCCCAATTCGATATGGAGATTACCGGGCCACCTTTAGCCATCCCTGGACCATAGGCGTTACCAAGCCACGGGCAGTTGGTGATGACGGATTGCGCCGCTATCCTCCCGCTTGTGGCAGATCGAATTTTCGTAGGCGAGGTAGTAGCGATTGTGCGGACGTTGGCCTGGGCGCGACGGATGTCGCTGCGGCACTCGAACAATTCAAGCTCGGAGAAGTCGTCACAAAGCGCGAAAGCCGTCCACCGTCAGGAAGCCCTTAGGGTTGTGCCACGGGAATGGCGCCTGGAATGCATTCCATTCAAGTCGACCGACGGCGAAACTGCGACGGGATGAACGACTCGGGCGGCGCTTCGTTGATTGGTTCAAGCCTGAGCGCGTATGATTCCGTTCGGCATCGGCCGCAAGCCCCTCTGTTGCGGATCGCTCACAGCAACGCTATAAGCCGGTGTCGGAAAAGGCAGACTTGGTTTGGTAAGCCCAAGTCCTTTCGGTAACGAAAGCTCTGGTCTTTGGCCTCCCGCAGGAGATCCCCACGACGAACATCGGACGCTTCCCGCGCGTCCAATCGTTCGTCCGTGTGGTTCTCAAATCCGAGGAACGCTCCGGTCGAACATCGACAAAGGAGCAGTTCATGCACAACCGCCATCTCGATTCCCATGACGTAATAATTGCTGGTGCAGGCCCTGTCGGCCTGTTCCTCGCTTGTGAGTTGCGCCTCGCCGACCTCTCGGTGCTGGTGCTGGAGCAAGCCGAAGACCCGCACTCCCCGTTGAAGCGGCTTCCGTTCGGGCTGCGCGGCCTCTCGGTTCCCACCATCGAAGCCCTCTACCGTCGCGGTCTGCTGGACGACATCGCCGCTCAACAGAATGCGAAGGATGGAACGGGCAATGGTGGCGCTGCGACTGGCGCGCACTGGCTGAATCAACCGCGCCGTCCGGGCGGCCATTTCGCAGGTATCCAGTTCTTCCACGATGCTATCGACGCCGCGAAATGGCACTACCGCCTGCCAGGTTCGGCCACCGCCGCAATCGCGGTCGAGATGGCGCATCTCGAGTCCGTCTTGGCCGCGCGCGCAATCGCAATCGGGGTCGAGATCAGGCGCGGCTTCGGTGTTGAGGATTTCGATCAGACGCATGAAGGCGTGACCGTTCGCGCCGGCGGTGAGATTTTTCGTGGATGCTGGTTTGTCGGCTGTGATGGCGGGCGCAGCACGGTGCACAAGGCCGGCGACTTCGCGTTCGTAGGTACCGATCCGGAATTCACAGGCTATTCCGTTCAGGTCGAAATGGCCGATCCGGACAGGCTCACGCCGGGCCGCCACTACACGCCGACCGGCATGTACACCTATCAAAAGCCCGGTACCGTCGCGATGGTCGAGTTCGATGGCGGGGCTTTCCACCGAACCCAGCCAATCACCTGCGACCACGTGCAGGCGGTATTGCGCCGAGTGTCCGGCGCGGACGTCACGCTGACGGCCCTCAAACTCGCCGCCACCTGGACGGATCGCGCCTACCAGGTAACGACCTACCGCAAGGGACGAGTGCTGCTTGCCGGCGACGCCGCGCATATCCATTCTCCCTTGGGCGGCCAGGGCCTCAACCTCGGGCTCGGCGACGCGATGAACCTTGGCTGGAAGCTGGCCGCCACGATCCGCGGCGACGCGCCGGACGGTCTGCTCGACAGTTATTTCAGCGAACGCCATCCGGTCGGGGCGCAAATCCTCGACTGGTCGCGCGCCCAGGTCGCGCTCATGCGGCCAAGCCCGGCAACGCGCGCGCTCGAAACCATCATCCGCGACCTGATCGACACGCGCGACGGCGCGACATATTTCGCCGAACGGGTATGGGGTATTTCTCTTCGCTACGATCCTGGCGGCGGCCACGGGCTGGTCGGGCGCAGTGTTCCCGATTTCGAGCTGATCGAAGGAAGAAAAATCGGCGAACTCCTCAGCCCGGGCAAGGGCCTGTTCCTTGACTTTGACGCTCGCCCATCGCTTGAAGCGCTTGCAGGTCGTTGGGGTGACCGGATCACCTACATCGCCGGCAACGCCAGGGATCAGCTGGGCTTGAGCGCCGTGCTCGTGCGCCCCGATGGCTTCGTGGCCTGGGCCGGCGAGGATGCCCCCAACCCGGAGGAAGCCGCCCAAGCCGCATCACGATGGTTCGGCGAACCCAGAAAGGCATGTAGGCCTGCCTGATGAGCCAAACGCTCGGAACGCGACATTGACCGCTGATGAAGTGACCGAAAGCGTCGCGCCGAACGCGGACGTCGGCGTCGGCAGGGTGTGGGACGCCGATGTCGCTTCCTTCATGATGTGGTGAGGGTCACTCCCGAGGCTTTTTGCGCCGAATCGGCTAAGCCTTGAACCCATGAACGAAACCTCACTCTACGCGCCGGTGAAGCGGTTTCTCGAAAGCCTGGACTTTGCCGTGAAGGGCGAGATCGGCGGCTGCGACATCATCGCGCTGCGTGAGGGGGAGCCGCCCGTCGTCGTGATTTGCGAGTTGAAGCTGGCGTTCAATCTCGAACTGGTGCTGCAAGGCGTCGATCGCGCAACCGCCTGCGACGAGGTGTGGCTGGCCGCGCGCATGTCGGCCAGGGGCAAGGGACGCGAGAGCGACGCGCGGTTCCGCAATCTTTGCCGCCGGCTTGGCTTCGGCCTGCTCGGCGTCACGGCGAGCGACCGGGTCGAGGTGATTCTGAGCCCGGTCACAGTCATGCCGCGCAAGAACCCACGGCGCCGCTCGCGGCTGGTCGACGAACATCGCCGGCGCCGGGGCGATCCTGTCGCGGGCGGGGGATCGCGCAATCCCATCATGACAGCGTACCGCCAAAGCGCCCTCGCCTGCGCCGCGGCATTGGCCGACGGGCCCAAGTGCCCGCGCGATCTCAAGGCGTTGACGCCGCTTGCGCCGAAAATCCTGCTGCACAATGTCTATGGCTGGTTCGCGCGCGTCGACCGCGGCGTCTACGATCTGACCGACGCCGGCCGTGCCTCGCTGATGCGTTGGCCGCAGCCATCGCACGATGAATCCCGACACGGGATTTTGAACGCGCCGAGTGCCTGAGCGCGGGACAACGCCCGGCCCTTTGGTTGATTTTTCAGACAAAATATGCTGCTTGTCCCGCCCATGAAGACACTCTGCACGATGGTCATGGCGTTCTTGACCCTGGCTTTTCCGGCCAACGCCATGGACAGCGCCTTGCGCGCCGGCCTCCTGAAACTCGACCCGCAAACCCGCCTCGAACAGCGCTGTGATGCTGAAGTCCTCGACCGCATCACCCATGACGACCGCAAGTACAAGGCGGATCGGGTGGTCGCTTACGCCTTTGCCACGCCCGTCATGAGCGACGACGCCATCAAGAGCCCGGGAGCCGCCTTCCGCAGCAAGGGGCAATGGTACCGGCTGAAATTCAAGTGTGAGACCGCGCCGGACCATATGGAGGTTTTACAGCTCCGCTACCGCATCGGCGACGAGATTCCGGAGACCGACTGGGCAAAATACAATCTCTACGATTAGGCTCTACGGCTAGGTTTTCACTGCCGTTTCGGCTCGCCTGCCGCGATTGTCGAATCCCCTCAATGGCGCCGCTGCAACGAAAGCGGCTTTGCGCGTTGCCCGAAGCGATGTCTTGACGGCAAGGGACCATGCCTTTAGGGCGGGCTGGGCGATCGACAACAAACACTCGGCGAACAGGCAAGGGCTTCCAGGTCGATGGAAATATTTACTGCCGCAGGCTTATCGGCCCTTTTTCAGGTAATCGCGATCGATCTTGCGCTGGCTGGGGACAACGCCATCGTCATCGGCCTTGCGGCGGCCGGCTTGCCGGCCAGTCAGCGCAAACGGGCCATTCTGGTCGGCATCATCGCTGCCACCATCCTTCGCATTTTCTTCGCCCTGATCACGCAATGGCTGCTGACAATTGGCCCCATGCTGCTCATCGCCGGCGGCCTGCTGCTGCTTTGGGTGTGCTGGAAGATGTGGCGGGAGCTGGGTGTCAGTCACGAGCAGGAGCGCGACGCGACCGAAGCGCTGTCGAATGGCGATTTCGACAAGGATGGGACCATCGCCGGCAAGTCGCCGCGCAAGACCTTCTCGCAGGCCGCCTGGCAGATCGTCATTGCCGACGTCTCGATGTCGCTCGACAATGTCCTGGCCGTGGCGGGTGCGGCCATGAACCATCCAACGGTGCTGATCATCGGCCTCGCTCTGTCGATTGCGCTGATGGGCTTCGCCGCGTCCTTCGTCGCGCGCCTGCTGCACAAATACCGCTGGATCGCCTATATCGGCCTGCTGATCATCCTTTACGTCGCCGTGAAGATGCTTCTCGACGGCGCCGTGCAGCAGTTTCCCGACCAATTCGCTTTCCTGGCGCCCTGGTTCGGGTCGAGCGGCCACTGAGCTGGAACCCTGCGCTCGCCGCCCTGTTTGCCTGATCGGGCAAGCCGTGCTATTGCGCCGCCCGACTTGAGCTCCTGCCAGAGCCGTGCAAACCGTTATATGCCGAGACTTCGAGCCGGATCAGCGTTTCCGGTTCACCTCCATTGGAAACTTGCCCATGTCCGCCCCGCGCGTCAGCTTCGTCAGTCTCGGATGCCCCAAGGCCCTGGTGGATTCCGAACGCATCATCACGCGCCTGCGCGCCGAGGGCTACGAGATCGCGCGCAAGCATGACGGTGCCGACCTCGTCGTGGTCAACACCTGCGGATTCCTCGATTCCGCCCGCGATGAATCGCTCAATGCCATCGGTTCCGCGCTTTCGGAGAACGGCAGGGTCATCGTCACCGGTTGCCTGGGCGCCGAGCCCGACGTCATTCGCGAGAAGCACCCCAACGTTCTCGCCATAACCGGTCCGCAAGCCTATGAGAGCGTCATGGCGGCCGTGCACGAGGCGGCGCCGCCCAGCCATGATCCCTATATCGATCTGCTGCCGCCCCAGGGCGTCAAGCTGACGCCGCGCCACTACGCCTACTTGAAGATTTCGGAAGGCTGCAACAACCGCTGCACCTTCTGCATCATCCCGGCGCTGCGCGGCGACCTTGTCTCGCGGCCGGCGGCCGATGTGCTGCGTGAAGCCGAGAAACTGGCCAAGGCCGGCGTCAAGGAGCTCCTCGTCATCTCACAGGACACCAGCGCCTACGGCATCGACATCAAATATCGGACCAGCATGTTCGGCGACCGTGAGGTACGGGCGAAATTCCTCGATCTGTCCGAGGAACTGGGCAAGCTCGGCATCTGGGTGCGCATGCACTATGTCTACCCCTACCCGCACGTGGCCGACGTCATCCCGCTGATGGCCGAGGGAAAGATCCTTCCCTATCTCGACATCCCCTTCCAGCATGCTTCGCCGCAGGTATTGAAGAACATGCGCCGGCCGGCACATGGCGAAAAGACGCTCGAGCGCATTCGCGGCTGGCGCGATGTGTGTCCCGACCTCGCCATTCGCTCGACCTTCATCGTCGGATTTCCCGGCGAGACCGACGAGGATTTCGAGATGCTGCTCGACTGGCTGGATGAGGCGAAGATCGATCGCGCCGGCTGCTTCAAATACGAACCTGTACGAGGCGCACGCTCCAACGAACTCGGCCTTGAGCAGGTGCCGCAGGAGATCAAGGAGGCGCGCTGGCACCGCTTCATGCAGCGCCAGCAGAAGATCTCGGCGACGCAATTGGCCAAGAAGGTCGGCAAGCGCCTGCCGGTGCTGATCGACGAAGCGCACGGCACATCGGCCAAGGGCCGCACCAAATACGATGCGCCGGAGATCGACGGCTCCGTTCACATCCAGTCGCGCCGTCCGCTGCGCGCCGGCGACATCGTCACCGTCAAGGTCGATCGCGCCGACGCCTATGATCTCTACGGTTCGGCCGTCTGAGGACTGCGATTTACCACATTTCGCGATAGTTCCGGCCATTTACCCTGTTTGGCCGCCGCCTGCTTTATGGTTTCCGGACCGTAAACGCAGGGACTAAGGATGGACCCCAGACCTGCCCGCCAGGACTATATCGCGACTCTGGACCTGTTGAGGCTGGCCGCGGCGCTGGCCGTCGTGCTGTTTCACTATTTCTTCCGCGGTGCGGCAGCAGACGGCTTTCTCACGGACGGCTATCCTCATGCCGCGCCGCTCGCTCTGTACGGCTATCTCGGCGTCAATCTTTTCTTTCTGATCAGCGGCTTCGTCATCGCGTGGTCGGCGGAAGGCGGCGGCTGGGAAAGGTTCGCCGTCGCGCGTTTCGCGCGTCTATATCCGGGCTTTCTGCTCTGCATGACGATAAGCTTCGCGGTTATCGCCTTTTCCGGCACGCCGCTGCTCCCAGCCTCCTTCAGCCAGTATCTCGCCAATCTCACAATGTTTGCGCCGGCCTTCGGCCAGCCTTTCATGGACGGCGTCTACTGGTCGGTCGCGCTTGAAGTGGTTTTCTACGGATGGGTGACGCTGGCCCTCGTTGCCGGCGTTTTCCAGCGATGGAAATTGGCGCTGATCCTCGGCTCGCTGGCGATCGCGGCCGTCAACGAACTCTTCCTCGGCAGCGGCGCGGCGCGGCTTCTGTTTGTCACCGAGTTCGGACCGTTCTTCGCCGCCGGCATGCTGGTCCATCATCTCCACGCGCATGGTCGCTCAATGCCGGCCTTGCTGTTGCTGGCGGCCGCCTTCGTGCTCTCCAGCTATACGCTGTCTGTGACACAACAGTGGATGATCGGGCATTACGGCATCGCGGTCCCGTCCGCCCATCTCGTGGCCGCCAACGTGGTGATGCACGCGGCGCTGACCGGCGCTGTCCTGCTGCGCGACCGGATCAGACCGTCGCCGCTCACATTGGCTCTGGGCGGGCTGACTTATCCGCTTTACCTCCTTCACCAGAATGCCGGCTATCTCTTCATCAACGCCTTGACGCCGCTGGCCGGCAAATGGGTTGCAGCGTGGACCTGTGTGGCGCTCATGGTTTTGGTGTCGTGGGCGATCTGGCGCTATTTCGAGCGGCCGGTGCAGCGTTGGCTCAGGATCCGGCTCAGCCTCGTGGTGGACGCCGGCCTGGTGCGGTTTCGCCATGTCTCGGCGGCGCAAGCCGCCGAATGAGAAAGGGCGCCTCGCGGCGCCCTTCCCTGTCGAACGTAGGTAGAGCCTATTGCGGCAACTTGTCGTCGACGCCCTTGACGTAGAAATTCATGCCGAGCAGCGTCCCGTCATCGGCGACCTCGCCGTCCTTCAGCCATGGCGAGCCGTCCTGCTTGGCGATCGGTCCGGTGAAGGGGTTCCAGCCGCCGGCGATCTTCTTCTCGGTCGCCTCGGCCATCGCCTTCACGTCGTCGGGCATGTTGGTGTAGGGCGCGAGTTTCACCGCGCCGTCCTTGATGCCGAGCCAGACATTGTCCGGCTTCCAGGTGCCGTCGATCGCTGCCTGAACCCGGCTGATGTAATAGGGTCCCCATTCGTCGGTCAGCGAGGTCAGCTGCGCGTGCGGCGCGAACTTGATCATGTCGGAGGACTGGCCGAAGCCGTGCAACTTGCGCTCCTCGGCCACCTGCAGGGCCGCGGTCGAATCCGTGTGCTGGACGATGATGTCGGCGCCCTGGTCGAACAGGGCCTTGGCCGCGTCGGCTTCCTTGCCCGGATCGAACCAGGAATTCACCCAGACGATCTTGGCCTTGAAGTTCGGATTGATCGACTGCGCGCCGAGCATGAAGGAGTTGATGCCCATCACCACTTCCGGGATCGGGAAGGAGACGATGTAGCCGGCGACGCCGGACTTCGATTCCTTGGCCGCGATCTGACCGAGCACATAGCGGCCTTCATAGAAGCGCGCATTGTAGATGCCGAGATTGTCCGCCGTCTTGTAGCCGGTGGCGTGCTCGAACATCACCTTTGGGAACTTCTTGGCGACCTTCACTTCGGCGTCCATGAAGCCGAAGGACGTGCCGAAGATGATCTTGCAGCCCTCGCGCGCCAGACGCTCGAAAGCGCGGTCGGCATCTGGGCCTTCGGAAACGTTCTCCAGATAGGCGGTCTCGACCTTGTCGCCGAGCGCCTTTTCGACTTCGAGACGGCCCTGGTCGTGCTGGTAGGAATAGCCGAAGTCGCCGATCGGGCCTGTATAGACCCAGCATGCCTTCAGCTTGTCGGCGGCCTCCGCGGACGCGGCCAGCGAAAATGCCGCTGTCGTCGTCATCAGGGCAATAAGCAGTTTTTTCATCGTGTTACCTCTCTGAGTTAAGCCTTGGAGCTTCCCGTCTTGTTATTGTTGTCAACGATCCGGAACGAATGGCTGCCCCAAGGAAGCCGGTGTGTTCATCATCGTCAGACGCTTGTTGCGCGAGATTAGAACGAGAACCACGACCGTCGCCAGATAGGGCAACGAAGAAAGCAGTTGCGAAGGCACTGGAATGCCAAAAGCCTGTGCATGAAGCTGGCCGATCCACACCGCGCCGAAGATATAGGCGCCCGCCAGCACCCGCCACGGCCGCCAGGACGCGAACACCACCAGCGCAAGCGCGATCCAGCCGCGGCCCGCGCTCATGTTCTCGACCCACTGTGGCGTGTAGACCAGCGAGAGATGGCCGCCGGCAAGACCGGCGCAGGCGCCGCCGAAGATCACCGAGAGATAACGGTAGCGGATGACCTTGATGCCGAGCGCATGCGCCGAGGCGTGACTGTCGCCGATCGAGCGCAGTGTCAGCCCGGTGCGCGTCCTGAACAGGAACCACATCACGGCGGCCGTCAGTGCGATGGAAATGTAGAAGACCGGATCCTGGCCGAACAGCAGCCGGCCCACGACCGGAATGTCGCTGAGGCCGGGTATATACAGGTTCGGCAACCTGACGCCGGGCTGGCCGACGAAACTGGTTCCCATCATGCCGGAGAGGCCGAGGCCGAGCAGCGTCAGCGACAGGCCGGTCGCCACCTGGTTGGTGGCCAGCGACAGCGTCATGACGGCAAACAGCAGCGAGAACAGCGCGCCCATGGCGACGGCCGCCAAGAGCCCGATCCAGGGCGAGCCGGTCAGATAGCCTGCGCCGAAACCGCCGACCGCGCCCATGATCATCATGCCTTCGACGCCAAGGTTGAGCACCCCGGAGCGCTCGACCACCAGTTCCCCGATCGCGGCAATGAGCAGCGGCGTCGCCGCCGTGGCGATGGTCAGGAGGATGTTGACGGTGATGTCCATCAGCGGGCTTCCTTCAACTTTGGCGCGGCCTCGAGCTTCGCGGCACTCTCCGATTTGGTCAGCGCCAGACCGATCAGCCGGATGCGGTAATGGATGAGCGTGTCGCATCCGAGCACGAAGAACAGCAGCATGCCCTGGAACACGCGCGCCACCTTGTCGGAGATGCCGAGCGCGCTTTGCACCGCCTCGCCGCCGAGATAGGTCAAGGCCAGCACCAGGCCCGCCGCGACGATGCCGAGCGGATTGAGGCGGCCAAGGAACGCCACGATGATGGCGGTGAAACCGTAGCCGGGCGAAATGACGGGCTGAAGTTGCCCGATGGCGCCGGAAACTTCCGATATGCCGGCAAGCCCGGCCAGCGCACCCGACAACAGGAAGGCGAAGAACACCATGCGGTTGAGGCCGAAGCCGGCGAAGCGCCCTGCCCGCGGACTGGAGCCGAGCACGCGGACCTCGAAACCCTTGAGCATTCGGCTCATCATCAGCCACACCAGCACCGCCGCGACCAGCGCGAACACGAAACCCCAATTGGCGCGGCCGGCATCGGGCATCAGCTCCGGCAGAATGGCCGAGTCGCCGAACTGGATGGTCTGCGGGAAGCCATGGCCCTGCGGGTCGCGCCACGGTCCGCGCACCAGCCAGTCGAGGAAGAGCTGTGCCACATAGACCAGCATCAGGCTCGTCAGGATCTCGTTGGTGCTGAAGCGGGTCTTCAGAAATGCGGGGATAGCCGCGTAGGCGGCACCGCCGACCATGCCCAGCAGAAGCATCAACGGCAGCACCAATGGGCCCTCGAACCCAGGAAACAGCACCGGAACGGCCGAGCCGAAGATGGCGCCGAAGATGAACTGGCCTTCGGCGCCGATGTTCCAGATGTTGGCCTTGTAGCAGACCGACAGGCCGACCGCGATCAGGATCAGCGGCGCCGCCTTGATCGCCAGCTCGTGCAGTTGCCAGACCTGGCTGATCGGTTCGATGAAATAGATGTTGAACGCGCTGAACGGATTGACCCCGAGCAGCGCGAACATGATACCGCCCGCGATGATCGTCAGCGCGAAGGCGATGAATGGCGACAGCATCGAAAACAGCGCCGAGCGCTGCGGCCGTTTGACGAGTTCGAGGCGCATCATGCCGTCTCCAGCGTGTGTTCGGCGTGGCCTGGTTCGGCGCCGCCCATCAGCAGGCCGATCTTTTCGAAGGTCGCCTCGGCGATCGGCAGCGGCCTGGACAGCTCGCCATTGTGCATCACCGCGATCGCATCCGATATCTCGAACAGCTCGTCGAGATCCTGGCTGATGACCAGCACCGCCGAGCCGCTGCGGGACAGTTCGATGAGTGCCTGGCGGATATGGGCGGCGGCGCCTGCATCGACACCCCATGTCGGCTGGTTGACCACCATGACATCAGGCCTGCGGTCGAGTTCGCGGCCGACGATGAATTTCTGCAGATTGCCGCCGGATAGCGCTGCCGCCTCCGGATCGGGCGCGCTCTTGCGCACGTCCATCGCCTCGATGATGCGTTGGGCGGCGGCGTAGACGGTGCCGCTCTTGACCATTCCGCCCGTGCCGACAAAGGTCTTGCCGTCGGTGGCATGGCGCGACAGGAGCAGGTTTTCCGAAAGCCTCATGCGCGGCGCGGCGCCATGGCCGAGGCGCTCTTCCGGCACGAAGGCGGCGCCCAGCAGCCGGCGCCCGGTGATGCTGAGGCTGCCTGCATCCTTGCCGCGGATGCGCACCGAGGCACCATCCGGCTGCAGGACTTCGCCGGAGACGGATTCGAAGAACTCGCCCTGGCCGTTGCCGGCGACGCCGGCGATGCCGATCACCTCGCCGGCGCGGACGGTGAGGTTGATGTTCTTCAGCGGGATCGAAAACGGCGTCGCCGGCTTGCGGCTGAGGCTGCGGATTTCGAGCAGGGACTGCGCTGTTTCGATGCCCGCGACCGGCGCCCGCACCACGGCCTGCACTTCGTTGCCGACCATCATGCGAGCCAGCGACGAGGCTGTTTCCTCGCGCGGATTGCAGTGGCCGACCACCTTGCCGTGCCGCAGCACGGTGGCGCGGTCGCAGATCCGTTTGACCTCCTCCAGCCGGTGCGAGATGTACAGGATCGATTTGCCTTCCGAGCGCAGACGCTCCAGCGTCTCGAACAGCTTGTCGGCCTCCTGCGGCGTCAGTACCGAAGTCGGCTCGTCGAGGATGATGAGTTGCGGCGTCTGCAAAAGGCAGCGGATGATCTCGATGCGCTGGCGCTCGCCCACCGACAGGTCGCCGACCAGCGATTCAGGATCGAGCGGCAGGCCGTAGCTGTAGGAAAGCGCCCTCGCCTTGGCCGCGATGCTGCTGATCGGCGAACCGTCATCCAGGGAAAGCGCGATGTTCTCGGCCGCCGTCAATGCCTCGAACAGCGAGAAATGCTGGAACACCATGCCGATGCCGAGCTTTTTCGCGACGCCCGGGCTGGTAATTCGGACGGCCTGGCCATTCCAGAATATCTCGCCGGAATTGGGTTCCAGCGAGCCGAACAGCATCTTGACCAGCGTCGATTTGCCGGCGCCGTTCTCGCCGAGCAGCGCGTGGATCTCACCCTTGGCGATGTCGAGGTCGACATGATCGCACGCCGTCAGCGTGCCGAAAATCTTGGTAAGGCCGCGAACCTCAAGCAGATTCGCTCCGTTATGATTTGCACTCACAGTGCCTCCCATCCGGGTTCCCGGATATGTTCTGTGTTCCCGCAAGCATCGTATGCGCGGCCAGCTCCCATGCGAAAGCAGCACTCGACTTGAAAGAGCTTCAAGAATTTCAGCGGAAACTCAAGGGTAAAGATCAGCCTTCTTCATGCAACCATGCAGCGGGCCGGCTTTTCGCGCAAACCGTGCCCGCACCTGCGGCAGAGAGCTGAAAACCAGGGCAGTTCCCGTCAGGGAACCAGTATGGTCGTGCCCGTGGTCCGGCGGCCTTCAAGATCCGCGTGAGCTTTGCCCGCGTCCTTGAGTGCATAACGCTGGTTGATCTTGATCTCGACGGCGCCGCTAAGCACGACCTTGAACAGGGCCGCGGCCGAGGCGTCCAGGTCCTCGCGTTTTGCATTGTAGACGAACAATGTCGGCCTTGTGGCGAACAAGGACCCTTTCTGCGCCAGCAGCGACATCGAGAATGACGGGATCGGACCCGAGGACTGGCCGAAGCTGACGAACATGCCGAGCGGCTTCAGGCAGTCGAGCGAGGCCGGGAACGTGTCGTTGCCGACGGAATCGTAGACGACGTCGCATTTCCTGCCGCCGGTGATGGCCGCGACGCCGGCGACGAAATCCTGCTCCTTGTAGTTGATGACATGGTCGAAGCCGTGTGCCTTGGCGAGCTCGATCTTGTCGGTCGAGCTTGCCGTGCCGATAACGGTCGCGCCCAGATGCTTCGCCCATTGGCCGAGAATGAGCCCGACGCCGCCGGCTGCCGCATGGAACAGGATGGTGTCGCCTGCCTTGACCTTGAAGGTCCTGCGCAAGAGATATTCGGCGGTCATGCCTTTCAGCATCATCGCTGCCGCCTGCTCGTCGCTGATGCCCTCCGGCACCTTGACGACCTTGCTGGCATCGATGACGCGCTCCTGCGCATAAGCGCCTGTGGTGACGGCATAGGCGATCCGGTCGCCCGGCTTCAGCCAGTCGACGCCCTCGCCCACTGCCAGCACCAAACCGGCGGCTTCGCTGCCGGGGATGAGCGGAAACCCGCCGGGCGGCGGATAGAGACCGGAGCGATGATAGACGTCGATGAAATTGAGACCGATTGCCGTGTGCCTGACCAGGATCTGCCCCGATCCCGGTTGCCCGGGATCGGTGTCCTCATAGGCCAGGACTTCCGGACCGCCATGGGCGTGGATGCGGATTGCTTTGGGCATGGTAGGCTTCCTTGAGAAATGGCCGATCAGGCTTTCTTGGCACCGAGATTTGGAAAGAACTGCATGATGCCGCCGATACAGGCGAGATAGAGCCCGGTAACGGTAATGCCAATCTTTATGAAGGTGCTGACCTGCGCGCCCAGCACGCCGATCTGGTCATAAAAGGCCGCGAGAGCCGCCTGCGCCAGCGCCAGCGCGCCGAAAGCGCACCACAGAAGCGTCATTGCGAGATTGATGGGCCGCAGCCGCACCACCCGCACCGGATGAATGAAATTGATCGGCACGAACGTCAAAATGCCGGCCACAACCACCACCGCGAACGAGACCCATTGCCCCGGCTCGATGACAAACAGCGTGAACACCACCATGTTCCAGACGACCGGAAATCCCTTGAAGAAATTCTCCTTCGTCTTCATGCCGGTGTCGGCATAGTAGATAGCGCTGGACACCACGATGATGGCCGCCGACAGGAACGACAGGCCCTCGCCCATGAAGCCACGCTGGTAGAGTGCGAAGGCCGGGATCAGCACATAGGTGACGTAGTCGATGATGTTGTCGAGGAGTTCGCCCGACCATGTCGGGAGGATCTCCTTGACATCGAGCTTACGCGCGATCGGCCCGTCTATGCCGTCGACGAACAGCGCCAGCCCCAGCCACCAGAACATGGCCGTCCAGCGTTCCTCGCTCGCCGCCACCAGCGACAGGAAGGCGAGGAACGAGCCCGACGCCGTCAGCAGATGGACTGAGAAGGCCCTTGCCTGCGGCCAGGTGACTTTCTTCTTCGGCCGCGGAATCCGGTCGGCGATTTTCTTGGCGGCTTTCCTGGCCGTTGTGTTCTTGCTCACGGGCCCTGCCAGTCCAGCTTGCAGATTTCGGCTGAACGGCCGCCGAAATTCCAGTTGCGGCCAAAGGCTCGCATCTTGCTCTTGTCGGACTTGGCCACGATGATCTCCGGCGCGATCCAGTATTCCGAATTGCTGATCACCGTGTCCTTGTCGCGGTCCTTGCCGACAATTGGCGTGACCGCCCCGTCGATGATCTTCGGTATCTGGAAGATACGCGTCTTGTCGCGTGTCTCATAGGTGATCGGCACTTGTTCGACGCCGAGAAATTTGCCGACGAGGATCGAAAGCAGCGAGGTGGTCCCGCCCGCCTTGCCGGTGAAGATCTTCGTCAACGCCTTGACCGCGTAGATCGAGGCCCTGATGTCGATGAACAGGCCGGCGGTCCAGTTGCCGCGGCTCATGTAGCCGGGGATTTCCATGATCAGTCCGAGATTGAGGCCTGACAGGTCGACCTCTCCGAAATGACCGGCATCGATACGGAAACCCGCCCAGGTCTGGCAGTAGCCTTCGGTCGGAGGATGGCTGCCTAGCGACAGCACGCAAGGGCAAAAAACCGTGCAATTGCAGGAGAGTACGAGCTCCCCTTTCATTGCCCAGCTCGGATCCGTCATCGAGTTTCCCCCACTCATAGCGAGACTAATAGCAGCGCGGCCGCCCAGACAAGCAGTATCGCACCGGCCAGCCGGGTTGGAAGCCTGCTTGCGGCTTGTTTTTCGATCAGGGTGAACAGGCCGATCAGCGCCATCCAGAAGACGTTCATCACGCCCACGGCGAACATCACCAGCATCAATGCCCAGCAGCAGCCAAGGCACCAGACGCCTTGCGCGACGCCGAGCCGGAAAATGGCTGTAGGCCGCGCGCTCCAGTTGGAAAACAGGATCGCGAACGGGTTCCTGCATTTCTTCAGGCAGGCCTCCTTCAAGCCGCTGAACTGGTAGAAGCCGGCAACCAGCAGGGCGACGGCACCGGCAATGCCCAGGACCGGATCGAGCATCTGGCCTGACGAGGCGAACGCATCGAGGGCGAGCGTCAGCGCCGCAAGCCCAGCCGACGCGGCCAGCCATATCGAGAGATAGCCTGATACCAGCACCAGCGGATGGACGACCGGCTCATGCCTGATCCTGGCCGTATCGGCAATCTCGCAATAGGTTCGGATCATCGGCGCCGCCGAGGGCAGCATCGTCGCGGTCGCCATCAGGAACCACATTGCCGTCAGCGCACCGGCGCGCGGGCCGATATCTCCGTCCAGCGGCGCGGCCGAGAGGCAGAGGGCGAAGAACCGGGCCAGGGAATCGGGCAACGGGAGCTGCGGCAGGGTTTTCAACAAGGCGTCGCCGGGCGCGCCGATACCCGCGGCGCGTCCCTCCGCGGCGCGGATCGCCATTGCCGCCAGGGACAGCCAGGCAAGCAGGATGCCGCCGCCGACGACGAGGTTCACCGTCAAACGCGGGTTGCGCGCAATATCGGCCGTCGCACGGCCTGCGCTGTCGAGATGGCTGAAGTCGTCCTGACGGCCGGTCATGACATTCGAATGGGCCGAATCGCCACGTTGATCAAGCCTTATGACCTGACCTATATGCTCATCGAGTGGCGGGGCGCGCGGGCTGCCTCGCATTGCAAGCCGGAAGCCGATCTTGGAGCATCAGAAAACAGCACGGATACTCATCGCAGGCACGGGGCCCGCAGGGTTGATCGCCGCGCTCGGTTTCGCCGACGCCGGCTTCCCGGTGACGCTCGTCGGGCCGGAGGCATCCGCCCCCGATGGCCGCACGACGGCGCTGATGAACCCTGCTTTGAAGGTGTTTGAGCGGCTGGGCGTCCTCGCCGACATCAAGCCACAGGCCGCGCCCCTCAAGGTGATGCGCATCGTCGACGCGACAAGCCGGTTGATCCGCAGTCCGGTCGTCACCTTCCGCGCCAGCGAGATCGACGAGGATCAGTTCGGGCTCAACCTGCCCAACAGCGTCCTCATTCCCGCGCTCGCCGGCAGGGTCGGCGCGCATTCCGGGATCGCGTGGCTGACATCCATGGTCAACGCCTGGCATCTCGGCGCCGACAAGGCTCGCGCCGCCCTCGCCGACGGCAGCGTGATCGAAGCATCCCTGGCGGTTGCCGCCGACGGGCGCCTGTCGCCGGCGCGTCAGGCGGCGGGCATCTCGACCGCCGCACGGACTTATCCCCAGGCAGCGCTGGTGCTCAACTTCTCCCACAGCCGCGACCATGCCTTTACCTCGACCGAGTTCCATACCGAAACCGGTCCGTTCACGCAGGTTCCGCTGCCCGGCAACCGCTCGAGTCTGGTCTGGGTGGTCAAGCCCGAGACCGCCAAGGAACTCGCTGCGCTGGATGATGCGACGTTATCGCTGCGGGTCGAACAGCGGATGCAGTCCATGCTGGGCCGGGTCACGGTCGAGCCGGGCCGGCAGGTCTATCCGCTCGCAACCGCGACGCCGCTGCGTTTTGCGCGCGACCGGGTGGCGCTTGTCGGCGAAGCCGCCCACGTATTTCCCCCGATCGGCGCACAAGGGCTTAACCTTGGCATTAGGGATATCGACGATCTTATTGGAATCGCGAATGAAAATTATGAAGACCCAGGGGCCGCGAAAGCCCTCGCCGTCTATGACTTCAAACGCCGGCCCGATATTCTGGCGCGCAGCAGCGCGGTCAATCTGCTGAACATGTCGCTGCTTTCCGACATATTGCCGGCGCAGATGGCGCGCGGCGCCGGGCTCGGCGTGCTTGGCGGTTTTGCACCGCTTCGCGCTTTCTTCATGCGCGAAGGGCTCCGTCCCGGCAGCGGGTTTGCGGCGCTTGGCGGTGGCCTGGGGAAGCAAGCGCGCCAGCGGTGAGCTTGCGAACACATTTGCTGCCGGCAGGCATCGATGGCCGGCAGCTCGCCCAAAATCTTTGCTCCGCATCATAGGCAGCTCGAGGACGCACAAACGCTTCGGGATTGAATTGACTCGGAGTCTGCGCCAAATAAAGCTAAGGAATTCAGTGGTGAGTACGATGAAAACAGCCAAATTCGCGATCGGACAGGTGGTTCGCCATCGGCTGTTTCCGTTCCGGGGAATCATTTTCGACGTCGATCCGCAATTCGCCAATACGGACGAATGGTACGAGGCCATCCCCGTCGACGTGCGCCCGCGAAAGGACCAGCCGTTCTACCATCTGCTCGCCGAGAATTCGGAAACCGAATACATTGCCTATGTGTCCGAGCAGAATTTGCTTGAGGACCAGTCGGGAGAACCGGTCCGCCATCCACAGATCAACGAGATGTTCGACAAAAAGCCGGACGGGCGCTACGAGCCTAAACGGCAGTCCAGGCACTGATCAGCGAGGTCAGGTGCAGAAGAAAAAAGCGGGGCATGACCCCGCTTTTTTGTGGCTTGAGAGTGCCCGAACCGATCAGTTCGCGGTCTTCGCCTTGTCCTGCTCTTCCTTGAGCTTCTTGGCGAAGTCCTGGTTGTTCTTGGCGACGAAGTCCTGGAGCTTCTTCTGCCGGTCCTCGATGTCGGACTGCTGCAGCGGCGGGCCGTCATAGGCGCCGCTGAAGCCCTGCAGCGCGACCTTGATCGGATTGGGCTGGTTCTGGAAATTGATCGAGGTCAAGGTGATCGCCTGGCCCTTCTTGAAGGAGGCGACGAGCTGGTCGGTCAGCGGTACTTCCGCAACGCAGCGGTCGGGGAAGCAGACCACATATTCGAGCTTCTGCGTCTTGCCGGTATCGATCTGGAGGCCGATGCCGGCACCAACCAGACGACCGGTCGGAACCGTCACCTGGAAGACCTTGCGGTTCACCTTGCCTTTCAGCTCGATCAGGCTCACGCCGGTGACCAACTGACCGTTGCCGGCGGTGGTGATGTTCTGCACGTTGCAGATGTCGACGTCTTCCTGCTTTGTGCAAGCCTTGAACCAGCCCTGCGGGATCTGTTGTTGCTGCTGTGCGGAAGCAACGGGAATTGCCGCGCCCAGAAAGCCGATCACGCCAGCGGCCATGACCGACAGGCGGTACGCATTGCTGTTCAGGCTCGTCATGTCGTGCACTTCCTCTCAAATGATCCCGGGGGCCGGCTTCTTCGCGCCATGTGGTCCAGCTACCTGTTGCCGAAATGAGGCAACAGAATGACTTCGGACGGCGTGTTACACTGCAAGCCGTGCCGAATCCAGCCTGCAATCTGCGATTCTTGGCAACGAACATTGGCGGTGCCTCATGCTAGTGTGCGCACCGAATCATCAAGCCGACCCGGTAAGGAGACGGTCATGGGCCGCGTTCTCGTTTGGCTGATCACCGCGACATCATTTTTCGTCCTTTCGTCCCTGCCGGCGGCGTCGGAACCCAGATATGCAATTGCCATGCAGGGTGAGCCGGCCCTACCGCCCGACTATGCGCATTTCGACTACGTCAATCCCGACGCGCCGAAGGGCGGCAGCATCACCTATTGCGTCGTCGGCAGTTTCGACAATCTCAACCCCTTCATCCTGAAGAGCCTGCGCACCACGGCGCGCGGCATGATGGACACGATCTTCGGCAATCTGGTCTTCGAGCCGCTGATGCAGCGCAATGCCGACGAGGCCTTCACGCTCTATGGCTTGCTTGCCGAGTCGGCCGACATGGATCCCGAGCGCAAGAGCATCGAATTCCATCTCAACCCGAATGCCAAATGGTCGGACGGCCAGCCGGTGACGCCGGAGGACGTGCTGTTCACCTATGATGCCTACACGCAGAAGGGCCGTCCGCCCTACAGCGACCGCATGGCCAGGATTGCCAAGCTTGAGAAGACCAGCGACCACAGCGTGCGCTTCACCTTCAACGACAAGGCCGATCGCGAGTTTCCGCTGATCATCGCGCTGACGCCGATCATTCCCAAGCACGCCTTCGACATGGAGACTTTCGACAGGACCACGCTGAAGCCACTGATCGGCAGCGGCCCCTACAGGATCGCACAGGTGACACCCGGTCAGCGTATCGTCTTCAAGCGCAATCCGGATTATTGGGGCAAGGATGTTCCGGCCAAGCGCGGCTTCGACAATTACGACCAGATCACCATCGAATATTTCCTCAACGCCAATGCCAAGCTCGAGGCGTTCAAGAAAGGGCTTTGCGCCATCGACGACGACAGCGATCCGGTTAAGCGCGAACGCGATCTGGATTTTCCCGCCTTCCATAGAGGTGAGGTGGTTGCCGAAACCTTCGACACCGGCATTCCGCCCGTCGTGACCGGTTTCCTGTTCAACACGAGGCTGCCGAAATTCTCGAATCCCGTGGTGCGTCGGGCGCTCGGCATGCTCTACGACTTCGAATGGGCCAACAAGAACCTGTTCGGCGGCAAATACGCGCGCACCATGAGCTACTGGCAGAATTCCGAGCTTTCCGCGCTCGGCCATCCGGCCGACGACAGGGAAAAGGCGTTGCTGGCGCCCTACTCCGGCCGCGTGCCGGCGGACGTCATGGACGGAACCTGGCGGCCGCCGGTGACGGATGGCTCGGGCCAGGACCGCAAGGTGCTGAAAGCGGCCTTCGATCTCCTGAAAAGCATCGGCTACCACCTGCAGGGCGGCACGATGCTCGACCCCGAAGGCAAGCCCTTCGGCTTCGAGATCCTGACGGCCTCGCAGGACGAGGAGCGTCTCGCCGGCATCTACCAGCGCACGCTGGAAAAGATAGGCATCGATGTCTCCATCCGCAGCCTCGACGGCGACCAGATCCAGTCGCGCAAGCAGCGTTTCGATTTCGAGGTGCTGATCGGCTCGAGCGGCTTCAACAATTCGCTGTCGCCCGGCATCGAGCAGATCGGTCGTTGGTCATCCTCCGCCGCCAAGGCTGAAGGTTCGTTCAACCTCGCCGGCGTCGCCGATCCCGCGGTGGACGCTGCGATCGACGCCATGTTGCGCGCCCGCACGAAAGAGGATTATGTCGCCGCCGTGCGCGTACTCGACCGGCTGCTGATCTCCGGCAACTACATGGTGCCGATGCAGCACAACACGCAGCAATGGATCGCTTACTGGAATTATCTGGACCATCCGCGAAAGACGCCCATATTCGGTTACCAGTTGCCGACCTGGTGGCGCAAGCTGAACTGAGCATGGGCCCGAGGAGGGGAAGCCCGGTTCTCGCGGAAGTGCACGGCACCCAAGACGTTCAGGAGATCGAGATGAGCCAAGCGAATGCGATCACCGTTGACGTGGTATCCGACGTCGTCTGCCCATGGTGCTTCATCGGCCAGAAGCGGCTGGACAAGGCGGTCGCCGCCGCCGGCGAGGTGGATGTGCATATACGCTGGCGGCCGTTCCAGCTTGACCCGACCATTCCGCCGGAAGGCAAGGATCGCCGCGAGTACATGCTGGCCAAGTTCGGCAGCGACGAACACATTCGCCAGATTCACGCCCGTATCGAGCCGCTCGGTGAAGCCGAAGGCATTTCCTTCGCTTTCGGCGCCATCAAGGTCGCGCCCAACACGCTTGATGCCCATCGCGTCATTCGCTGGGCCGGTGCGGCCGGCGAAGACGTGCAGAACCGGCTGGTGCGCCGCCTGTTCCAGCTGAACTTCGAAGAAGGCGCCAACATCGGCGATCAGGCCGTGCTGGTCGAGGCGGCGCGCGAGACCGGAATGGACGCATCCGTTGTCGAGACGCTCTTGCCGACCGATGCCGATGTCGAGGCGGTTCGCACCGAGATCGCCACGGCCTCGCGCATGGGCATATCAGGCGTGCCGTGTTTTCTGCTGGAGGGCAAATATGCGGTGATGGGCGCGCAGGACGTCGACACGCTCGCCGACGCCATCCGCCAGGTAGCCGCCGCCAAGGCGCGTGGCGAACTGGAAAAAGTCGACTGAGCCCGATCCTCAACGCAGGATTTTCAAAGCAGCCCTGCCCGGGCGTGAGGCAACGCCTGACCCCGGGGGATCCGCGCTTGCGTTGGCTTTCCCGGCGTCGCGGTCTGCGCTGATGCCGCCGGTCCGGTCGATCGATGGCTGCCCAGCGTCCCAAGGCATTTCCGGACCTCCGGCGTGGACATGCCGGCGAGGAATCAGCCGTCCGGGGCGACATGTTTTCCGGAATTTTTGATTAGCCTGCGATGAAAAGCCGGCTTACCGGGCAGGCCAAGCGGGTCACAAATTCGTGCAAACGCTTTACCTAAGGGAAGGTAGAAACGCGGCGCCACGATACCGCGTAATTACCTGATATCTCTAGCTTAAACCCGCTTTTTATAGGCTTTGGCGCGACGCTCGGAAAGTCAGCCCTGTTGCCCTGCAGCCACGGCCAGCGCTTCAATGTCGCCTGTCCCCTATAAAAATTAATGGAAAATGATCAATTGGTGTTACCATCCGTAACAAAACAAAAAAGGTTTGGGCGGGATTGTGATTCGGGTCGGCAGACCACCGCAACAGTCAGGAACGGATGGACTACACAGCGATGCCGCAAGGCGGCCGCTTCTGACCCCGGTTTCCTCGATGCGCAGCTTCTGGGGCCTGATGCGGGCCTACTGGGTCTCGGACCGGTGGAAGGAGGCCTGGACGCTGACGCTGGTGATCGCGCTGCTCACCGCTCTGTCCAGCAAGGCCGGCGTCTGGTTCGCAGAAGCGTCCGGGGAACTGGTCAACTCGATCGCCTTCTTCCACGACGCCGCCAACACCACCCCTCTCCAGACGCTTTTGGTCAATGCCGGTATCCTTGTGCTGCTGGTGGTGCTCAAGGACGCAGGCTTCACCGGCATCCGCAATCTCGTGTCGGCAACCTTGCACCGCAAATGGCGCGGTTGGCTCGACAGCCGTTTCAACGAGGCGCTGCTGGACGGCAATCACACCCATTTCCACGCCCAGCATGCCTCGACAGGCAATGGCGCGCCAGCCCCCGACAACATCGATCAGCGCGTCCAGGAATCGATCAAGGACATGACCGGCGGCGCCATCGGACTGGCCATGGGCGTGCTGGGTGTCGCTACTTCGCTGTATTTCGTCGGCCAGAAGCTGCTCGAAACCTCGGTCGAAGTGAAGGGGCTTGAATTCCTCGGCAGTTATGGCAGCGCGATCCTCGCCCTCCTTGCCGTCGCTATCTACGTGCCGCTCAACACCTGGATCGCGATGAAGCTCGGTGGCATGCTCGAGCGTCTCAATGTCAGGATGCAGCAGGCCGAAGGCAGTTACCGCGGCGAGCTGACGACATTCCTGCGCCGCAGTTTCCATGTCGCGGCCTCGCGCGGCGAAGGCGTGCAAAGAACCATGCATGGCCGCCTCTATGGCGATATTGACGGCACTTGGACGCGGCTCAATATCGTCAACACCGTCTACATGTCGTTCGAGCTGATCTACAATTTCATCGGCGCCCGCATTGTTGCCTACGGGCCGGGCCTTGTGCCGTTCATCCACAACGGCTTCGACCTCAAGGGTTACATAACCGGCTCCGAACTGGTCAATTCGCTGATCGGCCAATGTTCGTGGTTCATCCATGTCATGCCCGCAATCGCCACCCTGCGCGCCAACAGCCAGCGCGTCACCGAGCTGGCCAACGCGATCGAGAACGTTCAGCACCCCCAGGAATTCTACAGCCAGAGCGGCCGTTCCGACTTCCGCTACGCCAGTCAGAACCCGGTTTTCGGCTTGACCATCCAGAAGCTCGAATTGGCGCATCAGGGCGAGGACGCAACGCCTTTCCTCGTTGCGGCAAACCTGCGCTTCCGCCGCGGCGAATGGACTTTCCTGAAAGGCGAATCCGGTTGCGGCAAGACCTCGCTGATCAAGGCCATCAACGGCCTTTGGCCGTACGGCCGCGGCACCATCGTCTTCCCCGAAGGGGTGAAGAGTTTCTACGCCGCTCAGGAAGTCAAGCTGCAGCAGGTGACGCTGAAGCAGCTGGTCTGCCTGCCGGGCTCCGAGCACGACCATCGCGACGCGCAGGTCGCGTCCGCGCTGCACAGAGCGGGCCTGGGCGACTTCATCGAGCATATGGCCGACGAAAGCCGCGAAGGCAAAAGCTGGGACCAGGTCCTGTCCGGCGGCCAGAAACAGAAGCTGGTGGTGGCTCGCATCGTGCTCCAGCAACCCGGGCTGCTGTTCCTCGACGAGGCGACCGGCGCACTCGATCCGGAGGGCAAGGTTGCCTTCCACCAGGCGATCAAGGACAACTGCCCCGATGTCACGGTAATCAGCGTCATGCATGAAGCAGTGGCGCCGCGATCGGTCACCGGTGCCGAGTTCTATCACTCGATCGTCGCGATCGCCGACGGCGTCGCCACCAAGAAGCCGCTGGTTCCGAGCCTGCCTCCCGAGCTCACCACCATTCTCGCACAGCCAGGGCCGGTCCCAAGGCCGGTCGACGATAAATGGCTGCGTTTCCCGCGCCGGCTGAAGCAGAAGTAGCCGGACTGGCCGCGGCATAGGCCGGCCAGTCATTTCGCCATTTCTACGCGACACGCCTCAGCGATCACAGTCTCGCGAGTGGGGCATGTTGGCCGCATTTTCCTCGATCACATCGATTGACAGGGCAAGGCGAGCTCCTATGTTGCGCCCGCTCGCAGACATCAAACTCGAACCCGCGAGCGGAAAGGTCACCGCGCCATGCCTGGCGACAGTCACAATCGAACGCAACCGCCGTCCGCCCTGACGTGACCTCGATGGTTCACGTCTTGCCGGACGGCAAGGAGTGAACCATGAACGATTTTTCCCCCGTAGCGGACGACGAGGCCGTCGCCATCGCCCGCATCCTTGCAAACGACCATGTCGCCGACGTGGTCGAAGCGCTCAACCGCGAGTCGCGCGAAACTGCGACCGAGCTGCTTTGCGAAGTGCCATTCGAGCGGCTGGTCGAGATTTTCGACCAGCCGGAGCTCGAGGGCGCGCCTGAACTGGCGGAGGCCTTGCCTCGCGCCAAGGCGGGCAAGCTGCTTACCGCCATGTCGGTCGATCGCGCCGCCGACATCCTGCGCGATCTTGACGAACCCGCCCGCTCCGAGCTGCTCGGCGTGCTGGCGCCGCAGCTGCGCGCAACCCTGCTTTCGATTCTCGGTTACCCCGAAGACAGTGCCGCTTCGATCATGACGACGGAGTTCGTCAGCGTGCCCTCGGACTGGACCGTCGGCCGCACGCTCGATTACATCCGCAAGGTCGAGCGGACGCGCGAAACCGTCTACGCCATCTACATCGTCGATCCTGAGACGCATCTGCTCGTGCGCTCGACCGGCCTGCGCCGGCTCATCACCGGCGAGCCTGGCGATTCGATCCTGTCGGTGGCGCCGGACCGCGTGCCGGTGACCGTCACGCCTTTGACCGATCGCGAAACCCTGGCGCAGACGATTTCCAAATACGATCTGCTCGCCGTTCCCGTCGTCGACCACGGCAAGATCCTCGGCATCGTCACCATCGACGACATTATCGACACGATGATCGAGGAGACGACGGAGGACGTGCATCGCTTCGGCGGCATGGAGGCTCTCGACGAGCCCTACATGAAGATGAGCTTCCTCGCCATGATCCAGAAGCGCGCCGGCTGGTTGTGCGCGCTGTTCGTCAGCGAGATGCTGACGGCCAATGCGATGCAGAGTTATGAAAGCGAGCTGGAAAAGGCGATCGTGCTGACGCTCTTCATTCCGCTGATCATGAGCTCCGGCGGCAATTCCGGCTCGCAGGCGACCTCGCTGGTCATACGCGCGCTGGCGTTGCGCGAGATCGGGCTTCGCGACTGGTGGCGGGTGGCATTGCGCGAATTGCCCACCGGCCTCCTGCTCGGCGCGATACTCGGCGTCGTAGGCATCTGCCGCATCGCGCTGTGGCAGTATTTCGGCTTCTACGACTACGGCCCGCACTGGGCGTTGATCGCCGCGACGGTCGGAGCGGCATTGGTCGGCATCGTCACCTTCGGCTCGCTGTCGGGATCGATGTTGCCGTTCGCCTTGAAACGCATCGGCTTCGACCCGGCCAGCGCGTCGGCGCCGTTTGTCGCCACCTTGGTCGATGTCACCGGGCTTGTCATCTATTTCTCGGTGGCGCAGGTGATCCTGCGCGGCACGTTGCTGTAGCGGCTCTCCCAACTACGCCGCGGCAAGCACCTTGCCGCGGCGCGTTTGTCTGTCAGCCGATGCGCTCGCCATCCTTCACGCGATAGGTCGGCTTGTACATCGTCACAAGCTCTTCCGCGGCTGTCGGATGCACGGCCATGGTGCGGTCGAAATCATCCTTGACCAGCCCGGCCTTCAGCGGAATGGCGAGAAGCTGCGCCATCTCGCCGGCATCCGGCCCCAATATGTGCGCGCCGAGCACCTTCTTGGACGCGCCATCGACCACCAGCTTCATCAGCATCTTTTCGTCGCGCCCGGACAAGGTGTGCCGCATCGGCCGGAATGTCGCGCGATAGATCTCGATATCGGAGAAACGCTTGATGGCCTCGTCTTCCGACAGGCCGACCGTGCCGATCTCCGGTTGCGAGAACACGGCAGTCGCGATCGTGTCGTGGTCGGGCGCGGTCGGGTTGCCCTTGAAGGCGGTCTCGACGAAGCACATCGCCTCGTGGATCGCCACCGGCGTCAGTTGCACGCGGTTGGTGACGTCGCCGATCGCCCAGATGTTTTCGACGTTGGTGCGGGAATACGCGTCGACCTGGATCGCGCCGGTCGCGGTCATCTCGATGCCGATGCCTTCCAGCCCCATATTCTCGGTGTTGGGGATGCGGCCGATGGCGAGCATCACCTGGTCGACCGTCAACGTCTGGCCGCCGGTGAGCAACGCGTCGAGCCGGCCATCCGGCCGTTTGCGGATCCATTCCGACACGGCGTGGCAAAGGATCTTGATCCCCTTCTTCTCCATCGTTTCGTGCAGCATGCGCCGCAGGTCCATGTCGAAGCGGCTGAGGATCTCCTTGCCGCGATAGACCAGCGTGGTATCGACGCCCAGGCCATGGAAGATGTTGGCGAATTCGACCGCGATATAGCCGCCGCCTTCGATCATGATCGACTTGGGCAACTGCTCGAGGTCGAAGGCCTCGTTGGAGAAGATGCAGTATTCGTGGCCGGGCAATGCCGGGTGCGGCGCCGGACGGCCGCCGGTGGCGATCAGGATCTGGTCGGCGGTGACGGTACGGTCCCCGTCCAGAAGATGCACCACATGCGGATCGACGATCATGGCGCGCGTATGAAAGGCCTCGCCGCCGGCGCCCTCGACGTTCCTCTTGTAGATCGCCTCCAGCCGGCTGATCTCGCGGTCCTTGTTGGCGACCAGCGTGGGCCAGTCGAAACTGGCTTCCGGCACCGTCCAGCCATAGCCCGCGGCATCGGCGAAATGCTCGGGAAATTGCGAAGCATAGACATAGAGCTTCTTCGGCACGCAGCCTCTGATGACGCAGGTGCCGCCGAAGCGGTATTCCTCGGCGATGCCGACGCGCTTGCCGAGCGCGGCGGCGACACGCGCCGCCCTCACCCCGCCCGAACCGCCGCCGATGACGAAAAGATCGTAGTCGTAACCGGCCATTGCGCGGCTCCTTGGGCTTCGGGAAATGTGAGTGACAGGTAGGCCGCAAACCATCAAAAGAAAAGCCCGGGCAAGCCGGGCTTCACAGATGGCCGCAAGGGCCTTTGGAATGCAGGATCAGTTCTGCGTGTCGTCGGCAGGCGCCGACCCGTCGGCGGGCGCGGCGCCATTCGCGGGCGCGGCCGCATCGGCAGGCGCTGCCGGCGCTTTCGCCTTGGCCGCCGCCGCCAACGTTTCACCGACCTGCTGGGCGAGGTCGCGAGCAAGCCCGTTCTGCCAGATATCGGCGGCCTTCACCAGGTCGCGCGTAACGGCCGGGCCGCTGTCGAGGAGCTTCTTGCCGGAGTCTGAACTGTAGAAGGTCGCGATGTCGTTGAGTTCCTTCTCGGAAAACACCTTCGCATAGGCAAGCGCCGCTTCCTTCTCCAGGTCGGCCCGGCGCGAGGCCAGCGCCAGGGCCTTCTCGTTGATCGTCTTGGCGATCAGCTCCTGCATGTCGGGGTTCTTCTGGATGAGCTGCGATTCGAGAGCGGCGGCGGCCTGCGGCAGGATGTTGTCGAACGGGTCGGTCGCGTGGATCGCGGTGACCGCGGCGCGCGCCGCCTTCAGGTGCGCTTCCGTGACGTCCTGCGAGAACGCCGGCGAAGAGAAGGCGAAAACGGCCGATGCCGCCAGAATGACGGAAAGGCGGCGAACCCGGTTATGCAACATCATGGTCGATAGAACTCCCTGTTTTTCAGGCGGCATGGACGGTTTGGATGCCATCGCCCCCGGCGATGATGGCCGCTGACGCCAGCCCGATGAAAAGACCGTGCTCGACCACGCCGGGAATGGCGTGGAGAGCATTCGATAGCGCTCTTGTATCCGGAATGCGGCCAAAAGATGCATCGAGGATAAAGTGGCCGCCGTCTGTAACAAAAGCCTGGCCGCCCGTCATCCTCAATGTAACCGGACCGGAAAGGCCGAGCCTTGCAGCCGCCTTGCCGACCGCGATTTCGGTTGCGCGCAGGCCGAACGGGTTGACCTCGATGGGCAGAGGAAAACGGCCGAGTGTCTCGACCATCTTGGACCGGTCGGCGATGACGATCATGCGAGCGGAAGCCGCCGCGACGATCTTCTCGCGCAGCAATGCGCCGCCGCCGCCCTTGATCAGGGTCAGCGCAGGGTCGACTTCGTCGGCGCCGTCCACAGTGAGATCGAGCTCAGGCGTCTCCTCCAGTGTCGACAGCGGCACGCCGAGCTCGCGGCACAGCGAGGCGGTGCGCTCGGAAGTCGGCACGCCGATTATGGTCAGGCCGGTGGCCACCTTGTCGGCAAGCAGCCGCACGAACTCGTCGGCGGTAGTGCCGGTGCCGATGCCGAGCCGCATGCCGTCGGTGACATGGGTAAGGGCCGCCCGCGCGGCTTCGATCTTCAACTGTCTTGCATCCATGCCGCTTTTGCCGCCCCGGAACCTGGTGTTTGGGGCTCCTACCATTTTTGCCGGTCCGGTCAAAGCTTTTGACCCTGGTCAAAGCTTTTGACCGTGGTCAAAGCCCTTGGCGGCGGGGTAGGTTGATGATGCCCGGTATCCCGCCAATGGTATGCCCGTGCGGTCGGCGAACGATATGCGGCGACGTTCATAGGATTTTTTTCTTAGGAACTATTGACTGGGTGAAGGCAGTTATGCTACATATTGCCTATGGTGCGGATTTGCGCCGGGACCCGCCGCTCTGGCGGGTTTTTCATGCCTGGCGGCTCGTCGCGAATGCCAGGTCCGGGCAGCTTGCTTGCCTGAACGAGCTTGCCCGGCGCTTGCCTTGACGCGCCGCAGCCTTTATCGCCTGCCCATTGCATAAACTGCCAGGATGGATCATGACCCGCCCGATCATCGTGTTCGACCTCGACGGTACGCTGATCGACACAGCGCCGGACCTGCTCGACAGCCTCAACCACAGCCTTGCCGCCAGCGCGCTCACGGCCGTCGACGAAGCCGGCTTCAAACGCTTCGTCGGCCATGGCGGCCGCGTCATGATCGAACGGGCGCATGCCGCCCAGCAGCGATCCCTCGATGTCGCGGAACACGACCGGCTGCTGAAACTGTTTCTCGATCACTATACCGACAACATCCCCGGCAAGTCCCGCCCCTACCCCGGCGTCCTCGAGGCGATCGCGCGCTTCGAGAAGGCGGGCTATCTCCTGGCCGTCTGCACCAACAAATACGAGGCCAACTCGCTGGCGCTGATCGAGGCGCTCGGCCTGACCAGACATTTCGCCGCGATTGCCGGCCAGGACACGTTCGCCTTCCGCAAACCCGACCCGCGCCACCTGACCGAGACCATCAAGCGCGCCGGCGGCGATCCGCACCGCGCTTTGATGGTCGGCGATTCGCAGACGGACATCGACACCGCCAAGGCCGCCGGTATTCCGGTGGTGGCCGTCGATTTCGGCTACACCGACCGCCACGTGCGAGAGTTCGAGCCCTCGGCGGTTATTTCTCACTTTGACGCTCTGACGCTGGACCTGGTGCAACGGCTGATGACCGCCGCCGCACACTGACGGACCACCCGGCAGGGGTGCCGCAGGTCAAGAAATCCGATCCTTGCAAGAACGTCGGACATCGCCTTGACTTCCCCAGCCGCCCTCCCTTATATCGCGGCTCGCTTGGCCTTTGGGCAACGAGCGGGCGATTAGCTCAGCGGGAGAGCACACCCTTCACACGGGTGGGGTCGCAGGTTCAATCCCTGCATCGCCCACCATCCCCCAAATCCGAGCCCGGATATTCCGCCTCCCACAACTACGCGAACGGCCTTGGACGACTTTCGACACGCCATGTGCTTTGATGCCTCGCAATGACGCATCACGGCCGGAAAGCTCCGATCGACCAATGGCTTCCGTTCGGAACAAACGATCATCATCGGGAGTTTCTGTCTGTCAAAGTGAGGGAAAAACCATGTCCAGACTTCTTCTGGCGACCAGCGTCGCCATTCTTCTCGTCGCCGGGCCGGCTTTCGCCGCGGACGACAAGCCTTTGCCGCCTCCCAATGCCAAGAAATTGTCTGACATCATCGCCAAGGTGGAACAGCGCGACGGCTTCCGCTATGTCAAAGAGGTCGACTGGGATGATGGCGCCTATACGGTCACCTATTACACCGCCGACAAGGCAAAGGTCGAAATCACCTACGATCCCGTGACCGCAGAGCCCAGATAGCTTCGTCAGGAGACACCTGTGAGGGCGAGTACCGGTTTCCGCGATCGCTCCCCGCAGTGATCACCGGTTCCCTTTGAAAATGCCCGGCCTTGTGGCGTGATACGCGCGCGGCCCGGCCACCCTTGCGTCAATTCGGCTTTGATGGCTGATTACATCGGAGCGTCACGGGGGTGGGCATGGCGAAGCATGTGTTGAAACGCGTCCTGATGATGCTTACCGGCTATCTCGTCGCCGTGCTGATCGGCCTCATCGCCGTGGCGGCCATCTATGCCGTGCTCAGTTCCCTGCCCGACGCGCCGGGCTATTTCGACTTCATGGGTGTCACGCCGATCGCGGCACTGGCGGTGCCGCCGCTCGGCATGTTCATCTATTTCCTGACGATCGTGCTGACTGGGCTGCAGACCCTGGTCTTCGCGTTGATCGCCGAATTCTTCTCGTTGCGCAACGCCCTGCTGCACATGCTCTTCGGCGGGGCGGCGGCGGTCGGCGGCTTTGCCCTGATCTGGCCGAGCGCAATGGAGGACATGGCCCCGGAGCGATGGGCCGACATCGGCATCATCGCCGCCGCCGGCCTGGTCGCCGGGCTTGTCTACTGGCTGATAGCCGGTCGCGACGCCGGTTTCCGGCGGCCGCTCACGGCCCGCTGAATTCTCAGCTCGACGGCGAGCGCGCCGCTTCGGTAGCGTCCAGGGCCTGCTTCAGACGCGTGTCCCGGTCATAGACGTCGTTGAAGTATTCGACCTTGCCCGACATATCGGGCCATGCGGTGAAATAGGCGACATAGACCGGGATCGTGCGTGTCACATTCTCGGTCGAATGGCCGTGTTTCAGCTTCTCGGCGATATCGTCGACCGATGTGCCCAGCACCGCGGCCGCCATGCCGCGCGGATCCTGCAGGCGCACGCAGCCATGGCTGAGCGCGCGCATGTCACGCTGGAAGAACGATTTCTGCGGCGTGTCGTGCATGTAGATGGCGTGCTTGTTGGGGAACAGGATCTTCAATTCGCCCAGCGCATTGGCCTCGCTCGGCAGTTGGCGCACGCTGTAGGGGATGTTCGCGCCATAGCCGCCCCAGTTGACCGCCGATGACGGGATGCGCTTGCCGCGCGAATCGGTCACCTCATAGCCGGCCCGGTCGAGATAACCCGGATCGCTGCGCAATCTCGGCAGCATCTCGTTGACGATGATCGACTGCGGCACCCCCCAATAGGGATGGAAGTCGACCTGCTTGATCTGGTCGTAGAAGAAAGCGGTCTGGTTGGTGGTCCTGCCGATGACGGCGCGGGTTTTCAGCTTTTCCTCGCCATTGTCGATGTAGCTTGCCGTAAAGGCCGGCTGGTTGATGAAGACACGCGGACTGCCGAGGTCGGACGGCAGCCAGCGAAGTTCTTCCAGCGCCACCTGCACCTTGAGCAGCCGGTCGGCCTTGGACGTTCCGGCCAGCGACGCGACGGTGCGCGGTCCGATGACGCCGTCGCCCTTCATGCCCGCCTTTTGCTGCACCGCTTTGATGACCGGGACCAGCTCCGGCAGGTAGACCTCGCTGGTGACGAGCCGCGACAGCACTTCGCCATAGGCGCCGCCCATCTCGTCGTCGAGATTGCGCGCGATCAGGGTCAGCAGCTTGGGAAGCTCGGGACTGGTTTCGCCCGGCTTCAGCAACAGCTTGGGATCGACGACGATCTCGTTTTCGGCGCTCGCTTGCAGCGCTTCCAGCTCGACGCGCAGCGCCTGGTACTCCGCGTTCTGCGGATGCCGCGATTCGAGATAGGTGCGCACTTCCTGGGTGTGCGCCAGCGTCTTCAAGACGCCTTCCATGTCGAGCGGCTTGGCGGGGAAATCATAGTAGCCGGTCATGCGATTGGGTTCGACACGACCGCTTTGGGCGTCATGGACATAGCGGAGCACGCGCGCCGACAGCGCCATTTCGAAGCGCACGAACTCCTTCAGGCGTGCATCGGCATCGCCTGTGGTCGACGTGGCGGCGGGCGGCACGTCGACCGTGTAGTCGGACGGCGTCAGGCCGTAGCTCGCCGACTCGCCGAGCACCCGCACCGCATCCTGCGCGCGGCTGTTGGCGCCGGCTCCGGTCACCCAGATGAAATCCGGATTGGCTGAATAATAGGCGATCAGCGCCTTGGCGATAGCGGGCTCCGCATAGAGCTCATAGTCGCTCAGTCCGGCGATTGCCTCGCGGAAGGCGTTGCCGGTGGCGGACGGCACGAAGGCGGCGTCCTGCGGCGTTGCCGGCTGCGGCGCTGCCATAAGCGCCGAGAAGTCGACGCGAACAAGCTTGTCGGCCTTGTAGGTGTAGTAGGAAGGGCTGCTGATCTTTACGCTGCCGCCGCCACCGCCGGCGGATACGTTGGGTTTCGGCTTGTACCTTGGCGGCGGAGGGGGAAACTCACCTCGCGGCTCGTGCCTCACGCCGCCCCCGAAAAGCATGTCGAAAAGCCCCTGCGCGCCTGCTTGCGGCGTGCCCAGGGCCAGCGTCGCCGCGAGCGCTGCAAGCGGCAACGCGGTAGCTCTGTTTCCCGGCAATTTCATGGATCACCCGCTCCGGCTGCAACCGGCTCCCGTTCAGCACGCTCGACCGTCTTGCCCACCGCATGGCGGATGTAAGACGCAACTATACCGATTCATACCGATTTCGTTAAGCTTTCATAAATTTTGGAGCGGCTGTTGCAGAACAGTTTCACAACAACGTGACGGCCGGAGCGAACACAATCCCTCTGGCCGTCACGGTCATCGGGCGAGGTCAGGCGTTGGCGCCGCCGTCGATGGTCAGCGCGGCGCCCGTTACAAAGCGCCCTTCGGGACCGGCGAGCCAGGCGACCATCCCGGCGACCTCATCGGCCTCGCCGAAACGCGGAGTGGCCATTTTTTGCCGTTGGTGATCCGCATGCGGACCGCCTGCCGGATTCATGTCGGTGTCCGTCGAGCCGGGATGAACGATGTTGGCGGTAATGCCGCGCGCGCCGAGGTCGCGCGCCAGGGCCTTTGTCAGCCCGACAAGCGCGGCCTTGCTCGCGGAATAGGCGCTGAGGCTGGTGTCGGTCACGCGCTCCGCCAAATTGCTGCCGATGGAGATGATCCTGCCGCCCTCGCCCATATGTGCCACCGCGGCCTTGGAGGCGACGAACGGCGCTCTCAGATTGACCTCCATGGTTTCGTCGAAGTCGGCAAGCGACAGGGTGTCGACGGGCGCGGCGCGCCAGATGCCCGCGCTGTTGACCAGTATGTCGAGCCGCCCGAAGGCCGAGGCGGCATCGTCGACCGCCTTGGCAACTGCCGCGGCGTCGCGGTTATCGGCCTTGATGGCGATGGCGCGTCCCCCCTTCGCCTCGATTTCGCCGACCACAGCGCGGGCCTGTTCCTCGCCATTGACATAGGTCAGCGCCACGCTGGCGCCGTCTGCCGCCAGCCTGCGCGCGATCGCCGCGCCGATCCCGCGGCTGCCGCCAGTGACGAGCGCGGCCTTGCCGCTCAAACGGTTCGATGACATTGAGTTCTCCTTTATGTAACGATCGATACATAAATAACTGTCAGGCTTGCCCGGCCCCGTCAACTGAATTATGTATCGATCAGCACAGAAAGAGCATCATGTCGGAACGAGGCCGCCCCCGCACCTTCGACAGAACCGCCGCCTTGCGGCGCGCGATGGAGGTGTTTTGGGCCAAGGGCTATGAAGGCACGTCGATAAGCGACTTGACTCGGGCCATGGGCATCAATTCGCCGAGCCTCTACGCCGCTTTCGGCAGCAAGGAGGCGCTCTTCCTCGAAGCGACCGAATTCTACACGCAGGCGGAAGGCACCGACATCTGGACCGCACTGGACGAGGCGCCGACGGCACGCAAGGCGATAGAGGATTTCCTGCGCCAGACCGCCAGGGCCTATTCGCAGACCGATCGCCCGCAAGGGTGCCTGATCACGCTCGGCGCGTTGCATCAGGACAGCTCGCGCGGCGCCATCTGCGACGACCTGCGCCGTCGTCGCGCCGAAAACCATGCAGCCTTGCAGAGGAGGCTGGAGCGTGGCGTGGCCGAAGGCGAATTGCCGGGGAGTTTCGACTGCGGGGCCGCCGCGACCTTCTTCGCGACCGTTCAGCACGGCATGTCGATCCAGGCGCGCGACGGTGCTTCGCTTGGTGCCCTGCTGGCGACCGTGAACGGGGCAATGGCGGCCTGGAAGACGATGGCCGCTACCGACGCGGCGTGACAAACGCCGGCCATTGTGCTCGAAATCCTAACGGACGGAGCGCCAGTCTAAACGGGCCGGAGGATCGGACGGTGAAAAAGGGCTATCGCGAACTGCTGGACGAGGCGAATGCCGAGATCGAAGTGCTCTCGCCCGAGGAAGCGGCGGGGCTGATCGAGGACGAAGGCACCATCTTTGTCGACCTGCGAGATCCTCGCGAGATTGAACGCGACGGCAGGATTCCCGGCGCCAAACATGTCACCCGTGGCATGCTGGAATTCTGGATCGATCCCGAGAGCCCTTACCACAAGCCGTTCTTCGCTTCGGGAAAGAGTTTCGTCTTCTTCTGCGCCGGCGGCTGGCGTTCGGCGCTCGCCACCAAGACCGCGCAGGACATGGGGCTGTCGCCGGTCAAGCATATCCTTGGCGGCTACACCGCCTGGAAGGCTGCCGGACTGCCGGTGGAACCCGGCGAGAAGAAGAAACAGCCCTGATTGCGGCTCAATGGAGCAGCGACGGCTCCCGGTGCGCGGCCACGAAGCTGACGGCGCGTTCCACCACGCCCTTGTCCGCCAGGATGCGGCGATGGCCGAGCCCTTCGGCCCAGTGGAGCAACACATGGTCACCGGCGCCGGCATAACGCCAGGCATGATCGGCCGAGACTTCGCGATCGTCGGGTGCGTGAATGACCAGGGTCGGCACCGGCGCCTGGGCAAGCTGGCGATCGCCGGTGAATTCGCTGAGCGGCCGACCGGAAAGATGTTCGACACGGTCCGCCATGGCGGCCTGCGAGCGCGGACCGACATTGAGCATGCGGCTGAAGTCGGCGAAGATGGCCGGCAATGAACTCGGCGCGGCGATCAGCACCAGGCGCCCGGACGCCAGCGGTGCAATGTTCCTGATCGATCCCGCGATTGCATTGGCGGCGACGGCGCCGCCGAAGGAATGACCGACCACCGCCGCGAATGGGCCGAACCATTCGCCTGCGATTCGCACCGCATCCACGGCGTTGACCATGTTCAATCGCCGGCCATGCGATTGGCCGTGGCCGGGAAGGTCGAGCGAGACGACCCTGTAGCCGGCGGCGCGGTAGCCCTCGATCAGCATGCGCATATATTCGGTGCGCGAGCGCCAGCCATGGACGACGAGAACCGTTCCGGCGGACGCCCTGCCCGGCTCCGGACGGAATTCATGCGCCATGATGCAGCCGGATCCGGCCTTCAGCCGGTGATGCCGCGCTTCGGCCATGAAATCTGCTGCGCGGTCCACGGCGCGACGTTCTCCCTCGCTCAGCGCCCTGGCGTTCGGCGTGCGGCAGAACAGCTCGAATGCGGCGCGCCCCGTAAGGCGCGGGGCGACATGTTCGGCGGCCCCGAATACACCCCGGATGACCTTCAGTCCGAATGATGCCATAGTGGGAATCCATCCATACGTTCAAGCATGAACATAATAGTTCAAAGATGAACAATAAACAAGAGCTGCCCTGGGACAACCCGCGGTTTCGCAACTGGGTCGCCGTCGCGCGCGCCTGCCATGTGCTGGAGCGCACGCTTGCCGTGAAGCTCGCGCCGCTCGATCTGAAGCCCGCGCAGCTTGATGTTTTGATGAACCTCTACCGCCATCCCGGCATGTCGCAACACGATCTCGCCCGCAAGCTGCTCGTCGGCCGCTCCAACATCACCATGCTGTTGCCGCAGCTGGAGGCGCGCGGCCTGCTGCGTCGCGAAGGCGACGAGAAGGACAAGCGCATCCTGCGGCTGGCCCTCACCGAAGCCGGCGAGGCACTGCTGATGCAGGCGCTGAAGGTGCACATGGCGCTGATCGAGAAGGCGATGAGCCAGTCGACGCCGGAGCAATGCGACATGATCGGCGAGCAGATGCGCAAGATCTACGAGGTATTGAAGGACGCCTGACCGCCATTGCGCTCCGCCCGCTCACCACATCGTCTTTTTTGCCCGCTCCGGCCATTCCTTGTCATAGGCGGCGCCGTCGATGTTCCTGCGGCTCGTGATCTCCAGGATCTTTCCTGGCGTCGGCAGGGACTTCGGATCGACATGCCTTGCCGGGTTCCACAGCTCCGAGCGCACGATGGCGCGGGCGCATTGGAAATAGACCGTATCGACATCGATGACGGTCACCGAGCGCGCCGGCCTGCCGTCGACCGTGAACGACGAGCAAAGCGCGGCATCCGTGGTGACGTGCGCGCGGCCGTTGATGCGCAGCGTCGTGCCGGAGCCCGGCACCAGGAACAGCAGCCCGACGCGGGGATCGCGAATGATGTTCTTCAGCGAATCAGCGCGGTTGTTGCCGCGCCGGTCCGGCATCATCAGGGTTTTCGGATCGACGATGCGCACGAAGCCGGCGAGATCGCCGCGCGGCGAGCAATCCAGCCCTTCCGGCCCGCTGGTCGCCAGCGCGACGAAGGGCGAGGCCTCGATGAAGGCGGCGTATTCGGGAATGACGTGGTCGAGTTCCTTGACCACCGAGGCTTCTCCGGGCAGGCCATAGAGCGCTTCAAGCTGTTCGACGGTGGTTATGATGGACATTGTCTCGTCTCCCGATCCGCCGCCCCTACTCCCGCTCCATGACATCTTGACGACGCCCGCCGGCTAACGGTCGCGGCTGAGACCCTTTTGCGCAAGTTCGGCAAGGTAGGCATTCCAGCGCGCATCCTTCTCGTGGCCCAACGTGTGCAGGTAATTCCAGGTGAAGATACCGGTGTCATGGAAATCATCGAAGGTTATGCGCACCGCGTAGTTGCCGACCGGTTCAATTTTGAGGATGGCGACATCGCGCTTGCCGGGAACGGTCACCCGCTGGTCCGGCGAATGGCCCTGCACCTCGGCCGACGGCGAAGCGACGCGCAGCAACTCGGCCGGCAACTCGAATGGCTGGTGGCCGGGAAAGGTCACGGAGAGCAGTTTGCGGTCTTTGGAGACCCGCAGTTCCTTCGGCGCCGTCATAGTGTTTTCCGTTTCGAACCGCCCTTCCCTACGCCGCTTCGCGGGATTGGAAAAGCCCGTACCAGGCAGCCGACATCCGGTGTCGGTCGGGGAATGTTACCAAAGATCGAGAGCGGCTATCTTGAACGACAGGCCGGATCGTATCACATAGCGATATATAACGCCGCCGTTCACAGCACGGGAAACGCTTCACGCATGGACATGATCGATCCTTTCGGCCGCACGATCAGCTACCTGCGCGTGTCGGTCACCGATCGCTGCGATTTCCGCTGCACCTATTGCATGGCCGAGGACATGGCTTTCCTGCCCAAGAAGGACCTGCTGTCGCTCGAGGAACTCGACCGGCTGTGCAGCGTCTTCATCGCAAAAGGCGTTCGCAAATTGCGCCTCACCGGCGGCGAGCCGCTGGTGCGCAAGAACATCATGCACCTGGTCCGCCAGCTGTCGCGTCATCTCGAAAGCGGCGCGCTGGAAGAACTGACGCTGACCACCAACGGCTCGCAGCTTTCGCGTTTTGCCGCCGAGCTCGCCGATTGCGGCGTCAAGCGCATCAATGTTTCGCTCGACACGCTCGATGCCGACAAGTTCCACGCCATCACCCGCTGGGGCCATCTCGGCAAGGTCATGGCCGGCATCGATGCGGCGCAGGCGGCGGGACTGAAGATAAAGCTCAACGCCGTGGCGCTGAAGGATTTCAACGACGCCGAATTGCCCGAGATGATGCGCTGGGCGCATGGCCGGGGCATGGACCTGACCGTCATCGAAACCATGCCGATGGGCGAGATCGATGCCGACCGCACCGACCAGTACCTGCCGCTGTCGCTGCTGCGCGCCTCGCTGGAGCGCCAGTTCACGTTGACAGACATCCCGTTCAAGACGGGCGGTCCGGCCCGCTATGTCCATGTCGCGGAAACCGGTGGCCGGCTCGGCTTCATCACGCCGATGACGCATAATTTCTGCGAGAGCTGCAACCGCGTCCGACTGACCTGCACCGGCACGCTCTTTATGTGCCTGGGCCAGGAGGATGCCGCCGATCTCAGGGAACCGTTGCGCGCGTCCGAAGGCAACGACCTGATCGGCGCGGCCATCGACGAGGCGATCGGGCGCAAGCCGAAAGGGCATGATTTCATCATCGACCGCCGCACCAGCCGCCCCTCCGTGTCGCGGCATATGAGCGTCACCGGCGGCTGACGTTTCCGCTGGACGATCTCGGGCAAGGACGGCAACGAGGTGTCGGCGCCGAAGACTTGCGGTCGGCCTCCGCAGGTTGAATTCCGGGCCGCGATCAAGGCCGTGGCCCAGCCCTTTGTCATTGCTGTTTCGTTCCCGGCTGCTACAGGCTTTTTTCAAAGCAGAACCGGTAGAGATCTTGCCCCTTTCTCCCAATCTTCGCGGTGCGTTGTTCATGGTGGTGGCGATGGCCGGCTTCACCCTCAATGACGCCATCACCAAATACTCGTCGCAGTCGATGAACATGGCGCAGGTCATGTTGATCAGAGGCGCATTTGCCTCGCTCTTCGTCGGCCTGCTCGCCTGGCAGCGCGGCGCGCTGGTCCGGCCGCGCTCGATGCTGCAGCCGCTGGTGGCACTGCGCGTCCTTGCCGAGGCCGGCGCGACGGTGACCTTCCTGGTCGCGCTTGCCCATTTGCCGATCGCCAGCGTCTCGGCCGTCCTGCAGGCACTGCCGCTGGCCGTGACAATGGGTGCGGCCCTTGTCTTCGGCGAGGCGGTCGGCTGGCGCCGCTGGCTGGCGATCGCTGTCGGATTTGCCGGCGTGCTGGTCGTGGTGCGCCCGGGCTTCGACGGGTTCAGCATGTTTTCCCTGGTGGCGCTGGCCAGCGTCGCCTGCTGCGCGGTGCGCGACCTCGCCACCAAGCGGATTCCGCAGGCTATCCCGACGCTGCTCGTCTCCACCGCAACGGCATTGGCCATGACCGTGGTCGGCGCGCTGCTGCTGTCGCCGATGGGCGGCTGGACACCGATGACGGGAAAAGCCACTGCGCTGCTGGCGCTCGCGGCAGTGCTGGTGCTCATCGGCTATCAATTCATCATCATGGCGATGCGCTCGGGCGAGATTTCTTTCATAGCGCCGTTCCGTTATACGGCGCTGCTCTGGTCCATTGTGCTCGGCCTGCTGGTCTTCGGCGATGTCCCCGATATGACGATGATCATCGGCGCCAGCACAATCGTGGGCTCCGGCCTTTACGCGCTTTATCGTGAGCGGGTCGTCGGCCGGCGCAGGATCGTCGCGGAAAGCACTGGTCCTGCCATGGCCCCGGACGGCATATGAGGGGCTCGCGGAGAACCCCGTGATTTTCCGCGACGGCGCAAGGGCTCGATGGTGAGAGACATTGCGGGATTTTGAATTTCCACTGCTGGAAACCGAGGGCCAGGCTGTCGATCCTTTCTTCGACGTCAACATGCCCGACGATCTTGCCAAGGCGGCGCGGTTGCTGCAGAGCATCTGAGATGAACAAGCGCCTCTTCGGCATCACCGGCTGGAAGAACTCCGGCAAGACGACCCTGACTGAGAAACTGGTCGCGGAACTCGTTGGGCGCGGCTGGACGGTTTCGACCGTAAAGCACGCCCATCATGATTTCGACATCGACAAGCCGGGCGCGGACAGCTTTCGCCATCGGCAGGCAGGAGCCATGGAGGTCGCCATCGTCTCCGCCAATCGCTGGGCGCTGATGCACGAACTGCGCGGAGAGGATGAGCCGGCGTTGGAAGCGATCCTGTCGCGGCTTGCGCCGTCCGACATCGTGCTGGTCGAAGGCTACAAACGCGAAGCCCATCTCAAGATCGAAACCCGGCGCCTGGAGGCGAAGGACCGGACGCCGCTTTCGGCGGGTGATCCCGGGATCGTTGCCATCGCGGCCGACTTCGTCATCGAGGACAACAGCCTGCCGGTGTTCGATCTCGACGACGTGAAATCGATAGCCGACTTCATCGAGCGCGCGACCGGCCTCGTTGCTTGAAGAAGTAACGTAACGGCAGAAGGACATTGCCGATTTTCGTGGTTTTGCAGTTGCTTTTTTCTTGGAAAGAGTGGGAGTATCGGGCCAGCGGGCGGTCAAAAGCACCGCCCCACAGAGCCGTTTCGGAACGACGGCCGGGACCATAAAGAGAGGACCATCATGCGTATTGCACTGCGTATCGCGCTCGCCGCCTCGGCCGCGCTGCTGACGCTCGGCGTAGCCCAGGCCCGGGAAAAAACCCTGAGGATCGGCACCGAAGGCGCCTACCCGCCCTTCAACAACCTGACCTCGGACGGCAAGCTTGTCGGCTTCGACATCGACATCGCACAGGCGCTCTGCGACGAGATGAAGGTCAAGTGCACCTTCGTCGCCCAGGATTGGGACGGCATCATCCCGGCGCTGCAGGCGGGCAAGTTCGACGCCATCGTAGCCTCGATGTCGATCACGCCGGAGCGTGCCGAGAAGGTCGACTTCACTCACAAATACTACAACACGCCCTCGGCGCTGGCGGTGCCGAAGGATTCGACGCTGAAGGGCGTGACCAAGGAGGACCTCGCCGGCAAGAGTATCGGCGTGGCCACCACGACGACCCATTTCAACTATGCCTCGAAGACCTACACTGACAGCACGATCAAGGGTTATCCGAGCAGCCCCGAGGAACAGGCGGATCTGGCCAACGGCCGCCTCGACGCCATCGAGGATGATATCGTGGTGCTGCAGCAGTGGCTGGATTCGCCTGACGGTGCCTGCTGCAAGATCCTCGGCCAGCCCTCGCCGCAGCCGGTCGAGATTTTCGGACCTGGCGCCGGCATTGCCGTCCGCAAGGGCGAGACCGATCTGGTCAACAAGCTGAATTCCGCGATCGACGCCATCAGGGCCAACGGAAAATACAAGGAAATCAACGACAAGTACTTCAAGTTCGACGTCTACGGCGCCGAGTCCTGATAATCACTCCAAGGGCGGCAGGGTCTCCCCTGCCGCCTTACCCGATCTGGGAGCTCTGGAGATAACACCACTCGATGCCAGCCCAAAGCATATGGACACTTCTCAGTTGGGGACCCAATGGCTGGCTTGACGATATCGCCTATGGCGCGGTGGTCACCATCGCTCTGGCGCTCGCCACGCTTCCGATCGGCCTGACGATCGGCTTTTTCATTGCCTGGGCAAAGCAATCCGAAGAGCCTTCGCTGCGGCTGGCCGCGAACATTTACACCACCATGTTTCGCGGCCTTCCGGAGCTGGTGACGCTCTTCCTGTTCTTCTTCGGCATGCCCATCCTGCTGCAATACATCATCCGCTTCTTCAGGCCCGAGGCGACGATCGATGTCGACAGCTTCATCGCCGGCATGATCGTGCTCTCGCTGATCTTCTCTTCCTATGCCAGCGAGGTGTTCCTTTCGGCCTTTCGCGCCATTCCGAAGGGCCAGTATGAGGGCGGCTATGCGATCGGTCTGTCGAAGTGGCTGACCATGCGCAAGGTGATCCTGCCTCAATTGCTGCGCATCGCCTTCCCCGGTCTCGAGAATTGCTGGCTCAGCCTGCTCAAGGACACAGCCCTGGTCTCGGTCGTCAACCTCGCCGAGACCTTGCGCAATGCGGGCGTCGCGGCGCGCGTCACCAAACATTCGTTCCTGTTCTACAGCGTCGCGGCGCTGGTCTTTCTCATCCTGGCCATCCTGTCTTCGATCGCCACCGGCTTCATCTTGCGGTCGCTCGGACAGAAGGAAGCACGATGAGCGTCACCAACACCATTGCCGTCGATCGGCCGCCGCCGCCGGCGCGCGGCTGGCCGCGTGCCCGTATCGTGGGATACGCATTCGTCGGCCTCTGGATCCTCTTCGGCTTCGGTATACTGGCCTATCTGGTCTCCGCCTGGAATGGCGAGTTCTTCGCACGATATGCTCCGGCCTATCTGCAGGGACTTGGAACCACCCTGTCGCTGGTGGCGGTGTCGATGGTGGCCGGCGCCATCCTGTCGCTGCCCGTCACCTATGGCCGCATGTCGAACAACCGGTTGCTGTCGTGGCCTGCCTATTGCTACGTCTACTTCTTCCGCGGCACACCGCTGCTCGTCCAGGTCTATCTGGTCTATTACGGGGTCGGTTCTTTCCGCGTGCAGCTCGAATCGGTCGGGCTATGGTGGTTCTTCCGCGACGCCTTCAACTGCGGCGTGTTCGCCTTTGCGCTCAACACGGCCGCCTATCAGGCGGAAATCCTGCGCGGCGCCATCGAGAGTGTTCCAAGGGGCCAGTGGGAAGGCGCCGCTTCGCTCGGCCTGCACAAGCAGCAGACGCTGCGCAAGGTCATTCTGCCCCAGGCGATCATCGTGGCCTTGCGACCCTACGGCAATGAACTCGTTCTGATGATCAAGGCTTCCGCCATCGTCGCCATCATCACCGTCTACGACCTGATGGGCAATGCGAAACTCGCCTACGCCAAATCCTTCGACTTCCAGGCCTATGTCTGGGTGGCGATCGTCTATCTGGTGATGGTCGAGATCCTGCGCCACGGCGTCGAATGGATCGAGCGCCGGATCACCATTCACCTGAAACGGTAAGCCTACCTGATCTGTGCCAGTCGATGGTGCGGCACGCGCCTTGACGAATCCGCCGCATGGCCTAGACCTTCCGCAACTGCAATCTCTGCTCCTGTCGGAAGGAACAAGCCATGGCATCGGTGGCATTTCTCGGTCTTGGCGTCATGGGCTACCCCATGGCCGCGCATCTGAAGAACAAGGGTGGCCACGACGTCACCGTCTACAACCGCACCAGCGCAAAGGCGGAGCAATGGGTCGCCCAGCATGGCGGCGCTCTCGCCCTGACGCCGGCGCAGGCTGCCGAAGGCAAGGACTTTGTTTTCTCGTGCGTGGGCAATGACGACGATCTGCGTTCGGTGACGACGGCAAAGGACGGTGCCTTTCAGGCCATGAAAAAGGGCTCCGTCTACATCGACAACACCACGGCATCGGCCGAGGTCGCGAGCGAGTTGGCCGAGGCCGCACAGGAGCGCGGCTTCTCGTTTCTCGATGCGCCGGTCTCCGGCGGCCAGGCCGGCGCCGAAAACGGCGTTCTGACCGTCATGGTCGGCGGCGATCAGGCCGCCTTCGACAAAGCCAGGCCCGTCATCCACGCCTATGCCCGGATGGTCGGGCTTATGGGACCGGCAGGCGCCGGCCAGCTCACCAAGATGATCAACCAGATCTGCATCGCCGGGCTGGTGCAGGGACTGTCCGAAGGCATCCATTTCGGCAAGAAGGCCGGGCTCGACATCGAGAAGGTCATCGATGTGATCTCCAAGGGCGCGGCGGGCTCGTGGCAGATGGAGAACCGGCACAAGACGATGAATTCAGGTAAATACGACTTCGGCTTCGCGGTCGACTGGATGCGCAAGGATTTGGGCATCTGCCTTGATGAAGCCGACCGCAACGGCGCCACGCTGCCCGTGACGGCGCTCGTCGACCAGTTCTACAAGGACGTCCAGGCGATGGGCGGCAGGCGCTGGGACACGTCCTCGCTGCTGGCGCGGCTGGAGAAGTAGAGCGGAGATGTCCCTGCCCGGCCCGAGCTGGAGCGCGGACGAGATCGTCGCTCACCTGCGCTCGATCGGCACGCAGGAAAACCGCGCCGGCATGGCCCGGTTCGGCATAAACACCGCGACGGCGCTTGGTGTAGGCAATTCGGATTTGCGGCCGCTGGCGCGCAAGCTGAAGCGCAATCACGAGCGGGCGCTTGCCCTGTGGGACAGCGGTGTTCGCGAGGCGCGGCTGATGGCGGCGTTCACCGGCGAGCCGAAAAGGATCACGGCCGAGCAGTGCCGCCGCTGGGCCGGCGATTTCGATTCCTGGGAGATCGTCGACAGCGTCTCGGATCTCTTTGCCGAAACGCCGTTCCGGCGTGAGTTGATCGAGGAGTTTGTTGCCGACGAACGCGAGTTCGTGCGCCGCGCCGGCTTTGCCATGGTGGCCTGGAGCGCAGTGCATCTGAAGCAGGAGCCGGACGCGACCTTTCTCGTCTATCTGCGGTTGATCGAGGCGCATGCCGGCGATCCGCGCAATTTCGTCAGGAAGGCGGTCAACTGGGCGCTGCGGCAGATTGGCAAACGCTCGGCGGCACTGCATGCTCCTGCCCTTGCGCTTGCGCAAAAGCTGGCCGGATCATCCGACAAGACAGCGCGCTGGATCGGCCGGGACGCCGTGAAGGAGTTAACGGGTCCAAAGACGCTGGACCGGCTTGTCGAGAGAAGTGCCTGAGATCGTCCGTATGGGGTTCTCGCCGACATGTGATGCGGGCCGAACGTTGACGTTGCTGATGGCAGCGGCTTAATTCGGACCGAAGGGAGCGGCCCAATGAGCAACCATCTCAAAACCGCCGCGCTGGCAGTCGCGATGTTCGGGTCCATCGCCGCCGGCGCCTCGGCCGAGACCGCCCATGTACTCTGGAAGGATCTGCGGCCCGCCAGCCAGGCCGCCGCCGAGGATGCCGGCTTGCCGATGATCGCGGCCAAGATTCCGGACCATGGCGAGACGTTGTCCCTGAAGCTGCAGGACAAGACCATCGAGCTGGCCGGCTACGCCCTGCCAGTCGATCGCGACGGCGACCTTGTCTATCAGTTCCTGCTGGTGCCGTGGACCGGCGCCTGCAGCCACATGCCGACACCGCCACCCAACCAGATCGTCCTGGTTACCCCGGCTCATCCCTACAGGATGTCGCAGGCCTACCAGCCGGTTTCCGTAACCGGCGCGCTGAAACCAGGCATGGAGAAGAGCCAGCTCTTCATCCTGGACGGCGTCTCGGTCATCCAGTCGGGCTACACCGTGCGCAGGGCAAGCGTGACCGGCGTCGACACCGTGCCGGACACAGTCACCCTACCGGTCAACTCGCCTTGGACTTTCCTCAACAAAAAGAAGAACTAAGCAAGGCGAGCTTGCGTGACTTTGCATGCGCAAGGCCCCGCGCGTTCAGGCCGCGTTCGCACCCGATTCCTTGTCCAGCACCATGTAGTCGAGCGGGATCTCGGTCGTGTACTTGATCTGCTCCATGGCGAAGGAGGACGAGACGTCGCGAATCTCGATCTTGGCGATCAGCCGCTTATAGAAGGCATCATAGGCTGCAATGTCGGGCACCACGACACGCAGGAGATAGTCGACATCGCCGCTCATGCGGTAGAACTCGACCACCTCGGGGAATTCCTGGATGACTTCGGAAAAGCGCCGCAGCCATTCATGGCTGTGCGAATTGGTGCGGATCGAGACGAAGACGGTGACCCGCACATTGACCTTTTCATGATCGAGAATGGCGACACGCCGCTTGATGACGCCCTCTTCCTCGAGCTTCTGGATGCGCCGCCAGCAAGGGGTCGTCGACAGTCCCACTTTCTTGGCGACATCTGCGACCGCGAGCGTCGCGTCCTCCTGCAGGAGGCGGAGAATTTTTCGGTCAAGGCGGTCCATCGAATGCTCCTGAAGGAATGGATTGGCCATAATCGGCGTTATTATAGCCTTTCACAAGAAAAAAATTCTGCTGATTGGCGGAAAAGCCGGTGGTTTCTTGCTGAATGTCTAACCGAGGCGATAGCGGATTTCCGACCTGAGGAAAGGCAGCAAATCCATTTCAAACCAGGGATTCCGCTTCAGCCAGCCGGTGTTGCGCCAGGACGGATGCGGCAGCGGCAGCACCTTCTGGCCAGCGGATTCCTCCCAGATGGAGCGCCAGTCCCTCACCGTTTCCGTCAGGGACGGGCGCCGCGCGGCACCCATGTGCCAGGACTGCGCGTAGATGCCGATCGTCAGCACCAGGTCGATCTGTGGCATGAGCCCCATCAACGGCGCGCGCCAGGCCGGCGCGCATTCCCGCCTTGGCGGCAAGTCGCTGCCCTTGGCGTCCTGGCCGGGGAAACAGAAGCCCATCGGCACGATGGCGAACTTCTCGGTGTCGTAGAACTCCTCGCTGGTGACGCCGAGCCAGTCTCTGAGCCGGTCGCCCGAAGCATCGGTGAACGGCATGCCCGACAGATGCACCTTGGATCCCGGCGCCTGGCTGGCAATCAGGATGCGGGCATTCGACGAGGGCCGCAGCACCGGGCGCGGCTCGTGCGGCAGCGGCCGGCCGATCGGATTGTCGACGCAGATGCGGCAGGAGCGAACCGTCGCGGCAAGGCTTTCGAGTTCCGCAGTCATCCTCAGGCCGCGGCACTCGGCCGGCTCGAAATCATCCGATACCAGCGCAACACATTGCTGCACTCGTCCGGCACCTTGATGCGCGCCGGTTTCATGAAATCGATGGCGATCATCCCGGTGATATCGGCGATCGAATAGGCGTCGCCGGCGGCGAATTCGCGGGTTCCCAGCTCGCCGTCGAGAAGTCTCAGGAATTCGATTGCCTTCGGCTTGTTGGCCTCGCCCCATTCGGGAATCTGCGGGATTTCCCATTCCTTCATGGCCGGATGGATATGGCGGAAGGCCTGCGCGACGCAGGTCAGCAGGTTGAATTCCATCCGCCTTTGCCACATCTCGACCTGCGCCTTGCCGAGCGCCCCGCGCCCGAACAGTGCGGGCTCGGGGTTGAGTTCCTCGAAATAGCGGCAGATGGCGACGGACTCGGTGATGACGGTGCCATCGTCAAGCTCCAGCACCGGCAGTCGCCGCAGTGGATTGCGCGAGCTGACCGCCTGTTGCCGGTGTTCCAGCGCGCCCATGTCGACGGACACCAGCGGAACCGCGATTCCCTTCTCGGCCAGGAAAACGCGAACCCGTCTTGGGTTGGGCGCTCGGCCGCCGTCGAAGAGCTTCATTCGATCCTCCAGTTCTTGCCGGTGATGGCAGGGTTCAGCTTCCGCCGGCTTACCAGAAGCGGAAAATCTCTCGCACGGCATCGCCGATGGAGGCGAGCGTGCCATGTTTTCTCTCGACGGACTCGCCATGGTGGCTGTCGCGCCAATCTTGCGGCTGGTCGAACGTACCTGCCCAGATGCCGGCCTTTGCCGCGCGCGCGATCGCTTCCTCGCTCTCGTAATCGCCGAAAGCGACAGCCCAGCCTGCCTCCACCTGTGCGCGGTTGAGATCGGTGTCCCCGGCCTTGCAATCGCCGAGCAGCCGGCCGTACCGGTCGCGCTGCCAGCCGCTGCAGATGACGGGCCTGCCGGCGATCAGGCGCACCAGAGATTGGCGCGCAAGCGTGCCACAGGAATAGTCGGCGCCTTTCTTGCGGCAGATCTGGGTGTATTCCGGCGCGTCGATGCCGCGCATGCGGATGCGTTCGGCGCCGAGCGTGATCGAGTCGCCATCATTGATGATGGCGACGCCCTGTGTCTTTCGCGTCTCCACGCGATCGAGGCGCGCCGCAAGCACGATGAGCAACCCCAGAACGATGACCGTCAGCCCATAGTCCAGCAACTTGCGCCATGGGCTTCGCGGGCGCGGCGCAGCGTACCGCTGGCGCGGTCCTTGCGACCAGGAACGGCTCATATGGCAAACGGTTGGTTAATCATTCGAACGTAGCTTAACACCTCGAAATGCCGCCCGCATAATTGAAGTCTTCATGCCTTTGCAACGCTCGAACACAGCGGACAAATTCATTGTGGACCGCAGGAAACGCCATCGCAACAGCGATGTCGCGCGCGCGGTGCGCAAGACGCGCGACCGTCTTTCGCAACAGGCCGGCAATCCGGATTTCGATCGCGAATTGCTGAAACTCCATGCGCGCGCGATGACCAGCGGAGCCATTGCCATTCCGCTGGTCGTCCTGGCGATCGCCGCGCTTGGCCGGCTGGCCGGCATCGGCAATGAGATCATTCTCTGGGCGCTGTTCACCCTGACCTGCTACACGATCGTGGCTTTCATTGCGCGCCGCGTCGAACGCGCGGAAGCGTCCGAGCTTAACCCCTTGCAAACACAGAGGGAATTCCTGTTCGGACATTTCCTGTGCGGCCTCGGCTGGGGCTGGTTCGTCTGGCTCGGCTGCGACGTGTGCCAGGTCGACCAGTTCCAGGTGGTCAAGGCGGTGGTGCTGCTGTTCGCGATGGCGGCAACCGCCGTCATGGCGTCGTCGCTGAGCGGCGCCCTTTTGGCGACCTTCGCCATTCCGGTGGCGATTTACGCCTATACCGGAATCCGCCTGTGGATGCCGGTCGAGGCGATCATGGCCGGGCTGCTTGTCGTGTCGATACCCTTCTTCGTTTATGTGGCGCGACACCTCAACCGCTCGTCGCTGATGCTCCTGTCGTTCCGGTCCGAAACCGACGCGTTGGTCGCGGAGGTTGAGACGGCGAAGGCGATGTCGGACGAGGCGCGGCGGCGCGCGGAAGATGCCAATCTGGCGAAATCGCGCTTTCTTGCCTCGATGAGCCATGAATTACGCACGCCGCTCAATGCCATTCTCGGTTTTTCCGAAGTGATGTCGAACGAAGTGCTGGGGCCGATGAGCAATCCCACTTATCGCGACTATGCCCATGACGTGCACGAATCCGGCCAGCATCTTCTCGACCTCATCAACGAGATCCTCGACCTGTCGCGCATCGAGGCCGGCCGCTACCAGCTCAATGAAGAGCCGGTGATGCTGCTCGGCATTGTCGAGGATTGCTGCCACATGATGGAGTTGAAGGCGCGCAACAAGGATATCCGCGTCATTCAGGATTTCGAACATGCCTTGCCGCGCCTGTTCGCCGACGAGCGCGCGGTGCGCCAGATCACCCTCAACCTGCTGTCCAACGCGATCAAGTTTACCGCCACCGGCGGCGAAATCCGCGTGCGCGTCGGCTGGACGGCCGGTGGCGGACAATACATCTCGGTCAAGGACAATGGCCCCGGCATACCGGAAGACGAGATCCCGGTAGTGCTTTCGGCCTTCGGCCAGGGTTCGATCGCCATCAAGAGCGCCGAACAGGGCACCGGACTTGGTCTGCCGATCGTGCAGGGCCTGCTCGCCATGCATGGCGGCGAGTTCCAACTTCATTCCAAGCTGCGCGAAGGCACAGAGGCGATCGCCATCTTCCCGCTGAGCCGGGTGATGGAGGAACTGCCGGCCCTGCCGACCGCTGCGGTCGCGGCGCGTCGGCGTTGACGCGCCTCATGCGTGGAATGAGCGACGAATGCTCGGCCTAGTCGCGAACGGCCGCGGCCATGCCCGAACTGGTCAGTGCCGCTGCCTTGATTAGGCCTGCGGCAAGTGCCGCGCCTACTCCCTCGCCGTGGCCGACGCCGAGGTCAAGCAAGGGGCGAAGGCCAAGGCGCTCGGCGGCCTGCGCATGCGCGGGCTCCGGCGACAGGCCGGCGAGCAGGCAATGATCCAGCGCCGCAGGGTTTGCGGCATGCAGCACTGCCGCCGCGGCCGTTGCCGCAATTCCGTCGAGCAGCACAGGGATCCTCTGCGTCCTTGCCGCAAGGATGGCGCCGGCTATCGCCGCGAACTCGCGGCCGCCGAGCCGGCGCAGCACCTCCAACGGCTCATCGAGATGGCCGGCGTGGAAAGCCAGCGCCGCATCGACCACCTCCGCCTTGCGCGCCTGCATCGCCGCATCGGCGCCGGAGCCCGCGCCGACCCAATCGGCTCCCTTGCCGCCCAAGAGGGCCGCGAACAGGGCCGCGGCGACGGTGGAATTGCCGACGCCCAGATCGCCGAGGCAAAGCAGGTCGGCACCGCCGGCGATCGCCTCCATGCCGAAGGCCATGGTCGCGGCACAGCCCCGCTCGTCGAGTGCGGCATCCTGCGTGATGTCGGCTGTCGGAATATGCAAGGCGAGATCGAAGACCTTCAACCCGAGGTCGTTGGCGACGCAGACCTGGTTGATCGCTGCACCGCCGGCCGCACACAGTTCGACGGCGTTGGCGGTCGCCGCCACGGCCCTCGGCGAGACGCCGTGCCTGACAACACCATGGTTGCCGGCAAAGACGGCGACCAGAGGCCGCGTCACCGCCGGCGGCGCACGGCCGCTCCATGCCGCCAGCCAGCCAGCGATATCCTCGATGCGACCAAGCGAGTTCCTTGGCTTGTCCGCCTTGGCGAACAGCGTTCGCACACGGGCCTCCGCTGCCGTGTCGGCCGCCGGCAGATTGGCCAGCAGATCACGGAAATCATCGAAAGGCTGTGCTCTGGTCATGTCGTGGAAATCGTCCTTGCAGATCGCAGCGGCATAGCCGCCCTCGTGCGCCGGCACAACCTCCCACTCTTGATGTAAAAGCGGCCGCGGGCGACGCATTCCCGAGGGCTTGCAAAGGCCATGTCGTTGCACCATGTGGAAGTCAGCCAAGGAAACATCCATGACGGCCATCGAATCCCCATGCATTCTGGTCTGTTCGATCGATATGAAGACCGGTTTCTGTTTTGGGTGCGGCCGCACCCGGGACGAGATCGGCGCCTGGATCGACATGACGGCGCAGGCGCGCCGCGACGTCATGGCCCAACTGCCGGCGAGGCTGGAGACGATCGAGCGCCGGCCGCGCCGCGAAACCCGCCGCACCCGCATGGCGCGCGAACGCGACGCGCTCTCGTGAACGGATCGCCGACATGAACCGCCTGTTCTGGATCCTGATGCTCCTCATCGGCGTCGGCGCGGTGCTGCTGATGTTCAACGATTCCGCCGGCAATACGCTCGGCGTCGAAAACGATGATTTCGGCCGGTTGATCTGGCTGGGCGCCTTCGGCGCGCTCATCGGCGCCGGCCTTCTAAGATCGGGCCGCCCGCTCAGCGCCATGGCGCGCAATCTCGGCGCATGGGCGGCCATCGCGCTCGCGCTGATCGCCGGCTATCAATATCGCTACGAATTGCAGGACTTCGCCAGCCGGGTAACCGCCGGGCTCGTTCCCGGCAGCCCGCTGGCGCTGGGCTTTGAGAACGGCCATGCCACCGTGACGCTCGACAAGGCCGACAATGGCCATTTCGAGGCGCGCATCCTGATCAACGGCGCGCCGGTGCGCACGGTTGTCGATACCGGGGCGACCAGCACCGTGTTGACCTCGCAGGACGCCCAGGCAGCCGGTATCAATCCCGCCGCTCTCGATTTCACCATACCGGTCTCGACCGCCAACGGCACGGCGCGCGCCGCCGCGGTGAAAACCAACGAACTGGCGATCGGCGGCATCGTGCGCAAGAACATGCCGGTGATGGTCGCGGCGCCCGGTATGCTTGGCCAGAGCCTGCTCGGCATGAACTTCATCAGTTCGCTGTCCGGCTTCGACGTGCGCGGCGACCGGATGACCCTCCGGGATTGACGTTCGGCAAAAGCGGTTCAGGCGGCCTTGTCGACCGCCGCGCTGAGGTCGACCGCAGCGAACGCCGTCTTCAGCACCTGCGGCCCAGCGCCGGGGCGCGTTGCATCCGTGGAGAGGATCTGGCGGTAGCGGCGCGCACCGGGCAATCCATGGAACAACCCGACCATATGGCGGGTAACGTGGCCGAGCCGCCCGCCCTGTTCGATATGGCGTGCGGCGTAGCCGGCCATGACATCGATCAGCGCGGCGAAATCGAAGGGACCGGCCCGCTCTCCATAAAACATCGAATCGATGCCGGTCAGAATACCTGGAGTATGATAAGCGGCGCGGCCGAGCATGGCGCCGTCGAGGTAATGGAGATGCGTCCGCGCCTCTTCAAGCGATTGAATACCGCCATTGATGCCGATGAATTCGCTCGATTTTCTCGCCTTTAGCCGATAGACGCGGCCATAGTCGAGCGGCGGGATGTCGCGGTTTTCCTTGGGGCTCAGCCCTTCCAGCCATGCCTTGCGCGCATGCACCCAAAGGGCGTAGGCGCCGGCCGCAAAAACGCCGTCTGCAAGCGCATCCAGCGCCGGCTCGGGATCCTGCTCGTCGACGGCGATGCGGCATTTGACGGTTACCGGGATGGCCACGGCCGCCTTCATCGCCGCGACGCAGTCCGCGACGAGGTCAGGCGCCTTCATCAGGCAGGCGCCGAACGTACCGGACTGGACGCGGTCCGACGGGCAGCCGACATTGAGGTTGATCTCGTCATAGCCGAAAGCCTCGCCAATGCGCGCCGCCTCGGCCAGCTTCCCCGGACCGGAGCCGCCGAGCTGCAGCGCGACGGGATGTTCCGCATCATCAAAACCAAGCAGGCGTTCGCGCGCGCCCTGGATGACCGCGTCCGCCACCACCATCTCGGTGTAGAGCAACGCACGGCGCGTCAGCTGGCGATGGAAGAACCGGCAATGGCGGTCCGTCCAGTCCATCATGGGGGCCACGGCCACTCTATGATCTTGATTTATTTTCTTTAACATCAAATTCTTAGCTCCCAGCGAGCCAATCCGAATTTACGCCAGAATACGACCCTTTTCGCCACGTTTCGATCTCTCAGTGCACACGGAGCGCACACGAAAAAATGGCCACCTAACAAACTCTCGTCCGGTTCCTGGCGCGTCCAAGTCTGTCGCAAAGATCGCTACGTCAGCGAGACCTTCCTGCGCCGAGACGACGCACGGCGCTGGGCAACGGACGCCGAGCGTCAAGTTGATCGCGGCGAGACCCCGACCAGGTCCCGTACAGCGCGCCTGAAAACCTTCGGCGAACTCATCGACCTCCATATCGACGACATGTACGATGTAGGCAAGTCCCCTCGCCGCTCCAAGGCCGCTGCCCTCGCTATGCTCCATCCATCATCTTCATCAATGGGTCGAGCAGGAATTCCAGCACCCGTTGATTGCCCGTCTTGACCTCTGCCGTCACACGGATCGACGCCTCACTAAGCGCAATGCGTACCGGGAAGACCAACGGCCCGGCGCTGCCGCGCGGTCTCTTCCTTGGCCGCTTGAGACTGCTGCGGCGAGCCAGCGGGATTGCGTCATTGGAGACCGTTAGCACTTTGCCGCTCAGGGTGCCATAGCGTGTGAAAGGCTCAAGGTTCACACGCACCTCCTGCCCCTCGCCGACAAAACCCTTGTCGCGGTTGAGCAGCATCGCCTCGATATCGAGCTTCGTGCCATCGGGCACGATCACCATCAGCTTCTGCCCGGTCTGCACCACCTCACCCAGCGTGTTGACCTCCATCTGCTGGACTCGCCGGTGACCGGTGATTTCAGCCGGCTGGCGCGTTCGAACAGTCCGAAGAACGGCGCTATTGCGGCCGCTTCAATCCACGAGCTTACCGCTAGATCACGCAGCAGGATGGCAAGTGCCGAGTGGGGCTTCATGCGACGTCCTCGTGATAGGCAGTGCTCTTGTGCAGCACGTCCAGTACCTCGTCGCGGGTCACCAAGCCCACCTCTACAGCCAGATCGATAAACGGCCGCTGCTCCATCACCGACGCGTGCACAAGCTTCGAAGCCGTTGTGTAGCCGAGCTTCGGAACGAAAACGGTCGCAATGGCCGCCGAGCACATCAGGTTCTTCAGTGATTGGTCGCGGTCGACTTCGATACCGGAGATACAGCGATCCGCGAAGATACGGGTCGATTTCGCGAGAAGTTCGATGGAGTCGAATAGGCGCGAAGCAATGACAGGCTCAAAATGATTGATCTCGAGTTGCCCCTGGAGCGACGCCAGCGACACCGCCGCGTCGTTGCCCACCACGGCGAACGCGACCTGCTGCATCATCATGGGAAGGACCGGATTGATCTTGCCGGGCATGATGGAGGAGCCGGGCTGCACTGAAGGCAGCCGCAACTCCGCCACGCCGCTGTTAAGGCCTGACGACAGGATGATTAGATCCGAGGCGATTTTCCCGATGACCTCGGCGCAGATCCTCATCTCCGATGAGACGCGCGCGAAGCCGTCGGCGTTCTGCATGGCGTCGAACATGTTCTCGCCCGGGCGCACGTCGGCCCCGACGAGTTCGCGCAAGTGGCGGTAGACCGCTTTGCGGTAGCCGGGCGCCGAGCCGAGGCCGGTGCCGATCGCTGTTCCGCCGAGCGGCAGGGTCAGCATCTCGTCCCGCGCCGCCGTGATTTTGGCCATGAGCCTTCGGATCGCAGCCGCGTAGCCACCGAACGCCTGGCCCAGGCGCATGGGTTGGGCCGGCTGCATGCAAGTCCTGCCGAGTCTCAGCACATCCTCAAAAGCTCTGGCGCGATCCTCCAGCGCCTCTGCAAGACGCGTCAAGGCGTCTATCAGCGTCTGGGACTTTTCATAAACTGCGAGCTTCACGGCCGCCGGCACAACGTCATTGGTCGATTGACCGATGTTGACGTGATCGTTCGGATGCACTCGGTCGTATTGGCCGGGTTGATCGCCCAACAGTTGCAGCGCCCGGTTTGCAATCACTTCGTTGACGTTCATGTTAATGGATGTGCCGCCCGATCCCTCAAGCAAGTCGACGATGAATTGATCGGCGTGCTGGCCGCTCTCGACTTCGATCGACGCTGCGATGATCGCATCAGCGACATCAGGCCGCAGCACGCCGATGTCGCGGTTGGCAGCCGCCGCGGCGTGCTTGATGCGTGCGAGCGCGTTTAGCAACTCGGGGGCGTCGCCGAGCTTACGGAAGGAGATGTCGAAATTGTCCTGCGCGCGCAGGGTGGCCACGCCGTAAAGCGCCCCGGCAGGCAGCTGTCGGGGACCAAGGCTATCGGTGTCGATGCGGGTGGCAGGCATTCTGCGTCCAGTTGAACAATGCAAACTCTCCGCCGGTTTGACGGAAGTCCGAGGATCAAAGGGTTCCACTAATTTGCCTATTCCGGTCTGCTGTCATGCTTGCTCGTTGCAAGCCGTTGCTCGAGCTTGTCCTCAAGGATTTCCGATCTCTTCAAAGATCCGTACCCAGCTGCGAATTCCTTTGAGAAGACGTCGCGTATCGTAGCGTTCGTCCGGCGCATGGATTGCATCGCCCGGTAAGATGAAACCGATGACGACGCATTCGGCGCCAAGGACCTCACTGAGTTGTTGCACGAGCGGTATCGCGCCGCCTGTTCCTCTCAGAATGGTAGGGCTTTCCCACTCCTGTTCCAGTCCGCGCGCGGCAGCCGCGAGAAACGGACTGTCCTGCGAAAGCACCACCGCCGAGCTGCCGCCGGCGCCGACGAATTCCACCGTGCATCCCTTCGGAAGTTTTGATTTGACATAAGCCCTGAATCCAGCGCGGACCTTGTCCGGCTCTTGTCCTCGGACAAGCCGGAAAGAAAGACGGGCCGTAGCGCTCCCTGGCAAAACTGACCGTTCGCCCGGCCCCTGATTTCCACCTGTGATCCCATTGATATCGACGGTCGGGCGCCCCCACATCGCTTCCAGCGCGGAATATCCTTCCTCTGTTACGCCACCGCTCAGGTTGACCTCTTCGAAGTGGGCTGTGTCCCGCTCCAACTCCCGCCATCGCAGGCGCAGCCTATTCGGGATCTCGGACACGTCGTCATAGAAACCGTCGATGTTCACTCGCCCGGCTTCGTCATGAATGCCTGCCAGAATGTCGCTCAGTATGCGGATGGGATTTGCGGCTACCGCACCGTAGTGCCCTGAATGGAGATCGGGATTGGGAGCAAAGATCGTCACTCGTTCATGGACAAGCCCCTTGAGTTGGGTCGTGATTGCCGGCTGTGTTGGTGACCACATCTCGGCATCGCAAATGAACGCAACGTCGCATCGAAGGTCATTTCGATGGGCGTCGATGAATTCGGGCAGGCTCGGCGAGCCTGACTCCTCCTCTCCTTCCAGCATCACGACGATATCAGCTGGAAAATCGCCTTTGGCGGTCTTCCATGCGCGCAGCGCCTCTATAAAGGTCCAAAGCTGGCTTTTGCTGTCGGACGCACCACGACCGTAGAAGCGATGGACGCCGTTCTCCTCGATCACGCGCGGCTCGAAGGGAGGATGCTTCCACTGATTTACGTCGCCAGTCGGCTGCACGTCGTAGTGTCCATAGAACAGCAGCCGCGGACGCTTGAAGTGCGAGGTCTGGGGAGATTGGGCGAGAACGACTGGGTGCCCCTTCGTTTCGATGATCTCCGCAGACAGCCCGACGGACGACAGCTCCGCCTGGAGCCACTCGGCCGCCCGGGCAATGCCCGGTCCCCCCGAAGCTTCGCCTGAAATCGATGGGATGGCGACCAATTCCAGAAGCTTGCGCACCGAAAAGTCGAAATTGTCGTCGATGGCACGGAGCGCGCTATCCAAATTCGGCATTCTGGTCCTCTTGATGATTGGTTGGCAGGGGCTGTCCTAAACCGTCAGCTACTGCGAGCAGTCTTGAAGGGTGCCTCGGACCTTTTGTTTTCCTGGGCCTCGATGCTTGTCAGGAGACGCTCGATATCGGCCCATAGTTCGTGCTCGTCCTCGAGCCCGATGCTCAGACGGAGAATGACATCCGGACCCGGCCAGCGGGTCGCAGTTCGAAAGGCATCGATGGACATGGGCGCGGCAAGGCTCCGGGTTCCGCCCCAGGATGCGCCGATGGCGAAGATCTTCAGGGTATCGAGCGCGGCGGCCAGATGCTGCGACGCGCTGTTCTTGAAGAGGATACTGAAGACCCCGCTCGAACCGAGGAAGTCGCGTTTCCAGATCGCGTGCCCGGAAAAGCTTTCGAGCGCCGGATGCAACACGCGCTCTACAAGCGGATGGTCCGCAAGCTTGCGGGCGAAGTCGAGAGCAACCCTTTCGGAGTGACGCAAACGCACACCGAGGGTTTCGAAGCCGCGTAGCACAAGCGAGGCATCATCCGGCGAGACGCCGATGCCCATCCGCCCGATCAGGGAGCGGATAGGTTTGATGAGTGCGCCATCCCCGACCGTGATGGAGCCCATCAGCACATCGGAATGGCCCGAAACGAATTTGGTGAGTGCCTCCGTGACAATATCCGCGCCGTGTTCGAGCGGCTTGAAGTTAAGCGGCGTCGCCCATGTGTTGTCGAAGCCGACCAGCGCTTCCCCTTGGTGAGCGATCGCCGCCAGCTTCGGCAGGTCGAGGATTTCCATCGTCGTAGAGCCAGGGCTTTCACACCAGACGATCCGCGTCATGGTCCGCATCTTCGATGCAACGTCCTCCGGTGAAAGCGGATCGAAGAATTCCACATCCACGCCCAAACGGCGCAGGTCGGATTCCGCGAGATCCCGCATCGGCGGATAGGCCGTGTCGGCGATCAGGATATGGTCACCCGCGTCCAGGAAAGGCATGACGGCAAGCGCATTCGCCGCCTGTCCGGACGGGGTGAGAAAGGTCCACATGCCGGATTCGAGGCTGGTTATCTTGGCTTCCAGAGTGCGTGTCGTCGGGGTGCCGTAAAGGCCGTAGGAATAGCCTTCGTGACCGCGTTCGCCGCGCGAGGCATAAGCAGCGGCATCCTTGAACACTATCGTCGAAGCCCTGTGAACGCCAACGCCGAGAGGTGCAAATCCCTCGGTCGGTACTTCAGGCGTGAGAACGCATTGGGTGAGATCATTCATCACACGGCCTTTCCAAGCAACAGCGACCGCCTCGGCGATTTCAATCGAAAAACATGTACTGTTGCGGTATTTCTATTCCGCAAAGTTATTGATTTTGAGGGAGAGCCGGCATGAACCTTCGGCAGGTCGAAGTTTTCCGGATCGTTATGACCAACGGCACCACGGCGCGCGCGGCTGAGGTTTTGCACGTATCCCAGCCCGCGGTCAGCAAAATGATACAGGAACTTGAACGCTCGCTTGGTTTCGCTCTTTTTCAGCGGATCAAAGGCAGACTCCACCCTACGCCCGAGGGACAGCTTTTCTTCCGCGAAGTCGAACAGGCCTTTATCGGCTTGAGCCATCTCAGGGGGGCGGCTGCCCGCATTCGAGATTATGGTTCTGGTGAACTGAGGATCGCCTGTCTTTCGGCCCTGTCGACCAATGTCCTCCCCCGCGCCCTTCATGCGTTCATGGCTCGCAATCCGAATATCGCTGTGACTTTTCAGGCGCGCATGTCGTCCAACGTGCGCGATCTGGTAGCTTCCGGTCAGTTCGATCTCGGGATCGTCGCCGACGAGATCGATCGTACGGGCGTTGAGACGAATGAGTTTGCGCAGTTTCGCGTCACTGTGGCGGTGCCCCAAGGACATCCGCTCGAGGCCTTGGACGTCATTCGCCCAATGGATTTTGCGGGGTATCCCTTTATCGCTCTCGCTCGGGAAGATACGACGCGACGCGACGCCGAGCACGTTTTCAATGAAGCTGGCGTCGCGATCCGAACGGTAATGGAAACGCCTTATTCGACAACGATCTGCGCGATGGTGGCCGCCGGCATCGGGGTTGGCCTTGTCGATCCTTTGACGGCCGAACCTTACGAGGGGCGCGGGCTGACGTTGCGGCCGTTCGAGCCTCCACTTTACTTCCGGACCCTCCTGATCAGGCCGCCAAATCGCCTTCCCTCTCGAATCCTTGCGGAGTTCCTCGACGATCTGCGGGCGGCGATCTGAGATAGCCGAATGCACCTGTGTATCAGGTTGCTTCCGGATCAGTTGAGAAGCGGCATGAAGCCCCATCTCGTCAGCATTTCTGGTTTCAGTGATAGCTACGCCCATCTCATAGCACCTTCGACAGGAAGGCGATCGTCCGCGGGTTTTTCGGATTGGCGAGCAACGTCTTTGGGTGACCTTCCTCGACGATCTGTCCCTGGTCCATGAAGACCAGGTGATTGCCAACCTCGCGTGCAAATCCGATCTCGTGCGTCACCACGACCATGGTGATGCCGCTTCGCGCCAGATCCTTTATGACGTCGAGGACCTCGCCTACGAGCTCGGGATCGAGCGCCGAGGTTGGCTCGTCGAAGAGCATCACCTCCGGCTCCATTGCCAAAGCGCGCGCTATCGCGACCCGCTGCTGCTGCCCGCCGGACAGGTGGGCGGGATATCGGCTTCCGAGCCCATCCAGCCCGACCCGTTTTAGGAGTTCAATCGCCTTGGCTTTCGCGCGCGCTCGCGCCCAACCTTTTACGTGAAGAGGTCCCTCCATCACGTTTTCCAGAGCGGTCATGTGCGGAAACAGGTTGAAGCGTTGGAACACCATGCCGGTCGAGCGCCGCTGTGCAGCGACCCGGCCCGGCGACAAGGGGTGGAAGCGGCCTTTCCGCTCCACGAATCCCTGTAACTCACCCTTAACGAACACGCGTCCCGTTGAGATGCCCTCCAATTGGTTGATGCAGCGGAGAAGCGTCGATTTGCCGGAACCTGAGGGGCCGATGGCAACGCAGACCTCGCCGCGCCTCACCTGCAGATCGACGCCTTTGAGGGCGTGGACGGTGCCGTAGAATTTGTGGATGTTCCGCATTTCCACGCAGAAATCGGAGATGCTTGCCTCCATGGGTCACTCCACTCGCGCCGGGTGGGCCGATACGCCCTTACCGAAGTGCCGTTCGAGGAAATACTGGCCGACCATCAGCAGGCTTGTGATAACGAGGTACCAGGTGCCGGCGACCATCAGCAGCGGAATCGGCAGATAGAGCCGGTTGGCGATCGCGTTGGTCGCAAACGTAAGGTCCAGCGTAAACGGTACCGCGAGAACCAGGGACGTCATCTTCAGCATGCCGATCGTTTCATTGCCGGTCGGAGGAATGATCACTCGCATTGCCTGCGGCATGAGTATCCGCCACCAAATCTTTGCTGGCCGCATGCCAAGCGCCTGCGCTGCCTCGGCTTGCCCGCGGTCGATCGAGTTGAAACCGGCTCGGAATATCTCTGTCAGGTAAGCGGATTCATTGAATCCGAGCCCGCATATCGCAGCGAGAGCGGGGGTCACGATATATTTCGTCTCCACGCTCACGATCTCGGGACCGAAAGGGAGCGCGATGCTTAGGCTGGGAAACAATACGGCGAAAAGGCCCCAGAAAAGCAACTGCGTGTAGACGGGCGTTCCGCGGAAGAACCATATCCACGCATAGGCCAGTCCGCGGAGGATTGGATTGTCGCCGTCACGCATGATCACGAGAAGCGCCGCGATGACGATCGCCGTCGCCATCGCGACCACAGTGAGGAGCAGGGTCCAGCCGACGCCCCTCACCACCTGCGGATGAAGCAGATAGGTCAGATAGATATCCCAGTGAAAATTGGTGTTTCCTGCGACGGCGATCGCAATCTGAACAGAGATTATCGAGATGATCGCAACCGCGACCCAGCGCCCTGGATGCCGACGCGGAACCACGAGGTTTCGCGCGATCTCCGATGGATTTTGTATGGGAGCCGGCCGCAGGCCGGCTCTGGTATCTGGTTCGAAATCCATGATTTCAGTCGTTAACCTGAGGATTTACCACGGCTTTATCGACAATGGCGGAACCGATACCCCAAGTATCCAGAATAGCCTTGTACGTACCATCGTTGATGAGAGAATTGATGGTATCCGCGATGAGCTCCGTCAATTTCTCATCGGATTTGGCTACTGCGATGCCGTTGTTCCCGATCTGAGCCATTGCGGGGGTTGCTTCCATTGTCTCCAACTGGCCGTTGGAGTTCTTCGCCGCATAGCCAATTGTGGCCGGTCCGGAAAACGTTGCATCCGCACCACCGGCCGCAACACGGGTCAACGCCTCGGTCTGGACCTTGAAAGGAATGAGTTCTATCTCTTTCTTTCCAGACGAAGTGCACTTCTGACTTTCTTCCACGACCTCTTTTTCGTGGGACGTGCCGGACATGATCGCAATCTTGGTCCCACATAGATTGGCTGGATCAAAGTTCGTGGGATTACCTGCCTTTACGGCCCATAGATTGCCCGATTGAGTGTAGCTGACAAAGTTAACCGCCTTCATGCGCTCCTTGGTGATCGAGAGTGCGGAAATGCCGAGGTCGAACTTCGTTCCGAGCGCGGGCAGGATGGCGTCGAAAGCCGAGGTCTGGAAATCGATCTTGACCCCGAGTTTCTTACCGATCGCATCGGCGATGTCGACGTCGATGCCGACTGGCGTCTGGCCATCAGTCTCGCTCAAAAATTCCCATGGCGCATAGGCCGTGTCGGACCCGATCGTCAGCACGCCTGCTGACTTGATCTTTGCCGGGAGGCGATCCGCAAGAGCTTGATCGACCTTGACGCCCGAGGTGTCGAAGCTCTGCGCGTATGCTGAGCAGGTTACCATTGTTGCGATGGAGGCTGCGGCGGCTAGCATCCGCAGCTTGGTGCTCATATCAGACATGATGTTCCCCATTTTGTATTTGCTGTTGACAGATCGCGTAAGCTTGAAAGGGTTCTGGCAACTCGTCCGTCGAATGCATCATGGGAACGTCACACAAGTACGTCCAATAGTAAGATTGAGGCGTTCTATTCGCTGCGGTTATCGACTGCCGTTTCAAACGGTCCAAGAATGTGCGCCCCTGTCGCAACCCAACCGCGAACTCCAGGAAACCGCGAGCGGGTTGAGAAAGCGTAGCCTCGCCGAGATGGGCGACTACAACCTCCTGCATGGGCTCGGTGCTCGATAGTGGCAGCCACATCAACGGTGCGCCGTCGCAAGTCACATTTTGCTTAGTCTGGTGCCGCGAGCCGTCCGGAAGCCGGAAGTCCACATGGTACGGTGTCAGCACCTTCGCGGCGATCTGCGCCTGGCCAAAGGCCACCGTGTTCTTTGAATCGGCGAAGTAGGCCTGGCAGAAGGCCATCGCCGATTGTGCGGTCGCAGTCGGACCACCGGCCTCGTCGAACAGTCGCTCCTCGTCGCGCTAGTTCGCGGCCGATGGGACGAAGCGATCCGATGCGCGATCGATGCTGACGTCTCGGTGCCGATGAAGGGATCGCGGCGCACATAGGCCGGGATGTAGGTGTTCTCGCGCCACGAGCTATCGCGCTCGATGAACAGATTGAGCTCCCGCTTTATCGCGACGAGTGCGATCGGCGAGGCGTTGTCGTCGACGGCGAAGGCGATCGGGTAGTGCCGCATGGCATGGCGAATTCGCCGATGCAGAGCGGAATGGCGACCGCCTCGCGCGCAAACCCGAAGCCCGGCACTGGCGCAAGCCCAGGATCGCGATGGTCCTCGAAACGCAGGAGAACGGGGTCCTTGTAGAATAGCGGGAGGAGCGATTTTGTCGGATTTTCTCGTGTGTTTTTGGTTATCGTCAACTCAGGTTCCAGTCCGGCGAGGAGCGCCGTGATCGTTCAGCCCATGTTGCTCTTGCATTGCCGCTTTCATGATGTTCGCGTTTCGCATCGAGCGCTTCGCAGCGGATCAGCTCTGACTATGCTCGTTCACGCCGCTCGCCATCAGAATTTGACGTTGAAGTTGAAGCGGGCCGACTGGTCGGACATTCCCGAGCCGAACTGGCCGCCATAGGAGACGCCGAGGGTGGCGCTGGACGTAATCGCGTAATCGAGACCGGCTTCGATCACCGCGGCATCCCGGGCGATCGGAGCCCCGCCGACGGCGAAGGCATTGCTGCCGCCGCCCACAAAGCGCACGGTCGAGGTCGGCGCCATGTCACCGAAAGCATGACGCCAGCCGACCATGCCCTTCGCATTGAGCGCGGTCCCGCCGATGTCGAAGGTCGTCGAGGCACGAAGGCCGAACGTCGCGAAGGTCGCGTCGGTGTTGGCCGAGGCGCCGGTCAGCGCCGCTGCGCCGCCCTGCTCGGTGAAACCATCGGTATGGAAGTTCACGTAGGCAAGGTTGGTAAAAGGCTCGACTCGGGCGCTACCCGCGCTGAATCCATAGGCGAGTTCGCCGAACATCTGTGCTGTTGCTGTGTTGTAGCCGCCCTTCAGGCTTCCGTCGAAGCCGGGAAACGCCACGCTCCGGTTGGTCGAGACGTCGTGCCAGGTGTAGGCAGCACCCGTCCGGAACGCGAGATCACCCCAGGCCGTGCCGCCGTAGAGTCCGACATAGTAGTTGTCGCTTGAACCAGAGGAGCGGCGATCCTTCACGTCGAAGGACGTTTGGCTGTAACCGGCGACGGCGCCGAAGCGCCAGGTGTCGAACACCGGCGCATCGGCGCCGATGAAGAAGCCGCCGGTCTTGCGGCCGAGACGGGCGGCGTTGCCGTCACTACTCGTATGGCCCCACGAGCCGAACGCCTGGCCCCAGACCGCGAAACGGTCGGTATTCGCCTTCACCGTCACAGGCTTTCCGCCCTCATAGGTCGAGACCGTACCCGACGCGCCGACGGCATCGAAAGCGGCGCGAATGCGATCATTGATGGCACTGCGGACGAAGCGGCTGTCCTCGATCAGCGCGGTCTTGGTTGATGAGTGGATCTCGCCTGAGAGCTGATTGAAAGCATATTGCGCCTGTGGAGCGGACAGGTTCAACACCGCACTGTAGACCCGATTGCCGAAGCCCAGACTTTCGACGCCGCCGCCAGTGGCGATCTGGTTCGCCGTAATGCCGATTGCGGCGAAATCGATAGCGTTGCGGGTCATCGTCAGAGTAACGTCGCTAGCGTCATAGCCGAGCGTCGGCGTGAGGAAGGCCAGATTGGAGCTGACGCTATCGAACGTCCCCGTCCTGCCGCCATTGGTCGTCGTGCTGAGGATGATGTAGGTGGTGCTGGGCGCATAATGGCCCGAACCCGCCAGCACATTGACCGAGCCGCCATTGATCGCGATCGATCCCGTGGCGTTGATGCGACTAGCCTGACCGGCGGTGTTGACGGTGACCTGATAGATCGAGCCTGCATCGAAGGTGACGTTGCCGGCCGCGCTCATCGTGCCGATGCCGCCTGCCACGCCCGGGGCGACGGTCGCGCCGCTGGCGATCGTCAGGCCGCCGACCGAACCACTACCCGTGAACAGGCCGCCCGAGACCGCGGCGGCGCCGGTGATGGTGCCGTTGTTGGCCGTCGTTCCCGCGGTCTGAATCAGGCTGCCATTGATCGTCCCCTCATTGTTGACGATACCCGACGTGTTGAAGTTGCCGCTCCATATTCCGCCGGCCGTATTGTTGATCGTGCCGGAATTGGAGGCCACAGTGGCATTGTAGGTGCCGTTGTTGGTGACGAGCCCGGCATTGTCGAGAGCGTCTGTCAAGGTGCCGTTGTTCGTAATGACGCCGCCGGCACGGTTGAGAATGCCGCCGGGCGCCGTCAGCGAGCCGCCCGCAGCGACCGTGACGGCGCCACTGTTGGTCAGCAGCCCCGCGAGGGTGTAGTCGCCAGTCGCGGACACCGTGAGGGTCGCGCCATTGGCGTTGTTGAAAGTGCTGTCGCCGGTCAGCGTGCCGCCAACAGTGAAGATGCCGCCGGCATTGTTGGCGATCGCGCCATTCAGCGCACCGCCATTGGCGTTCACGGTGCCGTAGTTGATCACGTCGCTCGAGACGCCACCCCCCGTCTGGGTGAAGATCGCGCCGGCATTGTTGGTCACGCTGCCGGCCACCGTGCCGGCGTTCCGGAACGTGGCGTTGTTGATGACATCGGAGGTGATACCGCCGGTCGCCGTGATCGCCAGCGTGCCACCATTGATGGTCGTCGTGCCGGTGTAGGTGCTCATCGCCGAGAGCGTCAGCGCACCACCGCCGGCTTTGGTCAGGCTCTTGCCGTCCCAGCCGCTGGCGAAGGGACCGGTCTGGTTTGTCAGCGCCACATCGACATTGAAGGCGTCCGTGCTGTTCGTCAGCGTGAAAGTGCCGTTGCCTTGCGCCGCGCCGACGGTCCAGATCAGGCCGAGGCCGATGTTGTAGTCGAGATTGTCAACGCTCCTGCCACCCGTCACCCTCAGGTAGTCGACCGGGTTTGACGAGCCGCCGATGGTGATGTTTGCGAAGTCGCCGGAAATGCCGTTCGTCGTCGCGAGGACCGTGAACTGCGTGCCCGCCAGTGCGCTGGCAGACGAAGGCGCCGTGAGGCCGGCAATTTTCAGGGTTCCGCTCAGCGACGCGGAGTCCGCCGTGATGGTCGGCTCGTTCGCGCCCAGGGTGACGTTCAGTGTCGAGCCGGTGTCCTGCGTGAAGGCTCCGGTCACGGCGAGTTGTGCGGCTCCGCCGATGGCCGTGACCGCACCGCTCTGTGTCGTGTAGCTTGCGGCGCTGAACGTGCCGGTCTGACCGAGCGCCAGCGTGCCATTGCCGATCGTGACCATGCCCACCGAACTACCCGCGCCGGTCAGCGTGGTCGTGCCGCTGCCGATCTGATTGAGCGCGCCGTTACCCGACATTGCGCCGGCGAAGGTGAACGCATCGGAGCGGTTGAAGGCCAGCGTGCCGTTGTTGGCGACATGGCCCGTGATGCTGCCGGTCGCGCCCCCCTCGCCGATTTGCAGCGTGCCGCCCGAAATCGTCGTGCCCCCGCTATAGCTGTTGGCGCCAGTCAGGATCGTCGTGCCCTGGCCGATCTGCTGGACAGCGCCGCTGCCGGAGATATCGCCGCCAAATGTCACCACGTCAGAGCGGTTCAAGGCGAGCACGCCGTCGTTGGAGACATTGCCGGTGATCGAGCCGATTACACCGCCATCGCCGAGTTGCAGCGTTCTGCCCGAAATCGTCGTGCCGCCCGCGTAGGTATTGCTGCCGGCGAGGATCGTTGTGCCGCTGCCGATCTGCTGGACAGCGCCGGTGCCGGAGATGTCGCCGGCGAAGGTCACCGCATCGGAGCGGTTAAAGGCGAGGACGCCGTTGTTGACGACGTTGCCGAGGATCGAGCCGGTTACACCGCCATTGCCGATTTGCAGGGTGCCTCTCGCGATCGTCGTGCCGCCGCTATACGTATTGTCGCCGGTCAGGATGGTCGTGCCCCCACTGATCTGCCGCACCGCGCCGCTGCCCGAGATCACGCCGCCAAAGGAGGCAACATCACCGCGATTGAAGGCGAGCACGCCGTCGTTGACGACGTGGCCGAGGATCGAGCCGGTCGCGCCGCCGTTGCCGAGTTGCAGGGTGCCGCCGGAAATCGTCGTGCCGCCAGTATAGGTGTTGTCCCCCGTCAGGATCAGAGTGCCGGGACCGGCCTTGGTCAGCGCGGTGCCGTTCCATCCGGTGACGGGATTGGCGGCCTGGTCGCTGAGCGTTGCGCCGACGGTGAAGCTGTCGGTCGGATTGGCCAGAGTAAAGCTGCCGTGGGCGAGGTCATTGCCGGCGTTCCAGCTTAAGCCGTAGCTGGCGATATATTGCAAGCTGTCGGTCGACTTGCGGGTGGAGACCGTGAGGTAGTCCACCGTGCCGCCGAAGCCGCCCACGGACACACTGGCGAAGTCGCCGCTGATGCCCGACGTGGTGTCGATCAGCACCTTGTCGAGTTGGCTCGCATCGCCGATACCGCTGATGTTCAAGGCCACATTGTTGCCAATCGTGACACTGTTCGCCGACAGCACCGGGCTGTTGGCGCCAGCGGTGATGGACAACGCGGTGTTGGCGCCGAAGGTCACGGTCTGGGCGACGCTTACCGTCGCCGGCGTTTGGATCGCCAGCGTGCCGCCGGCCACGATGAGGTTGCCGCCGAGCGTATTACTGCGGCCCGCGCTGCCGTCGCCGAACTGCAACCGGCCATCGGTGACCAGGGTGTCGCCAGAATAGCTGTTGGTGCCCGTCAGGATCGTGGTGCCCAAGCCGATCTGCTGCGCCGCGCCGCTGCCCGAGATGTCGCCGGCGAGTGTCAGCGTCCCGGTTCGGTTGAACGCGAGCACGCCGTCGTTGATGACGTTGCCGATGATCGAGCCGGCGCCGCCGGCGTTGCCGAGTTGCAGCGTACCGCCCGCGATCGTGGTGCCGCCGCTGAAGGTGTTCTCGCTGGTCAGGATCGTCATGCCCGCGCCGATCTGCCGGACAGCGCCGCTGCCCGAGATGACGCCGGAGAAAGTCACTACGTCGCTGCGGTTGAAGGCCAGCGTGCTGTTGTTGGTCACGTCGCCCGTGATGCTGCCAGTCGCGCCACCGTCGCCGATCTGGAGCGTGCCGCCCAAAATCGTCGTGCCCGCCGAGTATGTGTTGCTGCGGGTAAGGATCGTCGTGCCGTGGCCGATCTGCCGCACGGCGCCGCTGCCGGAGATGTCGCCATAGAAGATCACCGCATTGCTGCGGTTGAAGGCGAGCACGCCGTTGTTGACGACGTCGCCGAAGATCGAGCCCGCCCCGCCGCCATTGCCGAGTTGCAGCACACCGTCCAAAATCGTCGTACCGCCGCTATAGCTGTTGACTCCCGACAGGGTCAGCGTGCCCCCGCCGGTCTTGACCAGCGCGCCGCCGGCGCCTGAAATAACGCCGCTCACCTCGGTCGAAAACCCGTTCGAGCCGACCGTCAGTTCGTTGCCGCCGAGGTTGTAGTCGCCGGCGCCCGCGATCGACCCAGCGCTCAGTTTGCCGTCGCCGTTCGGGCCTAAGCTGCCCGAAAAATCGACCGTGCCGACCAGAACATTGGTGATGGCGGCATTGCCGGCCGTGCTGGTGCCGTAAAAATACAGGCCGCCGTTGTTGGTGATGGCGGCGCCGCCCGCTGTGCCGTTGTCGACGAAGGACAGGACGGCGTTGCTGGTGATGGTGGCGCCGCCCGCCGTGCTGCTGCCGTAGAAGGACAGGCCGTCATTGTTGGTGATGGTGGCGTTGCCGGCTGTGCTGCTGTCGCTGAAAACCATGGAGCCGCTGTTGGCGATGGTCGCGTTGCCCGCCGTGCTGCTTCCGTGGAACGACAGGTTGCCGTTGTTGGTGATGGCGGCGCTGCCGGCTGTACTGGCGTTCCAGAAATATAGGTATTGGTTGTTGGTGATGGCGGCGCTGCCGCCCGTGCTGTTGTCGTAGAACGACAGGTAGCCCTCGTTGGCGATGGTGGCGCTGCCCGCGCTGGTGCCGTTGCGGAAATTCGTCGTGCCGGTGTTCGTGATGCTGGTGATGCCGCTGGTATTGGCGTTGACGACATCGAACGTGCCGCTATAGCCCGCCACGTTGACAGCACCCAGGATCGCGCCGGCCATGCTTGAATCGCCGAGTTGCAACGTGCCGGCGTTGATCGTCGTGCCGCCGGTGTAGCTGTGTGCGCCCGTCAGAACCGTCGTGTCGGGGCCGCCCTTGGACAAGGACGCCGTACCGGCCAGCGTCGTGCCAATCGCGCCGGGGCCCCAGAGGTAAATGCCGCCCGCGGCCTCGATCGTGCCCGCGCCGGTGGCGGTGCCGCCATAGAAGTTGAGGAACTGCACGCTGAGCTTGTGGCCCGCGGCGATATTCAACGTCGCCCCGGCGGCATTGGTGAAACTGTTCACCCAGGACATGTCGCCGCCGGTGAGCGAGACGCTGCCGCCGCTCTGATTGTTGAAATAGCTCAACCCCATCCAGACGTCGCCGCCGATGACATTGATCTGGCCGCTGTTGTAGACGCTACCCGCTGGCGACAATTGCGCCGTGCCACCGGGGCCTTCGAAGGTGATGACGCCGCCGGCATTGTTGTTGATGTCGCCATTGCTCCTGACGATGCCGTCGGTGCCGACATTGATGGTGGCGTCGTTGTTCAGCACGCTGCCAGTGTCGTAGAGGGCGGCGCGCGCGCCCAGATTGATCCGGCCCGCGCCAGTATTGGAAATCGACCCGGCGAGCAGGTTGTCATCGCCAACGTTGACGATGCCGCCCGCATTGGTCAGGCTGGTGATGCCGCTGGTGTCGGCGTTGACGACATCGAACCTGCCGCCGGATCCCAGCGTGAGTGCGCCGATGATCGCGCCGGTCGCGCCGCCGTTGCCGAGTTGCAGAATGCCGCCGGAAATCGTGGTACCGCCGCTATAGCTGTTGGTTCCCGACAGGGTCAGCGTGCCCGTGCCGATCTTGGCCAGCGATCCACCCGCGCCTGAAATGACGCCGCTCACCTCGGTCGAAAGCCCGTTCGAGCCGACCGTCAGTCGGTTGGCGCCGAGGACATAGCTGCCGGGCCCCGCAATCGAGCCCGCGCTTAGTTTGTGGTCGCCGTTCGGGCCGGTGCTGTACGAAAAATCGACCGTGCCGCCCGAATTGTTGGTGACGGCGGCGTCGCCCGCCGTGCTGGCGTCCCAGAAAGTCAGCTCGTAGTTGTTGGTGATGGCGGCATTGCTGGCCGTGCTAGTGTCGTAGAAATACAGACCGGCGTTGTTGGTGATGGCGGCACCGCCCGCCCTACTGTTCTCGAAGAAAGACAGGCCGGCGTTGTTGGTGATGGTGGCGCCGCCCGCCGTGCTGGTGCCACGGAAAGACAGACTGCTGGTGTTGGTGATGGTGGCATCGCCGGCCGTGCTGTTGTCGAAGAAATACAGATAGCCATAGCTGGCGTTGGTGATGGCGGCATTGCCCGCCGTGCTGGTGTTGTTGAAAGAAAGATAATTGTCGTTGGTGATGGCGGCGTTGCCCGCCGTGCTGGCGTCGTAGAAGTACAGGTTGCCGTTGTTGGTGATGGCGGCGCTGCCCGCCGTGCTGTTGTTGTAGAAATACAGGTTGCCGTTGTTGGTGATAACGGCGCTGCCCGCCGTGCTGGCGTTGTTGAAATCCAGAGTGGAGGTGTTGGTGATGGTGGCGCCGCCGGCCGTGCTGTTGTCGTAGAAAGCCAGGTAGCCGCTGTTGGTGATAGCGGCGCTGCCGGCGCTGCTGTTGCTGTAGAAGTATAGGCCCCCGTTGTTGGTGATGGCGACGCGGCCACCGTTGGCAACGATGCCGGCGCCGTTGAAGGCGAGGGCACTGCCGTTGATGAAATCGTAATCCGGGCCACCCGCATTGAACGTCCAGCCGTCTATTGTGGTATTTGAGGAAAACGACAGGCTGGTGACGGACGAAGCGCCGAACGTGGCCGTGGTGGTCGGCGCGGCGCCGGAACTCCAGTTGGCGTCGTTATTGTAATTGCCGTCGGCCGGACTGGCGAGCCAGGTCGCGTCCTGCGCCCGGGCCGGAGCCGAATAGGCCGTGGCTGTCAGCGCCGTCGAAACCAGCAATGAGGCGCGCAACAGGCGGCCCGATGACGTTGCGCGGTTCCAAACGACGCCGCGCGATGAAGCAGCGCCGCGGTCGGAGGTCGAAACTGTTCTTGAACCCATGTTTCCCCGGCTCCAACAGAGACGCGCGGCCGCCGGATGCCGGATTTCGATTCACCCCCGCCTACGTCATTCCTGTCCGTTTCTGTCATCGCGCGCCGGGGAAGTCCTGAATCGGCCACCGCCATGTTCTGAAGCTTTCCGACATTTTCTGAATGGACCGCTCTGGTTCTGAATGGACCGCATCTGGCCGCGTTTTATGGTAATTGGAGACATTTTTAGCGGCTGTTTGCCGTTGCGGGGGTAGTACGGCGTGTTGCAATTTTTAGGATTTGAACTGGATCGGAAACGCGTGGAACTGCGCGGGCCGGACGGCGCCGTCATCAAGGTCCGGCTGAGAAGCCTCGAAATGTTGAAGTTTTTCGCCTGCAATGCGGGGCGAGTTCTCAGCAAGCAAGAACTGATGGAGGCGGTTTGGCCCGGCGTCCATGTCGCCGAAGATAGCCTGTTCCAGTCCATTCGCGAGCTTCGCACCGCGCTGGGCGACGAGCAGCGGCAGATCATCAAACTGATGTCCGGCCGCGGTTACCTGTTCGTGGCTGAGGTGTCGGACACGATGGACAGGGACGCGCCGGAACAGCCGGCCCCGCCGTTCGTCCCCGAGACAAACAACGAATCGGCGCCGGGCCGGCACCGTTTTGGCATGCGGCGCCGCGCCGCACTCCTGGCCATGGCGGGACTGGGCGTATCGGCCTTGACGGCGGCGCTCTGGCTGCCCCATCTCCTGATGGGGTCACCCATGACCATCGCCGTGATGCCCATGGCGGCGGGCGACAACCCGCGGGCCGCCCGGATGGCGGCTGACGTCACCCGTGACCTCACCGACGGACTCGCGAAAATCGACGCCATCCGTGTGGTGGTTCCTTCCGACGCCGCGAAGGGCGCCGATTACGTCGTCAGCAGCGAACTGGAGAAGGCAGCAACTGCGTGGAATTTGCGTGCGCGCATGACCGAACCGGCAACCGGCGCGGTCAAATGGACAATATCGCTTTCCGTTGATCTGGCCGCCGCCGATGCGCAACGTCAGCAGACCCGCCTGACCGCTGGAATGGGCCACGCGCTGTCGCTGCGCATCAATGCGCTTCAGAATACCGATGAACGCCGGGCCGAAGGCGTGCCGACCGGCCCCGCCAAGGTCGCCATCGAGCAGGCGACGGCCTCGATCGACCAGACGACGCTGGAACGCTTTCGCGCCGCGCAGGTGATCCTGGAAAAAGCCCTTGCCGACGACGCCGACAATGTCGACTTGCAGGTCGCGCTGGCGGCTTTTCAGCTCCGCGGCATTCAGATGGCCTGGTATCCCACCGAAGAGAGAGAGACGGTCGAGACCAGCATCGGGGCGATCATGGCGCGCGCGTTGCGCGCGCAGCCGGACTACATCCCGGTGCTGGAAGCGCATTGCCGGTATCTGTCGACGACAAACCGATTCGTCGAAAGTCTGGTCGCATGCGGCAAGGTGCTCGCCCGCGATCCATGGGATGGGATCGCGTTGTACCTCATCGGGCTGTCCCAGGTTTTCCTCGGCCGCTTCGACGATGCACTCGCCACGTTCAAGCAGGCGGACAGCTTCGATACGCCCCCGGTCGCGCGTTGGACCTGGGCGATCGGGGCAGGTTTCACCTATCTGCTCATGGGCCGCGCCGAAGAAGCCTTGCCCTGGTTGCAACGGTCGATCGCGATCACGTCGGCCAGCGGGCGCACACATCTGCTGTTGGCCGCCGCCTATCAGCAATTGGGCCGCGTCGCCGAAGCCCGGGCGACGATGACCAAGGCCCTTGAGCTGAGGCCCGGCTCGACCACGCTCAATGTGCCGGCGCCGACCAAAAACACCAGCCCGGTATATCTCAAGGCTTCCGAACGGATCGTGAGCCTGATGGCGGCAGCCGGGCTGCCGGAGAAATAGCGCTGCGCAGGAGTGGTAAGGACAACAGTGTGGGCCCGGCCGAAGTCGTCGGACAGTTCTGCCGCCTTATGCGGTAACTTCGAACAGCGACGCGCCGACTTTTGGTCGTCGATGTTCCGGGCTCCCGGGCATTGTACGCTGGCTGGATTCCGCCTTCCACGGCCAGCCGGAAAACACCGAGCTCTCCTTGCGGCCCCAACTGCCGTGAGACTGATCCGCCTTGCACAATCCCGCTCACCCCGCCGCCGAGCTGGCGGTCGATGATCAGCCGCCCCGGGACAAGGATGAATTCGTGGCTCTGCTCGACACGACGAACTTACCGCTCGATAGCTGAACGGTCTCGGTGAACTTGCCGCTGACGGCCTCGCCGACCGTCCCGGCGCAGAACGGCAAGCCCTTGGTCGCGGCCACCGTCCTGCGTATGCCCGATGTTGGATCGGACCAGAATTATCTCGTAATCCACATTGCGCTGGCATTCGCGCTGCAACGCTATTTCGATGAGACGAACGCGCCAGGCGTGTCTGGTTCCGCCGCGCGGGATGATGCTTGAAATCCTCCAACTGCCTGCCGTAAATAATGTTGGTTCCGAGGAGAACGTCCTACGACCTAATGGTTCATACGCGGACCAAAATGCGCCCCCTCGGATGCGCTGGCGTAGACCGTAGCGGCCCAGATGAGCGCAGCCGGAAAAATGCGCTTCGAGCGGCCAAACGGCCCCCCCATCGTAGGAACGAAAATAGAAGAGAAGCAGAATTTTCGTGTGCAGTTTTTGCACACGGTCTCCGATACCTAGTTGATTTTATTCGCTTATATGTCCAGTCCACCATCGGGGCGATTGCCGCCTTATGCTCTTGGTGTCCCGGCATTTTTAGCGTCAATTGGTTGGTTGATGCGGCGGTATGGCCACCGATCCCCATATCGGCGACATATGCGAAGTAGGCAAGCCCCTCTCTCGAGCAGTAAGTCTGAACGCGGTCCTTCTGCGCCTGCCAAATCCTATGGCCTGAAGTGCTGTCTTCTTTCGAGTGCTGGGCGGAATCATTCCGAAATATCGGAAGCTTGCGCCCGGTTTTTGCTGCACCTTGGAAAGTGGCACGCTGTTTTGTGATCTGGTCGATGGTCTTTCAACTGCGGCGAACAAGACGGGGGAACCGCCTTTCCAGGATTGGCAGTTGCCGACCACAAGCAGATGGTGGCCATCCTGGGCTGCGCCGCATTAGGCGTTCGCAGACACAATGGCAAACGGACAAACAGTGAAATCTGCGCCGGGAGCCGGCACCGTTTTCGACTACAGTCGGTCCAGAACGTTACCGCCGCAGCGCGTACACGCGCCCCGCCGGCTCGTTGCCCACCGACAAGGCCATGTCGTCATCCAGAAGCCGCGTGATCCGGGCGAAGCCGGTGAACGCCTTCCTGGCTTCTTCAGCCGACATCTGCCCCGACAAGGCGGCCGCGCAGCAGTTCAGCGCGCATTGATAGACGGGGCCACGTCGCCCGGTCGGCCATTTACGCAAAAACACCATGGCCTCGGCAACACTGTCGATTTCCTCGATAGGGTGTCCCTGCCCGCGTGAGATCCGCACGGGCGAAAAAAAATGCAAATAATCCATCGTATCCTCCCGCTCGGTCGCGACGTGTTCGACCGAACCCCATCAAACGCGCCATCATCCACTTGGTTCCATAAAAAACGGACGCCTGGCAAAAAAAGGGCAGGTTTGCCCGCCGCGACTGCGATGTCGTCGCGCCGGCGCTTGAAAGCGCCACGAATCGGACTCGCCGGTCAGAGTGCAAGCATCATGCCGCGCGATAAGCGCGATCCCCATTGAATATCTTTAAGGCCAAAGCCCGCAAATCAGCCGATTGCCCCTTCCCTGACGTCAGGCGTAACCTTGACGGTCAACGCGTGAGGGCGCGTGCTGCAAGAAGGGGACAATTGCAATGACGATACAAGGCGCATCGCCGGATCTATATAACGAGGATCTCGCACCGGCCAAGATACGAAACTGGGGACCATTCTCGATCTTCAACGTCTGGACGTCGGACGTCCACAGCCTCTGGGGCTATTACCTCGCCGCCAGCCTTTTCCTGTTCTGCGGCGGCTTCGTCAACTTCATCATCGCCATCGGCATCGGCTCGCTCATCATCTACGCGCTGATGAACATGGTCGGCTATGCCGGCGTGAAGACCGGCGTGCCTTACCCAGTGCTCGCCCGTGCATCCTTCGGCATCTGGGGCGCCAACATACCGGCGCTGGTGCGTGCCATCGTCGCCTGCTTCTGGTACGGCGCACAGACGGCGGCCGCTTCCGGCGCCATTGTCGCGCTGCTGATCCGCTCGCAATGGTTCGCCGATTTCAACGCCAACACCCATTTCCTCGGCCACTCCGGACTGGAAGTGATCTGCTTCGTGGTCATCTGGGCGCTGCAGCTGCTGATTATCCAGAAGGGCATGGAGACGGTGCGCCGCTTCCAGGATTGGGCCGGGCCGGCTGTCTGGGTGATGATGCTGATCCTGGCCGTCTATCTCTGCGTCAAAGCGGGGACCTTCGCCTTCACCAGTGACATTCCGATGGATGTGCTGCTCGAAAAGACCAAGGATGCGGGCGTGCCAGGCACGCCGGGATCGTGGACGTCGCTGTTCGCCGTCGCCGCGATCTGGGTGACCTATTTTTCGGCTCTCTATCTCAACTTCTGCGATTTCGCCCGCTATGCACCGGACAAGGCATCGCTGCGCAAGGGCAATATTTGGGGTCTGCCGGTCAATCTCATCCTGTTCTCGCTGGTCGCTGGCGTCACCACCATTGCCGCTTACGACGTCTATCACGAGGTGCTGCTGCACCCCGACCAGATCTCGGCGAAATTCGGCAGCTGGTTCCTGGCCGCGCTCGCCGCGTTGACCTTCGCGGTGGCGACGCTCGGCATCAATGTCGTGGCCAACTTCGTCTCGCCGGCCTTCGACTTCTCCAACGTCTTCCCGCGCCAGATCGACTTCAAGAAGGGCGGCTACATCGCGGCACTGATCGCGCTCGTGCTCTATCCCTTCGCGCCTTGGGAAGGCAGCGCTGCATCCTTCGTCAACATCATCGGCGCGACGATGGGGCCGATCTTCGGCGTCATGATGGTCGACTACTACCTGATCCGGAAGGGGGAGGTCGACGTCGAGGCGCTTTATCGCGAGGATGGCGAGTTCCGCTTCCAGGGCGGCTGGCATGTCAATGCCTTCATCGCTGCCGGCATTGGCGCCGTCTTCTCCTCGATCCTGCCGAACTTCACCAACTGGCTGCCATCCTGGTGGGGCGTCTATGGCTGGTTCTTCGGCGTCGGGATTGCCGGCGTCATCTATTACATGCTGCGCACCGCGGCCGTGGGTGCCGGCGCCAAGACGGCGAAGGCTTGAAATGAGGCAGTAGGCAGGAAGGCAGGGAAAGCAGCCGCCTCCTCCCTACTGCCTACTGCCTACTGCTACCATCTCGGCCAACCGGCGCACCGTGTTCCAGTTGCGCGACGTGCCGATGCCCAGGCGTTTGTGATTGGCGGCCGCGAGCAGCCGTGACCTCGGTCGTTCCCGCGAAAAGACGACCCAGATGTCGCCGCCGCGTGACATCACCTTCTCATCGGCGGCGGCATAGGTCTCGAGCGCCGCCGCCGCATCGTCGGGCACGGGCTTGCGCATTATCCGTACCGCCACCTGGTCACCGGTCTCGGCGGATTCAGCCGGAAACGGATTGCCGGCTGCAAGCCTCAGCCAATCTTCGGCAGCGCGCACGATGATGTCGACATGGCGGCCGAAAGCTTTTTTGAAGGCGGCTTCGAGACGCTGCTCGAGAACGGCGACGTCCGTCGCCGGCGCCTCGAAGACAAGATTGCCCGTCGCCACGAGCGTACGGACATTCTTCAGCCTGAGGTCCTCCGCCATCGCCCTCAGGTCGGACATCACGACCCGGCGCCCTTCTCCCAGGACGATGCTGTAGAGAAGGGCGACATAAGTCTGCATCAGATGCCGAACCGCGCCTGGTGCGGCCTATACCAGGCGCGATTGTTCGACCGCCGCCTCGATGAAGCTGGCGAACAGCGGATGCGGGTCGAGCGGCCGGCTCTTCAGCTCGGGGTGGTATTGCACGCCGATGAACCAGGGATGGTCGGGGTATTCGACCGTTTCGGGCAGCACGCCGTCGGGCGACATGCCGGCAAACACCAGGCCGCAATCCTCCAGCCGCTGCTTATAGTCGATATTGACCTCGTAGCGGTGGCGGTGACGCTCGGAAATCTGCGTGTCGCCATAGATGTCGGCGATCTTGGAACCCTTGGCGAGCTCGGCCTGATAGGCGCCGAGCCGCATCGTGCCGCCGAGATCGCCGGTTGCCCGGCGCTTCTCCAGCATGTTGCCCTTCAGCCACTCCGTCATCAGGCCGACGACCGGCTCCTTGGTCGGGCCGAACTCGGTCGAGGAGGCCTCATCGACCCCGGCCAGGGATCGCGCCGCCTCGATGCAGGCCATCTGCATGCCGAAGCAGATGCCGAAATACGGCACCTTGCGCTCACGCGCGAATTTCGCCGCCAGGATCTTGCCTTCCGAGCCGCGCTCGCCGAAACCGCCGGGCACCAGGATGCCATGCACCTTTTCCAGCCACGGCGTCGGATCCTCCTTCTCGAAGATTTCCGATTCGATCCAGTCGAGCTTGACCTTGACGTGGTTGGCCAACCCGCCATGCGACAGCGCCTCGATCAGCGATTTGTAGGCGTCCTTGAGGCCGGTATATTTCCCGACGATGGCGATGGTCACCTCGCCTTCCGGGTTGTGGATGCGGTTGGACACGGCCTGCCACGGCTCCATGCGCGGCTTCGGCGCCGGGTCGATGCCGAAAGCGGCCAGCACTTCCGAATCGAGCCCTTCCTTGTGGTAAGCCATCGGCACGTCGTAGATGTGCGGCACGTCGAGCGCCTGGATGACCGCGCTCTCCCTGACATTGCAGAACAGCGACAGTTTTCTGCGCTCTTCCTTGGGTATGGCCCGGTCGGCGCGGACCAGCAGGATGTCGGGCGCGATGCCGATGCCGCGCAGCTCCTTGACCGAATGCTGGGTCGGCTTGGTCTTCAATTCGCCCGCGGTCGGGATATAGGGCATCAGCGTCAGATGCACATAGACGGCGTTGTTGCGCGGCAGGTCGTTGCCGAGCTGGCGGATCGCCTCCAGGAAAGGCATCGCCTCGATGTCGCCCACGGTGCCGCCGATTTCGCACAGCACGAAATCATAGTCGTCATTGCCGTCGAGGACGAAATTCTTGATCTCGTCGGTGACGTGCGGGATGACCTGCACGGTGGCGCCGAGATAATCGCCGCGCCGCTCGCGCTCGATGATGTTCTTGTAGATGCGGCCGGTGGTGATGTTGTCCTGCTGGTTGGCGGAACGGCCAGTGAACCGTTCGTAATGGCCAAGATCGAGATCGGTCTCCGCGCCATCATCTGTGACGAACACCTCGCCATGCTGATACGGCGACATCGTGCCTGGATCGACATTGAGGTACGGATCGAGTTTTTTGATGCGTGCGCGATAGCCCCGCGCCTGCAAGAGAGCCCCTAGGGCCGCTGCGGCAATGCCTTTTCCAAGTGAGGAGACCACGCCGCCTGTGATGAATACATATCGCGCCATGGGAGTCATCGCTTAACGCGGCCGGATTGATTCCGCCAGAGAAAAAACCGCCGCTAAGGCTTTTTCCCAAGAAGGCGCTCGAACCGTGATCCGAAAATGGGATCCGGTTTTCGGATAGGCCCATCGAACGGGCTGGCCCGTTCCACTGGAACGCGACCGTGACCGAGGCAAAACAAAAGGGCCGGCTGAACCGGCCCTTCTGGCAAGCTGCTGCAAACGTCAGATGATGACGACCTTGGTGCCGACCTTGACACGGCTGTAGAGGTCCATGACGTGCTCGTTCATCATGCGGAAGCAGCCATTGGAAGCGCTGGTTCCGATCGACTGCGGCGCGATGGTGCCGTGGATGCGCAGATGCGTGTCCTTCTTGCCGTCATAGAGGTAGATCGCGCGAGCGCCGAGCGGATTCTGACCGCCGCCGGGCATGCCGTCCTTGTACTGGGCATAATGCTTGGGCTCGCGCTTCTGCATGTCCAGCGTCGGAATCCAGCGTGGCCACTCCTGCTTGTCGCCGACCGCCACGGTGCCCTTGAACTGCAATCCTTCGCGGCCGACCGCGATGGCGTAGCGGCGGGCGGTGGACGATGATTCCACCAGATAGAGCCGGCGAGCACTCGTATCGATGACGATCGTGCCGGCCTCGTAACCGGTGAATTCCACGTCCTGTGGCACGAACTCCGGCTTTACCTTGAATGGCTTCTTGGCGTTTTTCCTCGCGAGCGCCGAATCCAGCGCACGGGTCTCAGGCAGATAATTGATCGAGGACGATGCCATCTGGCCGCCAAATAGTCCGGCGAACAGGCCGCCGCCGGTGCGCTGCTTCTGGCCGGGCAGCTCGCTGCGCAATTCGCCATTATTGCCGGTCAGCGCAACGTTCATCACCTCGGCCGATTCCGATTCGGCCGAAGGAATCGGCTCGATCGGCGTCAACGGCTCGATGATCTTCGTGATCTTCTTGACCGACTTGGCCGCGGCCACTTCGGTCGCCGGGGCAGTCTTGCCTCTCTTGGCCAGGAACGCCTGCCGTTCCGCCTCGGCCTTCGCCTTCGCCGCCTCGCGCATCGCCATCTTCCTGGCTTCCAGCGCCTTGGCCTTGGCAGCTTCCCTGTCGGCAACGATCTTGGCCTCGATCTTTTTGATCTGGGCGAGATCGTCCGGTGTCGGATTTTTCTTCTTCTTGAGAAGCCTCAACTGCGCCGCATCGCTCTTGGCTGCGACGTTGATGGCATCGGTCTTGCCGACCGACTGATTGGCGGCCAAATTGGCTGGCACGCCGGCGAAAGCCGGGGAGCTCATGCCGAGTGCGGCGCAAAGTCCCAGGAAGATGAAGCTGCGAAGCTGCATGGCGAAGATCCGATCGTTCGATATTTGTTGCCCACGGCGTCGCCCGGCGTCCCCCAAGGACACCGAAAATGCCGCGCGCAATCTATAGTCGAATAAGCGCGGGCGCCTCAAGCGCGAGGCCGCTGCACTTCCCGTCGAATCTTCGTGATGGCACCGCATTTGCCGCGACTGTGGTCAAACGACAACAGATCGCCTCAGTGTGCATGGAGATCAAGGTCAGAGCGCGCCGAGAGCCTGGCCGCCGGAACCCGAACTGAAAGCAGTTCGGTTGCGACGGCCGCAAGCGCCGGAAGCGGGCGTTCGCACGCCGACACTACCTTGCTGTCACAAGGTCTTGAGAAGGAGCCCAGACTACTGGTTCGGAACCTGCGGGGCTGCAGGCGCGGTGCTGGTGCCGTTGGCCGCCGGCGGCGTGGCCGGAGCATTGGCTGGCGGCGTCGTCGCGGCTCCGTTGCCGGAAGGCGGCGTCGGCTCGGCATTGCCTGAAGGCGGCGTCGGGGTGGTCGTGCCAGGCAATTGGTTGAGTACACCCTTGCCGGCGCCGTCCGATGTCGCGGGAACGCGGTCGAGAATGTCGATCGGCTTCTCGCCGTAGCGGGCAATGATCGACAAGGTCAGCGACGTCACGAAGAAAGCGGCCGCCAGAATCGCCGTCGCCCGGGTCAGCGCATTGGCGGCGCCGCGCGCCGTCATGAAGCCGGATCCGCCACCAATGCCAAGGCCGCCGCCTTCGGAGCGCTGCAGCAGCACAACGCCGACAAGGGCCAGAACGACCATGAGATGGATGACGATCAGTACGGTTTGCATAGTTTATCCTGGCAATGCCCTGCCCGGCCGCGGACACGACCGGGGAATTGGAGGCGGCTCAATACAATGCTTTCACGGCATTTCCAAGCCCGTGGCCGGAATATGGGAAGCAAGGCGTCCTTTACAACGATTTCCCGTGCGCCGCGGCAGCTTCGGCGCCGCGCGAAGTCATCAAGAGATGCTGCGATAGGCTTCCGCGATGCCCAGGAAGTCGGCCGCTTTCAGGCTGGCGCCGCCGACCAGCGCGCCGTCGACATTCCTGACCCCAAGCAGTTCCACTGCATTGGACGGCTTGACCGAACCGCCATATAGAATGCGCATCTTGCCCGCGGCGGTGCCGAGCTTCTCCGACAGTTTTTCGCGAATATGCGCATGCGCCTCGGCTACATCCGCGACGGTCGGCGTCAGGCCGGTGCCGATCGCCCACACCGGCTCATAGGCAACGATCGTGTTGGACGCGGTGGCGCTTGCCGGCACCGAATCGGCAACCTGGCGTGACAACACGTCCAGCGTCGCGCCCGCTTCGCGCTCCTGTCGCGTCTCGCCGATGCAGACAATGGCCACAAGCCCGGCGCGCCAGGCTGCGGAGGCCTTGGCCTGGACTGTGGCATCATCCTCGCCGCGCTGTTCGCGGCATTCGGAATGGCCGACGATGACGTGGGTCGCGCCCGCATCCTTCAGCATCTCCGCGGAGATGCACCCGGTATAGGCGCCGCTCTCCTTGGCGTGGCAATCCTCACCGCCGGCATGAACCGGCGTACGCGACAGAATCTCGGCGGCATGGGCGAGCAAGGTCGCGGGAACGCAGACCAGCGCCTCGGTATCTGCGTCGAGCCCGCTCATGAAACCGTTGCCGATCATCCTGAGTTCGTTGAGCGAGGCGCTGGTACCGTTCATTTTCCAGTTGCCTGCGACGAGCGGGCGAATTCCTGGCGTCATCGTTTGCTTCTCCGGGTGACATTCGGCTGGCGTTCTCACTACCAAAATCAAGCCACAAAGCAATCGACAGTGGACCGGAAGGGCGCTATTGCGCTTGTTTCAGACTCGGCGCATCCGAAAATGCGCATAAATCGGAAGTAACGATGCTTGGTATATTGAGAAGCGCGGCGGGCACCTGGGTCGCGAAGTTACTGCTCTCGCTGCTGGTGGTCAGTTTCGCGGTCTGGGGCGTGTCGGGGCGGCTGATGGGTGGCCTTGCCGGCCACGACTCCGTCATCACGGCTGGCGGCACCAAGGTGTCGATCAACGAATACCGCCTTGCCTATGACCGCCAGCTCGCCGTCATGTCGCAGCAGTTCGGCCAACGCCTCACCCACGAACAGGCAAAGGCGCTCGGCGTCGACAACCAGGTGTTGGCGCAGCTTGTTTCGGGCGCGGTCCTCGACGAACAGGCTCGCAAGCTCGGCCTTGGCCTGTCCAAGGACCGGCTGGCCGAACTCACGCGCGAGGATCCGGCCTTTAAGGGTCCCGGCGGACAGTTCGACCGGAGAGCCTTCGAATACAGACTGCGTGAAGTCGGCATGCGCCCGGAGGATTATTTGAAGAATCGGGCCCAGGTCGCGGTGCGCCAGCAGATCGTCGAGGCGGTTTCGGACGGTCTCAAGGCGCCTGACACCTTCTTCAAGGCGGTGGCCCTGTACCGTGGCGAGGATCGTACGGTCGACTATCTGACCTTGCCGAAGGCGCTGGTCGAACCCATCGAGGCGCCGAGCGACAGCGCGCTGCAGGCCTATTTCGAGGCCAACAAGAAGACCTATGCCGCGCCCGAATACCGCAAGTTTTCCTATGTCAGGCTCGAGCCGCAGGACATCATGGATACGAGCTCGGTGACCGACGCCCAGGTCAGCGACGACTACAACAAGAACAAGGCGCGATACACCACTCCGGAGATGCGCACCATAGAGCAGCTTGTGTTCAAGACGCCGGACGAGGCCAAGGCCGCGCTCGATTCGTTGAAGTCCGGCGCAACCTTCGACAAGCTCGTCACCGCGGAAGGCAAGACTCCGGCCGACACGCTGCTCGGAACGCTCGCCAAGGACAAGATCGCCGACAAGGCGGTCGCCGACGCTGCTTTTGCGCTCAACGTCAATGAGGTGAGCCCTGTCGTGCAGGGTGCCTTCGGTCCCGTGCTGCTGCGCGTCACCGAGATCAAGCCCGAAGTCGTGAAGCCGCTGGCCGAAGTGTCGGACCAGATCCGCAAGGACCTGGCGCTGGGCGAGGCAAGCCGCATCCTTCTGGACGTGCACGACAATTACGAGGACAGCCGCGCCGCCGGCAGTTCGCTGGCCGACGCCGCCGCCAAGCTGAAGCTGAAGGTGGTCACCATCGACGCGATCGATCGCAGTGGCCTGCGGCCCGATGGCTCCATCGTCAAGGACCTGCCGGAATCGCCTGCTCTGATCAAGGCTGCCTTCGAAGCCGAACCGAATACCGAAAACGAGGCGCTGACCACGGCCGATAACGGCTTCATTTTCTATGAAGTGGCTTCGATCACGCCGGCCCGCGACCGCACGCTGGACGAAGTTCGCCAGAAAGTCGTTGCCGACTGGACTGCGGCCGAGACGGCCAAGCGGTTGACCGCCAAGGCGCAGGAGCTGGAAAAGCGGCTCAAGGCCGGCGCAACGCTCGACGTCATCGCCGGCGAGCTCAAGCTGGAAAAGCAGACCAAGCGTGGCCTGAAGCGCGAGGCCGACGACGCCGATTTCGGCAAGGAAGGTGCAGCGGTGATGTTCGGCGTCGGCGAAGGCGGCACCGGCCTGATCCCCTCTCCCACCAGCGACGCGCAAATCCTGTTCAAGGTCGCCGAGGTGTTCGAACCCGCCGGGGCCGACGCCAGTTCGGTGCCCGAGGACGCGCGCAAGTCCTTCACCGCCGGCATGTCGGACGACCTGCTCGACCAGTTGGTGGCGCAGTTGCAGACGCAGTACGGCGTCCGCGTCGACCAGGCCGCCGTTGCCCAAGCCTCGACAAGATGAGCGCGCTGAAAACCCATATCGCCAAGGTCGCGACCGGCACCGCCCTGTCCTTCGACGAGGCGCGCGAGGCCTTCGACATCATCATGTCGGGCGATGCTACGCCCGGTCAGATCGGCGGCTTCCTGATGGCGTTGCGTGTGCGCGGCGAGACGGTGGACGAGATTTCGGGCGCCGTCGCCACCATGCGCGCCAAGATGCTTCGCGTCGACGCACCTGTCGGCGCCATCGACATCGTTGGCACCGGCGGCGACAATTCGCACTCCGTCAACATCTCGACGGCATCCGCTTTCGTCATCGCCGCCAGCGGGGTTCCGGTGGCCAAGCATGGCAATCGCGGGTTGTCTTCGCTGACCGGTGCGGCCGACGTCCTGACCGCGCTCGGCGTCAAGATCGATCTCACGCCGCAGGCCATCGGCCGCTGCATCCACGAGGCCGGTGTCGGCTTCATGTTCGCGCCGGCACATCACCCGGCGATGAAGCATGTCGGCCCGACCCGCGTGGAGCTCGGCACCAGGACCATCTTCAACCTGCTCGGTCCGCTCTCCAATCCGGCCGACGTGCGCCGGCAGATGGTCGGCGTGTTCATGCCGGAATGGATCATGCCGGTGGCCGAGACGCTGAAGGCATTGGGCACCGAGCATGCCTGGGTCGTTCATGGTGACGGCTACGACGAGATCACCACCACGGGCGAAACGCATGTCGCCGAACTGATCGGCGGCGAGATCCGCACCTTCACCTTGACGCCCGAAACGGTTGGTCTGGCCCGTCACACCAAGGAAGAACTGCGCGGCGGCGACGCTGCCTACAACGCCGAGGCGTTGCGCGCTATGCTGGGTGGCGGCATGGGCGCTTTTCGCGACACCGTGCTGATGAACGCCGGTGGCGGCTTGGTGGTGGCTGGCAAGGCGACGACGCTCGCCGACGGCATGGCGACGGCAATGCAAGCCATCGACAGCGGCCGGGCGCTGCAGGTGCTCGACCGGCTGGTCGAGATTTCGAACGGTTAGACAGATGTCGGACATCCTGCGCAAGATCGAAGCCTACAAGCGCGACGAGATCGCGACGGCCAAGGCGCGCGTGCCGCTGGCCGAGATCAAGGCGCGGGCGAAAGACACTGACGCGCCGCGCGGCTTTCTCGCGGCACTTGAGGCGAAGCGCAGATCCGGCGGCTTCGCTCTGATCGCCGAGATCAAGAAGGCAAGCCCGTCCAAGGGCTTGATCCGCGCCGACTTCGATCCGCCAGCGCTCGCGCGGGCCTATGCAAAGGGCGGCGCCGCCTGCCTTTCGGTGCTGACCGATGCACCGTCCTTCCAAGGCGCGCCGGAATTTCTCACCAAGGCAAGAGCCGCCGTCACCCTGCCCGCGCTGCGTAAGGATTTTCTGTTCGATCCTTATCAGGTCCATGAAGCTCGCGCCTGGGGGGCGGACGCCATCCTGATCATCATGGCCAGCGTCGATGACGATTTGGCGAGCGAGCTTGAAGCGACGGCATTCGAACTCGGCATGGATGCGCTGATCGAGGTCCACGACGAGGCCGAGACGGAGCGCGCACTGAAGCTGTCGTCGCAATTAATCGGCATCAACAACCGTAATCTGCGGACATTCGAGACCCGTCTCGAAACCTCGGAACGACTGCGGGCGATGGTGCCGGGCGGTTACTTGCTGGTCAGCGAAAGCGGCATCTTCTCTCATGACGACTGCCTCAGATTGCAAAAGAGCGACATCGGCACCTTCCTGGTCGGCGAAAGTTTGATGCGCCAGCAAGATGTGACCGCCGCAACGCGCGCGCTGCTCACCGGCAAGGCAGCGGCCGAGGCTGTCTGACGATGACGGCCGCCCTCACCCATCTCGGCGAGCAGGGCCAGGCCAACATGGTCGATGTCGGCGGCAAGGACGAAACGACGCGCACCGCTGTCGCCGAGGGTTTCGTCTCGATGCGGCCCGAGACGCTGAAGATGATCCTGGCCGGCAATGCCAAGAAAGGCGATGTGCTGGGCACCGCGCGCATAGCCGGCATCATGGCGGCGAAGAAGACGCATGAGCTGATCCCGCTCTGCCATCCGCTGCTGTTGACCAAGGTGTCCGTCGACATTGAGCCCGATCCTGCCCTGCCCGGACTGAAGATCATTGCGCTGGCGCGCGTCACCGGCAAGACCGGCGTCGAGATGGAAGCGCTCACCGCGGCTTCGGTTGCCTGCCTGACCATTTACGACATGGCCAAGGCGGTCGACCGCGCCATGGTCATCACCGGCATCCGGTTGGTCGAAAAGACCGGCGGCAAGTCGGGCGACTACAAGGCCGCTGGCGAAGATGGGGCGGTCGCCTGATGGCGCTGCTTCCGGTCGCAGCAGCGCTCGAACGCCTGCTGGAGGGTGCTGCGCCGCTTGCGAGCGAAAGCGTTTCGCTCCTCGAGGCCGTGGATCGTGTTCTCGCGGAACCGGTAGTGGCGTTGCGCACCCAGCCGCCCTTCAACGCCTCTGCCATGGACGGATACGCGGTGCGCGCCATCGATGTCGCGTCCGTGCCGTCCCGGCTTTCGGTGATCGGCATGTCGGCGGCCGGGCGCGGCTTTGACGGCGCCGTCGGCAAGGCCCAGGCCGTGCGCATCTTCACCGGTGCTCCGCTGCCGCAAGGCGCAGACACCATCGTCATCCAGGAAAATGTTCGTGACCTCGGCGGCGGCAGCATCGAGGTGGTCGAACCGACGGCCGAGGGTCGCAACATCCGCCGCTTCGGGCTCGATTTCTCCGAAGGCGACATCCTGCTGGAAAAAGGCCGCGTGCTCGATCCGGCAGCACTGTCGCTTGTCGCCTCGGCCAATCATCCCCAGGTGGGCGTCGTAAAGCGGCCGCTGGTTGCCATCATCGCCACCGGCGATGAGTTGCTGCCGCCCGGCAGCGAACTCGGCCCCGACCAGATCATTTCGTCAAACGCTTATGGCGTCGCCGCCGCCGCGCAATCGGTCGGTGCGCATGCGCTTGATCTCGGCATTGCTGCCGATCGCGAGGAAGCCATCGCGGCGCTGGTCAGGAAAGCGGTCACGGCCGGCGCTGATGTCATCGTCACGCTCGGCGGCGCCTCGGTCGGCGACCACGATCTGATCCATGACGTGCTGACCGGCGAAGGCATGACGCTCGGTTTCTGGAAGATCGCCATGCGTCCCGGCAAGCCGCTGATGTTCGGCCGCCTCGGCGACATCAGGTGCATCGGCCTGCCCGGCAATCCGGTGGCGAGCCTCGTCTGCTCGCAACTGTTCCTGAAACCGCTTCTGGCACGCCTCGGCGGCCGCAATTTCCGGCAAGATATCCGTCAGGCACGGCTGGGCGCCGCGATGCAGGCCAATGATCTGCGCCAGGACTATGTGCGGGCGGCGGTCAGACAAGAGGCCGGCATGCTGGTGGCAACCCCTTTCAGCATCCAGGATTCCTCGATGCTGAGGATGCTGGCCGACGCCAACGGACTGATCGTGCGCGAACCATTTGTATCCACCGCGGCTGCAGGAGACGCTTGCAGCGTTCTCATGCTGAGGTGAATATTCCCCGTATAGCCCGCTGATTCTAGCGACAAATCAGATCGTTGACTCCGCTAGCAAAACTCGTGTCAGCGGATGCGCCGGATCGGCCAGGCCTTCGACAATGTCGTAATGATGTCGGTCCGGCTCGACCACCGCGCTCGTGACGGCACCAAGCCCTGTCCAGATATTGGCCAGCAAGGCGCTCTGGCGCAAGAACTCGGACCGCTCGCCGCCTCCGGCCCAGCACGTGATGCGCGCGCCATCCATGGGCCGCAGCAGCGCCGGGCTTTCCGTCAGCGCCTCGGCTTCATCGATTTTCAGCGCCGCGTTCATGCCGGTGCGCATGAGCGGACGCAGGTCGTGCAGGCCTGAAATCGAAACGACGTGGCGTACGCGCCTTGCCACGTCGGCTGCCAGGGGCGTTGACATCGTCGCCATGCGGCTGGCGAGATGGCCGCCGGCCGAATGCCCGGTCAGCATAAGCGGTCCCCCGACCATCGCCGCCGCCTTGCCGATCGCCGCGCCGATCTCGTGGGAGATGCCGGCGATGCGTATGTCGGGGCAGAGCGTATAGGACGGCATCGCCACGGCAAAGCCGCTGTCAACCGAGCCCTTGGCGAGATGCGACCAGCTATCCTTGTCGGACTCCAGCCAGTAGCCGCCATGGATAAACACGACGAGCCCCTTGGGCGTGGCGGCGGGAAGGAAGAGATCGAGCCGGTTGCGCGGCCTGTCGCCATAGGCGCTATCGAGCTGAGCCCTGCCCTTTGCCGCAAGCGCATCGCGAAATGCCTGCGCCGGTTCGACCCATGCAGCCGGCCAGCGATCGCTGCCAGCGATGTTGGCGCCGTTGGCGTAGGCATTGTCCCAATCGGCAATGCGATGTTCGAGCATCGGCACCCTCCCCCGGACGGGATTGTTTCAGCCGCTAGCAATGGCCATCGACAGCGGCAACGTCAATGCTCCCGGAGCAAAACATTTTAGGCTTGAAACAAATTTCGACTGGTGCGATCCTGTGCCCTGTTCAGCGATGGGCGTGAGGCAGACAGGGGCAGCCGAAAATGCTTGGGCCATCAGCGCATATCGATACCTTCACGCGCGATAACCTGCCGCCGCCCGACCAGTGGCCGGACTTCCTGCTCGACGGCTTCGACTATCCCGAGCGGCTCAATGCCGGCGTCGAACTGACCGACAGGTTGGTCGAGAAAGGCCTCGGCGACCACACCGCGCTGATCGGCAATGGCCGCCGCCGCACCTACAAGGAATTGTCCGACTGGACGAACAGGCTGGCGCATGCGCTGGTCGAGAATTACGGCGTCAAGCCAGGCAACCGGGTGCTGATCCGCTCGGCCAACAACCCCGCAATGGTGGCTTGCTGGCTGGCCGCCACCAAGGTCGGCGCCGTCGTGGTCAACACCATGCCGATGCTGCGCGCCGGCGAACTCGCCAAGATCGTCGACAAGGCCGAAATCTCGACAGCGCTATGCGACACCAGGCTGATGGACGAGATGACCGCCTGCGCCAAGGACAGCGCGTTCCTCAAGCAGGTCATCGGTTTCGACGGTACTGCCAACCACGATGCCGAACTCGATCGTGCAGCCCTCGACAAACCCGTGACATTTGCCGCGGTGCAGACCGGGCGCGACGACGTCGCCCTGCTCGGCTTCACCTCGGGCACGACGGGCGTGCCGAAGGCGACGATGCATTTTCACCGCGACCTCCTGATCATCGCCGACGCCTACGCCCGCGAGATCCTGCAGGTGACGCCGGACGACATCTTCGTTGGCTCGCCGCCGCTGGCCTTCACCTTCGGCCTTGGCGGGCTCGCCATCTTCCCGCTGCGTTTCGGCGCCGCGGCGACGCTGCTGGAACAGGCCACACCGCCCAACATGGTCCAAATCATCGAAAGCTACAAAGCGACAATCTCCTTCACCGCGCCCACCGCCTATCGCGCAATGCTCAAGGCCATGGACGAAGGGGCCGATTTATCGTCGCTGCGGGTCGCCGTTTCAGCCGGCGAGACCTTGCCCGCGCCGGTCTTCGAGGAATGGACTGAGAAGACCGGCAAGCCGATCCTCGACGGCATCGGCGCCACGGAAATGCTCCATATTTTCATCTCCAACCGTTTCGACGACATGAAGCCCGCTTCCACCGGCAAGGCCGTTGGCGGCTATCAGGCGCGCATCGTCGACGACGAAATGCGTGAAGTGCCGCGCGGCACCGCGGGCAGGCTCGCGGTGCGGGGACCGACCGGCTGCCGCTACATGGCCGATGCCAGGCAGAGCGACTATGTCCGCGACGGGTGGAACCTCACCGGCGACACGTTCTGGCAGGACGAGGACGGTTTCTTCCACTTCGCCGCGCGCTCCGACGACATGATCGTCAGTGCCGGCTACAACATCGCCGGCCCCGAGGTCGAAGCGGCGCTGCTGGCGCATGCCGATGTCGCCGAATGCGCGGTGGTCGGCGCCGAGGATGCAGAGCGCGGCCAGATCGTCGAGGCGCATGTGGTGCTGGTGCAAGGCGTGGCGCCGGACGCAATGACCGTGAAGCGCCTGCAGGACCATGTCAAGGCGACGATCGCGCCCTACAAATACCCGCGCTCGGTAAAATTCATCGCCGCTTTGCCCAAGACGCAAACCGGCAAGATCCAGCGCTTCCGGCTGCGCGCGGAGAAGATCAATTGAGCAAGCCCTACGACCCTTCCACCGAGGGCGCGGAAATGTCGTTCAAGGAGCGCATGTCCTACGGCGACTATCTGCATCTGGAAAAGGTGCTCGAGGCGCAGCAGCCGCTTTCGTCAGCCCATGACGAGATGCTGTTCATCATCCAGCACCAGACATCGGAACTCTGGATGAAGCTCGCGCTGCACGAAATCGGCGCCGCAATCCGCTCCATCCGCGCCGACCGTCTCGAACCGAGCTTCAAGATGCTTTCGCGCGTCGCGCGCATCTTCGAGCAGCTCAACAATGCCTGGGACGTGCTGCGCACGATGACGCCCAGCGAATACACCGAATTCCGCGATGCGCTCGGCCAGTCCTCGGGCTTCCAGTCCTGGCAATACCGCGCCATCGAATTCATGGCCGGCAACCGCAACCTCGCAATGCTCGGGCCGCACAAGCATCGGCCGGACCTCAGCGAGAAACTGGAGGCGATCCTGGCGCAGCCGTCGCTCTACGACGAGGCGCTGCTGCTGCTCGCCCGCAACGGCTTCGACATCGGCGTCGACGCAAGGCGCACGGACTGGCGCGAAACGCGGACCGAAAACGAAGAGGTCCTGGTCGCCTGGCAGACCATTTACCGCGACCCGCAGCGCTACTGGATGTTCTACGAACTCGCCGAGAAGCTGGTCGACTTCGAGGATTATTTCCGCCGCTGGCGCTTCAACCACGTCACCACGGTCGAGCGCATCATCGGCATGAAGCGCGGCACCGGCGGCACATCGGGCGCGTCCTATCTGAAGAAGATGCTGGAGGTCGAGTTGTTCCCGGAGCTGTGGAAGGTCCGCACCCGGCTCTGACGTAGCTTTGCCGAGTGCATGTCGTTATCTCGAAACCGCTGCGCTTTTCTGAGCGACAGGCTCTTAAGTCACCGCCGCCTTGACGGCGAAACGCGCCTCCTGCCAGGCGTCCGTGCGCAAAATGTCTTCCAGCACCTCGACCGCCTGCCAGACATCGACATAGCCGACATAAAGCGGCGTGAAGCCGAAGCGAATCGTGGATGGCGCGCGGAAATCGCCGATCACGCCGCGCTCGATCAGGGCCCGCATCACCTGATAGCCATGCGGGTGGAGGAACGACACCTGGCTGCCGCGCTCATTGCCGTCGCGCGGGCTTTCGAGTTCGAGGCCGTAGACGCCGCATTTTGCCTCGACGAGCCGGATGAACAGATCGGTCAAGGCGATGCTCTTCCTGCGCACCTCTGCCATGTCGATGTCGTTCCAGACATCGAGCGCCCCTTTGAGCGCGCGCATCGACAGCACAGGCTGCGTGCCGCAGAGAAACCGGCGGATGCCTGTGCCGGCAGCAAAACCCTGTTCGAAGGCGAAAGGCCGCGCATGGCCCCACCAGCCGCTGAGCGGCTGGCGGACATCGCCATGGTGGCGCTCGGCCGCGTAGATGAAGGCCGGGGCACCCGGGCCGCCATTGAGATATTTGTAGGTGCAGCCGACGGCGAAATCTGCGTTCGAACGGTCGAGCTCGACCGGCAGGGCGCCGGCGGTATGGCAGAGATCCCAGACGATCAGCGCGCCGGCATCATGCGCCCTGCGCGTAAGCGCGGCCATGTCGCGCAGCTGCCCGGATTTGTAGTTGACGTGGTTGACCAGGATGACCGCGACCTGCTCGTCGATCAGTTCTTCTATGGTCGGCGCATCGACGCCCTCGAGCCGCAGCATCGTGCCCGGCCGCGTCGAGGCAACGCCTTCGGCCATATAGAGATCGGTCGGAAAGCTGTCCCCCTCGGCGACGATGACCGACCTGTCCGGCCGCATCCCGAGTGCCGCATGCAGCACCTTGTAGATGTTGATCGAGGTGGTATCGCAGACCACCGTCTGGCCGGCGGCGGCCCCGATCAGGCGCCCGAGCTGGTCGCCGAGTTCGACCGGCATGTCGAACCAGCCGGCGGTGTTCCAGGCGCGGATCAGATCCTGCGCCCACTCCTGCGTGGCGGCCTGCTGCAGCTCCCCGAACACGGCGGGCGAAGCGGCGCCCAGCGAATTGCCGTCGAGATAGATCACCCCTTGAGGCAAGGTGAAGCGGTCACGCATGGCACGCAGCGGATCCGCGGTGTCCATTGCCTCGATCGCTGCGAGATCGGGAATTTTGCTCATGGTCACGATGTTCCTCGGTGAGAAGAGCGCCCCGGAAAGGGGCCGGCCGTTTTGCCGCCGGGGCAAGGGCTGGCCGCATAGAGGCGCAAGAACAGGGTGAACGCCCGGTTCGATCTTTGCTCGATTTCCGGCCGAGGCAATTCCTCGAGCACTCCGACGATCCGGCGAACCTGGAGATCGCCGATCAAAAGCCGGACGTAGATGTCGGCGGCTTCGGCAGGATCGTCACAGGCGATCAGGCCGGCCCGACTTGCGGTTCGAAGCAGGTCGCCAACGAGCGGCATTATGGTATTGCGGCCGAATTGCGCGATCGACTGGCCAAGCGTGCCTGTATCGTTGACGTCGCCGGCTGCGGCGCGATTGAGCGCCACCGCCTTGTCGCCCGTCACAAGGGTCAGCAGGACTGGCCCGAGCAAGTTCAGGGTTTCGAGCGGATCGCGCGCCTGGCGAAGGGCGTCCTCCAGCAGCTTCCTTGCTTCTCCCGCATTCGCTTCGATCAAGGATCGAAACAGGACCTGCTTGTTGCCGTACCAGTTGTAGAGGGTTTCGTTCGAGGCCGATGCCCGCTTGGCGATGGCAAGCAGGGAAGCGCTTCTGTAGCCGGTTTCCCGGAGCACCGCATAGGCGGCCTCCTCTATCCGTTCACGTCGCGCGGCCTGCTTCGGCGTGGTCATTGGTGTCCCTCTTCGAAAACCGTATATTGTTATACGGTTTAGTCAAGCGAACCGGAAGCAAGGAGCGAACGAACGCAGCCCGTCGCATTCGGTGATGCCTGGCCGCTTTCCGGCAGGAAGTTGGCATTTTGGTTTCGTTTCGTTCACGAGCTGCGGAGATTTTGATCCGCCCCAAAAGGCAGCCGGCACCTGCCGGCCACACGGTTTGCAGGCTTGTACCAAGAGTGGAGATCGGCCGGGCCACAGGCCATTAACCAAAATAGTTTCAAAGAGGCTGAGAGCGCATTGACGACGGACGGCGCTGGCAGGATGCTGGCTGCAGGAGGGCCTTTCGTTTCCGCCGCCTTAACAAATTCATTAAACTTTAAATGGTTGCGGAACACAACTGGAACAGATAGTGTTTGTTCTGGGTTTGTTTTCTGATTCTGATTCCAGACCCTTCGTGCAATGCCTTTGGGGGCCGCCATGCTCACGCGCAAGCAACATGAACTCTTGATGTTCATCCATGAACGGCTGAAGGAAAGCGGCATTCCGCCGTCCTTCGACGAGATGAAGGAAGCGCTGGACCTCGCCTCCAAGTCGGGAATTCATCGGCTGATCACGGCGTTGGAGGAGCGCGGCTTCATTCGCCGCCTGCCGAACCGGGCGCGCGCGCTGGAGGTGCTGCGCCTGCCGGATTCGATCGCGCCGGGTCTTAACGCGGCAAAGAAGTTCTCCCCGAGCGTCATCCAGGGCAGCCTTGGACAGGGCGGCCTTAACAGGCAGATCAAGCCGGCGGCGCCCTCGCGCCTGCCCGCCGCCGGCAATGACGACGACGCGGTTTCAGCGGTTTCGATCCCGGTCATGGGCCGTATCGCGGCCGGCGTGCCGATCGACGCTATCCAGCATCAGACGCATTCCATCTCGGTGCCGCCGGACATGATCATGGGCGGCGAGCATTATGCGCTGGAGGTCAAGGGCGATTCGATGATCGAGGCCGGCATCTTCGACGGCGATACGGTCATCATTCGCAACGCCGACACCGCAAGTCCCGGCGAGATTGTCGTGGCCCTGGTCGACGAGGAGGAAGCGACGCTGAAGCGCTTCCGTCGCAAGGGCGCCTCGATTGCGCTCGAGGCCGCCAATCCGGCTTATGAAACACGTATTTTCGGACCGGACAGGGTCAAGGTGCAAGGCAAGCTGGTCGGACTGATCAGGCGCTACTGAGCGGGTTCGGCGTTGGGCTTTTCGGGTTTGCGGTAGGGCGGCAGTCCCCGTGCCTCGCGCGAGAATTTTCGCTGTTCGTGCCAGGGCCGATATGGCCTGTCGACGGCAAAGCTGACCTGGGCCGGTTCCGTCGCCGATTGCTGGTCGAAGAAGACGGCGGCACTTCCGTTCCGAGCGAGCTGCCGCTTGGTGATGACGAGGACCAGCGGATTGTGGCAGGGGTCGTAGCCCCCCGGGTCGTCGATGACGATCAGATCCGCATAGGCGCAGGCCCTCCAGGCATCCTTGCGATCCTCCACCTGCGCGATGATCGCCCCGGAGGGATGCCGGGCCATGCACAGGCCGGTGAAGCAATAGAAAGGCGCTCCCGCCGGAAGTTGCGCGGGATCGAAGACGTCGAACTGTCGGTCTCCGCTGTCGAACAGTTCCGGCGCGACGATGGTTTCGGATTTCAGCGCGCGTTTCCAGTTGTCGACGGTGAATTCGTTCGGACGCGCCCGGTTGATCGCGAGCTCGCCGCCGCCGATCGGCAGCGCCACCAGGCGGGCATCCTCCGAAATCAGCACGTCCGGCGTGCGCGTGTCCGAGACGGTCAACAGGCCGGCGAGCGCGAAGGGAAGTGCCGCCAGCCGCAGCCATGTCGTGGCCATCGTCGCGATGACCAGGGCGATCGCCACCAGAAGGACGGATTGCTGCGAAATCAACCCGACCGCGTCGACCGGCGAGCGTTGCGAGATCCATCCCGATATGGTGATCATCACGGTCAGTCCCTTGCCCATCAGATAAAGCGATGGTCCATCGAACCCGAACGGCATCAGCAGCGCGCTGGCAACCGCAAGGAACATCACGACGGAAACGATCGGCATGACTGCAAGATTGGCGAACAGGCTGAGTGGTGAAACGCGCTGGAAATGCCAGATGGCGAAAAGCGCCGTGGCGCTTCCCGCGATGATCGAGGTCATCGCCAGCCTACCTGTCGCCAGCAGCAATTTTCGCGTCAGGAGGCCAGGCAAGGTCCGTTGCGGCGGGGTCCGCGCTTTGTCGGCTTTGCGATCCGACCAGCCGGCATAGGCGCCGACCAGGGCCGCGGTGGCGGCGAACGACATTTGGAAGCTCGGCCCTACCACCTCGTGCGGCGACACCACGATGACGGCGATCGCCGAAATAGCCAGATTGCGCATGGTGAGTGCCGCCCGATCGAACAGGACGGCGATCAGCATCACCGCCAGCATGATGAAGCTGCGTTCGGCGGCAACGACGACGCCCGAAATGACGAGATAGGCGGCGATCGAGAAAAGTGCCGCCGCGGCCGCGTATTTCTTGACCGGCCGGCGGGAGGAAAAGTTCGGGAACAGCGCGAAGCCACCACGCAGCAGCCCCATGACGGTGCCGGCGACCAGCGCCATGTGCAGCCCGGAAATGGAGATGATGTGGTAGATGCCGGTGCGTCGCATCGCTTCGTTGATTTCGTCGGGAATCCCGGCGCGCACGCCCACGATCAGCGCCGCGGCGATCTCGCCCTCGGCGCCGCCGATGCTGTCCCTGATATGGTCGGCAATGCTTTCACGAGCACTCTCGATGGCGGCTGAAAGGGCGGCCCACAGCGGCCTATCATCGGCCGAGACGATCTTGGGATTGCCGAGAAAGAACCCGCTGGCACCGATGCCGGCGAAGTAGCTGTCGAAGGAAAAGTCGTAGCTGTCCGGCCGCACCGGCCCGGTCGGCGGCAACAGCTTGGCATAGCCGGTCACGAGCGAGCCGGCCGTCACCTCAGCCGGCACCTTGCGCGCCGAAAGGCGGACGCGCTCCGGCGCGTAGCGTAGTTTCGGCCGTGCGGTCGATGTCACGTCGATGGTCAGCCGGATGCGACCGGTCTCCATCTGGTCGACTGAAACGACGCGGCCGGTGATTTGCGTGGAGATTTCCGAGCCCAGCATCCGCGTTCCCGCCCGCCAGGTCTCGACTTTGCCGGCGAGCATGCCGAGTGCGCACAACAGCGCCGCCATGAAGCACAGATGGGTTTTCGACCATGAGCGCGAAACGAGCGCGCACAGCGCCATCAGGATCGCGATCGCGAGAGGCTTGGCAAAGCCCGGCTCCGCCGCCAGCGAAAAATAGGCCACCGATCCGCATGCCAGGAACACCGGTATCAGCAGGAAGGCTACGCCCCGATCGAGTTCGAGCTCGGCGGCTCTGGCCACTCCGTTGCGCAGGCGAGGCCATGAAGCACGACCGAACTCCCGGCGCAGGCGCGAGGCCGCGCGGACAGCAGGGACGCCAGGCGGCGCGGAAACATCCGGCGGCAGCGACTTGCCCGGCTGCTGCAAGGGCGGCGGCGCCAGCGGCAATGAGACCGGCGCGGGCATGGCAAAAAGCGAGCGTTCGCTGACGCCAGCAACGACGTCGTCGCCTTCCTCCGCGGCCCGGCCCGCTCCAGCCATCGGGTCTGCCCCTTGCGCCCTCGACACCCTATGCTACATGAACGCGCGGCGCGCGAAAGTGCGCGTGATCCGCACCCCGCTCCAGACGTTTCCCGAGAGTTGTATGTCCGACAAGGTTGTCACCCGTTTTGCCCCCTCGCCCACCGGCTACCTACACATTGGCGGCGCGCGTACGGCGCTGTTCAACTGGCTCTATGCCAGGCACACCGGCGGTACGATGCTGCTGCGCATCGAGGACACCGACCGCGAGCGCTCCACCGATGCGGCAACGGCCGCCATTCTCGATGGGCTGACCTGGCTCGGCCTCTCCTGGGATGGCGGGGCGGTGTCGCAGTTCGAGCGCGCGCCGCGCCATCGCGAGGTGGCCGAGGAGCTGGTGCGCATGGGCAAGGCTTACTACAGCTACGAGACCCCCGCTGAGCTTGAGGCAATGCGCGAGGCGGCGCGGGCCAAGGGCCTGCCACCGCGCTATGACGGAAGCTGGCGTGACCGCGACCCTTCGCAGGCGCCTCCCGGCGTCAAGGGCGCGATCCGCATCAAGGCGCCGACCAAGGGCGAGACGGTGGTGCATGACCGTGTCCAGGGCGACGTGCGCTTTCCCAACAAGGATCTGGACGACTTCATCATCCTGCGCTCGGACGGCAATCCGACCTACATGCATGCCGTCGTCGTCGACGACCACGACATGGGCGTCACCCACATCATCCGCGGCGACGACCACCTCACCAATGCCGCTCGCCAGACCGTGATCTACAACGCCATGGGCTGGGATGTGCCTTCAATGTCGCACATACCGCTGATCCACGGCGCCGACGGCGCCAAGCTGTCGAAGCGGCACGGCGCGCTGGGCGTGGAGGCCTACCGCGCCATGGGCTACCTGCCCGAAGCGCTGCTGAACTATCTGGCTCGGCTCGGCTGGAGCCACGGCGACGACGAGATCATGTCGATCCAGGACATGATCGCCTGGTTCGATATCGGCGACGTGAACAAGGGCGCCGCCCGCTTCGATTTCGCCAAGCTCGAGGCGCTGAACGGCGTCCATATGCGCCGCATGGGCGATACCGAGCTGTTCGACATCTTCATCGCCACCCTGCCCTATCTCGAGGGCGGTCCGGCGATGGCCGCACGCCTCGACGACAGGAACAGGGCGCAGTTGCTGGCAGCGTTGCCGGGGCTGAAGGAGCGCGCCAAGACGCTGGTCGAACTCGTCGACGGCGCCGCCTTCCTGTTCGCCGCGCGGCCGTTGCCGATGGACGAGAAGGCAGCCCTGCTGCTCAATGACGATGCGCGCAAGGTCCTGCGTGGCGCTCACGACGCCCTCGAGGCGGTTTCAGGCGACTGGACGGCGGCCTCGGCTGAAGCCGCGATCCGCGACTATGCGACGGCCGGCGGCCACAAGCTCGGCGCCGTCGCCCAGCCCTTGCGCGCCGCCCTGACCGGCAAGAGCACCTCACCCGGCGTGTTCGACGTTCTCGCCGTGCTTGGTCGCGAGGAGAGCTTGGCGCGCATCGCGGATCAAATCGATTAGGAGCAATCTGGCCCAAGAAGATTGGCATTGAAAGGCGCGTTTCGCAGTGCAACATTGGGCCTTGGCCCAATCTGGCACGCACCCCCTAAAATGCGGTCGCGAATACGCGCATTCGGTGACTTCGACGTGTCGCTTTGCAGAATTTGCCTTTGCCGGCATGAGGAAACAAGAAGGAGTTTGCAATGACCGAAGCTGCGACAAGACGGGAACTGGGCGGCAAGACCCAGGAAGCCACCGCAAAGCTGGAATTCGCCGGCAAGACGCACGAATTCAAGGTGCGAAGTGGTTCGGTCGGGCCTGACGTCATCGACATCGCCACGCTCTACAGCACCACCGGTGCCTTCACCTACGATCCCGGCTTCACTTCGACGGCAAGCTGCGAGTCCGAGATCACGTTCATCGATGGCGACGCCGGCATTCTCCTGCATCGCGGCTATCCGATCGACCAGTTGGCCGAACATGGCGACTTCCTGGAAGTCTGTTATCTCCTGCTCTACGGCGAACTGCCGACCAAGGCGCAGAAGGACGATTTCGACTACCGCGTGACGCGCCATACCATGGTGCATGAGCAGATGTCGCGCTTCTTCACCGGTTTCCGCCGCGACGCGCATCCGATGGCGGTGATGTGCGGCGTGGTCGGCGCGCTGTCGGCCTTCTATCACGACTCCACCGACATATCCGACCCGTACCAGCGCATGGTGGCGTCGATGCGGCTGATCGCCAAGATGCCGACGATCGCGGCCATGGCCTACAAATACCATATCGGCCAGCCCTTCATTTATCCGAAGAACGAACTGAATTTCGCCGCCAACTTCCTGCACATGTGCTTTGCCGTGCCGTGCGAGGAATACAAGATCAACCCGGTCCTGGCGCGCGCCATGGAACGCATCTTCATCCTGCACGCCGACCACGAGCAGAACGCCTCGACCTCGACCGTGCGGCTCGCCGGCTCGTCGGGCGCCAATCCGTTTGCCTGCATCGCCGCCGGCATCGCCTGCCTGTGGGGGCCGGCGCATGGCGGCGCCAACGAAGCGGCGCTGAACATGCTGGGGGAGATCGGCCATGTCGATCACATTCCCGAATTCATCGCCCGCGCCAAGGACAAGGACGATCCGTTCCGGCTGATGGGTTTTGGCCACCGTGTCTACAAGAACTACGATCCGCGCGCCAAGATCATGCAGAAGACCGCGCACGAAGTGCTGGGCGAGCTCGGCATCAAGGACGATCCGCTGCTCGACATCGCCATGGAACTGGAGAAGATCGCGCTCACCGATCCCTACTTCATCGAGAAGAAGCTCTATCCCAATGTCGACTTCTACTCCGGCATCACGCTGAAGGCGCTGGGCTTCCCCACCACCATGTTCACCGTGCTGTTCGCGGTTGCCCGCACCGTCGGCTGGATCGCGCAGTGGAAGGAGATGATCGAGGATCCGCGCCAGAAGATCGGCCGCCCGCGCCAGCTCTATACCGGCGCGCCCGAGCGGGATTATGTGCCGATCGCGAAGCGGTAAAATAAGGCAGTAGTGAGTAGTCAGTAGTCAGTAGTCAGTAGGGAAAAGAGCGGCATTTCCTACTCACTACTCACTCCTTTGATATACCTCATTACCACCTGCGCGGCGATGTCGCCTGACGGCTTGTCGGTCGTCATGCGCCGCGCGATCTCGGCGAACCCGTCCTTCTGCCATCTGCGCATGCCTGTGTCGGCGAACAGCGCTTCGAGCTGGCGGGCCAGATTGTTCGGCTTGACATATTCGTTGTAGAATTCCGGGATCAGCGCCCGGTCCGATATCAGATTGGGCAGCAGCGCCGACCAGACCGAAACGAGATATGGCGCCACGATGCGCGCAACAGGGTCGAGCCTATAGCAGGAGATCATCGGCACATCGGACAGCGCCAGCTCAAGCGAAACCGTGCCGGACGCGATCAGCGCCGCGTCGGCCTTGCCGAAGGCCTGCCACTTTCGCTCAGCGTCGAGGATGATCTCGGGCTTCTCGTCCCAGCGAGCGACCGCCGAGCGCACGACATCGGCGACATGCGGCACGGTCGGCAACATCAGCCGCAGGCGATGCCCGCGTGCCCGCAGCATCGACACGGTCTCCCCAAACGGCTCGAGCAGCCGCCGCACTTCGCTGCGTCGCGAGCCGGGCAGGACGAGCAGCGTCTTCAGGCGATCCGGCGAAAGGTCCCGCGGTTGGGCCTGCGTCCTGGCCGCCGACAGCACGCCCGCGTCATGGGTGAGGCGATGTCCGACATAGGTGCCTGGCGGTCCGCCGAGCCTGCCTAGCTCCTTCACCTCGAACGGCAGGATGCAGAGGATGTGGTCGACATAGGGCTTCATCGCCACCGCCCTGCCCGGCCGCCATGCCCAGACGCTGGGGCAGACATAGTGGATGATCGGGATGGACGGGTTGGCCGCGCGCACTTTCCTGGCCACGCGCAGCGAAAAGTCGGGACTATCGATGGTGATGAGGCAGTCGGGTTTCTCATCCGCGACCATCCTGGCCAGCTGTCCGATCCGCCGCATCAGCCTTGGCAGGTCGCGCAGGATGGCGCTGAAGCCCATGAGCGCGATCTCGCCGGCGTCGAACGGCGAGACCAGCCCGAGCGCCTGCAGATGACGGCCGCCGAGACCGACGATCTGCACCTCGCGGCCCGTCGACTGCTTGATCGAGCGCACGATGTCGGCGCCAAGCAGGTCGCCGGATTCCTCGCCGGCCACGATTGCGATCTTCAGCGCCCTGTCAGCCATGCGCCGGCTCCGCCGCTGGCAGCCCGACGATGAACAGGCCCAGCGCGTTCGCCCGCGACAGCGTGGCGGGTCCCTCCAGGATCAGCGAGCGCCCCGCTTCGACGGCAATGCCGGCAAGCCCCGCCGCATGGGCTGCCTCCACCGTCTGCGGTCCGATCGACGGCAGGTCGGCCCGCAGCTCCTGGCCGGGTTTGGCGCATTTGACCAGCACCCCGCGGGTCTTTCCGGCAAGCCTGCCATGGCCACGCAGCGCGCGCGCTCTTTCGAGCAGGCCGCTCGTGCCCTCAATGCCTTCCAGCGCGATCGCCCGGCCTCCGATCGCAATCGCCGCCTGCCCGATATCGAGCGCGCCGATGGCCTTGGCGGCCAGCCTGGCGGCCTCGATGTCACGCCAGTCGGATTGCTTTGGTTTCGCCGCGGTCAACGTGCCTTCGCCGGCCGCCAGTTCGGGAACGACCTCATGCGCGCCGACAACTTTGATGCCCCGCTTCTCCAGGCCGCGTGTCACCACCTTCAAAAGTCCGTCGTCGCCGCGCGCCAGCGCCATGATCACCGACGGCACGATCGCCAGCAAGCCGAGGCTAGGACGGATGTCGGTCAGCCGGGGCCTGCGTTTGATTTCGCCGGCAAGGACCACATGAGTGATGCCGTGGCGCTTCAGCGTCGCCACCAGTGAACCGATCTGCTCGAGGGCGAGGCTGTCGTGTTCGTATCGGAGCAACTCCTGCTGGCGGTCGGCCTCACCTTCCATCAAGAGGATGAAGGGCGGGTAGCCGTGCTCGGCCAGGCCTTGCGCGACTTCCACTGGCAGGCTGCCGCCGCCGGCGACGATGCCGACCCTGCCCCCCGGCAAGAGAACGAAATCCGCTGCAGCCGCCTCAGTCTTCGTCATCGCCGTCATCGCCATCGCTCCCCTTGAGCGATGGCACAGCATAGTGCCGCTTGCCGCGACTGGAGATGAAATCGATGATCTTCATGGCGGTCGGTGACGTGGCGAATTCCGCCTTGGCGAATTCGATGTTCTCGCCAACGGTGCGCGAGCTGTCGAATATTGTCTTATAGACCCTGCGCAGCAGATAGATCTCGGATCTTGGCAGGCCGGAGCGCTTCAGCCCGATGATGTTGAGGCCGCGCAGACTGGCCCGATTTCCCGCCGCCATGGCATAGGGAATGACATCACCAACAAAAGCCGAGCACCCGCCAAGAAAAGCGTTGTCGCCTACCCGCACGAATTGATGAACGGCGCTGAGACCGCCGATATAGACGTTGTCGCCGATTTCGCAGTGTCCGCCCAGCGTCGCGCCGTTGGCGAAGGTGGCGTTCTTGCCGACGACGCAGTCATGGGCGATGTGGGCGTAGGCGAGAAAATTACCATTGTCGCCGACCGTCGTTTCGCCGCGGCTGGTATCGGTGCCGACATGCATGGTCACGCCTTCGCGAATGGTGCAATTCTCGCCAATGACGAGCGTGGTGCGGCCCCCCTTATGCTTGGTGTTCTGCGGCGGCCCCCCCAGTATCGCCATCGGATAGACCTTGGTCGACGCGCCGATCGTCGTCGCGCCGATCACCGAGACATGGCTGACCAGTTCGACGCCGTCGCCGATCACGGCATCTGCGCCGACATAGCAGAGCGGTCCTATGCGAACGCCCTGGCCGATTTGAGCGCCTTCCTCCACGACGGAGGAAGGATGGATGGATGTGTTGATTTTCATAAGCATTCGATTTGTCAGTCGCCGGTGACCATCATGGCTGAAATCTCGGCCTCGGCGGCCTTGTTGCCGTCGACCAGGGCTTCACAGGCGAATTTGAGCAGGTTGCCGCGTTTCTTGATTTTCTTGACATGGATCTTCAACTGATCGCCGGGAACGACCGGTTTGCGGAACTTGGCATTGTCGATAGTCAGGAAATAGACCAGCGACGGCTTTTCAGTGCGAAGACTGCGGATGCAGATGGCGCCGGCAGTCTGTGCCATCGCCTCGACGATGAGAACGCCCGGCATGACCGGCTGCTCAGGGAAATGACCCTGGAAATGCGGCTCGTTTATGGTCACGTTCTTGATGCCGGTAGCGGATTCGTCGCCATCGATGTCGACGATCCGGTCGATCATCAGGAACGGATAGCGATGTGGCAGGAGCTTCATCAGCGCCAATATGTCGACTGCTTCCAGCGTCGTCGCCGCGGTCATGTCAGCCATTGCTCCCCTCGCCCTGTTTGCGGGTCCTGGCGAGCTTGCGCAGCATGGCTATCTCGCGCATGGCTTCCGCCATCGGCTGTGCCGGATAGCCGCCCCAGATCTCGCCCGCGGGCACATTGCTCATGAATCCGCTTCTCGCGGCAAGCTTCGCTCCCGACCCGATGGTCAGGTGATCCGCAAGCCCGACGCCGCCGCCCATGGTGACATTGTCGCCCACGACGACGGAACCGGAGATACCCGAAAGCCCGGCCACGATGCAGTTGCGGCCAATGCGGACGTTATGCGCGATCTGCACGAGATTGTCGATCTTGGTGCCTTGGCCGATGATCGTGTCGGACATGGCGCCGCGGTCGACGGTGGAATTGGAACCGATCTCGACGTCGTCCTGGATGATGACGCGGCCGATCTGCGGAACACGTTCCGGTCCCTTGGCACCGGCAACGAAGCCAAAGCCGTCCTGGCCGATCCGGGCGCCGCCATGGATGATGACGCGGTTGCCGATCAAGGCATACTGGACGCTGGCGCCCGGGCCGATATAGCCGTCCCGCCCGATCTGGCAGGAGCGGCCGATGACGGCATGAGGCGCAATGACGGTGCCGGCGCCAATGGACACTGCCGGACCGATCACCGCCCCGGCTTCGACGACAGCACCTTCCTCGACATGTGCGCTCGGATCGACATGGGCATGCGGCGAGATGCCGGTTTCACCGGTCATCGGCCCCGGTGTCGCCGCTGTCGGAAACAGCAGTCGTCCGACCAGCGCGAATGCCTGTTGCGGACGAGGATGTACAAGGACGGCGATGGCGGTAGGCGCCTTGCCGGCGAACTCCGCCGGGCACAGCACAGCGGCCGCCCGCAGCGACGGCATCAGCACGGAATTGCGTTTGCCATCGACGAAAACGAGTGCATTCTCGCCGCCTTCGTTGGCAGGCGCCAGCGCGTCGATGAAAACGCCGGACTGGCCGGAATCGACAAGCACCGAGCCGGTCAGATTCGCGACTTCGCCCGCCGTATACCGGCGTGATGGCGCGAAGAACACCGGATCGGTCATTCCAGAAGCTATATCCAGCTAGATCGGAACATTTTCTCCCGGATCTCAACGACCCGGGAGCATCGTCATCCGCCGGTCAGAAGCGGGTCGATATGCCGAAGTTGAATTCCTGCACGTCGTCCCTCGCTTCTTTCTTGACCGGGATCGCATAGTCGATACGGATCGGGCCGAACGGCGAAGCCCACATCAGGCCGACACCGACGGAGGCGCGCCATTTCATGCCCACGGATGATTGGTCAACCAAATCATTGGCAACCTTGCTGCCATAGAGTGTTGCCGCGTCTGCAAAGACCGCGCCGCGCAGACCGAAGCTTTCTGGAACGACCGGCAGCGGGAATTGAGCCTCTGCCGACGCGTTGAAATAAGTGGTGCCGCCAAGGTGGTCACCCGCACCGTCGCTGTCGACTGGGCCGATGCCGCCATAAGCGAAACCGCGGATCATGCGATCGGTGCTCTGGAAGTGATCGAAGATGCGGAGATCGCCGTCGCCGCCGTAGCCTTCGACATGGCCTGCGCCGCCCGAAATGAGGCCGACAAGATCGAACTGCTCGGACAGCGTCTGATAGACGCTGCCGCGTCCGGTGACCTTCACGAACTTGGCGTCGCCACCGAGGCCGGCCACTTCAACCGTGGAGGTGGCATAGATACCCTCATGCGGGTTCTTCATGTCGTCAATGGTGTTGTAGACCAGTCCCAGGCTGACCGACGACTTGATCCAAGGGCTTTGCTCGATGCCATCCAACACGGCTCGGGAAATATCGCAGTTGCCGCTGGGATCTACATCGGTGGCATCGCAACCGTCGTCTACCTCATACTTCTCCCGGGAGATATTGTACGCCAGCTGGGTCGAGATGCTGTCGGTGATCGGCAGACCGAAGCGCACCGTCGCGCCCACAGTATCGCTGTCGTAGTCGTCGTATTCCCTGGTCCGCTTGTAGATATCGAAGCCGGCGGCGATACGACGCCCGAGGAAATACGGCTCGGTGAACGAAAGGCTGTAATCGCGCGAGTTCTTGCCGCCACCCGCCGACACCTTGATGAATTGGCCGCGGCCGAGGAAGTTGCGCTCGGTGATCGATCCTTCGACCGACGGACCGGCGGTGTCGCCACCGGTCGAATAGCCGGCACCGACCGAGAACTCGCCGGTCGACTTTTCGACCACATCGACCACCAGCACGACCTGGTCCGGCGCCGAGCCGGGAACCGTCGAAACCTCGACTTTGTCAAAGTAATTGAGATCTTCCAGCCGCTTCTTCGCGCGCTGGATCAGCACCTGGTTGAACGCGTCGCCTTCGCTGACGTCGAACTCGCGGCGGATGACATAGTCGCGTGTGCGGTCGTTGCCGCGGATCTCGATACGCTCGACATAGGCCTTGGTGCCCTGGTCGATGGTGTAGACCACCGAAATCGTATGATTCTCGAAATTGCGGTCGCCACGCGGCGTCACCTGCGCGAAGGCGTAGCCAGAGCCGGCCACCTTCTCGGTCAGGGCAATGATGGTGTCCTCGACGTTCTTGGCGTTGTAGACGTCGCCCTTGTGGGTCTCGACCACCGATTCAAGCGCCTTCGAGTCGACTTCCGGAATCGTGCTTTCGACGCTGATGTCGCCGAACGTATAACGCTCGCCTTCCTGGACGGTTATGGTGACCGTGTACTTGTTGGTCGCGTTGTCGAGTTCGCCGACAGCGGATACGACCTGGAAGTCGGCATAGCCGTGATTGTAGTAGAAGCGCCGCAGCAGCTCCTGGTCGGCGCGCAGCTTGTCGTCGTCATAGACGTCGTCGCGCAGGATGAACGAAACCCAGGACGAGCGCTTGGTCGAGATCACATCTGACAGGCGGCGGCTCGAATAGGCGCTGTTGCCGACGAAATTGATCGCTGCGATCTGCGTGCGATCACCTTCATTGATATGGAAGACCACGTTCACGCGGTTGTCGCCGAGCTGCATGACCTCGGTGGTTACGGCGGCATCGTCACGGCCGATACGCCTGTAGGCGGCCTTGACCGACTCTACATCGGCGTCGAGCGCCGCCTGCGAGAACGTGCCGCGCGGCTTCAACTGTACGGCAGCCGCAAGCGCGTTGTCCTTGAGCTTCTTGTTGCCCTGGAACAACACCTGGTTAACGACCTGGTACTCGGAAACCTTGACCACCAACGTCGAACCGACCTGATTGATCTGCACATCCGAGAACAGCCCGGTGCCGAACAGCGCCTTGACCGCGCTGTCGATATCGGAGCTGGAGAAGGATTTGCCCGGCTTGATGGTGATGTAATTGCGGATGGTATCGGCGTCGACACGTTGGTTGCCGCTCACCTCCACCCTGCTGACGACAGCGGCTTCGGCCGCCGATGTGGCAACGAACTGCACTGCGAGCGCACCTGGCACGACCAAAGCCGCGGACAGGGCTGCCGCGGAAGCGGCGCTCAAAAACTTGGATGCTGCCTTCATCGGGCTTAATAACCTTTTCTCGTAGTCCCCACGGCGAGAAAACCGGACGTGCGGTAATTTCCCGTACCGTATTAACCGGATTTTCCCTACACGCAAGGCTTCTGGTTAATTTGTATTTACTTAACCCTGGTGCGTGGCTTTCGCGTCACTCATATCCCCGTGCATGGTAAACGGCGTCTCAACATCGACCATGCCGAAGCCAAATTTCTTCATGATTTCAGCACCCAAACAGATCGTTCCAGAATACGAAACCCATGAAGCCCAAAACCAGAAGCAGACCAGCCCGATAGGCCATTTCCATCATCCGTTCCGACACCGGCCGGCGGATGACGGCCTCCACCCCGTAGAACAGGAGATGGCCGCCGTCGAGGGGGGGAATCGGCAAAAGATTGAGGATGCCGATGCCCACGGACAGCAGCGCAACGAGTTGCACGAGCCATTCGAAGCCGAGCTTCGCCGCCTTGCCGGCCATGTCGGCGATCTTCACCGGGCCGCCAAGCTGGCACTTGTCCTCGCGCCCGACGACGAAGCGCTGCAGGAACTGGCCGGTGCGCTGGATGACGTGACCGGTCTCCTCCACCGCCGCGGTCAACGCGCCGGCGGGGCTGTAGGTGATCAGCCTGGGCTGGCCGAGTTCCTTGTTGTTGACGACGCCGATCACGGCCACCTTGACCTTGTTGCCGAGCGCGTCCTGCTGCTCCATCAGCTGCGGCGTGGCGGTCACGGTCACTTCCTTGCCGTCGCGCAGCATGACGAAGGTGATGCTGTCGCCGGCCCGGCCCGAAACCAGGCGTTGGACATCACCGAAGGTTTCGATCTTGCTACCGTCGACGCTGACGAATCGGTCGCCGGGCAGGATGCCGGCTTTCGCCGCCGGACTGTCGGCGGTCACCTCGGCCACCATGGGTTCCGCGACATAGCGGCCATAGGCTGAAAACAGCACCGAAAAGACGACGATCGTCAGCAGGAAATTGAACAGCGGCCCGGCCACCACCGTCGCCGCCCGCTTCCAGATCGGCTGGGTGTGGAAGGCGACCTTGCGTTCCGCGTCGGTCAGCGCTTCGATCTCTTCCGTCGACGGCTGGCTGGAGGTGGCGTTCATGTCGCCGACGAATTTGACATAGCCGCCAAGCGGTATGGCGCAGAGCTTCCAGCGCGTGCCGTGCCTGTCGTTGAAGCCGAAGAGTTCCGGGCCGAAACCGATCGAAAAGGCCCTGACGCCAATGCCGCACCAGCGGCCGACGAGATAGTGGCCCATTTCGTGGACGAACACGACCACGGTCAGCACGAACAGGAAGGGCACGAGCGTGCCGAGAAGGAAGCCTTCCATGCCGAATATCGCGTGAAGAATCTCGTTCAACTCAAGCCCTCAGTTCTTCCGCGACATCGTTGCGCCGCGACTGTGACATCAATCCAGGCGAATCCAAGGCGCGCCCGCATCGATCGTGGAACGATGCCGTTCAAATGGGAAACAGCCCCTGTGCCGGCTGATCGGCGCCCGCCGCAATCCAGCCGATGACGTATAGGGCGAAAGCCGCCGCGACAAGCCCGTCGACACGGTCCATGACGCCGCCATGGCCCGGAATGAGCGCGCCCGAATCCTTGCGGCCGTGGCGGCGCTTGACCCAGGATTCCAGGAGGTCGCCAGCCTGGGAGACGATTGAAAGCGCGAGCGCGACGAGACCGAGCATTGCCAGGTTGCCCGCACCGGCGGCGGCGGCCAGGATGAGCCCCGCAACGACCCCACCCACGGCGCCGCCGAGTGCGCCGCTCCGTGTCTTGCCGGGAGAGATGGACGGCGCCAGCCTCGGGCCACCGACGGCCCGGCCGACGAAATAGGCAAAGATATCGGTCGCCCAGACCACCGCGAACAGGAACAGGATGGCGACGAGACCGGAATGGTCGCCGTCACGCAGCAGCGCAAGGGAAAGACCCGAGACGGCTGCATAGGCAAGGCCTGACGCATCCCACTGCCCGGCCCCGCGCAGTTGGGCGGCGATGGCCGTGACGGCGACCAGTGCAGCCACCAGCAGCAGCAGCCACAAGGCTGGCAGGCCGGCGATCAGGGCGACGAGGAACACCAGCAGCAGCGCTTCCGGCAAAAAACCCAGCCCGGTCGTCCCGGAGGGGCGGGACATGCGCGTCCATTCATAGAAGATCACCGCGGAAATCGCGGCTGAAAGCAGTCGGAACGGCAGGCCGCCGAGCCAGGTCAGGCCAAGCGTCGCGATGGCAAGCACGACCGCCGAAAGGACGCGAAGCTGAAGATTGCTCATCCCGCGGCCGGTCGCGAAGCGACGTCCTGCGTGCCCAGTCCGCCGAAACGGCGTTCGCGGCCGGCAAATTCGCGCAAGGCTTCGGCGAGGTGCTCACGGCTGAAGTCGGGCCAATAGCAAGGCAGGAAAACAAGCTCGCTATAGGCAGCCTGCCATAGAAGAAAATTGGAAAGGCGAAGCTCACCGCTGGTGCGTATGACCAGTTCGGGATCGGGAATGCCTTGTGTGTCGAGGCAGCCGGCAAAGGATTCGGCGGTGATGGCCTCGCTGTCGAGCTCGCCGCGCGCGACGGCCGAGGCAAGCTTGCGCGCCGTGCGCACGATCTCGTCGCGTCCGCCGTAGTTGAAGGCGATGACCAACGTCAGCGCCTCGTTGGCCGATGTCAGCGCTTCGGCTTCTTCCAGCAGGAGCCTGATATCGGGCTGCAGCCCTGCCCTGTCGCCGATGATCCTGACGCGCACGCCGCTGCGGTGCAGTTCGGCGAGGTCGCGGCGAATGAACAGCTTCAACAGGCCCATCAGGTCGCTGACTTCGGATTTCGGCCGCGACCAGTTTTCCGAAGAGAAGGCATAGACAGTCAGGTAGGAAATGCCGAGATCGGGCGCGGCGCGCACCGTCTTGCGCAGTGCCTCTACGCCCGCGCGATGGCCGGCGAGCCGCGGCATGCCGCGCGCCTTGGCCCAGCGTCCGTTTCCATCCATGATGATCGCGACATGCGCGGGCGTTGCCATGATCTCGCTTTCGGGCCAGCCGCCGGCCAGACCCTAAACCTGCATGATTTCAGCTTCCTTGTCGGAAAGCAGGTGGTCGATGGTGCTGATCGTTTCGTCGGTAAGCTTCTGGACCTGGTCGGAGCGCTTGCGCTGATCGTCTTCGCTGATAACGCCGTCCTTCTCCGCCTTCTTCAGGAAGTCCATGCCGTCGCGGCGCACATGGCGCGCTGCGACACGGGCGTTCTCGGCGTAGCCATGCGAGATCTTGACGAGTTCCTTGCGGCGCTGCTCGTTGAGTTCCGGCAGCGGAATCCTGAGATTGGTGCCGTCCACGATCGGGTTGAAGCCCAGATTGGATTCGCGGATGGCGCGATCGACCGCGCCCACCATCGACTTGTCCCAAACCGACACCGAAATCATGCGCGGCTCAGGCACCGTGACATTGGCCACCTGGTTGATCGGCATGCTGGTGCCATAGGCCTGCACCTGGATAGCGTCGAGCAGGTTGCTGGAAGCGCGACCGGTCCGCAGCGAAGCCAGGTCATGCTTGAACGCGGCGATTGCCCCATCCATGCGCCGCTTGAGATCGTCGTACTCACCACTCATTTTAGTCTCCTCGACCCGTCTGACGCGGGTTCACTGCTTTCGGGGCAAGGCCCCGTGTTCGAGCCTGATTTCGAAACCGGTTTCGCCTTTTTCCGCGATCAGGCCCCGGATCAATCGTCCGCGACGACCGTGCAGCGGCCGCCGCCCCTCAGAATATCGCCGAAACCACCTTTTTCGTGGATCGAATAGACGATTATCGGAATGTTGTTTTCGCGCGCAAGTGCAATCGCAGCCGTATCCATGATGGAAAGCCCGCGATTTATCACTTCGGCATGGCTGATGCGCTCGAAACGCGTCGCGTTCGGGTCCTTCTTCGGGTCGGCAGAATAGACGCCGTCGACCTGTGTGCCCTTGAACAGCGCGTCGGCGCCGATTTCAGCGGCGCGAAGTGCCGCGGCCGAATCAGTGGTGAAGAACGGATTGCCGGTACCGCCGGCAAAGATCACCACCTTGCCCTGGTTCATGTAGGCGGTTGCCTGGCGCTGCGAAAAGCTCTCGCAAAGCTCAGGCATGGCGATCGCGGAAAGAACCACCGCATCGACCCCGATCTTGTTCAGCGAAGTGCGCAGCGCCAGCGAATTGATGACGGTGGCGAGCATGCCCATATGGTCACCAGTGACGCGGTCGCCACCCTTGGAGGCAACCGCCACACCGCGGAAGATATTGCCGCCGCCAATAACCACGCCGACCTCGATGCCCAGCGCGCGGGCTTCGGCGATGTCGCCGGCGATACGGTCGACGACCGAGACATCGATGCCGAAATGCTGTTCGCCCATCAACGCTTCACCAGACGCTTTCAGCAAGACACGTCGGTAGAGGGGCTTCACCGTCATCTGGTCCTCATCATTTGCATGTGGTGCGCCCGGGCGTGGCCACCCCCTTCGCGCAGGCGCCGCCCCCGAACAATGGCGCGATGCCGAGTTCCGATACACGAAGGGCGCCGCGATGTCACGCAGCGCCCGACGGCAAATGGGGGCCAGCGCCCCGGCGGATCGATCAGTTGGTGGAGACGCTGGCCGCCTCGCCTTCGACAAGCACCGGCAATGCGTAGCCCGAGGGCTTATCGCCGGTCGTCGCGCCCCCGGTGACGCGCGCTTGTATCTGCGATCCGAAATAGGAATAGGGAAACGGTGCGGGAGTTCTGCTGACCGAATCCAGCCGGTCGCGAAGCGCGGCTGGGATATCGAAGTCCAGCGCGCCAAGGTTGTCCTGCATCTGCTCGAGCTTCGTTGCGCCGAGAATGACGGTGGCGATGCCCGACTGTGTCGCCACCCAGTTGAGTGCGACCTCGGCCATGCCGCGGCCAAGTTCGGCCGCGACCTTCTCGAGTTCGGCCACGATCGCCCAGTTGCGCTCGGTGAATTTCTGGAAGCCCGGATGCGTCGAGTTGCGGAACCCGTCGAGCCGGCCGGCATTGCCGGCCTGCATCGGCCGGTATTTGCCGCTGAGCAGGCCACTGGCCAGCGGGCTCCAGACCATGATACCGGCGCCATGGCGCGTGCCGAAAGGCACGAACTCGTTTTCGATCGTGCGCTCGGCGAGCGAGTATTCCAGTTGCAAGGCCGAGACCGGCTCATAGCCGCGCAATTCGGCGATAGCCTGCGCCCGAGCCGCGTACCATGCGGGCACGTCGGACAGGCCGACATGGCGTATCTTGCCCGCACGCACGAGGTCGTCCAGCGTGCGCATGACCTCCTCGGCCGGCGTCAGCCTGTCCCAGACATGCAGGAGATAGAGGTCTATATAGTCTGTACCCAACCGCTTCAGCGAAGCGTCGACCGCCCGCATGATATTCTTGCGCCCGTTGCCGCCGGCATTCGGATTGCCGGGCTCGGTGTTCATCGTGAATTTGGTGGCGATCACCGCTCTGTCGCGCAGGCCGCGCTCGGCGACGAACTCGCCCAGCCAGGTTTCGGCGGTGCCGCCGGTATAAAGATCGGCGGTATCGAAGAAATTGCCGCCGGCCTCGACATAGGCGTCGAATATGGCGCGGGCGGTCTCCCTGTCCGCTCCCCAACCCCATTCGGTGCCGAATGTCATCGTACCCAGCGCCAGCCGGCTGACGCGCAGGCCGCTGTTGCCGAGAGTATAATAATTCATGGTCATGATATCGTTCCCATTCTGATCCGCCGGATGCCGCCGTTCACTGGCCGGGCGTGGTCTTGACCCACGGGTTGCCGCGCTCATGCGTCATGCGGAATGTGAAGCCATCCACCTTCCAGCCGGCGTCGGAACGGATGAAACGGTGCTCGTATGTGCCCCAGACTTCCCAGAGCGGATCGCCATTGCCTTCCATGCGGTTCCAGGCATAGCCGTTCGATAGGACGGTCGCTGTGTCCGCTTCGAGAACGACCTGGTGATTGGTGCGCAGATGCAGGCTGGTCTTGCTGCCCTTGAGGTTGCCGGCCCAGGCGCCGATCAGGTCGTCGGAGGCAATATTGGCCGCCGGCTGTCCGGACAGGCTGCTGAAATCAGCGGTAACCCGATCCGCGAAATAGCTGCGGGCAAGTTTCCAGTCCTGTGCATCGACGGCGCGGTCGATGGCATCGGCGATGTGGATAACCGCGCGCTCGTCGGCAAGCGCCTGCCACTCCGCCGGTTCGGCTCCCCCGGCATCGATCGGCGCCAGCGCCAGTCCCGCGGCGAAGGTCACATGTTTCAAAGCGTTCATGTCTCGTCTCCTGGAAATCAGCCCACCCGCTGTATCGGGGACAATGTGGATAAATGTGCCGTCGTCGATAAGATTGCATTGTTCGCAAAGACTGTGCGATACAATTCATGAATGGATCGGGACCTGCTCACCCACCTGCCTGTCATCGTTGCCGTGGCGCGACGGGGCGGCTTCGCGCTTGCCGCGGCCGAGCTCGGCATGAGCCCGTCGGCGGTCAGCCATGCGGTGCGGCTGGTGGAAGAACGCATCGGCCAGCCGCTGTTTGCGCGCACGACACGTAGCGTCTCGCTGACAGAAGCCGGCAAGGCACTGGTGGAGACAGCGGGCCCTGCCCTTCAGGACATCGCGGAGCGGATGGACCGCATCCGCGGCGTCAAGGGACGGCCTTCCGGTCTGCTCAGGATCAATGCCTCCAACATCGCGATCCCTTTGGCGGTGACGCCTGTGATCGCAGCCATGGCCGATCGTTATCCGGATGTGACGGTCGAGGTTTTCGCCGATCAAGCCCTGGTCGATATCGTCGGGGAAGGTTTTGACGCCGGCATCAGGTTGGGCGAGATGATCGCGCAGGACATGACCGCCATACGGCTGACGCAGCCCTTCAAGGCCGTGCTCGTCGCCTCGCCGGACTATATCGGAAAGCGCGGCCGTCCACGCGACGTGGCCGACCTCGAGAACCATAATTGCATAGGCTACAGGCTTGTCCGCTCCGGCGCGCTCTATCGTTGGGATTTGAACGACAACGGCAAGGATGTCGTGGTCGAGACGCGTGGCACCGCCGTCGTGACCGATTCGCTGGCGGCGATCGACCTTGCGCTTGCGGGGGTCGGGCTCGCCTATGTGTTCGAGCCGCTGGTGCGCGCCGATCTTGCCGCCGGACGCCTCGCCCAGATCCTGCCAAAGACGGCAATCGAGGAACCTGGCCTTTTCCTTTACTTTCCGCGCCGGGCGTCGATGGCGCCGAAGCTGAGGGCCTTCATCGACACCGCACAGGAAATCGGCCGGGCATCCAAGCGGACACCCGGCCGAGTTGCCTGAGCTGTTCAGCCGTACTTGGTCTTCGGGTTATTTCTTGACCGCCGCCGCGACTTCCGCCGCGAAATCGGTCGCTTCCTTCTCGATGCCTTCGCCGAGCGCGAAACGCAGATAGGCCGAGATCTTGGCCGGAGCGCCGATCTCCTTCTCGGCATCCTTCAGCGCCTTCTCGACGGTGATGTCGGGATTGAGCACGAAGGCCTGCTTCAGAAGCACGACTTCCTCGTAGAACTTGCGCAGGCGGCCCTCGACCATCTTCTCGATGATCGCCTCCGGCTTTCCGGACTGGCGCGCCTGGTCGGCGAAGATCGCCTTCTCGCGCTCGACCGCCGCTGGATCGAGTTCCTCGGTGGTCAGCGCCATCGGGTTGGTGGCCGCGACATGCATGGCGACCTGGCGGGCGAACGCATTGGCCGCATGCTCGTTGCCCGTGGTCTCGATGGCGACCAGGACGCCGAGCTTGCCAAGGCCATCGGCCACCGCGTTGTGAACATAGGTCGCGACGGCGCCGTGCGGAACGGTGAGCTTGGCCGAACGGCGGAAGCCCATATTCTCGCCGATGGTGCCGACGGCATCCTTGATCGTGTCGGTGACCGACTTGTCCGAACCCGGGTACTTCGCGGCAGCCACGGCCTCGCTCGTGCCATAGGCCAGAGCCACCTTGGCGACGTTGGCGACGATCTCCTGGAAGGCGGCGTTGCGGGCGACGAAGTCGGTCTCGGAATTGACCTCGACGACCGCAGCCTCGCGCACGCCGGAATCGACGCCGATCAGGCCCTCGGCCGCGGTGCGGCCGGCCTTCTTGTCGGCCTTGGAGATGCCCTTCTTGCGCAGCCAGTCGACGGCTTCTTCCATGTTGCCGTTGGTCTCGTTCAACGCCGCCTTGCAGTCCATCATGCCCGCGCCGGTCAAGTCGCGGAGTTCTTTGACCTGTGCAGCCGAAATGCTCATTGTCGCCTCTTTGTTCAAATGCGCCGACGCACCATCGAATCTCGACGGTGCGTCCGTTTAACGCGTCAAAATATTAGAAAGATGAAGGCCGTGACCGGCCTTCGCTATCACGCTTCCGGAGTTTCCGCCGCCGGAGTTTCGCCGAGCACCGGCTCGACCGGAGCTTCCACCGAAGCGCCGATGTCGACGCCCAGCGCGCCCTGCTGGCGGGCGATGCCGTCGATGGCAGCCTTGGCGATCAGGTCGCAATAGAGCTGGATGGCGCGCGCGGCGTCGTCATTGCCCGGGATCGGGAAATCGATCTTGTCCGGATCGCAGTTGGAATCGATGATGGCCACGACCGGAATGCCAAGGCGCTTGGCCTCGAGGATGGCGATCGCCTCCTTGTTGGTGTCGATCACGAACATCAGGTCGGGCGTCGAGCCCATGTCCTTGATGCCGCCGAGAGCCTTGTCGAGCTTCTCGCGCTCGCGGTCGAGGTTGAGGCGCTCCTTCTTGGTCAACCCTTGCGCCTCGCCGGCCAGCATCTCGTCGAGCTTGCGCAGGCGCTGGATCGAGTTCGAGATCGTCTTCCAGTTGGTCAGCATGCCGCCGAGCCAACGCGAGTTGACATAGTACTGGGCCGAACGCTGCGCGGCATCGGCGACGATGTCGGACGCCTGGCGCTTGGTGCCGACGAACAGCACGCGGCCGCCCTTGGCGACGGTGTCGGAAACCTGCTTCAGCGCCTGGTGCAGCAACGGCACCGTTTGGCTGAGGTCGATGATGTGGATGTTGTTGCGGGCGCCGTAGATATAGGGCGCCATCTTCGGGTTCCAGCGGTGGGTCTGGTGGCCGAAGTGAATGCCAGCTTCCAAAAGCTGGCGCATGCTGAAATCAGGCAGAGCCATTCTCATTTTCCTTTCCGGTTAGCCTCCACGGACACAGGCATTTTCGGACGAAGTCCTCGATGCCACCGGAGGTTTCAGCCGGATTTCTCCCGGGCAGACACCAAAGTCCGTGTGTGGAATGAGCGCGCATATAGAGGGGAAGTGCTCTAAACGCAAGCGCGACGACACATTGCGGCGCGCCTGCGGCGATCCGCGCGTGCTTCAACGCTTTATCTTACCCTTTGGCACCCTCACCCGCCGGAAGATCGCGACGATCTCCTCGCGGCTGCACTCGATGGCGCCGAGCCGCACCGCGCGGTCGCGCTCGAAACCGGTTATGTCATAATGCGGCGCCGATGTCTTCGGCGGCCCCTGGTAGGATGAGCGCTTGATGCCGAGTTGCGCGGCGAAGCGATGCAGTTCATCGGTGTCGTCGGCCATCAGATGGCACCAGCGATGACCAACCCATTTCCAGATCGCCGCGTCGACATAGACCGCCATGAGGCTCGCCGCATTCCTTCTTTCGCCGACCGGTGGTCCGCGACGAGCGATGATAGAAGGGATTCGCACAGAAGATGAAGCGGCCGGCGGCCTCGAGAAGATGAGAAGCCGCCGCGGCGCTTTCAAGCCGTGGACCGCGACGGCTGCGTCGAAGCTTATTTCGTCGGGCAGGCCTTCGTCTGGTCGAACAGCGACAGATTGACCAGCTTGCCGGTCATGGAGAAATCGCCATAGTCCATGGTTAGATCGCGGGTGATGCCGTTCTCGTGCAGCTTGAAGCTGATCCGGTATTCCGGCGTCTCTTCTCCGTTCTTGGCACTGTCGTCGAAATAGGCGATGTCGACCGGCCAGTATTTGTCGGTAGCGAGCTTGGCCAGCGCCGGCGCTTCCGGATCGGCCTTGTCGGCATCGGTCCTCTTGCCGACGACGACGGTGGTGGACATCACCTTGTTGGCGTCCTCGGAACCGTCGAACAGATTGGTTTGATAGAAGTTTTCACCCTTCTCGGCCTTGTCTATCAATTCGACCAGATGCTGGGTCGGAAACTGGGTGGCGGCAAGTTCCAGGCTGCTCTTCTCGGGCTTGTCAATGTCGACCTTCAGCCCTTTCGTTTCCTTCGTGGCGACGCCCTTGACCTCCTTGTCGAGGTTCTGGTCGACAAAGGATTTGGTCACGAACGAGAAGGTCTTGCCTTCGGCGTCTTCGAATGTCGTCGTCTGCTGGTCGGTCAGCTTGGTGTTGTCGCTGGTGGCGATCTGGGTGACAAAGCGGAATTTCACCGTATAGCCCTCGCAGGCCGAGCCGTTGAATTCATAGACCATGCGGCCGGTAATGCCGGTGATGCCGGAGCGGTCGTCCGCCTTCTTGAGCGTAAGGTCGTAAACGGCGCGATGCGCCTGCAGCGCCGGCACGGCGAAAGCGGGACCTACCGAAAAGACCGCCGGCAACAGGACGGCATGGAATGCAAGGCGCGTTGCGCGCATGAGAGGCTCCGATCGTCGCGGCTGATGGCAGGCCGCAGGGAAAGATGGTCCAGCTTAAAAAAAGTCGTGGCGGAAGCGAGGCAAAAATAGCAATTTCGGCCCGGCTGACGCGGCGCCTTCCAGCAATAGGGAAAAGCAATGAGTGAAACAATCGAAAAGCGGCTAAACGACCTCGGGGTCACCATTCCCGCGGCCGCGGCGCCTGCCGCCAATTACGTGCCGCATTGCAGGACCGGAAATCTGCTTTTCACCGCCGGACAGTTGCCGCTCAAGGACGGCAAGCTGCAGGCGAGCGGACTGCTTGGCCGCGACGTCGACACAGCAACCGGCAAGGAAGCGGCAAGATACTGCGCGATCAACATTCTGGCGCAGGCCAAGGCAGCACTTGGCGATCTCGAGAAGATACGCCGGCTGGTCAAGATCACCGTCTTCGTCGCCTCCGCGCCGGATTTCGTCGAGCAGCATCTGGTCGCCAACGGCGCCTCCGATTTCCTGGTGGCGGCGCTCGGCGAGCGCGGCAAGCATGCCCGTTCCGCCGTCGGCACGGCTTCGCTGCCGCTTAATGCCGCCGTGGAAATCGAAGCGATCTTCGAAGTCGAGTGAGCGAGCCTGACATGACCGACCTTTCCTGGCTGATTGCCCGGCCTGTTGCCCATCGCGGCTTTCACGACATGAACAAGACGCGCTGGGAAAACACCCTCTCCGCCTTTGCCGCCGCGGCCGAACGCGGCTATGCCATCGAATGCGACGTGCACCTGTCGTCGGACGGAGTTCCCGTCATCATCCATGATGGGGACTTGCAGCGGCTGACCGGGCACGACGGTTTCGTCTGGCAGCGCACGGCGGCCGAACTGGCGGCGCTCAGGGTCGGCGGCACGTCTGATCATGTGCCGACGCTGCGCGAGGTGCTCGAGCTGATCGACGGCCGGGTGCCTTTGGTGGTCGAGCTGAAAGGCGTGGCTGGATATGACAATGGCCTGGTGGCGAGCGTCGGCAGGCAGCTCAAGCGCTACAAGGGCAAGGTGGCGATCATGTCGTTCGACCACTGGCTGATCCGCGATTTCGCCAAGGACGCGCCGGGCATACCGGCTGGATTGACCGCCTATGGCAAGGACGATAGGCTGATCGAAGCACATTTCGCCATGCTGGCGCATCAGATCGCCTTCACCTCCTACGCAGCGGGCGACCTGCCGAATCCATTCGTCAGCTTTGTCCGTGAACGGCTCAAAATGCCGGTCATCACCTGGACGGTGCATGACCAGCCGGCGGTCGACCTTACATTCAAATACGCGGACCAGATGACGTTCGAAGGGTTCGAGCCTGATCTGGTCAAAGTCGCTTGAGGCAGGGGTGCCTAGAACGTGACTTGTAGCGGTCCGGATGGAGCTTAAATAAGCCTCATGGATCAGGGCGACGACGGCGACGGGCAAACGGTTGATGCGGAGTATGCGATCCGCATTGCGGCGGGCATCGGCGCCTTCACCTGCGAAGAGTGGAACGGTTTCGCGGGAACCACGCGCAGTGATGCCGAAAACGGTTATAACCCCCTCGTTTCATATGCGTTCCTGAGCGCACTCGAGGATTCTGGCTGCGCCGTGCGGCGCACCGGCTGGCAAGGTCATCATCTCAGGCTGGAGAATGGTCAAGGCACGCTGCTCGGCGCGGTACCCTGCTATCTCAAATCACACAGCCAGGGCGAATATGTGTTCGATCACGGCTGGTCGGATGCCTTCGAGCGCGCCGGCGGCCGTTACTATCCCAAGCTGCAATGCTCGGTACCGTTCACGCCGGTCACCGGCCCTCGCCTGCTGGTGAGCAGGGGCCAGGATTCCAGCACCGTCAAGGCCGGGCTCGCCGCGGGATTGAAGGCGGTGACGGAAAGGCTCGGCGTCTCTTCCGCTCATGTTACCTTCGCGCAGGAGAGCGACGTGGACGTGCTGGAGGCGGCGGGCTTCCTGCATCGCACCGACCAGCAGTTCCATTTCCTCAACGAGGGCTTCTCGACCTATGACGATTTCCTCGCCACGCTCGCCTCGCGCAAGCGCAAGGCGATGAAAAAGGAGCGCCGCGAGGCGCTTGCCGACGGCATCTCCATCGACTGGCTTACCGGCAAGGACCTTACCGAACGGGCCTGGGACGACTTCTTCGCCTTCTACATGGACACCGGCAGCCGCAAATGGGGCCGGCCCTATCTGAACCGCGAATTCTTCTCGCTGATCGGCGAGCGCATGGCCGACGACATCCTGCTGGTGATGGCCAGGCGCAACGGCCGCTATATTGCCGGCGCCATCAACTTCATCGGCTCGGATGCGCTCTACGGCCGCAACTGGGGCTGTATCGAGGATCATCCCTTCCTGCATTTCGAGGTCTGCTATCACCAAGCCATCGACTTCGCCATCGAACGCAAGCTGAAGGTGGTCGAGGCGGGCGCGCAGGGCGAACACAAGCTGGCGCGAGGCTACCGGCCGGTGATCATGCATTCCGTGCATTACATCGCCCATCCCGGCCTGCGCAACGCCGTCGCCGACTATCTCAGGCGCGAACGGCGCGAGGTTGAACGAATGGGCGAATACCTGGAAGAGCACACACCGTTCCGCAAGGATCTCGAGGTGTAGGCCATCCTGCAGGGCAGGAGCATATGTCAGGTTCGGCATCCCTTGGGTTGGCAGTGCACGCCTGTCGGGATCGGCTTCATCGATCTCGCCCGATCGTCTTGCCGCTCACGAGAGGCTTCGCTACACCAATTGGCGAGGCACAATCCGGAGCGTTCGCCATGGCCGAAACCGCCTATGACACCGACAACATCTTTGCCAAGATCCTGCGTGGTGAAATTCCCTCGCACCGCGTCTACGAGGACGAAGCGGTCGTTGCCTTCATGGATGTGATGCCACAAGGGCTAGGCCATACGCTGGTGGTGCCGAAGGCGCCGTCGCGCAATCTGCTCGACGCCGATCCGGCAACGTTCGGCCCGCTTTTCACGGTTGTGCAGAAGGTGGCGGTCGCCGTCCGCAAGGCATTCAACGCCGATGGCGTCACCGTGATGCAGTTCAACGAGCCGGCCTCCGGGCAAACCGTCTATCACCTTCACGTCCATGTCATTCCACGCTTCGAAGGCATCGCGCTGAAGCCCCATACGGGCCAGATGGAGAAACCCGAGGTGCTGGCCGAGAATGCCGGCCGGATAAAGGCCGCTTTGCTATCCTGATGCCTGGCTTTCAGCGGCTCCCAGCAACTGCGACCGTCTGGGAAGGTTACGCAGTTGTGCATCGAAAACCATGGATCCGAGCCGCCAGGACATCAGCGTGATCGCCATTCCGGCCGAACACATCAATCAGATTATGTCCGCCATGGATGAGGATCGGGCAGCGCGGCTGAGATTCATTCTCATCGCGCGCTTGGCGCGCGATCAGGACAGCTTGTTTGCGGAGAACGCCGAAAGCCTCTCAAACGCCGTCGGAGGCTCTACATTTTGCCTGAGCCGCCGGCGGATCGCATCCGCACATTGTGCTGGCGTCAGAAGCGATGTGTCCACTTCCAGATCATACACGCCAGGCCGGTGTACCTCCTCCTGCCACAGACGCACCGCCAACGGTACGGGATCATCAGGCGACCCCGTCACATATCCCCTCCCCGCCGGACTGGCGGCACGCCTCTGCAGGATGATTTCAATCGGGCAGCGGACACCGACAAACAGAACCGGCAGGCCTGCGAGGCGCCGGGCGCAATCGACAAGGCAATCAAGGGGTTGCGAATAGCTGTCGTGATGGCCGAGATCGGCCACGATATTCAACCCCACCCTGCTGTGGGCGGCGATCGATTCGTAGAGCGCGGCATAGAACCGAGGCACGGGACCCTCGAGATCCGGGCGCTCGCCGCCGGGCCGCAAACCTATCCCCGGGCGACAGCGCAGCGGTGTGACCTGCTCATAGACGTCGACTCCCAAATTCATCCATAGGCCCTCGAAGCTCTCCTGAACTGCCTGGACGATGCTTGATTTCCCCGATCGCGGTGCGCCGTTGAGGATGATGATCTGGCCTGGTCCGGACATAAAATTCCCAATCTCATGGAAATGAACGCACGCAGCCATTTGGCGAACGGCTGTTGTTCGCAATGCTGCTGTAATCCTGACGGATGACAAGGGCGCCGGCGAGACGTGGACGTGCAATGCGGGTTCTGTTGATCGAGGACGAAAGAGAAATGGCTGACGCGCTCACCAGGGCGCTTGGCAAACAAGGCGTCGTCGTCGATCACACCGTGCTCCTTGGCGATGCTATCGAACTGTCGCGCCAGCACGTCTATGAGGCAATCCTGCTCGACCGAACATTGCCGGATGGAGAGGGACTGAGCTTCATTCCCAGGCTGCGGGCGGCAGGTGTCGATGCGCCGGTGATCGTCCTGACGGCACGCAATGAGCCGAGAGAGCGCATTGAGGGGCTCGATGCCGGCGCCGACGACTATCTGGGCAAACCATTCCTGATCGATGAACTGATGGCGCGGCTGCGGGCGGTGTTGCGCAGGCCAGCAGCCTTGGCGGAGCCGCGGATCACCGTTGGCATGGTCACCATCGACCCGCTGAATTTCAGCGTGACGGTCGGGTCCAGCCCCGTCGATATACCGAGGCGCGAACTGTCCGTCCTGCTCGCCCTGGCAAAGCGACGCGGAAAGACTGTCATCCGCTCCACGCTGGAAGAAGCCGTCTACAACTACGAGGACGAGATCCAGTCGAACGCCATCGACGCCCATATTTCGCGCCTGCGCAAAAGGCTGACGGATGCCGGTGCTGGGGTGGCCATCCACAACATCAGGGGCGTCGGTTATCTCCTCAGGGAAGTAAGATGACGCAGCAAGGCGCCTCGCTGCGATGGACGTTGATCTGGCAGCTCAGCATCGTTCTGACGTCAGTTGTTGCCGCCGTCATTGTCGGCCTGTGTTTCTACGGAAAAAGGGTCCTTTCGCCCAATGTGGCGCTGGAGCACAGGCTCACCGCTGCCATAGCCGAATCCATCAAACTCGGCCCTCGGCGAAATATCGAGATCCAGGACAGGCCGAGCCTGACCTCGCTCAAGCAGGAGAACAAGAATCTCTGGTATGTCATTGTCACAACTGACAGCAGGTCGGTCTCCTTTGGCGCCATACCGCCGGTCTATCTCGACGTCGCGCGCAACGTGCACCTCTTTCACGATGCCGACTTGCGCGGCGTCGACGGCACGGACGAGATCGCATCGATCGAAGAGTTTGATACGCCAGCCGGCGAGATGCGGATGCTGTTCGGCGGAAATTCCGGCAATGACTCGGTTCTGGTCACACTGATAAAAGAGGTGAGACGGATATATGTGCCTCTGCTGGCCCTCGCCCTGCCGGCGATATTCCTTAGCGTGCCCCGGATTGTCCGCCGCGCCCTCACCGGCCTGAGCGACGTCGTTGGCAAGGCGATGGAGATCGAGCTTCGCAGCCAGGGCGCTCGCCTTCCAACCGAAGCCGTTCCGCGCGAAGTCGTGCCGCTGGTGGCGGCATTCAACGGGGTTCTGGAGCGTCTCGAGCGCGAATTTCAAAAGCGCCAACGTTTCCTGGTCGATGCCGCCCATGAGCTTCGCACCCCCATTGCAATCATGCAGACGCGGATCGAGGGAATGGAATATGGCCAGGATCGCGAACGCCTGCTGCAAGATGTCGCCCGGCTTGGCGAAACCGCCGAACAACTGCTCGATTTCGAGCGCAACGACCAGAACAGGGAAAATTACGGGACAGTCGATCTCGTCGATATCGCGAGAACCGTCGTGGCCGACCTTGCGCCGCTTGCGATAGCGGCCGGCTACGAGATCTCCTTCCTTCGCGAAATCGATGGGTTGGAGCGCCAGGGCAACCGTCCCGCGCTGGTCAGGGCGATAACCAATCTGGTCCGCAATGCCATCGAGCATGGGGGAAATCGCGGCATGATCTCAGTGTCTGTCACCGCCGATGGGCAGATCACCGTGGCCGATCAGGGCCAGGGGATATCGCTGGACCAGCAGGAGCTCGTCTTCGAGCCGTTCTATCGCACCACGCCGCGCAGCACCGGCGCCGGACTGGGGCTGGCTCTCGTCAGGCAGATCGTCACCAATCACGGCGGGCACGTGGCGGTCGACAGCGGGAGCCACGGAACGATGTTCCGCATCCAGATGTGACCGAGACCAGGGCACGCTGCACGGGCAGATCAGACGATGCCATTCGTCTGACGATGGATGTCCAAGCCGCGTAATGTTGCTGTAATTCAGTGACTTCAGGACTCTTCCCGTCGATCAACAAGGGAAGGCCCGACGACCAATGCTCAACACTGTAACACCTAGACCACGCGCCGCGGCCACGTGGTCGGCCCGGATGCTGCGATTGAAGATTGCTTGTATCGGGCTGTCTCTGGCGCTTGCCGGTTGCAGTTCCGTTCCCCTCAAGGAGGCAGGAACCTTGACCTCCTACAATCAGCTCGGCCCGGCAAAGGGCAAGTTCAACAAATCACGTACGTTCGTGGATGCCAAAGCACTGGGGAGCATCAGATCCGTCAGCATCTCGCCGACCGTTTTTTCCCCGAGCGCCGCCTTCCGTGTCAAGGAGGCTCGGGATCGCGCTCTGGTTCTCAACGCACTCGACCGGGCTATGTGCGTCGCGCTGAGCGACAAATACCAGGTGGTCCCTGCCGGCCAGCCTTCGGATCTGACCGTCAAGACCGTGATCGCCGACCTGGTGCCTACGGACAAGATCACTGCGGGCGTCTCCAAGGCGGTTTCTCTGGGCAGCAGCGCCGTGCTGCCGGTTTCCATTCCGCGCCTTCCCCTGGGTTTTGGAGGGCTCGCGGTCGAGGCGGAGGCACTTGACCGGAACGGCACGCAACGCGCAGCCATGGTCTGGTCCCGCGGAGCGAACTCCTTTACCACCGAGGCCAGGGTCTCAGAGATCGGCGATGCGTACAGTCTGGGCGCTATTTTCGGAAACGACTTTTCGCGCATGCTCGTCACCGGCAAGGCGCCATCGGGATGGCATATCTCGATACCGTCGGGTCAACGCATAAAATCGTTCCTCGGCGGCAAGCCGAAATACGCGGCCTGCGAGGTCTTTGGCCGCGCGCCCGGGCTGTTCGGCATGGTCGGCGCCAAGGTGGGAGCACCACCGTCCTGGACGGACAAATCGGCCAAAACCCGCCCGACGTCGCTTGCTGTCCAGGGGCCGCCGGCAACGCTTCAGTGATCGTCCTGCCCCAACAAAAAAGCCCCGTTTCCGGGGCTTTTTTCGAGGGAGTGACTATCAGCTCTTGCGCGGCAGTTGCGGCACCAGGCTGCGCTTGCCGCCGTCCTTGCCCTTGGGCTCGGGTTTCTGCGCGACGGCCTTCTTGGCTGCCGGCTTCTTGGCCGCTGCCTTGCGCGGCTTGGGGGCGTCTTCCGGTTCTTCCTTCTTGGGCTTCACCGGTGCCTCGTCGGCGAGCGATTCGAGCTTCAGGCCGGTCTCGCCGGTTTCCTTCTTCTCGACGCTGACGCGCACCGTGCCGCCCTTCTTGAGCTTGCCGAACAACACTTCGTCTGCCAGCGGCTTCTTGATGTGCTCCTGGATGACGCGGCCGAGAGGACGCGCACCCATGCGCTCGTCATAGCCCTTGTCGGCGAGCCAGGCGATCGCCTCCGGCGATAGGTCGAAGGTGACGCCACGCTCGGAGAGCTGGGCCTCCAGTTGCATGACGAACTTCTGCACCACCTGATGGATGACCGGCACCGGCAGCGAGCCGAACGGGATGATCGCATCGAGACGGTTGCGGAACTCCGGCGTGAACAGCCGGTTGATCGCCTCGACATCGTCGCCTTCGCGCTTGGTCGAACCGAAGCCGATCGCCGCGCGCTGCGCATCCGACGCGCCCGCATTGGTGGTCATGATCAGGATCACATTGCGGAAGTCGATCTGCTTGCCGTTGTGGTCGGTCAGCTTGCCATGGTCCATCACCTGCAACAGGATGTTGAACAGGTCCGGATGTGCCTTCTCGACCTCGTCCAGCAGCAGCACGCAATGCGGATGCTGGTCGACGCCGTCGGTCAAAAGGCCGCCCTGATCGAAGCCGACATAGCCGGGAGGCGCGCCGATCAACCGCGATACGGTGTGGCGTTCCATGTATTCCGACATGTCGAAACGGATCAGCTCGACCCCGAGCGACGCAGCCAATTGCTTGGCGACTTCGGTCTTGCCGACGCCGGTCGGACCCGAGAACAGGTAAGAGCCGATCGGCTTCTCCGGTTCGCGCAGGCCGGCACGCGCCAGCTTGATCGCCGAGGTCAGCGCGGTGATGGCGGTGTCCTGGCCGTAGACGACGCGCTTCAGCTCGATGTCGAGCCCCTGCAGCACCTTCTCGTCGTCGGCCGAAACAGTCTTCGGCGGGATGCGCGCCATGGTGGCGATCGTCGCTTCGATCTCCTTGATGCCGATGGTCTTCTTGCGCTTGGCCTCCGGCACCAGCATCTGCGAGGCGCCGGTCTCGTCGATCACGTCGATCGCCTTGTCCGGCAACTTGCGGTCGTTGATGTAGCGCGCCGACAGCTCAACCGAAGCCTTGATGGCTTCCGTCGTGTAGCGGACCTTGTGGAACTCCTCGAAATAGGGCTTCAGACCCTTCATGATCTCGATGGCGTCCTCGATGGTCGGCTCGTTGACGTCGATCTTCTGGAAGCGACGTACGAGCGCGCGGTCCTTCTCGAAGAACTGGCGGAACTCCTTGTAGGTGGTCGAACCAATGCAGCGGATCGCCCCCGAAGACAGTGCCGGCTTCAACAGGTTCGACGCATCCATGGCGCCGCCCGACGTCGCACCAGCGCCAATGACGGTGTGGATCTCGTCGATGAACAGCACAGCGCCCGGATAATCCTCGAGCTCCTTGACGACCTGCTTCAGCCGCTCCTCGAAATCGCCGCGATAGCGCGTGCCGGCCAAAAGCGTGCCCATGTCGAGCGCGAAGATGGTGGCGTTGTGCAAAACCTCCGGAACATCACCTTCGACGATGCGCTTGGCGAGGCCCTCGGCGATCGCCGTCTTGCCGACGCCGGGATCGCCGACATAGAGCGGATTGTTCTTGGAGCGGCGGCACAGCACCTGGATGGTGCGGTTGATCTCGGACTCGCGCCCGATCAGCGGATCGATCTTGCCGGCCTTGGCCTTGTTGTTGAGATTGACGCAATAAGCGGTCAGCGCGTCCTGCTGCTGCTTTTTCTTGCCACCTTCCTCTTGCGGCTCGGCGCCGTTCGCGCCGCCCTGCTCGTCATCGGCCCCGCGCGGCGAACGCGTCTCCGACGCGCCCGGACGCTTGGCGATGCCGTGCGAGATGTAGTTGACCGCGTCGTAACGGGTCATCTGCTGTTCCTGCAGGAAATAGGCGGCATGGCTCTCGCGTTCGGCGAAGATGGCGACGAGCACGTTGGCGCCCGACACTTCCTCGCGGCCAGACGATTGCACATGGATCACCGCGCGCTGAATGACGCGCTGGAAGCCGGCGGTCGGCTTGGAATCCTCGTCATAGCCGGTGACCAGATTGTCGAGCTCGGTGTCGATATAGGTGAGAACAGTGTGCTTCAACTCGTCGAGATCGACATTGCAGGCGCGCATGACGGCGGCGGCCTCGGTGTCGTCGATCAGGGCGAGCAGCAGATGCTCAAGGGTTGCATATTCATGGTGCCGCTCGTTGGCGAGCGTCAGCGCTTGGTGAAGCGCCTTTTCCAGGCCTTGGGAGAAAGCCGGCATGTTACCTCACTTCTTCTCCATCACGCATTGCAGCGGATGCTGATTTTGTCGGGCGAAATCCATGACCTGGGACACTTTGGTCTCGGCCACCTCGAATGTATAGACCCCGCACTCGCCCACTCCATGATTGTGAACATGAAGCATGATGCGTGTGGCGGCTTCGCGGTCCTTCTGGAAAAAACGCTCCAGCACGTGAACCACGAACTCCATCGGTGTGTAGTCGTCGTTCAGGATGAGGACCCGATAGAGGCTGGGTTTCTTGGTCTTGGTCTTTGTGCGCGTGATGACCGCCGTGCCGCGGCCGGCCTCATTGCCGTCGCCGCTGCCGTTCTGCATCCGTGCCCTGGTGGCAGTCAAACCGATCGTCACGTAATCCTGCCTCTTTCGAATCCTCATGCGAGTTCGACATGTAGGTGTTCGATGGACGATTTTAAGCCCTTCTGGTTAGCTGACAATATGGCTAGGTGCCCAACTTGGCGGATTTTCGCAATCGTGAAGGCGAGCCAGGCCCCTGATCGGAAATTGACACGAAAAAACCCGGCCGCGCTTGCGCGGCCGGGCTCTGTCTGGGCCCAATGGGCCAAATCTCGGTACTGCCGGACGAATTATTTCGCCTTGGCAACGATCGATTCGAACGGCTTATAGGCTTCCTTGGCGAGTTCGGCATAGAGGTCGCCGATCTTGGTGGCCTCGGCGACGAACGCCTCATAGGACTGCTTGGCATAGTCGGACTGGACCTCGATCGCCTTGTCGAGCGACTTGGCCGAGACAATCTTCTCGAAAGCGGCGCTGCCGGCCTCGAAGCTCTTCTTGGTGTATTCGCCGGCCTCGGCCGCAATTGCCTGCGCGCCCTTGGACAAGGAGGCAAAGCTCTTCAATCCGGTGTCGGCGAACTCTTTGCCGTATTTGCTGAAGTCCTCGTAGGTCTGCGTCATTTCAATTCTCCCTGGACGGTTGATGCGCCCTGCCCCGAGCGCCTTGTGCAATGCACCCGAATATATTGTGCGGCGCACAAAAGTCAAGAAATCGCCTGCTTCTGTCAAGCCGGCGGGGGCAATGGCTAAAATTCGAATAAAGAGAGGATCAAACCACCAGAAAATGGTGAACGCGGCGGTTACCATAAACGGATTGGTAACGCTGGCTCGATAGCTTGCCGGAAGCGAGGCAGTCCCTTTGCCGCCTCCAGCGCAACAAGAAATTCAAAGGAACTATCAGTGCGTCAGGCGTTGTCGGGCATCGTTTCCAAATCCGTGTCCCCTTTCAAAACGATCATGATCATCGCCGTGGCGATGACCATCGTCGTTGCAGGAGCGGCCTCGTCGCTCGCCGCGAAGTCCGCGGCCATCGTGGTCGACGCCAAGACCGGCAAGGTGCTCTACTCCTCGGATGCCAACGCCCGGCGTTATCCCGCCTCGCTCACCAAGATGATGACGCTTTATTTGACTTTCGAGGCTCTGGCCAAGGGCAAGATCAGCCGGAACTCGCCGGTCGTCTTCTCGGCTCATGCCGCGGCAGAGCCGCCGACGAAGCTTGGCGTGAAGCCGGGCGGGTCGGTGGCGGTCGAGACCGCCATCCTGTCGATGGTGACCAAATCGGCCAATGATTCGGCCACCGCGCTCGGCGAAATGCTCGGCGGCAACGAGACCAACTTCGCCCGTATGATGACTGCCAAGGCGCGGCAGCTCGGTATGAACGGTACCGTGTTCCGCAACGCCAACGGCTTGCCCGATCCCGGCCAGTTCACCACTGCGCGCGACATGGCAACGCTCGGCATCGCGCTGCGCGAACATTTCCCGCAATATTACGGCTATTTCTCGCAGCGCTCCTTCCTCTATGGCCGCCAGCGCATCAACGGCCACAACCGCCTGCTTGGACGCATCAAGGGCGTCGACGGCATCAAGACCGGTTACACCCGCGCTTCGGGCTTCAACCTGGTTTCGTCGGTTTCCGACGGCAACCGTCGCATTGTCGGCGTGGTCATGGGCGGCACCTCGGGCAGCAGTCGCGACAATCAGATGGCGGCCCTGATCAACACTTATCTGCCGCGGGCATCGACCCGGGGCGGCGGCGATCTGGTCGCCAAGGCCGACAGCGGCAACCCGGTGACGGCATTGGCCAAGGTGCTGTTGCCCAAGCACGACGCACCGACTCCGGACGAGAAGCCGGTGGCGGTGGCAAGCGCCGATGACGCGGCCGAAGCCGTTGCCGACGACGCGGCGGTTGCCCAGGGCGACAGCGATGACGCCGACGATACCGCAGCCGCAGAACCCAAACTGGTTGTTCCGGCAAAGAAAGTGAAGACGGTTATCGTCTCCGCCCCCAAGGTCGCCACGGCACAGGTGGTGTCCGCTTATGCCGAGCCCGCGCCGGCCGTCGACCCGGTCAACACCGCGTCGGTGCCGTCGGGTTGGGCCATTCAGGTCGCCTCGTCGCCGAAACAGTCCGAGGCCCAGGCCTTCCTCGACAAGACCACCAAGCAGGCGCCGAAGGTGCTGGCTGATGCCTCCGGCTTCACCGTCGCCTTCGACAAGGACGGCGTCACCTACTACCGCGCCCGCTTCGGCGGCTTCGGCTCCAAGACCGCTGCCTGGAAGGCCTGCACCGCCCTGAAGAAGAAGAAAATCGAGTGCTACGCCGTCCAGCAGTAGGGACGGCGTGGAAGATATCTCCCGGAAAATTTCTGCGTCGAAGGAGACTAATCGTGATTGGAGAGCAAGACGTCCTTGGCTTCGTTGATCCGCGCCGCCAGGAAAGACGTGCCGCCGATATCGGGGTGCAGGCGCTGCATCAGGCGGCGGTGCGCCTTGCGGACATCCGCCGCGGCGGCCCCCGCTTCAAGACCAAGGACCTTGTAGGCCTCCTCCTTAGTCATGGCGCCCGGACCTGGCGCAATACCCAGCCCTTCGCCACCGTGCGCCTCAGCGTTTTTGCGCCAGACGGGAAATCTGCCGTCAAGATACGTCTCTAGCAGTTGCCGGCTCTCCGGGTCGCCGGAGAGTTCGCGAAACAGCTGCAGCAATTCGGCTCTGCCCATCGCACCAAGCATCTTGCCTTCATGGCGGCCTGCCAGCACAAGGCCTTCAAGGCCGCCTGTATCGTGATCGAGGTCCATTTCCAGCGCCGCTGTGCGTACGGTCGAGCGTCTCCGCGCCGGCATCGCGGCTCGCCGGTTCAGCCGCATCGAGCCGTACCAGGCAATCGCTGCGAGCAGGATGATACCGCCAAGACCGCCGCGCCCGACCAGCAGCACGGCGCCGCCGACCAATGCCAGCAAAACCGGCCCAACCTTCCTCATTTCGCCCGCAAGCCTGCTCGGGTCGGCTCGCACGAAAGCCGTTGCCAGGCCCATCAGCACCAGCAGCAATGCGACGACAGCGATGATCGCGCCCATCATGTTCGACTGCCCCGCAAATGGCCGGCGATCAGCGGTATTTCCAGACTATTCCTGAACATGCGCAAGCCGCCACCGTGCGCAGTTCCTGCGCCGCAATCATGACCTTGCGCAACGCATGGTCCGCATCCCACCACGCCGCGGCGCGATGTGGTGGGCGCGGATGCGTCAGATATCGAAACCGGATGGTTCCTGTCGCTCATGGTTTTCAAGATGTGGCGTTGTCGCGACGCTTGCAAGTCCAACGGACAGCAACATTGAGGGCCAGCAACCGCAGTCCGCCTATGCGGGCCGACCATGCCGCCAGATTGCCCGGAAGCAAGCCCATGGGCTGCTCGGAACAAGCCGATGGTGATTCAAAGCAGGCCCAGATCGGCGAGCTCGCGCCGGAGTTTCGGCGGCATTTCGACCTGCCCCGGCTTGCCCTTGCCGAGATCGGCAGGTGCATCCGATGGTTTTAGATAGCGCCAGCCCTGAAAGGCGCGGCGCGGCTGCCAGTCGGTGCGCACCACTTGCGGATCCAGCATCAGATGGCAGCGGCCGATGCCCTCGTCATCGGTGAACGGCCGGATCTCGGTGATCAACTGGCGGCATTGGACGCTGCCCTTGATCACCCAGTAGAGCGAGCCGCCGTCGATAATCTCATCGCCACGCGTCGGCACCATGCGGGTGGTGTGCCAATGCTCGGTTGGTTCGCCGGAACGGCGCCGCTCGTCGAGGCGGAACGCGATCCATTCTTCGAGATCCTCGACGCTGTCGCAGCCGACGCAGAGCTTTAGGAGGTTGAGAGCCATCGCCCAAGATTTAATCCGTCGTACGGATGCGTCAACGGCCTGAGCAAGTTCTCCACAGTGCCAGCGGGCTCAACACTCCACCACATTGACCGCCAGCCCGCCGAGGCTGGTCTCCTTGTACTTCTCGTTCATGTCGAGGCCGGTCTGGCGCATCGTCTCGATCGCCGCATCCAGCGGCACGAAATGGGTGCCGTCGCCCTTGATGGCAAGCGAGGCGGCCGTCACCGCCTTGACAGCGCCCAGCGCGTTGCGCTCGATGCAAGGCACCTGCACCAGCCCGCCGACCGGATCGCAGGTCATGCCCAGATGATGCTCCAGCGCGATCTCGGCGGCGTTCTCGACCTGTTCGGGCGTGCCGCCCATGACGGCGCACAGCCCGGCAGCGGCCATAGCCGAAGCGGAGCCGACCTCGCCCTGGCAGCCGACTTCGGCGCCGGAGATGGACGCATTGGACTTGATGATGCCGCCCACGGCGGCTGCCGTGAGCAGGAAGTCGCGAATGCTGGGCTGGTCGGCCTCGGGATGGAAATGCAGCCAGTAGCGCAGTACTGCCGGCAACGTGCCGGCCGCGCCGTTGGTCGGCGCGGTGACGACGCGCCCGCCGGCCGCATTCTCCTCGTTGACCGCCATGGCATAGATCGACAGCCAGTCATTGGCGAGCAGCGGATTGGGCCGGTTCTGCTGCCACTGCTCCTGCAGCTTGTCGTGCAATTGCCTGGCCCGGCGGCGCACCTTCAGCCCGCCCGGCATGATGCCGTCCTGCGACAAGCCGCGGTCGATGCAGCCTTTCATGGCACCCCAGATGGCGTCGAGGCCGGCGTCGAGCTCCTCGCGCGACATTTGTGTTTCCTCGTTGACCCGCTTCATCTCGGCAATGGAAAGGCCGCTTTTGCCCGCCATCTTCAGCATTTCGAGGGCGTTCTTGAAGGGATAAGGGACTTTCCTGCCCTCGGTCGTCGCCGAACCCTTGGCTTTCATGCGCTGCAGCTCTTCTTCCGAAACCACGAAGCCGCCGCCAATCGAATAATAGATGCGCTTGAGCAGCAGGCGGTCGCCGGCGTCATAGGCATAAAACGCCATGCCGTTGGCGTGGCCGGGGAGCGGAGTCTTGCGATCGAGCACCAGATCGCTGGCCGGATTGAAACGGTAGGAAGGATGACCGGGCGGTGAAACCAGCTTGTCGGCGGTGATGCGAGCGACAATGTCGTCCGCCTGATCAGGGTCGACCGTCTGCGGCGTCTGGCCGGCAAGGCCGAGAATGACGGCACGGTCACTGCCATGGCCGATGCCCGTATAGGCGAGCGAGCCGTGCAGGCTGGCGCCGATGCGAGCAACCTTGGCGCCGGCCGGACGCGGCCAGTCGTCTCCGGCGATCTCGTCGAGGAAACGGCGGGCGGCCGTCATCGGTCCCATCGTGTGCGAACTCGATGGTCCGATGCCGATCTTGAACAGGTCGAAAACCGAAAGGAACACGCGCCGCAAATCTCCCGAAGCCGCTCTGGGACTACATATAGGAACTCCTGCGATGTTTCCGCTGTTTTGAACGGCGCGGCGCAGCGCCTGCCGACCTTGTTTGCTCCGGCAGCGACATGACCGTCGCTGCCGGCGGACGATCGAAGCAATCGGGCTGGATGTGATAGATTTCCGCCTATGGGCGATTCCCTCGATCTTTCGACAGCCGATCTCGCGGCGTTGGCGTTCTTTCTCATTGCGTGGATTCTGCATACCCTCGCCTCGGACGGCGTGCTCGTCAGCCGCATGTCGCTGACAACGGCGATGAATGCGCAGCGGCAAGCCTGGATGCGCAGGATGGCCGAGCGTGAGATCCGCATCGTCGACACAGCCATCATGGGCGGCCTGCAGCAAGGCACCGCCTTCTTCGCCTCTAGCTCCCTGATCGCGCTTGGCGGCTGCTTTGCCTTGCTCGGTGCCTCGGACCGCGTCCTCGAGGTGTTGAGCACACTGCCTCTGGGCGGCGCCCCGTCGCGCCCGGCTTTTCAGATCAAGGTGCTGGGACTGGTGCTGATCCTGGCGTTTTCGTTCTTCAAGTTCGGCTGGGCCTACCGGCTGTTCAACTATTGCTCGATCCTGATCGGCGCGGTGCCGATCCCGCATGGCGAAGCGTCTCGCAACCCGGTCACCGAGACGGCGGTGTGGAGGGCGGCGCAGATGAACATGCTTGCAGGCAAGCATTTCAACTCCGGCCTGCGCGGCGTGTTCTTTTCGATCGGCTATCTCGGCTGGTTCGTCGATCCGGTGGTGTTCGTGCTGTCGACGCTTCTGCTCCTGGCCGTTCTGGTGCGACGCCAGTTCTTCTCGGCGGCGCGCCGCGCCGTGATCGGTCAGCCGCCGGGTGCGGGAAAAGGCTGATCGATGCGGCCGGACAGCCAATAGGCGAACAGCCCGATCCATTCGCGCATCGCCATGGTCGTGGCCTGCAGCGAATCGGCTGGATTGTCGCGGAACAGGCCGATGCCTTCACGCCCCGACGTCCGATAGTCGACCGGCCACGGAACCGTGGCGAAGCCGGCCTTGTCGAACAGCGCCTTGGCGCGTGGCATATGGTAGGCCGAGGTGACCAGCAGCCAGGTTTCGCCCGGCTTCGGCGCTATCAAAGCCTTGGTGAAGACGGCATTCTCGTAGGTGTTGCGCGATTTGCCCTCGAGGATGAGGCGTTCCGGCGCCACGCCAAGCGCGCCGAGCAGGCGCGGCGCGGTAGCGGCATCGCCCTCGGCGTCGAGGAACAATTCGCCATTGCCGCCCGAGACGACCACCTTGGCATCGGGAAAGCGCCGCGCCAATACGGCGGTCTCCACCATCCGGTCGCCGCCACTGTTCAATTCATAACCGCCGCGCGCCAGGTTGATCGCGCCTTCGAAGCCGCCGCCGAGCACGACGATGCCATCGACCTTTTGCGGCAGCGGCGGGCGTGGAAAGCGTTCCTCCAGCGGGTCGAGCATCATGGCGCCGAGCGACGTCCAGGCCGAAAGCGCCAGAATCAGAAACGCCAGCCCGCCGCCCCCCGCCGGCCCCCC
>NZ_JAIUID010000015.1:0-128550 GCF_020165435.1 Mesorhizobium sp. BR1-1-2
AGGGAGGGAGGGGCATCGGCCAGAGGCCTAACCTCTCACGGCATTGGACGTTCCGGGCCGAAAGAAAAAACCGCTAGCTGGAGCCAGCGAGCAGGAAAGAAACTCCAGGACGGACTTTTAGGTTTGGTAAGAGTCCCCTTCGCTTCAGTTTTGAAATCCTCCGGATCTCCAGCATCGGTCAAACGAACGAAGAGCCGTGCGGGTGAGGCCGCTATCAGCGCCCCGCCTTCTTGCGCTTGTTCTTAGGTGCTGGTCTCGCGCAAGGTATCTCAGCCTTCAACCGCTGCTCCCGGAGCCGAGCTGCCTTCGCATCCCGCGCCACGCGCTCGACCTCCATCAGTTCCCGCGCAGCATCCGAGGTGCGCTCCTTTCTGTCTCGTCTTTCCTTCTCGGTGAGCCGTTGACCTTCTCGCATCGTTGCCCTGACTAGACGGTACCGCGCAAATGTTGCCGCACAGAACGATTGTCATCAGATCGGGTTCCACCGGACTGCAAAAGCCCGCCACCTTTCCATAGCGGGAGCGAATCATCCTCCCCGCAGCACGCGCCAGATGTCGGACCAATAGGCGGTGACGAGCGACGCCAGCGCCGTCGCGACTGCCAGCGCTTGGCGCGACACGCGCTTCCGACCGTTTTCGCTTTCCTCCTCGATCTATCGTCCGGACCGACAGATCAGCGTTGATCACCAGCGGCCTTTCTAAATTTTGAGCAGAGGAACCAAGGTTCGATTAAGTCTTCTCCTATACTCTGTAACAGTCGGAAGGTTGCACCGACCGAGATTCCACCTTGCCATTTGCCATTCATCAGCGCTTCCGTACCTTGATGACCTGGACCAGTCTTCCGGCTGTGGTCGCCCTTGTCGTGCTGTTAAGTGCGGGAATCTATGCTGATCATCAAAATAGCATTGTTGCCGAACAGGCATTGCGCGTCGACGTTGCGAAGGAGATGAACCTCGTCCGCGCCAATCTCGAGGGCAATGTCAATGGAGACCTTCAACTGACGCGCGGTCTGATCGCGACCATCGTTACCGAACCGAATATGAGCCAAACCCGCTTTGCCAAGCTGGCAAAGAGCCTCTTTCGCGAGAAGACACAGGTCAGAAACATTGCCGCTGCCCCCGGCCTGGTCATCTCGTTGATGTATCCAATGGAAGGCAATGAAAAGGCCGTTGGATTGGACTTTCGCAAGGATGAAGAATTGCGTGAAGCGGCACTTCGGGCGCGCGATACCAAACAACTGGTTCTGGCCGGACCGGTGGAGCTCAAGCAAGGAGGTCAGGCCTTTATCGGCCGATTTCCCGTCTTCCTTGACCCTGATCGCCCTACCGAGACGTTCTGGGGCATTGTGGCTGCGGTAATCGACATTCAGAAGCTGTACGAGGACAGCGGTCTTTTAGACAAGAGACTGTCGATCGAGATCGCTCTGACGGGCAAGGACGCTCTGGGCCGAAGCGGCGCGCGATTTTTCGGCCCGGCGCGGGTGGCGGAAGACAACCCCGTTACGGCGGAGGTGCGGTTGCCGACAGGATCGTGGCAGATTTCCGCCGTTCCCAAGGGTGGCTGGAATGCGACACCCCGGAACGCTTGGATTTTGCGACTGGCAATGCTCATCGGCGGCGCTCTAGTCGTGGTTCCGATTGTCATTGCGGGACGGCTTTTCGAACAACGGCATAAGCATTACGCCGATCTGCGCCGGAGCGAACGACGGCTTGCACAGCTTTCAGAGAGGCTGGAGCTTGCCCTTGATGCCTCGCAAATTGGCGTCTGGGAACAGGATCTCGACGCGGACATCATATACTGGGACGACCGCCTGAACGAAATCTATGGAAAGCCGGCAGATGGCAAACTGAGAACCTTCGAAGAGTGGTCAAGATCAATCCACCCCGACGATTGTGAACAGGCCAAGCGGGATTTCGCGCAGGGGATAGCGACCGGCATATACTCTTCGGAATATCGTGTAATGCTTCCCAACGGAGCTATTCGACATCTTCGCGCGCGTGCCAAGAGTTACAAGGACGGCACTGACCACAAAATGGTCGGAGCGGAATGGGACGTGACGGCGGACGTCGCCCTGACGCTGGAGTTGGAACGGGCAAAAAACCTCGCCGAAACGAAGAATGCTGAGCTAGAGGCGGCGACGGCGCGCAATGAACATACAGCGCTTCACGATTCTCTGACCGGCCTTCCAAATCGCCGCCACCTCGACACGGTCCTCGATCGTCAGGCCGCTACAGTATCGACGGCTGGCAGCGGCGCCGCGCTTCTGCATCTTGATCTCGATCGCTTTAAACAGATCAATGACACGCTTGGCCATGCCGTCGGCGACGCCGTGCTGATCCATACCGCGAAGGTGCTGACATCGACTGTTGGGTCGGCAGATTTCGTTGCCCGAGTCGGAGGCGATGAGTTTGTCGTAGTCTGCAGCCGCGACATCTCAATGGAGCAACTCAAACAGTTGGCGGACCGGATCATACAGCGACTGCGGCAGCCGGTTCCCTATAATGACCACCAGTGCCGTATTGGGGTCAGCATCGGGATCGCAGTCGATGGGGGCCGTCCCATTGACGGCCCACGCCTGATGGTCAACGCGGACATAGCGCTCTATCGGGCCAAAGGCCGAGGACGCAATCGGTATGAGTTCTTCACCGAAGATCTCCAGTCCGAGATCGTTCGGACCAAACGGGTGGCCGATGAAATCCTCGGAGGGTTGGAACGCAACGAGTTTGTTCCGCACTACCAGCTGCAATTCGACGCCAAAACGTTGGAGGTTGCCGGCGTGGAGGCGCTGGCGCGCTGGAACCATCCGATCGACGGACTTCAGCTGCCAGGTAAGTTCCTGAAAATTGCGGAAGAATTGAATGTCGTTTCGGTTATTGACCGACTGATGCTCAAACAAACTCTCCACGACTTTGATCAGTGGCAGAAAGCACGGCTGCTGGTTCCGCACGTCTCCGTGAACGTCTCTGCGAGACGGCTGCAGGATGAGGAACTGATCAACAGCCTGACTTCACTGTCAATAAAACCAGGAACCGTTTCGTTCGAGCTTCTGGAATCGATTTTCCTCGACGACAACGATGAGCTTGTGGTGTGGAACGTCAACCAGATCAAGGAACTCGGAATCGACATCGAAATTGACGATTTTGGCACCGGCCACGCCTCCATTGTCAGCTTGCTCAAATTGCAACCACGACGGCTGAAAATTGCACGCCAGCTAATTAGTCCAATCGCAGAGTCAGTCCAGCAGCGCGAGGTCGTAGAATCGATTGTGCAGATTGGCAGGTCCTTGGGGGTGGAAGTCATCGCCGAAGGTGTCGAGACAATGCTGCAGGCCAAGATCCTCAAGGATTTGGGCTGCGACATCTTGCAAGGGTATGCGCTCAGCCGACCGATGAGTGCGTACAAGATCATGGAGTTTTTAGGCAGCCGGCGAATGCGCTCAGCATCCTGAGATCGATCCATGCCGTGACGATCATCACCGCTCCGCGATGCGGTCGCGGCTGTCTTTCCCACAGGGCTTTCGCTGCCTCTGCGGCTTCAGGCACGGTCTATTTCTCCACAGCGAGGCGTGGGAGGAATGCTCGGAGTTCCCCTGGCCGCAAATCCGCTCGGAAGCGCCGCTTCGCCTCCGCTGCAGCCCTCATCTCGGTCGAATGCGTCAACGGCTGATGGCAAGTTCGTTCTTGTAGAATACACCACCCTTCATAATCGCTTGGAAGGCTTTGCCTTCGTCGCCGAGCAGCGAGATGTCCATAAGCGGATCGCCGTCGATTACGATCATGTCAGCATAAGCACCCGCGGCAATGGTGCCGACCTTGCCGGGCATCAGGCACAATTCAGCCGCGTTAAGGGTGGTCGAGCGTATTACCTCGATGGCCGGCAGCGCCTCTGCGCGGATATTGAATTCCAGGTTCTGGTACGGGTGCAGGAAGCCGAGATGGTCCGAGCCGTGGCAGATCTTCACGCCGGCCTTGTGCATAATCTCCAGCGATTCCGGTCCACGATCGCGCACCCACTTCAGGCGCTCGACGGCACCCGTATCGAGACCCAGCCTTTCTGCTTCGATGATCTGCGCCTCGTACGCGCTGATCGTCGGTGTCGAATAGGCTCCCTTCTCGGCCATGATCGCGGCCGTCTCGGGGGTGATCAGCGTACAGTGCTCTATCGATTTGATCCCGCAAGCCAACGCGCGTGCTATCGATTCGTCGGAGTGGGCGTGCACGCAAACATAGGTCTTGGCATTGTCCGCCTCCTCCTGGAAGGCGCGAAGCTCGTCCATCGAATAGGCATTCCATGAGCGTGGCATCCGCAGCTGCGCCGCGCCACCGCCGGCCATCACCTTAATGAACTGCCCTCCCTTACGGATCTCTTCGCGCGCAGCGCGGCGACATTCGTCAACGCCGTCGACGATCTTCGACACATTGCCGAGCTGATTGTTGAAGGTCTCGGCCGAGATCAGTTCGCCGCGCTCGCGCGGATCGGTATGGCCGCCGGACTGGACAAAGGCCTTGCCACACATGGTCAGCCTCGGGCCCTCGATCAGACCCGCCTCGAGCGCATGTTTGAAGCCGAGCGTTGCGCCTCCCACATCGCGGATCGTCGTGAAGCCGCGCGTCAGCATGCCCTTGACGATCTTGGCCGCATGCAGCGCAACCAGTTCGTTGGGCATACGCGAACTGGTGGACGGATCTTCAGCCGCCGAATAGACGTGGACGTGGCAATCGATCAGGCCGGGCATCAGCGTCTTGCCCCTTAGGTCGATCCTAATCGCGTTTGTGTCCTTGATCGGCGCGTCGGAAACTTCGTCGATCAGACCTTCCGAAACCCGCACGTGACGGTCGTACTCCCCTTCCTGCGAGGAACCGTCAAGCACGCGCGCGTTTTCGAAAACATATGAATGCATGGGGATCTCCTCTTCGATTGTCTGTTATAGCCGACCTAGTACGTCGCCCGTCCACCCGACAGGTCGAAGACCGCACCGGTGGTGAATGAATTTTCCTCGGTCGCCAGCCAGCAGATCATGGACGCTGCCTCCCTCAGTTCGAGCATGCGCCCGCGCGGAATCTTCCCAAGGATGTAGGCAATGTGTTCGGGCGCCTGGGCCATCGCCCCCGGTGTCTTGGCGACGGCCGGGGTCACGCAGTTAACGGCAATGTTGCGGTCTGCCAACTCCTTGCCCAGCGACTTGGTCAGCGCGATCACGCCGGCTTTCATCGACGAATAGGCGACCGCGTTGGGATTGCCTTCCTTGCCGGCGATGGAGCTGAGATTGACGATGCGTCCGTAGCCCTTCTCCATCATGTGCGGCACGATGGTACGGCAGCAGTGGAAGGTGCCATTGAGGCCGACCTGGAACACCTCTGCGAAGGCATCCGGCGGATACTCCCAGGTCGGCATATTGGGGCCAACGACAGCGGCGTTGTTAATTAGGATATCGACCCTGCCATAGCGCTTGAGCGTCGCCTTCGCCGCCGCCTCCACGGAGGCAAGCACACCGATATCGGCTTTCAGGCAGTGCACGCGGTCGTGCTGTCCCAGTTCGTCAGCGCAGGCGCTCAGCACCGTCTCATCGCGGTCCCAAATGGAGACGTGCGCACCCGACTCGAGCATACGCTCGACGACGGCAAAGCCGATACCTTGAGCACCGCCCGTGACGATCGCGGTGCGGCCTTTGAGATCATACTGGTTCATGTATGGATGGATCCTGTCCTTTCCGGTGGCATCCCGGCTTCACCGCATCGGGCAATTTCGTTTTGTGTTTTCTGCCAAACCGGAATACGACCTTATTGGAGACAGGGCGGGCAGCGCGAAGACTTGATTGGGAATGCGTGCGTCGTGATCCGCGATGAGCCCGCGCAACTGAACGGTCGCGATCGTCGATCCCTTCTTGGCGCGAGGATCGTGAATAGCGGTCGGGCAATCCAAGCATGGAGCTGTGTGACGAGTGCGTTTCGACCTATTGTCATTGGAATTGTTCGTAGCCGTTTGTGAAGAGCAAAGCATAGCCAAGGCCGCCGATCGCGAACACATAGCTGCGTCGGCAGTCAGCAAGCGCATTTCCGATCTTGAGGTCCGGCTGAAGACTCCGTTGTTCGTGCGCAATTCCAAGGGGCTGGAACTGACCGCGGCCGCCTATTCGCTGCTGCATCACGCCCGTGTGGTCATGCGCGATCTGCGCCAGATGGAATCCGAACTGTCCCACCATGCCAGCGGCATGCGCGGCCACGTCCGCGTCCATGCCAGCGTTTCCACCATCATCCAGCACCTGCCGCGCGATCTTGGCGAGTTCCTCGCCCTGCATAACGGCGTGCGCATCGACTTGCAGGAAGGCACCAGCCAGCAGGCCGTCGAGGCAGTGGCGGAGAACGCCGCAGACATAGGCGTGTTCGGCGGCGTTGTGCCGCGCCAAGGCTTGAAGATCATTCCCTACCGGGTCGACCGCATTGTCGCTCTCGTTCACAAGGACCATCCGCTGGCGGACCGCGCGATCATCAAGTTTGCCGAATTCACGGATTTCGATCTCATCGGGCCGATGAAGGGATCCTTCCTCGACTCGCTCGTGCTCCGCGCTGCCTCCGAACTCACCCGCTCGTTGCGGATGCCGGTCCGCGTCAACGGTTTCGAAACCGTATTCAGCATGGTCGAAGCCGGGCTGGGCATCGGCCTGGTGCCCGAGAAGTGCGCCGAGCGCTACGTGACCAGCGGCAACACCGTCGCCATCGTCCTTGACGAATCCTGGGCCGAGCGACAGTGGAACCTTTGTGTGCAGGAAAGCCAGACCATGCCGGCGCCCGTGCGCCTGCTGCTCAACCACCTTACCAACAGCGAGAGCCGGTAAGGCCGCGCTCATCTCAGCCACCTTCGTCGTCGGAGCGGTGGGCCGGCGGCCGTCGAGGCGCATTCGCCTATGGCGATGGACGGCTTCCGAAGGACGACTTCGAGAATTCTAGCGGCAGACCTATAAGACGCCGGACAGGGCGCGGGCCGTGGTGGATTGCGCTCCTGTGAAATCTATCTGGAGAAACAGGACGTGAAAATCGCGGTACTTCCCGGCGACGGAATCGGCAAGGAGGTGACCGCCGAGGCGGTCAAGGTGTTGCGCGTACTCGCCGGCGAGGGCCTCGCCTTCGAGATGATAGAAGGCGTCATCGGTGACGAAGGCATTCAGACGGTCGGTGATGCGTTGCCGAAAAAAACGCTTGAGCTCTGCCGCGAGGTCGACGCCATTCTGCTCGGCGGCACCGGTGTGCCCGCCGACGAACACCGTCCGCCGGCCGAGGGTGCTGGCAACGGGCTGTTGCGGCTCCGGCGGGCACTGTCGCTTTATGCCAATTTTCGTCCGGTGCTGCTCTATCCCGAATTGCTCGACGCATCCACACTGAAGCCGGAAGTGGTCGAGGGGGTCGATATGTTGATCCTGCGGGAGTTGAATGGCGATCTCTATTTCGGCGAGCCGCGCGGCATCTCGGTCAATTTGGCCGGCGAGCGCGAAGGCATCAATACAATGCGCTACACCGAGAGCGAGATAGAACGTATCGCCCATGTGGGATTTCAGGTGGCGCGGAAGCGCAGCAAAAAGCTGTGCTCTGTCGACAAGTCGAATGTGCTGGAGACAATGATGCTGTGGCGCGAGGTGATGACCCGCGTCGGCAAGGACTATCCGGATGTGGAACTGACACATCTATATGTCGATGCGGCTTCCATGGCGCTGATCCGCAATCCCAGGCAGTTTGACGTCATCGTCACCGGCAATGTCTTCGGCGACATCCTCTCCGATGCCGCGGCGATGCTGGCCGGTTCGATCGGCATGCTGCCGTCGGCCTCGTTGGGTGCCGGGAACAAGGGTCTCTACGAGCCCGTCCACGGCACCGCGCCGGACATCGCCGGCCGCAACATCGCCAATCCGCTTGCGGCAATTCTCTCGGCAGCGCTGATGCTTCGCTATTCCTTCTCTCTGGAACACGAGGCGGCGCGCATCGAGGCGGCAGTCCGCTCGGTGCTTGGCGCCGGCTACCGCACCGCCGACATCATGCGGCCCGGCTGCCGTCAGGTCGCCACCAGCGAAATGGGCGACGCCGTTGTAAAAGCCTTCCAGGCTCAAGCCAGCACGCGCGCGGTCGGCTGAGCTTGCCCTGGTATCACGGGCGCCGATCTCCTGCCCGGGCATATCGATTTCACGCTTCCTGACAGACCGAAAACCCCGGGCAGAAATTCAATGGAGTAGGACACGCGATGAAATTGCTGCGATACGGCGAGCCGAACGCGGAAAAGCCCGGCATTCTCGACAGCGATGGCCGGATTCGCGACCTTTCCGGTCATGTCGCCGACATTGCCGGCCGGACGCTGTTTCCCGAGGGTCTCGATGCGCTGCGCACCCTCGATATGGCAACCCTCCCGGTCGTCGGCGGCAATTCGCGCGTCGGTCCTTGTGTTGCCGGCACCGGCAAATTCATCTGCATCGGGCTGAACTACTTCGACCACGCGGAAGAAACCGGCGCTACGGTGCCGCCTGAGCCGATCATCTTCATGAAGGCGACGTCGGCGATCATCGGGCCGTGTGACCGGGTCGAGATTCCGCGCGGTTCCGAGAAGACCGACTGGGAAGTCGAACTCGGCGTCATCATCGGCAAGATGGCGACGTACGTCTCCGAAGACGACGCGATGGACCATGTCGCCGGCTATTGCGTGGTCAACGATCTGTCCGAACGCGCCTTCCAGGCCGAACGACAAGGCCAGTGGACGAAGGGCAAGTCGGCCGACACTTTCGGCCCGATCGGTCCATGGCTGGTCACAGCCGATGAGGTCTGCGACCCGCAAGCCCTGAAAATGCATCTCGAGGTCAACGGCAAACGCTTTCAGCACGGTTCGACGGCCACCATGGTCTACGGCGTGCGCTACCTGGTTTCCTATCTGTCACAGTTCATGAGCCTTCGTCCCGGCGACATCATCTCCACCGGCACGCCGCCCGGCGTCGGGCTCGGCCAGAATCCCAATGTCTTCCTCAAGGCTGGCGACGTTATTACCTTGGGCATCGAGGGCCTTGGCGAACAGCGACAGGAATGCATACAGGCGTAGCGGACCCGGCGAACGGACGCCGAGACCGCCGATTTCGAAACCTACCGGAGCAGGCATGCATTTCAATTTTTCCGAGCTGAAGCCCATCGAGCGCTACAAGCTCCTGTCCTCCACCATCACGCCCCGTCCGATCGCCTGGGTTTCCACCATCAGCGAAACCGGCGAGCGCAACGCTGCGCCGTTCTCCTTCTTCAATGTCTTCGGTGAGGAGCCGCCGGTGGTCGGATTTTCGATCAACGACCGGACGCCGGGTGACCGCAAGGACACCGGCCGTAACGTCCGTGCCACCGGCGAATTTGTCGTCAACCTGGTCGATGAGGACCGGTTGCAGGCGATGAACGCCACAGCCACCGAATACGGCCCAGGCATCGATGAATTCAGCGCCTCGGGGCTGACCTCCAGTCCGTCGCTGTCGATCGGCGCGCCACGCATCGTAGAAAGCCCGGTATCCTTCGAGTGCAAGCTGATGCAGATCGTCGAGCTCGGCCCGTACCGGTCCCTGATCCTCGGCCTCGTGCAAGTCATGCATATCCGAGACGATTTGCTGACCGATCCGGAACGATTCTATGTCGACACCGAGAAGATGCGCATCGTCGGGCGCATGCAGGGTAACGGCTACATCATTTCCGACGACATTTTCGACGTCGCCCGCCTGCTGCCCTGAGCCGGACCACCTTTCAGCTTTCCGATATGGGACGCGGCCGGCAACGCTGCTCGGCTCTTGGGATCATTTGGCTGAAGCCCCGAGATTGAGCCATGGCATCGCCTCCGCTGAGGCTTTCTCATGACTTTCGATCGCCGACAGTTCCGCCAGCGTATCGTCGATAAAATCGTTGCCCTTGAGCAGCCGGTCGCGGTCGGAATCTGAAATGTCGAACGGCACCGTGCCGAGCCGTCGATTCCTGAATTCGCGCCTTTCCAGGTCTACGGTGAAGCGCGCCTCCTGCGGGTTGGCGGCCGCGCGAAGGCATTCTGCCAACACCTCCTCGCTGACGGTCGCGGGAACAATGCCGTTGTTGATGCAGTTCGCCTTGAAAATATCAGCGAACATGGAAGAGATCAGGCAGCGTATGCCGAATGATTTCAGTGCCCAGGGCGCGTGCTCGCGCGACGAACCGGAGCCGAAATTACGCCCCGCGATGATGATCGTCGCCTCGTCGTAGGGTTCCTTGTTGAGTATGAAATCCGGATTCGGCGTGCCGTCCGATCTATAGCGCAGGCTGTGAAACAGGAACGGTGCCATCGCATTGCGATCCGGCTTGCGCAGGAATTGCTGGGGATAGATCAGGTCCGTGTTGACGTCGGACATCGGAAAGGGCGCGGCGATGCCGCTGTGCCTGGAGATCGGTTCCATGTTTGCCTCAGATCAGTTCGCGCACATCTGTCAGGTGGCCCGTGACCGCCGCGGCCGCGGCCATGGCTGGGCTCATGAGATGCGTGCGCGCCCCGCGCCCCTGTCGCCCTTCGAAATTGCGGTTGGATGTCGAAGCGCAGCGTTCGCCGGGCTTCAGCCGCTCGCCGTTCATCGCCAGGCACATCGAGCAGCCGGGCTCGCGCCAGTCGAAACCAGCCTCGATGAATATCCGGTCGAGACCTTCCTGCTCCGCCTGCTCCTTGACCGACCCCGAACCGGGCACGATCCAGGCGCTCGTGCCATCGGCCACCTTGCGCCCCCGCACCACCGCGGCCGCCTCACGCAAATCCTCGATGCGGCCGTTGGTGCATGAGCCGATGAAGACGTGGTCGACGCGGATGTCGGTCAGCGCCTGCCCGGGCTGCAGGCCCATATAGTCGAGCGCGCTCTGGGTGCTGGCCCGCTCGCTCTCGCTATCGCAGGACGACGGATCCGGGACCTTGCCGACGATCGGCAGCGATTGACCGGGATTGGTTCCCCAGGTGACGAAGGGTATCACGTCGGCCCCGGCGATTTCGACATCCGTGTCGAAGATCGCGTCCGGATCGGATTTCAGCGAGCGCCAGCATTCCGCCGCCCGCTCCCACATCTCGCCCGTCGGGGCGTATTTGCGCCCCTCCAGATAGGCAATGGTCTTCTCGTCGGGCGCCACCATGCCGGCGCGCGCGCCGCCCTCGATCGACATGTTGCACAGCGTCATGCGCTGTTCCACGGTCAGCGCCCGAACCGCCTCGCCCTGGTATTCTATGACGTGGCCGGTGCCGCCCGCCACGCCGATCGTGTGCAGGATGGACAGGATCAGGTCCTTCGCCGTGGCGCCGGGGGGCAGTTCGCCCTTCACGTTGACACGCATCGACTTGGACTTGCGCTGCACGATGGTCTGTGTCGCCAGCACATGCTCGACTTCGGAGATGCCGATGCCGAAAGCGAGTGCCCCGAGGGCGCCGTGGGTGGAAGTGTGGCTGTCGCCGCACACCAGCAGCGCGCCAGGTAGCACAAAGCCAAGTTCCGGCCCGATCACGTGGACAATGCCCTGGCGGCGGTTGCCGACCGAATAGACGTCGATGCCGGCCTCCCGGCAATAGGCCTCGATGTCCTGCACCATCTTGCGGGCGTCCTCGTCCTCATAGGCGATCCCATTGGCGCGCGGCGTCGTGGGGACGACGTGGTCGGCAACGCCGATGGTCAGGTCGGGGCGATGCACCTTGCGCCCGTGCGTATGCAGGCCTGAAAACGCGTAGGTCGCGACACCATCGTGAACCAGATGCCGATCGACGAACAGAATGGCCCTGTTGTCGCTCAGCGGCTTGACCACATGTGCATCCCAGATTTTTTCATACAGTGTCTTCGCCATGGTGACCTCTTCGCGACGGGGCCTGGCTGCACATGCCGCGGACGCTCGCTGGACAGCGCTCGCGGCTGGACACCAGACGCTCGTCGCCGGCGAGTTCCCCGCACGTTTCAGGCCACCAGCAATCTAAAAGTCGGCTCCGCCGTCTTGAAGGCTCATTTCGACATGCGTCCGTCGCGAACCACGATGCGGATCGCCCAGTCGATCGTGCCAGCCCAATCGCCTCGGCAAATCAGTGGGTTGGCCGGATGCGTTCGCCCTCTCCGTCAGCATGAGGCGCATGGCGCCGGACAGTGCCCCGGTCGGGGCTCACAACGACCTTGAAAGACTGCTCCCAAGGTCAATTCGGGCGCGGCTTTTCGATGGGAAATACCACGAAGCTGTCAAACGCCAAGATGATCGAGCAGGCTTTGTTCCTCATCGGCCATCTGGAGTTTCGTCAGTTCCTTCACCATTTTCCCGTTCTCGATCATGTAGTACCTGTCCGCGACCTCGGCCGCGAACTGAAGATTCTGCTCTACGAGGAGGATTGTCAGCCCGGTCGACTTGATATCCCTGATGATCGCGCCGATCGCATCGACCACCACCGGGGCCAGGCCCTCCGTCGGCTCGTCAAGCAGCAGGAACGACGCGCCCATATAAAGAGGGCGCGCTATCGCCAGCATCTGCTTTTCTCCTCCGGAGAGCGATGCCGCCTTTTGTGAGCGCCGGGCTTCCAGGATTGGAAAATGCCGGTAGATCCGCTCGAGCGACCATCCCATGTTTCCATGTGGCCGACCGATCGTCAGGTTCTCGTAGACGTTCAACGTCGAGAATATGCCGCGATCCTCCGGCACGAAGCCGATCCCCCTTCTGCAGATACGCTCGGGTGAAAGGTCGATGATTTGCGAACCGTCGAAATGGATGCTCCCCGTTCGGCGCGGTATATCGCCGATGATGGATTTCAGCAGAGTGGTCTTGCCGGCGCCGTTGCGACCCACCAGCGTGACGACCTCGCCCGCTTCCACGGACAGTTCGACGCCTTGCAATATATGGCTTTCGCCATAATAGGCATCGAGACTTCTTATCTCCAGCATGCTCAATGGCGTTTTCCCAGGTAGGCCTCGATCACGCGGGAGTCTTTGCGCACCTCGTCATAGCGCCCGCGCGCGAGGAGAGCGCCCTGTTGCAGCACGATAATCTCGTCGGCGACGTGCGCGATGACTCCAAGGTTGTGCTCCACGACGATGATTGTGCGCTCGGCTGACAGCTGAGCGATCAGCTCGGTCGTGCGGGACACGTCCGTGGTCGTCATTCCCGCAGTCGGCTCGTCGAGAAGAAGGATCTTCGGGTGTGCCGCCAGCGATATGGCCAGTTCCAGAGCCCGCTTGCGCCCGTAGGGAAGATCACTCGCCGGCCGCCCGCGCAGAGATGGCGGAATGCCGACCTGATCCAGCAAGGCGTTCGCTTCAGGTCGGTGATTGTCGTGCCAGTTGGCCTTCGCGAAGGCCTTTATGCCTCCATCGGCCCGCTGCTGCACCGACAGGACGACATTGTCGATGACCGTCAAGTTGGGAAAGATGCTTGTAATCTGGAAACTTCGAACGATCCCGCGCCGGGCAAACTGCTCGGAACGAAAAGGCGTCATGTCTTCGCCGTTGAACAGCAGACGGCCACGCCTGGGTCGATAAAAACCGCTCAGGATATTGAACAGGGTCGTCTTGCCGGCGCCGTTCGGCCCGATGATCCCGTAAACCGGCTTCTTCTCGAACTTCAGGCTGAGGTCGTTGATGGCCGTGAAGCCGCCAAAGCTCATTGTGACAGACTGCAGTTCGAGCAGGGGCATGTCCGTCGACCCCACCCCGCGCACGCAGTTACTAACGCCAGCATCAGGCATCCGCCACGTCTCCGGTTGCTAAGATGCGGTCCGGTTTTGCCGCCATACCGGATGAAGCGGCGCGGTCGACCGAATGATGCACGAGCTCGCCCAGTATCCCGCGCCGGAACAGGAGCACGACGGCCACGAACAGAAGGCCGAGGAACAGGCTGCCGTTGTCCGTGATCGACGACAATGTGTTGCGCATGAGCAAGACGATGCCGCTGCCGAGAAACGGGCCGAAGATGGTGCCGGCCCCGCCGAGAAGCGTCATCATGATAGGCTCGCCCGAGGCGCGCCATCCCACCATTTCAAGCGTGACGAATTGATGGTTGAGGGCATAGAGGGCACCACCGATCGAGCACACCAGGGCCGAAGACACATACGCCTTCACCCTCAAGCCATAGACGCTGTAGCCGACGCTCGTCATGCGCTGCTCGTTCTCGCGGGCGCCGAGAAGCGCAAGGCCGAAAGGCGACTTGAGAAGCCGGAGGATGGCGTAGACCACCACCACTGCGGCGGCCAGGCACACATAATAGAAGACCCGGTCGTTCTTGAGGTCCAAACCCAGCAGGGTCGGGCGAACAAGCCCGTGCAGCCCGTCCTCGCCGCCCGTGTAGTCGGGGAACTGATTGACGACGAAATAGACGATCGACGCGAACGCAAAGGTGATCATGGAGAAATAGATCCCCTTCTTCCTTGCGACGACGAAGCCGAAAAGCAGGCTGACGATCGTACTCAGGACGACACCGCAAAGCAGCGACAGCACCATCGGAACCCCGAACTTGACCATTAGGATCCCAGTGACATAGGCGGAGGTGCCCCAATAGGCGGCCTGGCCGAACGAGAGCAGCCCGCCGAACGCGAACAGCAGATCGAAGCCGAGCGCAAACAGTCCCCACAGAACGATGTCGGTCGCCAGGACCGGATACACCAGCCAGGGAAGCACAAGGGCCGCCGCCAGGGCGATGAGAGCGGCAGGCCGACTAAGGAACACACGCCGGGCGCGCTCCGTCATGGGCGTGTAATGCAGTGCGAAATGCGAAATGTCGATGCCCTGGAAAATCCCGCCGGGGCGCACCAGAAGCACGCCAAGCATGAGGATGTATATGACCGCGGAGGCCGCCGGCGCGTAGAAGATCGCCGCGATGGCCGAGACCAGACCCGACGCAAAGCCCATGATGGCCGATCCGGCGATCGAGCCCATTCCGCCCGCGACGACCACGGCGAAGACGAAATTGATCATCTCCTGTCCCATGAACGGCGACACGTTGCGCATCGGCGCGGAAAGCGCTCCCGCCAGTCCTGCCAGGGCGGAGGCGAAGAAGAACGTGCCGGAAACAAGAAGAGGCACGTTGCCGCCGAAGCATTTGAGGAGATTGGGCCGCTCCGATGCCGCCCGGATCAGCGCGCCCAGGCGCGTCCGCTCAAGCGCGAAATACGTGCCGGCACACAGAACGATCGACACCACGACGACGAAGAGACGGTACTTCGGATACGAGGCGAAGCCGAGGCTCACGGCGCCCTTGAGAAGGTCCGGCACAAGATACGGTGCCGAGGTGACGCCGTAGAATATCCGAACGACGTCCTCGATGATGAGCGAGAGACCAAAGGTCAGGATCAGGATGTAGGCGAGATCCAGGCCATAAAGGCGGCGGATGAGCAGACGCTCCATGACCACGCCGAACAATCCGACCAGAACAGCCGAGATAAGAAAGCCCAGCCAAAGCGAAACACCGAGATGCGACCCCAGAATCACCGCGATGATTGCGCCCAGCATGAACATGGCGCCATGCATGAAATTGACGACGCGCATCATGCCGAAGATGATGCTCATTCCCAGGCTCATCAACGCCAGGACGCCTCCCGTCACAAGTCCGTTGAAGAGCAAAATCGCATAAAAGGACATTAGCCGGCCTCGGTTGCGTTACGGATGAATGCGCCCCGCCTTCGGCGGTAGGCCGACGGCGGGCCGCATGTCTCTTCCGTTACCAATCGTGCTTGCAGGTGCTTTCTGCTTCCGGGTAATATGCCTCGTCGCCCGGAACCGATCCGACGATGTTGAAAAAGTCGCTGTCCTTCTTGACCTCCGATGCGGGCTTGACTTGGCCGATGAAGGTACGCTTCACCACAAGGTGGTCGCGTTTGCGCATGAGCGCGTCCTTGGTGAACATGTCGCTGAAACCCCGGCCTTCGAGGGCCTCCGTCACCTTGTCGGGATCATCCGTGCCGATTTCCTGGACGGTCTTCAGCACTTGATAAACGGCGGAATAGTTGCCCGCGTGTATGTCACCAGGATAGAAGTTCAGTTTATCGTGGAAACGTTTCGCGAATTTTCGGGTTTCGTCGTCCAGATCCCAATACCAGATCAGAGCGGCGTTCACGCCGGCCCAGGTGTCGGGCCCGAGAGCCTTGACATCGGACAGGTTCAACTGTCCTGGAACGATCTTGATGCCGGCATCCATCAAGCCGAATTCCCGAGCCTGCTTGACCGCGTTGCGCAGATCCTGCCCAGATTCGAGGATGCCGATAGCCTCGGCGCCGGCCGCCTGCGCCTTGAGAAGATAGCTCGAGAAATCATCGTTCGGAAACGGCACCATGTCCACGCCGACGATCTCACCACCATTGTCCTTGACGGCCTTGGAAAATGACTCCAGCAGCGACTTTCCGAAGGCAAAGTCGGCCGTGATAAAATACCACTTCTTTGTGCCGTCCTTGGTCATTTGCTTGACCGGCGCCGACATCGCCGAGGTATCGTACCCGTAGTGCCAGGTGTATTTGCCGCAGGCTTCATTGGTTAGCGCCGTGGTTCCCGGGCTGACAAAGGTCGTCAGAATATGCCTTTCGTTGGCCAGCTTGGCTATGGCGATGGCGGCAGCGGAACTCGACACGTCGGTTATGAGATTCACGCCCTGCGAGTCTATGATTTCGCGCGCCTTGTTAACCGAGAGTGCCGGGTCAAGCTTGTTGTCAACGACGATGACGTTGATCGGCACGCCATTGACCTTTCCGCCGAAGTCGTCGACAGCCATCTTCGCAAATTCGACGTCCCCGGGACCAGATGTCTCCGAATAGACCGAAGAAAGATCGGTCAGCATCAGAATATTGAACTGCTTGCTCTTCATCTGGGCGGACGCCGGGACAATACCAGCGGCAGCGGCAGCCACCAGAAGACCAGCGGCGGCCAATGATTTTATATGCATTTCGACTCCTCCTCCTTGAAGACAGGCATCCCCAGCCGTGAGCCACTCCAGTGGCCACATGTTATTGTCAATCAATTTCTAACGGCAACGAGCGGACTGGGAGAAGTCTCATATGAGCAGCACGTCATCGCGTTTGGAGATGCTTTGATCGCCCGGACTTCGACCTCGCCTCCGCCGTCCCCGGGACCGGGCGGAATGGTGGCGATCGAACTGGACAATGGGCGGCGCGTGTTTGCGCCGACCGGCAGCACCCCGGCCGCGGTGAAGCGGCAACTCGCGGCCAAGCAGAAGGCGTCATGATCATCGTTCCGGCCGGCGTGAAAGTGCATCTGGCATTTGGGGCACACCGACATGCAAAAGGAACTGGGTGCCCTCGTGATGCTGATCCAGGAACAGTTGAAGAAAGCCCCGTTCTCGGGCCATCTGTTCGTGTTCCGCGGTGGAACACGTGCGAGGCGCCGCGAACCGGTCGTTGGCTGCTTCAAATCGAATGGCCGCTTCAGTTTCGAAACGAAAGAGCGGCCCGATATCGCCACGTCAATGCCCATGCATGCCTCGCGACATCTTTCATTGGCGCGGCCCAAAGCCTCTATATGGCCGTAGCGGAACAGTGGAGACCATTTCCTGCATACCGCTTTTGAACAGTGGAAGGGCATTGAGCACCGAGCGAACCTCGTCCTCCCCTTCGGCCTCCATGAGAAGACAGGCGCCGCCCATGTCGCCGCGATTCCAGATTTGTCGCACGGTGCTTGCCATGAAAAGCCGGCGAACGCCTTCGGCTTCGGCTTCCAGTCTCTCGGGCGTGTAGTCCGCGTCGTTGAAGCTTTCCGTCCGCCGACGTGTCAAGACCATAAACTGCATGTTCTTTCTCCTGTTGATGAAGGCAAGGCTTTCCGGTTTTTCCCGCCGGGTGCTTGATGCCTGTCACGGTCCTCGGCCGGCAACGTCGGCGCCAGAAAGACCGATGTCTTGCAATTGCGAGTCCGTGAGTTCCATCAGCATGCGGCGGCTCCGGCGCCTTTCCATACCGGCTTCGACCCAGACCTGGATCGCCGCGACGCGCGCCATCAGAATCTGTAAAGCCTCGACTCCACGCCGCTGCGGTGCACTCCTTGTTTCGGCCCGCTCCAAAGCGGCGCCGTTGACGACTGCGTCCATCGCATTTCTCCTTTTTTCGCGACCGGCCGAACCCGAGGCGAAGGCGGCGGATGAGCCCGCCGCTTTGGGGGTTCGGCGGCCCGAGCCGGTGTCTAGCGGTTGCCGAAAAGGTCCCGGCGATGCTCGACCGCCTGATCCTGCGTGATGGCCGCATTGGAGCCCGCATTGAGCAGTTCGTAGGCTGCACTGTGCGGGATCGAGGACGTGTGGGTGTTGTCGAGCTGTTCCCGGGCAATCGCATTGATGTCGGAACCGCCGACATTCGGGTTCTCGGCGAGCGCGGCGCCAGTGATGGCCAGGAACGCGGCGGTGGCAAGAGCGATCTTTTTCATGGAAATCTCCTAAGGTTGAGTTCTGGACTTGGTTCAAGAACAGGTCCTTGCTCGTTCGCCAAGAAGATGCATCTTGGATCCGCCCAGGATAATCTTCGAATATTGGAAAGGATCATCCGCCGAGAGCGGACAATGGATCATGAGCAGGCGCGCTGCCTCAGCGCTGACCCCTCCCCGATCGAGGATTTTGCCATGTCGGTGCTGGCAATCGCTCCGGCCCTTGCCCGCATGTGGCCGGCCAGAAGATCAGAAGGCACATCAGCCCGCCGACTTTCCGGCGGGGACGGTGGACTGCTGTTCAGTACTTCAATTCCATCCATCTGCGGTGTTCGGCAAAGCGCTCGGCCAACAGATCGATGAAAGTCCTGACCTTGGCCGAGATATGGTGACGATGCGGATAAAACGCGTTGATCGCGAACTCGACTCCTGAATATTCCTCCAGCACCCGGACAAGGCGTCCGGCGCTCAGGTCGTCGGCCACGAGAAAGGGCGGCGGTATGAATAGACCACGGCCGTCGAGAGCAAGGCGTCGGAGCGTCTCCTGGCTGTTGGTCAACAAGTTGCCATCGACGCGGACCGAAACGGGCTCGCCGTCCGGGTCCTCGAAACGCCACTCGTTCCCGAAAGGATAGGAGGCATGGCGCATGCAATTGTGGCGTGCGAGGTCATCGGGCCGCCGCGGTGTCCCATGGCGTTCGAAATAGCCGGGTGAACCGCAGACGATGTTGCGCCACGAGGTCAGCCGCCGCACGATCAGGCTCGAGTCGGGAAGCGGCAGCGAACGCACGTCAAGGTCGAAGCCCTCCTCCACCATGTCGACCATTCTTTCGCCGACGGTGAGATCGACCGAAACAGCCGGATAAAGTTTGACGAATTCGGAAACGATCGGCGCCAGAAAACGGATGACGCTCATGCTGGAATGAAGGCGAAGCGTGCCTTGCGGCGTCGCCTGAAGCGCTCCCGCGACGCGGTCCGCCTCCTCCAGATCGGCGAGGATCTGCGAGGAACGCTGATAGTAAGCCTGGCCGATCTCGGTCAGGCTCACCTTGCGGGTGGTGCGGTTGAGAAGGCGGACGCCGAGCCTGTCCTCCAGCGCCTGGACGTGGTTGCTGACCATCGTGGTAGACATATTGAGGCGTCGGGCTGCCGCGGAAAAGCCTCCGCATTCCACAACGCGGCCAAACACCGTCAAGCTTGTGAGCCTGTCCATTCCGATTATCCGCTCTTAATGGATGATCCTTCCGTTCTTTCCCCGATTATCACATCAGGCTTGCCGTTGCATCTTCCTTGACGCCAGTCGGCCACTCGGGCCGACCGTGAGAGGAGATTCAGATGAACGTAAGCGTCAACCCAGCCATCCTAGAATACTCGGTTGAGGTAAAACCGGCGCCGCGGTCCCGCAAGACGATGATCAAGCGCACGGTTGTCGGGTTGGGTCTGGTGGCGGGCCTGACCGCGGCTGCGCTCTACGGCTATGACTATTGGACGGTCGGGCAGTATCTGCAATCGACCGACGATGCCTATATCAAGGCCGACTATACGGCTGTCGCGCCGAAGATCTCGGGCCACATCGCCGAGGTACTTGTCGAGGACAACACTCACGTCAAGACGGGCCAGGTTTTGGCCCGCATCGACGACCGCGATTTCAGGACCGCGCTCGATCAAGCGCAAGCCAAGGTCGAAGCAGCCGAAGCGACGCTGCACAATCTCGACGCCCAGATCGGCCTGCAGCAGTCGGTGATCGAACAGCAAAAGGCCAGCGTCGCCGCAACCGAGGCGAAGCTCAAATTCGCGCAGCAGGAGGGTGATCGCTATAAAACCTTGCTGAAAAGCGGCTACGGCACCAGCCAACGCGCCCAGCAGGCCGCGGCCTCCCTTAGCGAAAGCGAAGCCCAACTGCAGCGGGATCGCGCCGCACTGGTTGCGGCCCGCAAGGCGATCGACGTGCTCACGACGGAGCGCAGCAAGGCGGAGGCCGAGCGCGACGGCAGCCAGGCCGCCCTGCGTCAGGCGAAACTCAATCTCTCCTACACCACGATCACAGCGCCCGTCGACGGCATCGTCGGGGCCCGTTCGCTTCGCGTCGGTCAGTATGTGCAGGCCGGCACGCTGCTCATGGCGGTGGTGCCGCTGAATGCGATCTATGTCGTGGCCAATTTCAAGGAAACACAGCTCGCTCATGTGCAGAGCGGACAGCCGGTCGAGATCGCCGTCGACGGCTTTCCCGGCGTGGCACTCAAGGGCCGCGTCGACAGTGTGTCGCCGGCCAGCGGTCTCGAGTTCGCGCTGCTGCCCCCGGATAACGCCACCGGCAATTTCACCAAGATCGTGCAGCGCATCCCGGTGAAGATCGCGATCAACGACGGCAGGCTCGCCGGCAAGCTGCGCGCCGGCATGTCGGCGGAACCGACGATCGACACGAAGGCAACCATCCTGGCCGAACGGGGTGAACCGGACAGCGGCCGCCGGATCATCGCCGGCTGGTAACTCGTAGCGGCTGCGCGAGGTTCTCCGGGACCTCGCCTGGTGGCCGCCACGCCAGTGTCTCACGTGCTCTTCGTCAAACAAGGAATTCAGCGGTGCCCGCAACCCTCACCACCAACCCCACGCCTGCGCCAATGGCAGCCAAAGCATCGAGCCTGGCGCCCACCGATGCCTCTTGCGCCTCGCTCAAGACCTGGATCGCCGTCATTGGCTCGACGCTCGGCGCCTTCATGGCGGTCCTCAACATCCAGATCGTCAACGCATCGTTAGCCGACATTCAGGGCGCCATCGGCGCGGGCATCGATGACGGCGGCTGGATATCGACCGCCTATCTGGTGGCCGAGATCGTCGTCATTCCGCTCACCGGCTGGCTGTCGCGGGCCTTTTCCATCCGGGTCTATCTTCTGGCCAATGCAATCCTGTTTCTCGCCTTCTCGGTTGCCTGCGCCTTCGCGCAAAACCTTCAGCAGATGATTGTTCTGCGTGCTTTGCAGGGCTTTTGCGGCGGCGTGCTGATTCCGGTCGCCTTCACCATCACCATAACCCTCCTGCCCAAGGCGAAGCAGCCGATCGGATTTGCCCTGTTCGCGCTGTCGGCGACCTTCGCACCAGCCATCGGGCCGACAATCGGTGGCTATCTCACCGAGAACTGGGGCTGGCAGTTCATCTTCTATGTCAACTTGGTCCCCGGCGCGCTGATGGTCGGCATGCTGTGGGTGTCGCTCGAAAGGGCGCCGATGCAGCCCTCGCTGCTGCGCCAGGGCGACTGGGCCGGTATCATCACCATGGCGATCGGGCTCGGCTCCTTGCAGACTGTGCTCGAGGAGGGCAACAAGGACGATTGGTTCGGCTCGCCGTTCATCGTGCGGCTGTCCATGATCGCCCTCGTCAGCCTCTCGCTTTTCCTGTGGATCGAGTTGAGAAGCGAAAGGCCCTTGCTTAACCTCAGACTGTTCGCCCGCTGGAATTTCGGGTTCTCCATCCTGGCCAGCTTTCTGCTCGGAATTGCGCTCTACGGGGCGGTGTTCATCCTGCCCGTCTATCTCGCGCGCATCCAGGGCTACAACGCTCAGCAGATCGGCATGGTGCTGGCCTGGACAGGCCTCCCGCAACTGGTGCTGATCCCGCTGGTGCCGCAGTTGATGAAGCGTTTCGACATGCGCATTATCGTCGCCTTCGGCTTTGCGCTGTTTGCGGCAAGCAATTTCATGAACATCGAAATGACGGCGGCCTACGCGTCGGAGCAGTTCTTTTGGCCGAATGTCGTCCGAGCCGTCGGTCAGGCGCTGGTCATGGTACCCCTGGCTGCGGTCGCTACGGCCGGCATCGAGCAGGAGAATGCCGGCTCTGCCTCCGCATTGTTCAACATGATCCGGAATCTCGGCGGCGCCGTCGGCATCGCCATGCTGCAGACTTTTCTGACCAAGCGCGAGCAGTTCCACTCCAACGTGCTGGTGCAGTCGGTATCGCTGTTCGAAGAGAGTACTCGCGCGCGCATCGAGCATCTGACCCGATACTTCCTGGCCCATGGCGCCGGCGATCGCGCAGCCGCGATGCACAAGGCCGTCATCGCCATCGGACAGATGGTGCGCAAGCAGGCTCACATCATGGCTTTCAGCGACGCCTTCTATCTGCTTGGAGCAGCCCTTGTCGTCGCCTTCTTCGCCACGCTGCTGTTGCGCAACCCGGGCCATATCGAGGCGGGTGGCGCGCACTGAAAGATCGGAAAGGAACGACAATGATCCCGACCTTCGCCAGCGCGGCCTTGCTCATTGCGAGCGGCTTTTGGCGCCGGAGCCGGCGAGGCTCTTGTCCAGGACATGGAAGGCCTTTACCCGGCCTTCACGGACATGGGGCACACCGCCACGCAATTGAGAGCGCACACGAGGCCGCGATGGCGACGGGCGCCATCCGCGAACAGACCATCGAGGAGATCCAGCAGCTTACCTTAGATGCAGGTGGTGCTGCGGCCAGGAATACATTGTCCGCGTCAAGGACATCCTCAACGGCTCCGTCGAGTGAAGGCAGACAAACCGCCGAAGATGATGAGCAAGAGCAGAACAGCGGGAAATCGCATTGCTGGCCTTAACGACTGGAACAATCGGCCGGCGTTTGACCCCGCTCTTGCGTGAAATTCTGATGTGATCGTCACGATCCGGTCGGTGGAAAAGCCGATATGCTGCGCACAATGGCGGACGAAAGGCCACGCTCCTTCAGCGCGACAAGCGCCTCCAGCGTGCCACACCTCGTGGTGACGAAGAACTTGCTGCGCTCGATGCCGGATGCCGCGATGGCGGCCCCGACCGCAGCCTCGTTCTGATACATCGCGGCCGTGTCGATATGCCGATAGCCGAGTGCGATTGCGCTCTCGACGACGGGCTGGGCATCGACGCCGGGCATGCGCAAGGTGCCGAAGCCAAGGCGCGGAATGGCGACGCCCTGTATGATGATGCTGTCCATGATGATGTCCTTTTCGCGAATGCCTTGCCGGTGGGCGCGCCGGCCTTGCGAGGCGGGTGCGATCCCCCCCTCAGGCGGCGGCCGTGACCCGGCTCTCGACGAGCCCGGCGATGACGCTCTCCAGCGTCGTCGTGCCCTTCACAGACGACAGCCCCTGATCGTGGAATTCGATCCAGCCTTCGTTGAAGCCGTCGAGCATGCGGATGCGCGGCAGCGGGTTGCGGGTGCCTTGGGCTCGGAAGATGGTCTCCCATGTTTCGCGAGGTACGATCTCGACCGAAACCGCGTGCTCCAGCGCGACGGCGAAGGCGCGAGCAATGTCGTTGGGAGAAACCCGAGCGGGACCTTCCAGTTCGACGACCCGCGTCCCGCTCCAGTTCTCGCGCAGCAGGGCGGCGGCGGTGCAGCCGACGTCCTGTGTCGCGACCATCGGGAATGCCTTGTTCGCCGGTTGCAGGAAGCTGCGCAACACGCCTTCGTCTCGTGCCGCAGGGACATCCCACTGGGCATTCTCTATGAACCAGCCGGGCCGCAGGAAGGTAACCGGCAGGCCGATGCCGCCAAGCGCTTGCTCCAGCAGCGTGCGCTGGGTGAGCAGGTTCTCGTGCGGCGCGTCGGCGCCGATCGTCGACAGGCACACCGCCCTGGCGGGACGTGCCTCGACCAATGCCGCACTCACGGCGTCGATCAACCGCCTTGCTTCGGGAAAGCCCGGCTCTGGGTCAAACTCCGACGGCGGCAGGATGAAGACACCATCGGCGCCTTTGAAGGCTGACGCGAGACTTGCCGCATCGTCCATCTCGGCCAGAGCGACATCGCAGCTCTTGGCCTTCCACTCCACCGCCTTGGTAGCATCGCGCAGGACGGCGCGGACGGGCAGCCCGTCGGCCAGGAGGTTGCGGGCGAGCGCGCCGCCGACTTTGCCGGTGATTCCGGTGATTGCGTACATGATGGTTCTCCAAAAGGATTGATGTGGAGTGCGCGTGTCAGGCGAGGCTCGCGTAGAGCTCCCGCTCGAACGCGCCGTAGAGGGCGACAACCCGCTCGTCGTAGAAGGGCAAGATTTGGGTGAAGAGCGCGCCGGTGACGTGCTTCACCGGGTCAAGCCAAAAGTAGCAGTTGAGCAGGCCGGCCCAGGAAATGCTGCCGGCGGAACGTCCATTCGGACCCGGCTGCGTATTGATGTCGAAGGACAAGCCCCATTTGTGCGGTTGACCGGGGAACTGGTCGAAGCTGCGCGAGAAGGGCGGCTGCGCCGAGCGCATCTCGTGAACGTTCAGCTCACCGATCTGGTTCTGCATCATCATAGCGACCATTTCCGGCCGTAGGATGCGCACGCCGCCCAGTGCGCCGCCGTTCAGCAGCGCCTGCAGGAAGGTCATGTAGTCGCGCGGTGTCGAGAACGCGCCGCCGCCGCCCATGAAGAACTCCGGCCGCTGCGGCATCTCGAAGGGGGCCGGCTCCAGCCCGCCATCGGCACGGCGGTTGTGGAACGTGGCGACGCGCCGCTTCTGCTCCGAGCCGATGAGGAAGCCTGAATCTTTCATGCCGAGTGGCGCGAAGATGTTTTCGCGGAAATAGACTTCCAGCGATTGGCCGGACACCGCCTCCACCAGCTTGCCCACCCAGTCCATGCTGATGCCGTATTCCCAGCGCTCGCCCGGCTCGAATTCGAGCGGTGCGGTGAAGGCGGCGTTCTTGCAGGTCGCGATATCGGGCATGCCCGTCACCTGTTCGTAGCGGGTCAGCGCCTCGCTCCAGATCGAATAGGTGTAGCCGGAGGTGTGCGTCAGCAGGTGGCGTACGTTGATGGCGCGCTTGGCCCGGCGCAGGCGCGGCGTTCCGTCCGCGGCGAAGCCTTCTAGGATTTGCGGCGACACGAGCTCCGGCAGGTATTTGGCTGCGTCATCGCCGAGACCGATGCGGCCTTGCTCGATGAGCTGCATGCAGGCCGTCGTCGTGAAGGCCTTGGTCATCGACAGCAGCCAGAACACCGTGTCGGCGGCCATCGGCGTGCCTGTCTCGACGTTCGCCTTGCCGAAGGCGCCCTCATAGGCAATGCCATTCGGCGTGGCAGCCATGGCGACGACGCCGGCCACATCGTGCCGGGAGACGCCGCCGAGCAGGGCGGCGTCGATCGCGGCGGAGTTGCGCAGCGAAGCCAAGGGTGCTGTCCCGGCCAAGGCGGGGTTGACCGCATCGAGAGCCAGAATGGCCCCCACCATGCTCCCCCGCTGAAGCATGGTCCTGCGTGTGATCGGGTTCATGGCTCATTCCTTTCCGGCTCGTGGGAAGACCGATTTGTCGGCGGTTCACCACTGACGGCGTTGCGATGCCGATGTTCTAAGCCGCGCCATGATGTGATTCACACGCATTATCGTCCGTGCTACATTGACTCAGATTCACTGCGCTTATCATGGAACCCGCCTGACGAGCTGCCGCACCGGCAAAGGGAGATCGCATGGCTTTTGACACCCGGCTGCTGACCGGCGTCGGCGTCCTGGCTGCCGTGACGGAGGCAGGGAATTTTGCCCGCGCGGCGGAAATGCTCGGCTTGACGCCTTCAGGCGTGAGCCGGGCGGTCGCGCGCCTCGAGGCGCGGGTTGGCGTTCGGCTCTTCGACCGCAATCCGCGGGAGGTCAGTCTTACCGAGGAAGGCCGACGGTTTCACGGGCAGGTGATGCCGCTTCTCGCCGGCCTCGACGAGGCGGCCGCCGAGGCCGCAGGCGCGGCGGCAATCGTGCGGGGCCGACTGCGCGTGTCGGTGGACCCGTGGTTTGCGCGGATGGTGCTTGCGTCGAGACTCCAGCAGTTCCTAGTCCGCTATCCTCTGCTGTCGCTCGATTTCTCCACCAGCAACTATCGGGAGGAGATGATGGCGGGCATCGATGTGGCGGTACGGTTCGGCCAACCTGACGAGTCGTCTCTCATCGCACGCAAGCTCCTGGAAACGCCCATTCTGACCGTTGCTGCGCCGGCCTATCTCGAACGGCACGGCACGCCGCGATCGCCGCATGACCTCGTCCATCACGAAGCACTTCTCTTCCGCGATCCGCAGACAGGTCTGCCCTTTCCGTGGGAGTTCCACCGCGACGGGGAAATCGTCGATGTTAAGGTTTCAAGCCGCTTGGTCCTTGATGATCCCTTCGTCGCGGTATCCGCCTGCGTGGCGGGCCAGGGTATTTTCCAGAGCCTCGCGATTGGCTTGGCGCTGTTCGTGGAACGTGGAGAACTCGTACCCATCCTGCCGGAATGGTCGGAGGAACTTTATCCCCTCTACGCCTATCATCCCTCGCGCCATCTGCCACCCGCGAAGGTTCGGGCGTTTCTGGATTTCATCCAGGAGGTCGCCAGGAACCAAGCCTCTCTATGTCGTCAATGAGGCGCAGCGCCACTGATCGAGTACGAGGCGGTCACGACACGGCCCGAGCACCCGAGGCTCCGGCCTCTCGGCGTTGCTAGATGCCGTGGCGGCCGTCTCCGAGCCGGTTCGCCTTCTCTTCCTCTGGCGACCCGCCGTTCGCGACCCGGACGACGACACGGTGCTGGAGGCTGCGGTAAACGGACGGGCGAATGCTATAGTGACGTTCAACTCCGCGACTTCGGCAAGGTGGCCGAGCGCTTCGGTGTCATGGTTCTGTCGCCCGGTGAGGCGCTGACACGATTGGAGAGAGAGACATGAGGAGAAGCAATTTCGCACTGCGGCTTCAGCTTCCGCTTCTCGATGAGGCGCGTAAGGTGGCCGACAGCGAGGGCGTGCCGCTCAACCGATTTATTAACGTGGCAGTCGCCGAGAAACTTTCGGCGCTGCGCACGGAAACCTACTTTCAGGAACGCGCTGCCGTGCCAACATCCCAAGGCGCTGCACTTCTGAAGCGGGCCGGCAAAGGGAAGGCGCCGATCAAAGGTGACGAATTGCCGGAGTAGCACACCCCTGAGGTGGAGCGGTATCGCTCGTAGTGGAGCCTTGCCTGCGTCCAAAGCGGCCGTCGGGCCGAAAACTGCCGGTCAAGGCTGGTACAGTACGCGTCACCGCGAAGCGGCTCTGCTGGGTTCTTTGGAAAAAATTACGACCGGACGGCGATTTCCACGGGCAGCGGCGAGCGTTGGTTCTTCAATGAAGCGGCAGCTCGCCGCTTGAAAGGAGTGAACGAATCAACTGAGTGTAATCCCGAACACCATGAAGGCGATTGCCACACCGAAGATCGGGGCGAGCAGCCATCGCGCTTGAACAACACTGTTCTCCATCAGTTTTTCTCCAGCAACTTGTAAACCCGACAACGGCGGCAAACGGCGGCTGTTCCGATTGGGGCCTCAGACAGGACTATTGCGTGTTGCGGTCAGACTTACGTCCTAGTCGCGTCCGACCGAAGCCCAGGCGCAGGAACTTTTGCAATGGTCCCCGAGTTTGCTGGCGGGCGTGGGAAACGACATTGCTGCGCCATCTTCACAAAGGAGGACGTCATGAGAATGCATCTAGGCGCCGCTGCTGCGGCTTTGTTGCTGCTTGCAGGAATCGGCGCTGCCGCTGCCGAGGACGTGATTATCCAGCCCGAGCAGGAAACAGTCATCAAGGAATACGTGAAGAAGCAGCCTTTGGCTTCGGTGAAGCTTCCCGGCGTAGAACTCAATGTCGGCACCGCTTTACCCGACACCGTCGAGCTCCATGAAGTCCCCAACGTCAAATACCGCTACACAGTGATCGATAACCGGACGGTGGTCGTGGATCCGGGCACCCACAAGATCGTCAAGATCATCCAGTGAACCAAGCACCAGAATCAAAGCCCGCCGCCCATCTTGGCGGCGGGCTGCCAAGACAAAAGGACTATCGATCGATGCCAAGCGGCGGATCTACCCAGTCCAATGAGTTAAGAGTGGGCGTGGCCGACCTTAGGGCCAGAATGCAGGAGGCACAGATCACAGGGGGCGAATTGAAGTCCCTCCAGAAGGTTGCCGCGTTGATGGATGACGGCTCGGGCCGGATCAGCGGCGACGATTTGATTGCCGCCTCCTTCGTCAACGACCTGCCGCACCAGAATGCCGTCGCCGACCAAGCCGACAATCAGCAGACTCTTTGATTCCCACGCCGAAGCAATCAGGGCCGCAGGCGACCTGGTGGCAATGGGAGTTCCTCGCTTAAAGATCGCCGTTATAGGACCTTACAGCGCCGAGTTGGCTAGTTTGGGGATGGTTCCAGCCGCCAGTCTTGGTGCGGCGGTCGGCGGGTTGGCCTGCTTGGGCGCGTTTGTTGCGGGTTACGGAATAGACCCTCAGGCACCGATGCCATCGCCGATAGCTCTGGCCGCCATGGTCTGTGGCAGCATTGCTGGCGGGCTGCTCGGATCGCTGGCAACTGATGCACTGCGGCCGGGTATTGCAACTCTTGTCGAGCGGATCGTCCTGGTGACGGCGCGTGTCAACGATGGGGGAGCTGAAATCGTGCAAGGCGGTTCTCGACAGTTGCATCTCCATCGCCGAAGAGTGCGGGAAACCCGCCCCGGCATCTCGCCGAGACGGGCTCGTTCCCGTTTCCAGTGCTTGGAATTGGACAATCGACAGAAGTCTAACTTCGAGGAGCCGCGAACGTTCCGGCATTTGTGGAAGGCCGTCGAATATCGTCCACCAGCCGGATCGCAGTCGGCCGAAGAAGCAGCACCACAGTGCGGCGCCAGTCGATCAGTTGCACCCGGAAAATTGCCCGCGGTTTCCCTGAAGACGCTAGGCTTCTCTCTTCCGTAGCGGAAATGGATCCGGATTGGCTGACGAAACTGCTGGCAAGACGGAAGTAGCTGGTTGAAAGCCCACTATCGGATCAGCAATTTCTGTTATCCTCGGCTGAATCCGCCAGCACTCAACCTGTCGCTGCAACGCTTCAGAAAATGCCGCAATGTCAGCTTGGCGCCTCAAGCCGGCATGCTGGGGGACAGCTCTACGGCCACAAGCTGCCGTCAGCCGATGCCAGGCCCTCGCTCGCTGGCAGTGAGAAGGCTGACGGGCGCGTCTGGATTGGCTGGTGGGTCGCGGCGTCCAATTCGTCTCCTTGCGGTTAGCCAGCCTGCCCGCAATTGCCCTTGGGGCGAAAAGCCTGCAACGAGCCCGGCGAAAGACCATACTTTCCCATGGTCGCAGGCTCAGTGCCAGCATGGCCATCATCCCCAACCACCGATTTGGTTGGACGGCGCAAAAGTAGCGCGGTGAGCGCTAGATCAAACCTTTGCGAACGCCCTATCTTGTCGAAACCGCAGCCTCACGACGTCCGGCGCTCAGGCCACTGCCTTGTGATGGGCCGTAGCCGCTCTTTCTTTGCTCTCTTTCGCCCGCATACATAGCGCGCGGAACTCTTCGACCTCGGCCTCGGTAAGGTGCTCGATGCCGATGAAGGCGTTCTTGGCGGCACCCGAGCGGATCAACTCATCGAGTTTAGCCTGTATGGCGGCACCGTCGCGGTTCTGGGTGTTCTGAATCAGGAAGACCATCAGGAACGTTACGATCGTCGTACCTGTATTGATGACCAATTGCCAGGTTTCGGAATAGTGGAAAACCGGGCCGCTCACGGCCCAAACCAGTACAGACGCCAAGCATAAGGCAAAGACCCACGGGCGGCCAGATGCGTGCGCGACGACGGTCGCCACGCGATTAAATGTCTTTTCCATTGGGTGTCCTGATGACGAAATGTGAAACTGGCCCCAACAATGTACAAAGCCCGATTTTCGTTCCACGCGCATCGGACAAATCGGGCGCAGCCGACGCCGACGCCGACTGTCGGCGTCGGAACCTCTGGATGACCCCGGGGTTAGCCATCACCTGACACGGGAGACTCAACAATCTGAATCTGGAGAGTTCCAATGGTTACAAGCAAGAAGGCCGCAGCTGCTGACCACCTCCCGGTCGAGTTTCTGCCTGCCGCGCTGGTCGGAAGAGGCATCGAAAGACATCGCTACGTCCTTATGCGCGTTCAGGCGCGCCACCACGTTGCCGAAGACGATCGCAAGCAGCAGCACCAGGCCTTGGAAGATACCGGTGTAGAAAGAGGAGACCCCTCCCGAGAACAGCACCTTCTGCAAAAGCATGAGCGTGCCGGCTCCGAGGATCGATCCGACGAGGCTGCCGCGGCCACCGCTAAGCGGTGTGCCGCCGAGCGCCACCGCGGCAAAGGTGAGCATCAGGAACGGCGTGCCCGCCGACGGATTGCCGGTCGCGGTCTGAGCGCTCAGCATGAAGCCGGCGACGCCGTAGAGGATGCCGGCGCCGACAAAGGCCTGTGATACGCACGCCTGAGACGGCCACGCCGGAGAAACGGGCCGACTGTTCGTCGGCGCCGATTGCATAGAGGCCGGTGCCGGTGGCGGTGCGCCGGAAGCCAGCCATAGCAAGACGACGGCAACCAGGAACAGCCCGGCAATCGGAACGACGCCGAAAAGCGTATCGGTCAGGGTTAGGTGACGAAGTCGGCGATCATGCCGTCGGGCGCGTCGAGAATGACGAGCGCGAGCCCCTGACAAATGATCATCGTGCCGAGCGTCGGCGCGATGGTCTGGAGCCCGAGCCTGGAAACCAGAATGCCGTTGATCAGGTCGACGAAGGCTCCGATCGCGCAGCACATGAGCGGGCTGACAAACGCTCCGCCCGGGCCGTCGAGCGGATAGACGGCCACCAGTACGTTGGTCAGCGAGACGACGCCGGCGACGGACAAGTCGAAGCCGCGGCTGATGACGACAAGCGTCTCGCCCGCGGCCGCGAGCGCCAGCGGCGTCGAATTGTTGATGAGGTCGGTGAACGTGTAGACCGACAGCGCATCGGGCCGCCAGAACGCATAGAGCGCATGGAGCAGCGGCGCGACAAGTATTGGCACAGCCTTTCAGGCGGTGAGCGCCAACGCGTCCACATCGCCCGCGCTGTAGCCCAGACCCCAACCGAAATCTTGCTGGACGAACCGACAAACCATCTGGACATCCAGCATCAGATCGAAGTGCTGCGGTTGATTTCACAGCTGTCACTGACCAGCATCATCGCGCTGCATGACCTCAACCATGCCGCGATGTTCTGTGATCAGTTGGTGGTGTTGGACAAAGGCCGCATCGTCGCATGCGGTGCGGCCGGATCGGTAATTACAGAGGCTTTGCTACGTGACGTGTTCCGAGTGGAGGCCCGCGTCGAGACGAGCCCGTACCACGGGGGACCGCACATCCACTATCTGGCCGAAACAACTCCAGCCAGATCCTCTACCGTTATAAGGTAGTGCTGAGTCAGAGCGCGCGGAGGCCTTCTCAGCGTCTCCGAGCGCGGCTTGTGCAAGCGCGCTGCGTTCGGCCTCGACGTCGCGGCCCACAGCCACCGCGGACGCGAGTAGGCTGGGATCGGGGTGCTCGGCCCCCGCGACCGCGGTCAATCAGATGCGCGGCAACAAATCGCTCGCATCACCTTGAGGCCAGTGGGTTGTCTTGACGTCATGGGCAGTCGCTTCAGGCAAAATGTAATTCGGGCCAGGATCGCCCTTAGCGACAACGGAATAATGGAAGATAGTGCCTGAATGCGGGGATGCCCATTGAAGGCGGCCTACTGACATGGATGGCGCCGCCGGCGCGCCTCTGCGCCGGGCAAAGTTGTCGCCTAGAAATAGCCGAGGATGGATTTGACCTCGAGATATTCCAGCATGCCTTCGACGCCATATTCGCGCCCGTTTCCCGACTGCTTGAAACCGCCAAACGGGGCGTGTGGATCCCAGGCCGGGTAGTTGAGGTGCACCTGGCCAGAACGGATCCGCGACGAGACGTCCCTGACGACCTCCAAGTCCTCGCCTTGCACATGGGCCCCCAAGCCGTACACCGTGTCGTTGGCGATAGTGACGGCCTCCTCGACTGTGTCATAGGGGATGATGCAGAGAACCGGCCCGAAGACCTCTTCCTGCGCGATCCTCATGTGCGTGCGCACGTCCGAAAAGATGGTCGGCTTTACATAGAATCCGACATTCAGACCGCCGGGCCGACCCTCTCCGCCGGTCAGGAGTTTCGCGCCTTCCGAAATGCCGACACCAATCATGGTTTGGATGCGATCGAATTGAGCACGGTTGGCGATTGCACCATGAGTCGAGGCTTCGCAAAGAGGATCGCCAACAACGATCTGGGCAGCGGCTCCTTTGGCGATTTCCTCGATCTCGGTGAGCAGCGGACGTGGCACGATCATGCGCGTCGGGGCGCTGCATGACTGGCCGAGATTGCGGAAGGCGGCGGCTATGCCCAGAGAAACGGCACGGTCGAGATCGGCGTCCGGCAGGATCACGTTGGGCGACTTGCCACCGAGTTCCTGCGCGACACGCTTGACCGTCTGCGCTGCCGCCTGCGCCACCGCAATGCCCGCCCGGGTGGACCCGGTAATGGAGATCATATCGACATCCGGATGGGACGCGAGACCAGCACCCACGCATGCACCATCACCTTGGATCAGATTGAACACCCCGGCAGGAAAGCCGGCTTCCTCGATCGCTTCGGCGAACAGCAGGGCGTCCAGGGGAGAAAGCTCGCTCGGCTTCAACACGACCGGGCAGCCTGCCGCGAGCGCCGGCGAAACCTTGGCGGTGATCTGGTAAAGAGGCCAGTTCCACGGAGTGATCAAGGCGCAGACACCGATCGGTTCGTGGGTGACGGCGGTTTGCCCCCGCTGCTTGACGAAGGGAAAGGCTGTCAGCACATCACGCGCAACCTTGACATGCGCGATCGCCAGCGGCACCTGAGAGCTGCGCGCATATCCGATCGCCGCGCCCATCTCGAGGGTGAGGCATTGCGCAAGCAGTTCACTGCACCCTTCGAGCAGCACCTGTAGGCGATCGAGCAGGCCGGCACGATATTCCGGCGTGGTCCGGCTCCAGGCGGCGAATGCACGGCGGGCCGCCGCAACGGCCACATCCACGTCCAAGCTGTTTCCAAGCGGAAACCGAGCCACAACCTCTTCGGTGGAGGGGTTCACCACGACGCCCTTGGCGGTGCCGCTCGGCTCGACCCATTGACCGTCGATGAAGAACTTGTCCAGGTGGCCGTTGCGCGACAGATGTTCGAGGGGCGTCATCACGCGACAAGATCCTTTATGCGGTAATAGGCACCCAGAACCGGCAGGAACCAGGGGTGCCCGAAATAGCCGGGGATCACCGGCCAGTTGAAATCCTTCCAGGGATTCAAGTCGGGGCGCCTATCCATGACATCAGTCATGGTGCTGCCTATCAGCGTCGACATATACAGCCCGTAAGAGGTAGACTTCATTTTCTTGACCACCAATGCTGATTTAAGTGGGGCGGCATCCGAGGCATAGTTGCGCGCCTACCAGCCGCGCATCCGCTCCCAATGCGCTTCAATCCTGGGGCTGTCCCCTCTGACGACACTGTAGAAATCATGCTGCGCGGCCATCGCGCACGCATGATTAGGCAGGATCCGCACCCGAGACCCGAGCGGCAGTTCGGGCATGGATTTCCCTGAACCGGCACGCATGGCAAGGATACCGTGTTCCTGGCTGGCCTGGGCCACGATCACATCGTCAAGCACCCGCCCCTTTTCGTCGCAGACCACGCCGTAACCCTGATCGATCCGCTGGTTTGCGGTTCCCCGGTCGCGCGAAAGCGCCATCCACCCGGCGTCGACCAGCACCCATCCCTTTTCCGGCTTCGAGCCGATCACCGTGGCCAGTACGGAAATCGCGATATCGTCGCGGTCGCAGACCCCAATCCCGTGCTGGACGAGATCGAAGAACATGTAGACCCCAGCCCGCAGCTCCGTGACACCCTTGAGATTCTGGGCGAAATGCGCTGTAGGCGTCGAGCCGACGCTGACGATCGGGCAGGCATGGCCTTGGGTGCGCAAGATTTCAGCTGCGCGCACGGTGGCTGAACGCTCGTTCTCCGCTGCCCTGACCAGTACATCGGGCGTGTTCAAGCCGTAGGATTCGCCCGCATGAGCGAGAACCCCGACGAGCGTGGCACCGGCAGCGACGACCCTGCTGGCCACGACGGGCAATCTAGGGTCGTCCGGCTTCAATCCGCCGCGATGGTCATCGCAGTCCAGTTCGATGAAGACCGACGGCGTCATGCCGGTGGCTTGGCGCGCGCCGGCCAGGGCGTCGGCCTGCTCCACAGTATCGAGCAACAGCTTCACATCAGCGCCGGTACGGCGACAAAGCTCCATGGCGCGCCTGGCCGAAGCCGGCGAGATGCCAACCGCATAAGTGATGTCGCGAAAGCCGTGGTCCGCGAAATACTCCGCCTCGGCGATGGTCGAGACCGTGATCGGACCGGGCTCGCGAGGGAACGCGTATCGGGCGACGTCGATGCTTTTGGCCGTCTTCATATGCGGGCGCAGCACCACGCCAAGCTTCTTGGCACGCTCAGCCAGCCGTTGAATGTTGCGCTCGAGCCGTCCGCGATCCAAAAGCAGCGCTGGGGTAATCAAGGCATCGATCGTCTCAGTCGTCTCGCTCGCTGCCAGATTTGCCGCCATCTTGTTCATCATCTCGTTTCCTAGGTGAACGACTGGTTTGCCAGCGCGTACGTATGGGCTGAGCCCTCGGAGACAGGCCGCTGCCCCTTGACCATGGCGGTCGCCGAGCTGACCTGCTGGAGGCCGAGGCTCTCGAGCCAATCGCCCAATCCATCTTCGGCATAGATATCGATGCGAACGAATTGATGATGAAGCTTAGAAAGCTGCGCCAAGATCAAAAGCCGCGCATCCTGGTCACTCTCGGCCGCACAGGGACCGATGACATAGCCACGGCCGAACCTCCTGCTGATGGCGTAGCCGGCAATCCGCCCGTCGCGCTCGATAACGACGACTTTGCCCGCATCGGCAAGCGCCGCCACCAACGACGAGCGGGGCATGCCCATGGCCCGTTCGTCGAAAGCCTGGATCGCCGCGAGGTCGGAGATCGTCGCCTGACGCACACCGTCACCGGCCCCCCGCGTCACCGCAGTGGTCAGAAGGGCTTGGTGCTGGAGCACCGTGCCCCAGGCAGTGAAGCCGCGCCGCTTGTAGAGCGCGAGCCCCTCTTCGGTGGACGTGAGCAGCACGTTGCGACCCTGCGCCGCCTCAAGCAATCCATCAAACAGCCGCGAACCGTTGCCACCGCCTTGCGCAGGGCCAGTGACGATGATCATGCCGACGGTGGCAAAAGCCTTGCCGTAAATCCACGACATGGCGGTGCCAATCACCTGCCCTGCCTGCTCGAGAACCAGCCCCCTGCCGAAAGTGGCGGCGAATTCCCAATCCTCCAGGCGATAGGGCCAGCCCATCTCCTGCGACAGCTTCAGCGCGCCCGGCAGATGGCGGGGCTCCAATTTCATCAACTCGCTAGGGATGACGACGTCTCGCTCGAGTTGCGGGGCCATGGGGAGGTGCCGTCTCTTGATCACTGTCGAATCGAAGTCGGACCTTAGAATTGCGCCCCAACAGCAGATTTCTCTGCTGTTTTTCCCTTTCAAATAAGCGAGATCATTCGTTTTCGGCAGTTCCTCGGCACGCCAAGTTGCACAAATCGGGCGAAGAATGTCCGGCAGCTTGAGTCCCGTTTGTGATTACCCTCGCTGGGCGAGTCGTCCGCACCATCCAAAATGGATGCGATCTCAGCCTCTACGATGGCATAGCCGCAAACACTTCCCAGCGATGAGCACTTGATGCTCAGAAGGAATTTCGGATGATCTATATCAGCGAGGAGGAATCAGCCGCCCTCGTCACCCATGAGCTTGCTTTCGAGGCGGCGCGGGAGGCTCTTGTGGCAGCAGCATCGGGGCAGGGCTGGGTATTCCCTGCTGTGATCGGGCGCACACGGGAGGCGACCAATACCTTCTCTATCAAATCCGGGTCGTCTGACGACCTGACCGGAGTGAAAATCGGCTCCTTCTGGTCGGGCAACCCGGCACGTGGCCTTCCCCGCCACAACTCCACCATCGTGCTGCTCGATCAGAATACAGGGCGGCTCCGCGCTGTAGTCGAGGCCGGAAAGGTGAACGCCTACAGGACGGCCGCAGCCGACGCGGTTGCAGCTGATCTTCTTGCGCGCAAGCAGGCCAAGGTTTTGGCGATATTCGGCGCCGGCAATCAGGCGGGCTTCGAAGTGAGGGCGCTCGCACGCATCCGCGCAATCGAAAGCGTGTTGGTGGTGGCCCCGTATTCGCCGCGGCGCGACGTTTTTGTTGATCAGATCGGCGAATGGGGCCTGCAGGCGCGCGCTGCCTTGCCCGATGAAGCCGTGCGTGCGGCCGACATCGTGGTCACGGCGACACCCTCACGCGAACCGCTGTTCGATGCCGCTTGGGTGGGACCCGGAACCCATATCGTCAGCATGGGGTCGGATGCTCCAGGCAAGCGCGAATTGCCGAGCGAACTATTCCCCAACGCACGTCTGTTTTGTGATCTGCTTTCCCAGTCCGTTCAGATCGGCGAGTTCCAACACGTGCGCGACGTGATCGACGCCGGCGTGCTTGCAGTAACACCAATCGGCGACGTCATTGCCAAGCGTGCGTCCGGACGCCTCTCCGACACCGAAATCACTGTCTTCGACAGCTCCGGTATCTCCCTGCAGGACCTCTACATGGCTGACGCGCTGATCCGCGCCAAGACGCCCCACCGCTGATCAGCTTCGCACCGAAAAGTCCCCGCCTCGATGGTGCGGCTGCACTGGAACAAAGAGCCTTACGACAGAGCTCCGCGGCCCCGTACGAGCGCAACCACACACGGCAGCCCTGAGTGGGAAGACCTCAGGAATCGGAAAAGTCTCAAGCGCGCGCACCGGCGCGATCTTGGCGGTCCCGAAAACCTCGGGCGTATAGGTCTTCGCGCAGATGGCCTTCAGATCGGCGGGCGGAATATCGTCAATGTAGAGCGACAGGATCTCGAAGGCGAGGTCCGGATAGGACAGCCTCCGCCACCGATCCAGCATTGCGTCATCCACACGCGGGTAGGTCTCGGGCACCATCCGGCGCCAGACCTTCAAGCAGGATTTCGCAGAACTTCCTGCGTTCGGGATGGCCGCGCGTGGGCATGTAGTGCATGTGACGCTCCCCTTGTAGACGCGATCGTTCAGCGGGCCGCAGCGCCGCAGGGTCAATGGGCCGCCAGCTTCAGCCGTCAACGTTAGGCCCGCCACCACGCGATCTTGTCCTGCAGGCCATAGCGGCGATTGTTGGTGCGCGTCAGGCCTGACTTCCGGCTGATCTTCAGATAGCGGCGATGTCCAGCTTCGAGCCGTCGACCAGACGCGACAGGCGGAACGGTGTAGGATCGACGCAAGGCGTGTCGTTTACGACAAGCTCGGCGGCCAGACAACCAAGCCCCGGGCCCAAACCGAAGCCGTGGCCCGAGCAGCCCGCCGCGAGGACGAGGCCTTTCACCCCGTCCACCTGCGATACCACAGGCACTGCGTCCGGCGTGCAATCGACGAAGCCGCCCCAGGCACTATCGATCTCTATATCGCCGAGTTGGGGGAAGGTCTTCCGAACACTCTCCACCACTTGGCTTACCAGCCATTTTAAGGGTGGAGGATCCAGCACCCGATTCTGTTCGAAGATCCGATCGTCGCTTGTCAGCAGCGCCGACACTGAATCCGGCCCCCAAAGGAACGATTGGCCGATGCCGAGCCTGACGTTCTTTAGGCGACGCAAGAATTGCAGCATGAATTCCCGGCTATACCGGATAGCCTGGGGCGTGATTTCGAGGTTCGCCTTGCCGCTGATCGCAAGCGTATAGCTGCCGTCCAGTCGGCGCGTGATCGTGCAGTAGGGTGTGGAGATTGCCTCGCCTATGTTGATTGTCGGGGTGGAACGCAGCGCGGTCTGCCGGATGCTCGCTTGGGGGAAACTGATCCCGAGCGGCCTAAGGAAGCGCGAGGACCAGGCGCCAGCGGCGCACAGCACCGCGCTGGTTCTGATGTAGCCCTTCTCCGTGTGCACGCCCGCAATCTTGCCATTGGCCAAGTCGAGCGCCCGCGCGGCGCATTCCTGGTGGATGGTGGCGCCCAGAGCTCTGGCCCCATCGGCGATAGCCGGCGCAGCGAGCGCAGGTTCGGCCTTACCATCCCGTTCCGAATAGGTCCCGCCGATCCATTTGTCGCGCGCTTCGGGGACGCGCTCGGCCACCTCCGCCCGGCTCAGCATGCGGGTGTCGACCTCGTACTCCCTGGCGACCTCGCGCCACCTTTCCCAGCCGGCGAGCACAGCCTCGTCGTGAGTCGCAAAGACGAGACCGCAGCGTCGAAATCCAAGGTCCCGATTGATATCGCGCGTCAGCTCGTCCCACAGTCGCATGGAGATCACCGAGAGCGGCAGTTCGCGCCGATCGCGGTTCTGCTGACGGCACCAACCCCAGTTTCGGCTCGATTGTTCACAGGCGACGTGCCCCTTCTCGAGCAGAGCCACAGAGAGGCCACGCTTCGCCAGGAAATAGGCGGCCGTAGAGCCTAGGATGCCGCCGCCGACTATGACGACGTCGACCTCGGCCGGGAGACGCTCATCGCTGTGAATGCGTTCGACTCGGGGCGACATGTTCCAACCAACCTCGGCTGCCAAGAATGCGGAAGCATAGTTCCGATCAGCCCTTCATCGCATCGTGCGCTCGAAAGAATGTGCCGAAATCATCTAGGACTTCGCCAGATGTGTGGGTTTTTGATCCCTTGATCGATACGAACTGCTCAAGCCCGACCGAGTTCCAGTTCGGCGCAGGGCGGCGTAACCTGCTCGCGAGTCCGTTGGATCGCGCTTGAGGGTCTTGAGCTTGCAGCGAAGTGGTAGGCGGCAACGAAGTCGGCGAGGTGTTACCTGAGCTGATCGTGGGTCTCGTAGTAGAAGCGTTTAACCGTAGCGTCCTTGATCGTGCGGTACATCCTTTCGACCTGTCCATTGGTCCAATGATGCTTGGCGTTAGTCGTATGATGCTCGATGCCGTTCGTGGCGCAGCATATTCGAAGGCATGCGCCCAGAAGCGTTCGCCGTCGGCGATAGCCTCTTGATCTGCGGCACGGCCGAGGTGCCTCCAGCCGGGCCGCAGCGACGAATGGTCAAAAAGGCCGTCACCTTTGGCCGTCAGCGGCTGGCGCGCCAGAAGGCGATACGGTCCTGCAACCGATAGCCCTGGATAATCGCCGGCATGAACCATGGATTGCCGCGATAGAGCGGAATGGCGGAAGGCGGTCGAAAGTCGAACGCCGTGCGCGACTGCTCGCCATGCCCCATAAGCTTGTGGGCCGCACGCATACCGACCCATGGTGCCCAGACCACGCCCGAACCGCAGAAGCCGGTGGCATAGACCACACCGTCCTTCTCGAAGATGCGGGGCAGCATGTCGCGGTTCATCGCGACGTTGCCGAACCAGCAATGCGAAAGGCGCACGTTTTCCAGCTCCGGGAAAAGGTTCACCAGGCCCTTGCGTAGGAAAAGTTTCGGGGCAATCGGATCGCCGACGCGAGAACTGTCGCGCCCTCCCAGCAGAATGCGCTTTCCGTCAGGCGAGGGACGATAATAGAAACCAAGTTGCCGGTTCTCGGTGATCGTCATTAGCTTCGGCATCAGGCGGGCCATGACATCGGGCGCGAGTTCCTCTGTCACGATGATCCGACTGCGGACCGGAACCAGGCGGCGGCGCAGAAAGGGGGCGGCGCCGTCGGTGTATCCATTGGTACAGACCAGAACCTGCCGTGCATCCACGGTCCCTGCCGAAGTCACGACGCGGAACCCCGAACCATTCCTCTCGATCGCTTTGACCGCTGTATGCGAATGGACTGGCAACCCGGATGCGAGCGCCACCCGCAGGAGTTCAGCATGGAGTTTTGCGGGGTGCAGGCCGCCAACGTCCATCCGAACGGTTCCGCCGCGGTAGAAATCGGTGCCGATATAGTCTCGCTGCTCGGCATGCGGAACGGCGTAGGACTCGATCCCCAGTTTCTTTGCCAGAGTCTCGGCGCTGCGTGCCATCTTCTCGTACTGTCCGTATCCGAAAGCGCCTTTGAACTGGCCAACCAGTCGGAAGTCGCAGTCGAGCCCTTCGGTCTTGATGAAGTCGTAGAGGAATTCGCGCGCAACCTTGCCCTCGGCCTCGATCGCCATGGCTTTCTCTTCACCGAAGCGCTTGGTGATCGTGGCGTAGTCCGGCCGGATGCTTCCGCTCGTAATCCCGCCATTGCGCGTGGAAGCACCCTCGCCCGGATTCATCGCATCAAAAGCGGCGACCGAGCGTCCCTCGCGCGCCAGCACAAGCCCGGCCGAAAGCCCGGCATAACCGGCGCCGACAATTGCCACGTCAAGTGTCTTTGCCACGCGCTGCGGCGGCAGCGGCATGACGGGCGCCGCTTCCCACCAGTATGGCGTGTTCTTTTCGATTCTGGGCTCGTGCACGTTGCTGACTTCTCTTGATGTTCCAGGGATTAAGAAAGCGATCGCTCGCGGCACTTCAAATATGGTCATCCCGGACGTCCAGCGCGTCACGCAGTCCGTCGCCAATGAAATTGAAGCTGGTTACCGCGATGGTGATTGCCGCTCCGGGAATGATTGCCAGCCATGGTGCGCTGCCCAGATATTGCTGGGCGCCATTGAGCATGTTGCCCCAGCTTGGCAGTGGCGGCTGAATGCCGTAGCCGAGGAAGCTGATGTAGGCTTCCATGAGAATGGCGCGCGCGACCGTCAAGGTCGAAGCAACGATAATTGGACCGATGGCGTTGGGAAGTATCTCCCGAAACATGATATGCGTGCCGCTCAGCCCCAGCATTCGCCCAGCCTGGACGAATTCGCGCTCGCGGAGCGAGCGGACCTCGGCCTCCACAATTCGGGCTACTTCCATCCAGCTGGTCGCAGCGATGACGACGGTAATCATTATCGGGCTGGGTTTCAGCGCTGCGGCAAGTGCCAGCACAAGAAAGATAGACGGGAAGGCCAGAAAGGCGTCGACCGTGCGCATCAGCGTCGCCCCGATCCAGCCGCCGCGGTATCCAGCAATTACCCCAACGAGCGTGCCAATCAGCGTCGACAACAGCATGGCGAAGAAGCCCACCAGCAGCGAGATACGTCCTGCCATCAAGAGCCTTGCCGCCAGGTCGCGGCCGAGCGGATCTGTGCCTAGAAAGTGGTGACCCGTAAGCGGAGGAGCAAAGCGAGCCCGCAGATCGATATACAGTGAGTCATACGGCAAGAGATGGGGGCCGAGGACGCAAGCAAGGGTCAGGAAGACGATCATCGCCAAGCCGAGCAGCGCCAGGCGATGTCGCATGAAACGAAGCGCCGCGCGGTTGTTTGTCCAGCGGCTTGGAGCTGCATTTGCGGTGAGAGCGGTCATGTCGGCTGTCTCCTGTCGGGGGAAGTTGCGCGCTCAAGCCAGACGAATGCGCGGATCGACGATAGCGACGACAATGTCGGCGATCAGGTTTCCAAGCAGAACGAGGATAGCCGAGAACATCAAAAGCCCCATCACAACCGGATAGTCGCTGTAACCAAGGCTATCAAGAAACAACCGTCCCATTCCTGGCCAGGTAAAGACAGTTTCGGTCACCAGCGCGCCAGTGAGAACGCTGGGAAGCTGCATTCCGGCCAAGGTAATCATCGGCAAAAGCGCGTTGCCGACGACATGCTTCATCAGAATCCGGCGTTCACTCAACCCCTTGGCCCGAGCCGTCTTGACGAAGTCCTGGCTGATGGCGTCGAGGGTCGCCGTCCGCATATAGCGGCTCCAGATCGCGACATGGACCAGCGACAGAACGATGCTTGGCAGGATCAGATGGTGGAGATAGCCCAGGACCGAGCTATCGCCGATCTCGGACATATTGCCCGCCGGCAGCCAGCCCAACTTCAGGGTAAAGATGTAGATGCCGACGAGGCCGAACCAGAAGGTAGGGACCGACAATGCAACCATAGCACCGACAGTTGCGAGATAGTCGAACAGCGAGTAGCGGCGCGTGGCGCCGCGGATTCCAATCCAGGCGCCAAGAGAGATCGCAATCGCGGTTGAGGATCCCATCAGCAGCAGTGTGGCAAAGAGATGGCTGCCAATGATCTGCAATACCGGCGCTCCGTCACGGAAGGAGTGACCCCAGTCGCCCTGCACCAGCCGCCAAGCCCAGTCCAGATATTGGATCCATATAGGCCGATCGAGGCCCAGCAGCCCCTTAAGGCGCTCGATATCCTGCTGGGTCATTCCGGGATCGAGTCCGAATTGCGCCAGCGGGCCGCCGGGAAGGAGGTTCAGAATGCCGAAGCCGATGATCGAAACGATCACAAGCAGCACCAGGCTCTGCGAGAGGCGATTGAGCAGGAAGCCGCGCATTCTGAATCCTCCGTTGTAGGTTGACGATTTCAGTTGTTGCCGCCGCACCAGTGAAATTGGGCCGCGGCAACTGCGTGATTAGGCCTTCCACTGCCAGGCTGCGGCATGCCACGACGCAGTGCGCGTGTTGGCGTTGGGCTCGAAACCATCCAGTCCCTTCTTGCGCCCAAGGACGTTTGTGTACGCGAACAGCGGCAGGAAGGGCAGGTCCTGGCGCACCAATTCCTGCACGCGATTATAGATCCCGCGCCGCTCTTCCGGATCGAAGCTGCGAGCACCCTTTTCGAGCAAAGCATCGACCTCAGGGTTGGAGTATTGCCCGGTGTTCGAACCGTGTCCGCCTTGGGCAGCGATTGCCTTCGTATGGAGGCGGTTTGTGGCGTCGGGGTCCGCGGCAATCAGATAGGTGACTCCTACCATGGCGGTGTCGAATTGCGACTTCAGCCAGAACTCGCCCCACATGACGGCTGGAGGTAAATTCGAGATGACCATCTCGACGCCGATCTCGGCAAATGTCTGCTGCAGGAATTGCTGTGTTTGCTCACGAAGGTTGTTGCCTGACGTCGTCGAATTGGAGAAGGACAGTCGCACCCCATTTTTTGCGCGAATTCCATCTGAACCCGGCGCCCAGCCGGCCTCATCAAGGATTTGGCGCGCCCGGTCCAGGTTAAACTCCTGCGCGGGCAGGTTCGGATTGTAGTAGTAGGACTCCTTAGGCATGAAACTCTCGGTGAGTGTACCCACGCCGTAGTAGATCGTGTCGACGACCGCCTTCCTGTCCAGAGCGGCATAGAGCGCCTGGCGCACCGCCAGTTCCTTGAACTGCGGACGCTCAAGATTGAGATAGATGGACTCGAGCGCCGACCCTGTCTCCAGCGTCACCACGCGATCCGGCAGTTCATGAGCCTCCGTGTAGTGGTCAGCCGTGATGTAGGCTTGGTCGACCACGTCCACGTCGCCGCTCTTGAACTGCGTGTAGAGCACGGTCATGTCGGGGATGTATTTGAAGATGAGCTGCTCGATATAGGGACCTTCGCCGGCATAGTCGGGATTGGCGACGAGTTCGATATGATCGCCCGCGACGCGCTGGCTCCATTTGAATGCGCCGGTGCCGACCGGCGCCTGGTTGAACGCGCCAGTATTCGGATCGGCCTCTTTTTCCAGCATGTGCTTGGGCACGATGAAAGTCTCGGCCAGGAACGACAGATAGGGCGCGAAAACCTCCTTCATCCGCCATGTGATCTCGGTGGGCGAAACCACCTTAATGTCCTGTACGAGCGAATGGCCGCTTGTACGCCAGGCGCGAAACTTCGGGTTTGTGATGAGCTCAAGGGTGTACTTCACGTCCTCGGCTGTGAAGGGTTCACCGTCGTGCCAGCGGACATTGTCACGCAACCGGATGCGCCAGTTGAGGCCGTCTTCCGAAATGCCGCCATTTTTCTGGCTTGGCACCTCGGCTGCGAGATTCGGCTGGAGGACGCCTTTAGCGTCCATCCTGACCAACGCATCGAAAACCGAGAAATGGACCGCGTCATCGACTTCGATGTGCGCCATCAACGGATTGAAGACCGTTGGTTCTTGTGAAAGACCGACGACGACGCGACCGGACGGACCCGCGGCAGGAGTCTTGGCGAAAGCGGGCTTGCCCAGCAGATTGGGCGCGATTATGCCCGCGGCTCCACCTATGGCCATCAGTCGCAGCGCCTGGCGTCTCGAGTAGTTGGAAGTAGTCGTTGAATTTTTGGTCATGATAGTTCCTCTCTTGTTATTCTCATGCGTTTGCTGCAACGGGACGGGCATTGCCCGGCCGCTCCCCTGGGATTGCCGCTACCAGTTGGCGCGTGTAGGCCGCCTGCGGGTTCAAGAATATCTGCGAGGGCGGTCCGCGCTCGACGATCCGGCCCTTCTGCATCACGGCGATTTCGTCACAGATCTGGCTGGCCACGCGCAGGTCGTGCGTGATGAAGACCATCGACACGCCGGTCTCGCGCTGGATCTGGTCCAGGAGCTGCAGGATCTGCGCCTGGATCGAGACGTCGAGCGCGGAGACCGCCTCGTCAGCAATCAAAAGCCTCGGCTTAAACATCAAAGCCCGAGCGATGCCTATGCGCTGGCGTTGCCCACCCGAAAACTCGTGCGGATAGCGGTCGAAGGCGCCAGCATCGAGACCGACATGGGCCAGAAGCACCCGCGCTTCTTCGCGCGCTTGCGTATAAGGCATCCCGTGTGCCACGGGGCCAACCGTGATGATGTGGCCGACCGTTGAGCGTGGGTTCAGGGACGCGAAGGGATCTTGGAAGATCATCTGGATCCGCGGTCTTAGCGGGCGGAACTTCGCTTCGGAAAGCTTTGCTATGTCGGACCCCTCGAACAAAATCTCGCCGCCGTCGCTGTCCAGCAATTTGATCAGAAGCCGGCCCAGCGAGGATTTTCCTGAACCGCTCTCGCCCACGACCCCCAGCGTCCGGCCAGGCGCCAGTTCGAACGAAACCTCGTTCACAGCTTTCACAATTCGCTGCGCGCCGAACAACGCACCGCCGCCACGATAGGTCTTCACCAGACCCTCGACCTTCAGGATTGGCTCCTTGCTGCCAGGCTCCGCACGAGGGCGATCCTCGCCGATCAGATGCGGTACGGCCGCGATCAGGCGCTGGGTGTAAGGATGCTTGGGCGCCTTCAAGACCTGCTCGGCGCTGCCCTGCTCGACAATGTGACCCTTTTCCATCACCACGACACTGTCGGCGATCTCGGCCACCACGCCGAAATCGTGGGTGATGAACATCACGCTCATGCCCTTGCGGCGTTGAATGTCTCGGATAAGTTCCAGGATCTGTGCCTGGGTGGTTACGTCGAGCGCGGTGGTCGGTTCATCGGCGATCAGCACCGTCGGCTCGAGCGCCAGGGCCATGGCGATCATGACGCGCTGCCGCTGCCCGCCAGAAAGCCGGAAAGGATACTGGTGATACATGAGTTCGGGATCTGGCAGGCCCACTTCGGTGAGCAGCTCGATGGCGCGGCTGCGGCAGGTTTTTGGCGTGCCGTATCCATGCGCGGCCATGACCTCGTCAATCTGCGCACCCACCGTCATCAAGGGGTTGAGCGCGGAGAGCGGGTCCTGAAAAATCATCGACACGACCCGTCCCCGCAGGTTGCGCAGCTTGTCGGGAGACATGCCGATGATGTTCATCCCCTCCAGCTGGATCGCACCCGTTGAGACGCGGATCACCTTTGGCAGAAGGCCCATGATCGCGTTTGCCGTGACCGACTTGCCCGATCCGGACTCGCCTATGATGCAAAGGATCTGGCCGCGTTTCAGATCAAACGAGATATTCTCGACCGCATGGACCCGCTCCATGCCGGCCGGCAGACTTACGGTCAGATCGCGCACCGAGAGCGCCACTTCATGAGGAGCTACAGCTTGGATGCTGGCGATCATCGAGACCTCTCCCTTTTCAGCCGCGCTCTTCAGCCCGCTGCGGATTGCGTTGTCGATCTCCGCCCGGGGCGATCAATCGGTCAAACTGTTCCCTATCGTGAACTCTCCGGCTCACTTACAAACCTCCCTGCCATCGTGGCACTGTGTGGCGGATGTCCGGGGAGTAACGGACCTTAATCGACAATGAGTGTGACCCATTCTGGCCGGCAGAGTCGTTGAAATTCGGCACGCAGGCAGCACGAACTTCTGCAAAGGAGGCCAAATTTGGCATTTCACTCTGCGCCTGTTCCAGCGCCACGGGACAGATCAGGCAAGTGCATCCTTGCGACGACAGTATGTGCCTACCATGGCAAGGAGCCGTGGCTGCTGCCACGGCCGAATCCCTCGAAACCGGGGCGACCATCGCTCCGCCAATGGTGCCAGAGTATCGTGACAGCAGGAGCAAACTCATTGCAGCGTCACGCTCATGGTCATCCCGGGCCGATCCGAACAGGTGAGGATATGCCCGGTTCCGGTGGTGAGGACGCAACCGGTCTCGAGCCGCAACAATTGTCCGTCCCCCACGGCTCAAACGGCAGGATATTTCGCCCGCCTACGAATTTCGCGGGTTATGGCTGAAGTCCATGCACTAGGCTGTGTCAAACACAGGTTTCCCGCCCATGCCTGCACCACTCATGCATATCGAAGCCAGTCCATCACTGCCTCGCGAGGCGGAGGTCGTCGTCATCGGGGGCGGCGTGGTGGGCGTGTTCACGGCGTATTATCTCGCACGCCGCGGCGTCAGCGTCGCCCTGGTCGAGAAAGGGCGCGTGGCGGCGGAGCAGTCCAGCCGAAACTGGGGCTGGTGCCGCCAGCAGAACCGCGATGCGCGCGAGCTGCCGATGGCGACCAAGAGTCTCGATCTCTGGGAGAAGGTGGCACAGGAGACTGGCGAGGATACTGGATTTCGCCGTTGCGGGCTCCTCTATCTCTCACAGGACGAACATGAGCTGGCGGGCTGGGCGAAATGGCGTGACTTCGCCAGGACGGTAGGCGTTACGACGCATGTTCTGTGCGCGGAGGAAGCCACCGAGCGGGGCAAGGCGACCGGACGCGAATGGAAGGGCGGCGTTTTCTCACCGACTGACGGAACGGCGGATCCCTCCAAGGCGGTGCCGGTTGCCGCGCGCGGAATCATGGCGGCGGGCGGCACGGTGAATCAGCATTGCGCAGCGCGTGGACTGGAGTTGAGCGCCGGCAGGGTCAGCGGCATCGTGACGGAAGCGGGAACCATCCGTGCGAAGACCGTGGTCATGGCCGGAGGCGCCTGGGCTTCCTCCTTCTGCAACCAGCTTGGTATGCGCTTTCCGCAAGCTGCCGTGCGTCAATCCATTCTAGCCGTGGCGCCAGGCGCAACTGGCCTGCCTGATACCCTGCATACCGCGAGCGTCTCGCTGACGCAGCGCAGCAACGGTGGATACACGCTGGCGATCAGCGGGCGGGCTCGCGTCGATCCAACGCCACAGCAGTTCAGGTTCAGCCGCGAGTTTATACCGATGTTCGCACGCCGCTGGCGCAATCTCGCTCCGGGCGCCTTCGAGGGCTGGCGTCAGGGCCATGAAAGCCTGCGCAAATGGGGCCTTGACGATATTACGCCAATGGAACGGAACCGGATTCTCGACCCGAAGCCTGACATGGGACAGATTCGGCTGACATATCGAAGAGCCTGCGAATTGATCCCCGAACTCCAGCGCGTCGCGATCTCCGATGTCTGGGCGGGTTATATCGACAGTACACCCGACGGCATTCCCGCAGTCGGCGAAGTGGAGGGGATTCCGGGTTTCATCCTGGCAGCGGGGTTCAGTGGTCACGGCTTCGGGATTGGCCCCGGCGCAGGGCATATGATCGCCGACATAATTTCAGGCAGCGAGCCTATTGTCGATCCGCGTCCTTATAGGCCCGAACGCCTGAAGAGCGCTGCGTGGGGCAAGGTCGCTGAATTCTAAGGAGATCAGCTTGCCAAGGTACAACCGGCGCACGCGAGATTGAGGCCGCGAGTGCTCAAAACAGGGAAGTGACGATGCGCGAATATGAGATTGCCGCCATTCCTGCCGACGGGATCGGCCCAAAGGTGATCGCCGCCGGCCTCCAGGCGCTTGAGGCGCAGCAGCAGCGCTGCGGCGACTTCAAGCTGCGCGTCCAGCACTTCGACTGGGGCTCGGACTACTATAAGGCCAATGGCCGGATGATGCCCGAACATGGCATGACGCAACTCAAGCGCTTCGACGCCATCTTCTTTGGCGCGGTAGGCGTCCCCGATCTGCCCGACGACATCACGCTCTGGGGCCTCCGGCTGCCGATCTGCCAAGGCTTTGACCAGTACGCGAACGTGCGGCCGACCAGGATACTGCCTGGCATCGCTTCGCCGCTGTCGGGCGTCGGCCCTGGTGATGTGGATTGGGTGATCGTGCGGGAGAATTCGGAGGGCGAGTATTCGGGCCACGGCGGCCGCGCCCATCGCGGGCTTCCCGAGGAGGTGGGAACCGAAGTCACCATCTTCACGCGCGTCGGCGTCACCCGCATCATGCGCTATGCATTCCGGCTGGCGCGGTCACGGCCGCGAAAGCTCCTGACTGTTGTTACGAAGTCCAACGCGCAGCGTCACGGCATGGTAATGTGGGATGAAATCGCAGCCGAGGTGGCGCAAGAGTTCCCTGACGTCGCGTGGGACAAGATGCTGGTTGATGCTATGACGGTGCGTATGACGCTCAAACCTCGCAGCCTCGATACGATCGTCGCCACCAATCTTCACGCCGACATTTTGTCGGACCTTGCAGGCGCGCTCGCGGGCAGTCTCGGCGTTGCACCGACCGCCAACATTGATCCCGAGCGGCGCTATCCCTCGACGTTCGAGCCAATCCACGGATCGGCTTTCGACATCGCCGGCAAGGGCATTGCCAACCCCGTCGCCACCTTCTGGACCGCTGCCCAGATGCTCGAACATCTGGGCGAAGGCGCAGCCGCCTTCCGGTTGATGAGCGCTGTAGAAGCGGTGACGAGTGAAGGCGTGCTGACGCCGGACGTTGTTGGGACAGCGACCACGTAGGAAGTGACGGACGCCGTCTGCCGGACGGTCCGCGGTTCAAAGGTGTGACAGGTTTGCGATGAAGCTCGACAAGATCGACATCAAGATCTTATCCCAACTGCAAAAGAACGGGCGCGTCACCAACGTCGAGCTTGCCGACCTGGTCAACCTTTCGCCGAGTCCTTGCCTGATGCGAGTGAAAAAGCTTCAGGCGGAAGGCTTCATTACCGGCTATTCCGCCCAGATCGACGTGTCCAAGCTCGGACAGACTCTAACGATCTTCACCGAGGTTACGCTCAAGCACCATCAACCGTATGACTTCGCGAGATTTCTCACCGCCATTCAGAAAGTCGATTCTGTTATCGAATGCCATCTGATTTCGGGCGGATACGATTACCTTGTGAAGTTCGTCACGGCGGGCGTAAGCGAGTATCAGACGATCATGGAGCGCATGCTCGAAATGGATATCGGGATCGACAAATATTTCAGCTTCGTCGTGCTGAAGTCACCGATCGTAAAATCCCATTTGCCTCTCGACATCATTTTCGACAGATGAAAAGGCGCGCTCCGCGGTCCTGAGAGCCATACACTGTTCCGCCACGTTTGTGCAACGTGAGGACGTTCCACATAGCTGAAATTGCCAAGTTCGCTTCGGCGATGGCATCGGTCAACCCTTCATCGCTGCCCGCACGTCCTTGTCTTCGAGCGTTTGATCCAGCGTCATTCGCGTGCGTTCGAGGATACCATCGATATCGTCGTCCGTGCAGCAGAGCGGCGGCGCAAAGCCGAGAATACCGCTGTTGAAGGCGCGAATGACAAGGCCGTTCTCCCACGCGCGGTCGAAGATGCGGCGCCCCGGATCGGCGGCCGCCGGCAGTGGTGTTTTGCGCTCCTTGTCCGTGACAAGCTCGATTGCGGCCAGCATGCCGCGACCGCGAATATCGCCAACCAGCGGGTGATCGGCGAGCGAGCGGAGGCCGTCCATCAGGCGATTCCCGGCCTTGCGCCCCTTCTCGAGCAAGCCATCTTCATAGAGACGCAGGCATTCGAGCCCGACTGCCGCGCTCACCGGATGGGCTGAGTAGGTATAGCCGTGGCCGACAGCCGCTTTGCCGGCTCCGTCCGCGATCGTATTATACACATGGTCGGTCATGAAGACGGCGCCCATCGGCACGTAGCCCGACGTCAGTCCTTTCGCGGTGGTCATCAGATCCGGCACGACCTCGTCCTCCTCACAAGCGAAAAGGGGGCCCGTGCGGCCAAACGCAGTGATGACTTCGTCGGCAACGAACAGAACGTCGTGTTCTTTGCACACGGCGTGCAGGGCCTTTAGCCAGCCTGCTGGTGGAACCAGGACACCACCCGAACCCTGGATAGGTTCAGCGTAGAAGGCCGCGACGCGATCGGCGCCCAGTTCAGCGATTTTGGCGCGCAGCGCCGCGACCGATGCATCGATGATCGCCTGCGGGTTGGCACCGACCGGATTGCGATAGGCGTAGTGCGAGGGGATCTTGTGCTGCCAGTCGTAAGGCACGCCAAAGCCCGCATGGAAAGCCGGCAGCGCGGTCAGACCTGCCCCTACCGTCGAGGATCCATGGTAGCCATACTCGACCGAGATGAACTGGTCTTTTCGCGGCGTACCCTTGGCGTGGTAATAATAGCGAATGAAACGGATCGTGCTGTCTATCGCGTCGGAACCGCCCAGCGTGAAATAGACATGGTTCAGATCGCCAGGCGCCAGTTCGGCAAGCCGGGCGGCAAGACGAATGGCCGGCTCCGACCCCAGCCCGAAATATCCCGTCGCATAAGGGAGCTCTCTTAGCTGCTTGGCCGCTGCCTCGACAACACTTTCCTGCCCGTATCCGATGTTTACACACCATAGACCCGCGAATCCGTCCAGCAAGGTTTTCCCGCTTGCCTCGGTCACCGTCGCGCCCTTGGCGGATTTGAGCACCCGCACGCCCGTCTCTTCGTGGCTCCGATAGCATGAAAACGGGTGAACCAGATGTGCGCGATCGAGTTCGATCAGGGAGTTTGCAAGCATTTCTTCCTCCGATTTCAGCGTAGCGCCTGACTGACGAGCGCATAAGTCCGGTGTGGTGTGGTTTCGTCCTTCGGCTCGCCTGCGGTTCGTCGCATCGTTATGCCATCGCCGACGCGAGCCAGTCGGCGCCGGGTAAACCATTCGCCGAGGTCTGTGGATTCGTCCGTGTCGATGCGGACAAACTCGCCCGGACAGTCGGCCAGCAGGAAATCGATCACGCATCTCGCTTCGTAAAGGTTCCTCGCCACCACCGGCCCAATGACCAGCCCGCGGCCAAACCGACGAATTGCCGCAAACGCCTGAACATCGCCTTGATCGCGAACGACGGCGAACTTCGCGCGCTCGCGCAACGAGCGCATGAGCGCCGACCGGTCATGACCAAACGCCGCCCGATCCAGAGCGACAAGGCGCGCCTGGTCGCCGTCCTCGCTCCATGACACATGTTCCGGCGCGTCTACAGGCGGCGCCAGGCCTTGGTGCTGCACTATCTTGCCGGTCGCGACAAATCCCAGCTTCTCGTAGAGCGGAAGCCCTTCCTGAGTCGCCACCAAATAGCAGGTGCGCTCGCCTGCCTTGGCAAGCGCCTCCTCCATCAGCCTGCGCCCGAGCCCGCGACCGCGCATTGCGGCATCGACGATGACCATGTTGACGGTAGCGGCATCGTGGCCATAGGGCGTCATCAAGATCGTCCCCACCACGCATCCTTCCTCCTGGACAACCACGCCTTGGCTGAGCGATTGCATCAGTTCCCAGTCTTCACGACGGTGCGGCCATCCGACCTGGCGGGACAATTCGACAGCATCGTTCAAATGCTCGGTTGTCATTGTTTTGAGCGTGACGCGCTCTGCGGTCATGGGGGGTTTCCCGGCCTGAATTCTTCAATGCCAAGTTAGGCTGCGGCCGACAGCAGTTCCTCCCGACGCGTTCCGGTAGGTGAGGTCTTTTGACTTTCCTTTGCGGCCGGCGCCGCATTTTATGCCGACGAGCCGAGGCGAGGAAGCTCCTGGCAAATTCGCAACCAGGTCGTGCGCAACTCTCTGCCAAAGCCCTACCACGATACAAAACAATCTGCTTCGAGCGGCAGAGAATGCGGCGACTAGTCCTTTCCGCTGCTCGTTATGATCCTTGTCGTAAAAGGCACGCTGTGCCGCCAGAATAGGAAGGATAGACGGCAATGACGCAGTTTAGACCGAAATACATCACCTTCGATTGCTACGGTACGCTGACCAATTTCGACATGGCCGGCGCGGCGAGACGAGTTTACAGTGCGGAGCTCTCCCCAGCCGCAATGGCGCAGTTCATCAAGGATTTCTCGGCCTATCGCCTCGATGAGGTTCTTGGCGCTTGGAAGCCCTATAGCGAGGTCGTGCACAATTCCGTGGAGCGCGCCTGCAAGCGCAACAACGTGACGTTCCGGCCTGAGGATGCGCAGCGCATTTATTCGGAAATACCGACATGGGGTCCGCACCCGGATGTCCCTGCCGGACTGGCCAAGGTCGCCAAGGAAATCCCGCTGGTGATCCTGTCGAATTCCATGAAGAGCCTGATCATGTCGAACGTTGAGAAACTCGGCGCACCCTTCCACATGATCATCACGGCCGAGGAGACTGGCGCCTACAAGCCGCACATGAAGGGCTTTGAATATATGTTCGACAAGCTCGGCTGCGGCCCGGAGGACATTACGCATGTGTCGTCTTCATTCCGCTACGATCTCATGACCGCCTATGATCTTGGCATCAAGAGCAAAGTGTGGGTGAACCGTGGCCACGAACCCGCGAACCCTTACTACGAGTACACCGAAATCAAGGACATCGGCGGTCTGGCTGGCGCCGTCGGACTGGAGCCCGTTCGCGAATTGGCCTGAACGTCTGTTGCCAGTGTAGTCGGGCCAGGTAGAGGCGCTTCCACCAGGTTAATAACCACTGGGCGCAATACAAGGAAGGGGCGGGTTTCACCGCCCTTTTTCTTGTTGCTCCAATGCTTGGAGCAGCAGTTGTTTCCACCTGCTTGCAAGAGAACTAGTTAAGCCCGCCAACATGAAGCGTCTTGACCTCGAGATATTCCTCGATGCCGAGCTGCGATCCTTCGCGACCCACCCCTGACTGCTTGACACCGCCGAAAGGCGCTACCTCGGTCGAGATCATGCCTGTGTTGAGCCCGACCATACCAAACTCCAGCGCCTCGGCAACACGCCATGACCGTTTGAGATTGTCGGTGTAGAAGTAGGCGGCAAGGCCAAAGGGCGTACCGTTCGCGATCGCGATGGCCTCTTCTTCGGTCTCGAAGCGAAACAGCGGGGCCACCGGGCCGAACGTCTCTTCCGATGCCAGGAGCATTTCGGTGGTAGCCTCTCCCAGCACAACGGGCCGTGCATACTGCTTGCCGTCCGGCACCGTCTCGCTTTGGGCGATGATCCGCGCGCCTTTCGCCTGTGCATCCGCGATGTGACGCTCGATCTTGTCAATCGCGGCCGCATTGATCATCGGGCCGATCTCAGTGCCGTCGTCGGTCCCTGCGCCAACCTTCATTCGCGATACGCGCTGGCTCAGCTTTTCTGCGAAAGCGTCGTACACGCCCGTCTGCACGAGAATCCGGTTCGCGCAAACGCAGGTTTGACCGCCATTTCGGAACTTGGATGCGATTACCCCCTCCACTGCATTGCCCAGATCGGCGTCGTCAAAGACGATAAAGGGCGCGTTGCCGCCGAGCTCGAGGCTGAGCCGCTTGATGCTATCGGCCGCGCCACGCATGAGCAGCGCTCCGACGCGGGTCGAGCCGGTGAACGAGATCTTGCGCACCGTCTCGTTAGCCATCAATTCGTTGCCGATTTCGACGGGCATGCCGGTCACAATGTTGATCACGCCGGCAGGAATACCTGCCCGTTCCGCCAGGACGACGAGCGCCAGCGCCGAGAATGGCGTGAATTCCGACGGCTTGATGACAACCGTACAACCCGCGGCCAGCGCCGGCGCCACCTTGCGCGTGATCATCGCGTTGGGGAAATTCCATGGCGTGATGATGGCACAGACGCCGACGGCCTCCTTCAGCACCAGAATGCGGCGATCGGGCGTGGGCGACGGAATGGTCGCGCCACCGATCCGGCGTGCTTCTTCGGCGAACCATTTCACGAAGGAGGCGCCATAGCGGATTTCACCGCGTGCCTCCGCCAGAGGCTTGCCCTGTTCCAGCGTCAGCAGCAACGCCAGGTCCTCTTCATTTTCCAATATCAGGCTGTGCCAGCGTTCCAGAAGCGCTCCGCGTTCGGCATGGGTCCTGGCCTTCCAGTCCTTGAACGCCGCCTGGGCGGCGTCTACTGCAGCCCTTGTCTCATCCCGGCCCATGTCGGGCACGGTTCCAAGCACCTCCAGACTGGCCGGATCGGTCACATCGACAGTCGCGTTGCTGTGCGCATGCTGCCAGACATCGCCAATAAGTCCCCGCTGGCGAAACAAATTCCCATCCTTCAGGAAACCGATCTTCGTTATCGCGTTCATGGTCTTTTCCTCTGCTCCTTCAGCTTAATCCTGCCAGCACGGCTTGCGTGATTGCTTCAGTCGTGTCCTTGCCTGCAATCGTGCCTATCCCACGTGTGGTTGCGGACTCGATCGCCGACATCACTTCGGCCGCGGCCTGCCCCTCGCCCAAATGGCCGAGCATCATGGCGCCGGACCAGATCGCGGCGATCGGATTGGCGATGCCGAGATGCGCGATATCGGGTGCCGAACCATGGACAGGCTCGAACATGGAGGGCGCGCTGCGATCGGGATTGATATTGGCGGAGGCGGCGAAACCCAGTCCGCCCTGAATGGCTGCTCCAATATCGGTGAGGATGTCGCCAAAAAGGTTCGAGGCGACGATCACGTCGAGGCTTTCAGGCGCCAGGACCATCCGGGCGGCAATGGCGTCGACGTGGTAGTGCGAGACCTCCACATCGGCATAGTCTTTCGCCACCTCGCGCGTGACCTCATCCCAGAAAACCATCGAATGTCTCTGCGCGTTGGATTTGGTGACGGATGCGAGCTGCTTGCGACGCGTCCGCGCCTGTTCGAAACCGAAACGGAGGATTCTTTCGACGCCCTCACGCGTGAAGATTGCCGTCTCGATCGCGACCTCATTGGCCGTGCCGGAATGAATGCGCCCACCGGCGCCGCAATATTCGCCTTCCGTGTTCTCGCGGATGCACAGGATGTCGAAACCATCACGGCGAAGGGGTCCCTGAACGCCTGGCAACAGCCTGTGCGGGCGTGTGTTGGCATACTGCGTGAACCCTTTGCGGATCGGCAGAAGCAGCCCGTGAAGCGATACGGAGTCTGCCACCTTCGCTGGCCACCCCACAGCGCCGAGGTAAATCGCATCGAACTTCCGCAGCATCTCGACGCCGTCAGGCGGCATCATCGCACCGGTTTCCAGATAGTAGGCGCACGACCATGGAAATTTCGTATGATCAAGGGCGAAACCGCCTCGCTTTGCCGCCGCCTGCAGCACCTGCCATCCCGCCTCGGTCACATCCTTGCCGATGCCGTCGCCGGGAATGAGCGCTATCGTGTAAGCCTTCATTGAGATCCTCCTGGAGACCGATGGGTACCGAAGGTCGCAGCTTGCTCAACACGCAGCGACAATAGGTGTCTCGTACCGAGTTTCATCGGGACAATAGTCGACAGCGCGCCGCATTTTCCGCCGAGGATGAGCCGCCCGACGGCGTCGAATCGCGTTGGGCGTGACCTGGAAAGTCGATTGTTCTGGATCCGCCGCGCGCTCTTTGGCCGGACTTTGAGCGTTGAGCTCAGTCGTAAACGCTGACGTAGATCTTGCGCACGGTTTCGATCGTGCGCCACACGCCGACAAAACCCGGCTTCATCACGAAACTGTCGCCGGCACGGTAAGTCTTGGTCTCACCGCCTGTCTCCTCGATTTCGACGAGACCCGAAACGATGTGGCAGAATTCGCAGGTAGTGCCTTTGATCGAATGTGTCTCGCCGGGCGTCGCCTCCCAGACGCCGGTCAGGACCTTCTCGCCTTTCGATGCGTCCTGCGCCCAAGTCTTGAAGGAGGGATTGCCGGAGATGAGCCGCTCCGGAGCCGGTAATGCCTGCTTGGGCGCGAAGGCTGGATCTGTGTCGATCGTGATCAGAAGTGACATGTCATGTTTCCTGGTTAGTAGCCGAGTGTCCGATCGACGAGGCCGATCAGTTCTTCTCCGGCGCGGTGGCGCCGGATATTGTCCACGACGGATTTCGCCGCAGAATCTGCTTGCGTTACGGAAGCGATGTGCGGCGTGATCGCCACCTTCGGGTGCCGCCAGAGCGGATGGTCGTCTGGCAGCGGCTCGGGATCGGTGACATCGAGCATCGCGGCAGCGAGGTGACCGTTGTCGAGAGCCTGGACCAGGGCGGTTTGATCTAACTGCGGCCCGCGGCCGACATGCAGCAGCCTCGCCCCGGCTGGCAGCCGGGAGAAGAGTTCCGCATCGAGGATGCCGCGGGTTTCGTTCGTCAGCGGCAGCAGGCAGACGAGAATATCTGTCTGCGCGAGAAAACCGGCAAGCTGGTCGGCGCCATGAAAGCAGGTGACCCCTTCGATCTCCTTACTGCTTCGGCTCCAGGCGGCGAGGGCAAAGCGAAACGGCAGCAATCGCTCGATGGCGGCCTGCGCCAGCATGCCAAGGCCAAGAAACCCCACCCGGCGTTCAGTCGCCTGCGGAGCGGCAAGACCCCGCCACGTCCGGCACCTCTGGTGTTCACGATACGCCACCATATCCCGGTGGAGGCTCAGCACGCCGAGGACGACATATTCCTGCATCATGCGAATGATGCCGTCCTCGACCATGCGCACCAGTTTCACCTGCCGAGGCAGGCTTTCACGCTTGAACTGGTCGACGCCGGCGCCAAGCGAAAACAGCACTTCGAGATTGCGATAGCGCCCGATGTTATCGGGCGCCGTCCAAGTCAGAAGGTATCGCACCTTCTCAGGGTCGACACATTCGCTGCTGTGGAACAATTCCACGTCCGGAAGCTCGCGTGCGAAAACCTTGCGGAAGACCGCTGCGCGCACCGGGTCGGAATTGAAAAGAAAAGCCATGAACCTGCCCTCTCCCGCTATGCGACAAGGCGCATGCCAAGACGCTCGATCATGCTCTGGCAGGCAGCAAGTTCGCCGATCTCGATATACTCGTTGGCACGATGAGCCCGGCTGATATCGCCGGGACCGCATATGATCGCATCGATGCCGGCCTGCTGATAGAGGCCAGCCTCCGTGCCGTAACTCACCGCAGGCAGCGGCTCGCGCCCCGTCAACTCGCCCAGAAGGACCGCCAATTCACTCCCTTGCGCGAGCGAGAGCCCCGGATAGGCGCTCAACTCACGCCACGCCACCTCGAAGCCGCTGTTACGTAGAGCCATTAGCTGGCCCTTTACGGGCTCGAGCAAAGATGATGGGGAAACACCCGGCACGGCACGGACCTCGATCTCGGCGGTGCAGCGATCGGGGATGATGTTGACGGCTTGGCCGCCCGCGATGACACCGACCTGCAGTGACGAGTATGGAGGCTCGAATTCCGCGTCGAACGGCCCGTTCGCAAGGGTCTGGCCATAGGCCACGACCTGCGTGACGAGACCTGCCATTGCGTGCACGGCATTCAGTCCCAGCTCGGGCCGTGAAGAATGGCCGGACCGTCCGCTCACCTCGAGCCGCGCAGCCACCTTGCCTTTGTGCCCCCGCACGGCTTCCATCCGGCTCGGCTCACCGATAATCGCGCCAAGCGGCTTCTCGCACAGGTTTGGCAGAGCGGCGATGAGATGCGGCACACCACGGGCACCTGCCTCCTCGTCATAGGAGAATGCGAGATGAATGGGCCGCTGCAAGTTCATTGCCGCAAGCCGCGGCAGGGCGGCCAGCACGCAGGCGAGAAAGCCCTTCATGTCGGAGGTGCCTCGACCATGAAGCCTGGCGCCGTCTTGACGCAGCACAAAGGGATCCGAGTTCCATTCCTGTTCCCCGGCCGGCACGACATCCATGTGGCCCGACAAGATGTAGCCGCGGGCGCGCCGCGGTCCGATTGTGACAAACAGATTAGACCGGTCGCCTTCGGGCCCGCGAAGGACGGTCGCTTCCGCTCCGGCCGCCTCGCAATATTCACGCACCCAGTCGACGATCGCGCCATTGGGCGAGCCCACGACCGAGGGGAACGCAATGAGCCTCGCAAGAATTTCCTCAACATTCACCGGGCGCCGCTCCACACGCAGTTCGCTGGATGCGACAAGTGTGGCAGCAGGCGAGAGCATTCCGTGCCGAATGAAGCTATGCTTTGGCGGAAGATTTCGAATATCGGCCCGGAACCAGCGAAACCTGCTGGCTTTCGGGTGCAATCATAGGGCAAAAGACAGCTGCGGAACCGTCAGCGGCGTCAGGACGTGCTAGCAAGCACTGGACTTGGACAAGGAGCGGGTCGACTGAAATGCAGAGATCAGTGCGCCTGAAGTCTTTCGAACTGGTCGCGCGGGACATCGACGAAGTCGAAGTCGATCTGCTCCACGCGCTCTCGATCTCAGTCCGCTGGCCGCATCGGCCGAAGGACTGGGATATGCTGCGCCGTGCGGGCCGCGGCATCGTTGCCGTAGACGGCATTGGCCGGGTTTTCGGCAGCGCGATGTGGTTTCCGCAAGGAGATGATTTCGCCACCATCGGCGTGGTGATCACAACGCCCCGCACACAAGCGCAAGGCGGCGGCCGATGGCTCATGGACCAGGTACTCGAGCAATGTGGCGATCGCAATTTGGCGCTTAACGCCACCCATGCCGCCTATCCTCTCTATGTCTCACTTGGTTTCACGACCGAGGGAATCGTATTCATGCGCCAAGGGGAGGTTTCGTCGGCACTCCCGGCTATGCCGGCCATGGATGGTGAATTGCAAGTGCTGCCGAGCGACAGGCTGAAGGCAATCATGGCGCTCGACAAGCGTGCATTTGGGACAGACCGCGAGAGGCTGCTCGCACTGCTTTCGGCGAATGCCTCAATCCAAACTTTGAGCCGTGGCGGCGAGATCGTCGGCTATTCCATGTGTCGCGAATTCGGGCGTGGTTATGTGATCGGTCCGGTGGTCACGCGCAGCGATCTGGACGCGGTCCATCTCACCGCCGTTCATTTGAGAAATCTTGCAGGACGCTTCGTCCGAGTCGATACCCGGGAGAAGGAAGGCGTGTTTGCCACGTTTCTCGAGCAGTGCGGCCTTGGCGTTGCCGAGACCGTTACGACCATGTCCAAAGGGCGCCGATTCCTGAACCGGGAAGAAAACGGACCGTGGGTTTATGGATTGGCCGGCCACGCATTGAGCTGAGGGCCGCACCACAATGTGGCCAAGACGCCTGCTAGGCGAGTGTGGGATGCCGTTCCCACCCTTGTCGCCGCGGCGTTGGCATCTCTGGTTTGCCGTTCGCTTTAGGGCTGAGGGATTCTTCGTTCGGACCTCTCCCCATGCATTGTGAATCGGCGTGCAAAATTGACCCTATAAGCCGGGGAATCGGCGTCCAATTTTGACCCCCCTTGATGCTTTGATTTGCGACCATCAGCTCGTCGTGGCGAGCGGATGGTGTGGGGATGAAGTCGGTGGATACGATTGCCCGGGTTCGGCGCGCCTTCCATGTGCAGGGATGGTCTCTCAAGCGGATTTGTCGCGAGCTGCATGTGTCGCGGAACACCGTCCGCAAGATTCTTAGATCCAATGAGACATTGTTCTCCTACGAACGCGAGCGGCAGCCCAAGCCGAAGATCGGTCCGTGGCAGGATCAGCTTGACGGGTTCTTGAATGGCAACCGTGGCAAGGCGGCGCGCGAGCAACTGACACTGATCCGGATTTACGAAGAGCTTTGCAGTCTCGGCTACGAGGGTGGCTATGACGCCGTCCGCCGCTACGCGAAGAGCTGGGCGAAGGCGCAGGAGTCGGCGACGGCGGACGCCTATGTGCCGCTGTTCTTCGCGCCGGGCGAGGCCTACCAGTTCGACTGGAGCCACGAGATCGTCCTGATCAACGGCGTGACGGTGACCGTGAAGGTCGCCCATGTCCGGCTCTGCCACAGCCGCATGATGTTCGTCAGGGCCTGTCCGCGCGAGACGCAGGAGATGGTGTTCGACGCCCATGACCGGGCCTTTGCCTTCTTCGGCGGCGCCTGCACGCGCGGCATCTATGACAACATGAAGACGGCGGTGGAAACGATCTTCGTTGGCAAGGACCGCCAATACAATCGCCGCCTCCTGCAGATGTGTAGCCATTATCTGGTGCAGCCGGTCGCCTGCACGCCGGCGTCGGGCTGGGAGAAGGGTCAGGTCGAGAACCAGGTCGGGCTGGTGCGCGAGCGCTTCTTCACACCGCGACTGCGCTTCAAGAACTACGAAGAGCTGAACGCCTGGCTGCAGGACAAATGCGTCGCCTACGCCAAGGCGCATCGTCACGTCGAGCAACCGGAACGAACGATCTGGAACGTGTTCGAGGAAGAGCGCGGCAAACTGGTCGAGTATCGCGGTCCCTTCGACGGATTACACACGGTGCCAGCCTCGGTATCGAAGACCTGCACGGTGCGCTTCGACAACAACAAATACTCGGTCCTGTCGACGGCCGTCGGCCGCCCGGTCGAGATCCATACCTATGCCGGCAAGATCGTCATCCGCCAGGACGGCGTGGTCGTCGCCGAACATGCCCGCTCCTTCGGGCTCGGCGACACGATTTACGACCCCTGGCATTATGTTCCGGTCCTTGCCCGCAAGCCCGGTGCCCTGCGCAACGGTGCGCCCTTCCAGGGCTGGGTCCTGCCCTCGGCGATGGAGCGTATCCGACGCAAATTGAAGGCGGCGCATGACGGTGATCGGCAGATGGTGTCGATCCTGGCCACAGTGTTGACCGACGGCATTGATGCCGTGGAAGCCGCCTGCCAAGAGGCGCTCGATCAGAATGTCTGCTCGTCCGCCGTCATCATCAACATCCTGGCGCGGCGGCGCGATCCTGCACTTTTGGCACAGCAGCACGGTCAGGGACTGCTAATTCGAGATCTATTCGATTGCTTCAATGTGTCGAAAGAAGTCGAACTGGAAAAACTCAAGGTTTTCCCCCCTAAATTTCTTCCAAGCCGCCTTGCTTACATCCAAGACTTCGAAATTTCGCGGGCTCGTTTTGCAGCAGACTGTGTGGCCAGCCTTACTGAAGGTGAGGTAATGAAATTGCACGCTCGGCTTTTCGGACGGGAAGCTGGTTCCGTCCTAGATCCGATAGTGCGTTGAACGGGCAGCGAAAGATAACCAGCCCGCAATTCGGCTGGAGACGCTAGCCAGAAAGTTCGAGAAGCTTCCAGGAATCCAGGTAAGCCAAATGCCCGCGGGTACTTGGCCTCCGAGTGCCTATCCCTCGCCTTGGCTTCATAGCCTAGGTTTGTAGCGCTCTTGACTGCCTGACTGGGCCGGATAAACTCCATGCCGTGCCTTGAGAGAAGCGGCCCTGGGCATCTTGGCGAAGCCGCGTGATAACCGACGATGGGGAAGCCCGTACGTCGCAGACAACGAGCAGCACGGCTGCCCAACAAAACTGCTTGAACACATCAACTGGCCCGCTGACCTGTTCATGCACGTCTGCGGCCGAACGAACATGTTTGGAGATGGAGTCATGCGGATACAGAGTGGCTATTGGTGGGCGATTAGCATTCGGCAGGAGGATGATCGGCCCGAGATCATCGACGTAGGTTCTTATTCCTTTGGCCAAATGGCCAATCGCGTTGGGGATGCCGATCCATTCGACTTGATAGAATTCGAGCTACTGCAATGGCTTGATACCAGCCTCTGGCCAACAGAGGTCGCCGTCGATCCATCTAGAATTCGCGAGGGCTATTGGTGGGCGCTTGACCCGGCAGGCCTTCGAAGAAGCGGCCCACCGGAACACCTAGTGAACTAGCGATCTCGTAGAGCATGGAAGCGCTCACGCGGTTTCTCGCGTTCTCATATTTTTGAAGCTGCTGAAAACTGATGCCTATAGATCGGGCAAGCTGGGCCTGCGATACGTCCGACTGCACGCGAACCGCGGCGATCTGCCTGCCCACATATTGATCAGCAGGGTGCGGGCCACCCTCGATTCCATGGTTTACCGGTGCGTTGAAGACGCTGCGGCGCCCTGGCTCCGCAAATGCTTTTCGGAACTGCATCAGTCGCTCCATGTGTAGAGAATTTGTCTCGGTAAGCCCCGCGAAAATCACCAAACCGACGAATGATCGCGATTCCGATACCTTAGTGCCGAAGTTCAGCTCGAGACTTCCTGCTCTCTAATCCGAGCTATATCGTCTAAGGCCGAGCGGATCTGTGGCCACGGGGGCTCACTGTCATGTAGCGAATACTCCCCTTCCCTAAGCGCTGCATTTAGCTTGGCGGCTACACCAGCAAGCGACGTTGCAGCAATTTGGGATAAGGCTTCGAGTAATTCCTTCGCCCGCTCGCCAGCTTCGCGCTCAGCAAGTAAGGCTGTCGAATAACCAATCTCCCTAGCGGCGGCATCCCAGCGCGCCTGATGGGCCACGATTTCAGCTTCAGCTTGGGTGCGGGCCACTGTGTTAGCCGGACGAACACCCAGCAACTCCTGGAGGGCTTCAACGGAGTGAACTGTCACGCTCTCGCCGTCGGACAAGGTAACTGTCGTGCAAGGGAAGCCAACGGTCTCGACAAGTACCCTCTCCAGCCGCTGCTGCTGATTGCAAAGCCGTTCAGCCTCTTCCCAAGCCGCCTGCCATCGTTTCCACACCGCCACCGCAGGATCAATGGCGTCATCACCCTCCAAGTCGATGCGAGCAAACGATGTAGCCTGCGTCGCCGCCGTTGCGGTTGCTGTTCCCGCAAGCACCTTCCTGCGGGTGACGAAAGGCAAAGTCGTGTTATTGTCGGAATCAGCCATGATCCGAGCTCCGCAAAGCGTGGGCGTGGTTAGACTGTTGGAAGCGGGGGAACCACTTCCAACGGGCGTTTCCTAAAACAAGCATATTTGCACTTTTTGTGCAACAGGGCATTTGAACAATGAAGGTAAGTGCGGCCCAAGTTCGCGCGGCCCGTGGGCTTCTCGACATTTCTCAACAGGAACTGGCGGATCTATCCAAGGTAAGTTTGAGGACGATCGTGCAGTTCGAACGTGGTTCGAAACCAGCATCTGAATCAATCCTGCAAGCGCTGAAGCTATCGCTCGAAGCAGCCGGAATAGAATTCATTCCAGAGAATGGCGGTGGCCCTGGTGTGCGCTTGTCACGCGGTACCGCGAACACTTAGACGAAGGCGGCATCTACAGGCGACTTTAGGATTATCTGAAAGCGGACATCGGCGTAGCCACGCAAGTTGCCACCTTTGCACTACCAGCGGAAATCCTTGAATCGCGCGTCGAATAAGGCCATCGATGACGGCGTCGCGACTCGGTAATTGTGTAAGTCTCCTCTTCGGCGATGCTGTGCACTGTGGCAGGGTGAACCCGAAGCGCCGTCGCAGCAGTTCGGGCTTGGGCGAGTAAACGATGGCCGAGACGGCAACCGAAAACACGAATTTGCTGGCGAAGGGCGGCGGGAATGCGCCCGCCGGCGGCGTCACCATACAAGCTTCGGTTGCCGCCTCGATTGCGGTCCGACTTCTAGCCGCTGTCGCGTTAGATAAGCGGCTTGGACTGGGCGCTGCGAAACCGACCGCGATCCGATTCGAAACCGAAGTACCTGTGGACGATGTCTTAGTCGAAACCGATTCTGGCGGGTGGGTGTTTATCCAATCAAAAAACTCGCTTACGGGACGTTTCGTTCTGACGAGCGAACTAGGAAAAACCTGCGATGAGTTTGCACGTCTATGGCTGCTGACCAAAGGCGGCCAGGGCGAGAGAGGGTGGGATCGCCCTCTCGTCGGTGGCAAGGACGCGATGCTTCTTGCGGTCGGACACGAAACGTCCGGCCCCATCAAAGTGGGCCTTGCAAAGGCGCTCGATGCGGTGAGGATGCAATCGACCGCAACGCTCACGGACGCAGAGCGGAAACTCCTGGCGTCTTTCAAGAAATTGGTGCGTTCGGCTTTCGATGCGCACGGCGCCGCGGCCGACCTCGATCTTGAGGCAATCCTAAGATTCATTCACGTGATCGACTACGATTTCGGCGGGCCGCAGCGCGAGCTTGCCGAAGATAGGCTCAAGGGGATGCTTGAGCTTCCGGACGAGGCTCCGGCTGCGTTCAAGGCGATCGAGCGCGATTGCCAAAATATGATGAAAGAAAGAGGTCGCCTCGATGGCGAGAGCTTTCGAGCGTCGCTTGCCGCAGATGGGCTTCTTATCAAGACCGCTGCAAAAGGCCTTCTGGAAACGCAGGCCGCCATAAGCGCAGACACGCAAGCAATTTTGGTAGGCCAGCGGGAGATCGCTCGCGCGCTTTCTGGAGCTCCCGCAGAGAACTCGGTTGTCGACGACTTGTCGAGGCCGGTCTAGGCTCTAAGACAGTCGGTTAGCCAGAACCAGGCGGCACATGACTCAAGAGGAATTGCCAGAGCGCTGCGGCCTGATCGCCCGCTATACCCGCTATATAAGTGCCATTGAACGCGTTGATGTTTCAGCAAGTGTGCTTGGGCGCATCGCCGACGCGTTAGGAATGGAGCCGGAAGCACTCATTCGCGAAGCGAACGGCGGCGGGTTTGCGCCCTCATGCACGAACCCGCTTCGCGGGAGGGGCGCCTCGTTCTGAAATGGTGCAACAGGCATTTGTCTTGAGCGGGTAGAAGCTGCGACCCGACGATGGAGTTCCTTCAACGAGAGGAACTTGCCATGGATACTCTGTCGACCGATGCACCGATCACGCCGCTTCGCCAGCGCATGCAGCAAGATATGCTCATGCGGGGTCTAGGACCCCATACCCAGCAGGACTACGTTCGTCACGTCCGGCGCTTCGCAGCCTTCCTCCGACGCTCTCCCGATACTGCGACGCCCGAGGACATCCGTCGCTTCCAGTTGTATCAGCATGAGAACGGCGTCGGGCCTGCGACCATCAACGGCGCCGTCTCAGCGTTGCGGTTCCTGTTCCTGGTGACGCTGAAGCGGCGGGATCTAGCACGTGTGCTGGTGATCATGCGCCATCCACGCAAGCTGCCGGACGTGCTGAGCGTGGAGGAAGCGGCGCGGCTGCTCGAAGCCGCACCCGGCATCAAGTACAAGGCCGCACTCGGCGTCGCCTATGGCGCGGGCCTGCGCGTGTCCGAAGTCGCGCACCTCAAGGTCGACGACATCGACTCGACACGCATGCTGATCCGGGTCGAACAGGGCAAAGGACGCAAGGATCGCAACGCCATGCTCTCGCCGCAGTTCTTGGAACTGCTGCGGCTGTGGTGGCGCGAAGGTAGGCGTCGCGGGGTGATGCTCCCCCATGGCTGGCTGTTCCCGGGGCGCAGTTGCACCGATCCGATCTCGTCGCGGCAACTGCATCGCGCGGTCCAGGAGGCAGCCGAAGGCGCCGGTATCCGCAAGCGCGTCAGCCCGCATACGCTGCGGCACAGCTTCGCCACCCATCTGCTCGAGCAGGATGTCGACATCCGCGTCATCCAAGTGTTGCTCGGGCACAGCAAGCTCGAAACGACAGCGCTCTACACCAAAGTCTCGACCCGGACGATCCACGCGGTCGCAGGGCCGCTCGACCGGCTGATGGCTCTCATGGAAGGCAAGACGCCTCCCGGTTGAACCGGTGCGCGCGGACCTGGAGGTCGCCGAAGTCTTCCGTGCTGCGGGTCCCGGATACCGGGTCGCCCATGCAGGGCACCTGAGCCTGCAGCATCTCAAGGTGATGTCAGCGATCGAGAACTGCCGCACCGCAGCCCTTGGCGGTCACGTCGAGGCCTGCGAGGACTGCGGCCAGTGGCGCATCGCCTACAACAGCTGCCGCAACCGGCACTGTCCCAAGTGCCAGGGCGCGGCCGCACGTACATGGCTCGCCGAGCGGGAAGCCGACCTGCTGCCGGTCGGCTACTTCCATGTCGTGTTCACGCTGCCCGCCGAAGTCGCCGACATCGCCTTCCACAACAAGGCGATGGTCTACGACCTGCTGTTCCGCGCGGCGTCGGAGACCATGGTGACGATCGCGGCTGATCCCAAGCATCTCGGCGCGCGCATCGGCATCACCGCCGTGCTCCACACATGGGGCTCGGCAATGACGCACCATCCCCACGTCCACATGATCGTGCCGGGCGGTGGCATCGCCCTCGACGGGACCCGCTGGGTCTCCTCGCGCCCGGCCTTCCTCCTTCCGGTGCGCGTGCTCGGCAAGCTGTTCCGCCGCCTGTTCCTCGCCCGGCTGATCGCACTGCACGATGCCGGACGGCTCACTTTCTTCGGATCGATGGCGCACCTCGCCGAGCAAGGGGCCTTCCTACGCCACCTGGCTCCCGTCAAGAAGAAGAGCTGGGTGGTCTACGCCAAGCCGCCCTTCGCTGGTCCCGAGGCGGTGCTCGCCTATCTGTCGCGCTATACCCACCGGGTCGCGATCTCGAACCGCCGCCTGATCGCCTTCGAAGAGGCTGGCGTCACCTTCCGCTACAAGGATTATCGGCGCGACGGCACCGACCGGCAGCAGGTCATGACGCTCGCCACAGACGAGTTCATTCGCCGCTTCCTGCTCCATGTCCTCCCGCGCGGCTTCCATCGCATCCGCCACTATGGCTTGCTTGCAGGCGGCTCTCGCAAGGACTGCCTCGCGCTCGCCCGCCAACTGTTGGCGGTCGCGCCTGCCGGCACGAATGATCCTCCGGCGGAACCGGACGACTTCCGCCTGCCGTGCCCATGCTGCGGCGGGCGTATGATCGTCATCGAGGTGTTCGAACGGTGCAGCCAGCCGCGCGGACCGCCGGGCGCACGGACGACGAACCGGGAGACCGCCCCATGACCCGGCATGGCCCGTCTGGCCACACGACCGCGCTACGCCGCAGGTCAACGAAAACGCATGTGCGCGTCGCTGCAGCGCCAGTCTCTCGGCACCCAAACCACACCGTCCTCATCGCGACAGGCTACCCGGCCAAGCCGGAAGGCTACTTCCTCGACGCCCTGACAGCACCGCGCGCGGACGTTCGCAACAGGCGCTGGCACACCTCGAAACACAAATCCCCATAGCTCACCGCCTGCTGACCGCGGGTTCCTGCATGAGAGGCTTTCGTACGCCTGATGGCACCCGAAACCCTTCAGCATTCCGGTCGTTAGCTCGTCGTTCTCCAACTCCCGAAAGCGGACATGCGCCTCAACAATGAGCACTAGGTGGCCGTTGAGTTCGCGGTGGGCTAAAGTGGTGTACGAGACCTTAGATTGCACCTCCAAGAGGGCTATACGTTGTACGACCATGAAGTCCATCCCTACGAGCGTAGCAAGAATCCCGCCCCGACCCTCGCCCAGCCCTTCACCGGAGATCGACGCCACGCCGCCGTGAAATACTTCCGCCTTGATCTGCCAATTTCAGTTTCTCCTGACGGAGTTTAGGCGGCACGATGCGCTGTCGCTATTTCAAGCGCGTGGTTTATCAAAAGCAGCTGATTGCTGGCGGTGGCGCCGCAGCACCCATTCCCTTGAGCTCTCGCCAGAGCCCAATCCAACGAACCAAACTGGACTTTAGCGATGACTAGCACCCAACAACGCGCCGCCCTGCAACGCCAGATCTGGCAGATCGCCAATGATGTGCGTGGTGCGGTCGACGGCTGGGATTTCAAGCAGTACGTGCTTGGTACGTTGTTCTACCGCTTCATCAGCGAAAACTTCGCCAGCTACATCGAAGGCGGCGACGAAAGCATCAAATATGCCGAGATGGCCGACAGTGTGATCACGGCCGAGATCAAGGAGGATGCGGTAAAGACCAAGGGATATTTCATTTATCCCAGCCAGTTGTTCGCCAATGTCGTCGCCAAGGCCCATGGCAATGAGAAATTGAACACCGACCTGGCAGGCATTTTCGTCGCCATTGAGGCCTCGGCCAACGGCTATCCCTCCGAACTCGACATTAAGGGCCTGTTTGCCGATTTCGACACCACCAGCAACCGTCTGGGCAATACCGTCAAGGATAAGAACGCCCGCTTGGCTGCCGTGCTCAAGGGCGTGGCAGGACTGGACTTCGGCCACTTCGATGCCGCCCATATCGACCTGTTTGGCGATGCCTACGAGTTCCTGATTTCCAACTACGCCGCCAATGCCGGCAAGTCCGGCGGCGAGTTCTTCACCCCGCAGCATGTCTCCAGGCTCATCGCTCAACTGGCCATGCACAAGCAGACCAGCGTCAACAAAATTTACGACCCGGCCTGCGGTTCGGGCTCGCTGCTGCTGCAAGCTAAGAAGCATTTTGACGTCCACGTCATAGAGGACGGGTTCTTCGGCCAGGAGATCAACCACACCACCTATAACCTGGCGCGCATGAACATGTTCCTGCACAACATCAACTACGACAAGTTCAATATTCAGCTGGGCAACACGCTGATTGAGCCACATTTCGGCGGCGACAAACCCTTCGACGCCATCGTCTCCAACCCGCCGTATTCGGTGAAATGGATCGGTAGCGACGACCCTACCCTGATCAACGATGATCGCTTCGCCCCGGCCGGCGTTCTTGCGCCAAAATCCAAGGCTGACTTCGCCTTTGTACTGCACGCGCTCAGCTACCTCTCCAGCAAGGGGCGCGCAGCCATCGTCTGTTTCCCTGGCATCTTCTATCGCGGGGGTGCCGAACTGAAGATCCGCCAGTACTTGATCGACAACAATTACGTGGAAACGGTGATCGCGCTGGCACCCAACCTATTCTACGGCACCACCATCGCCGTCAACATCCTGGTGCTGGCCAAGAACAAGACCGACACCCAAACCCAGTTCATCGATGCCAGCGGTCTGTTCAAGAAGGAAACCAATAACAATGTGCTGCTGGATAAACACATAGAGGAGATCATGCAGGCCTTCGATAGCAAGGTCGACGTGGACCACTTAGCCCGCTCGGTGCCGTTGGAGCGGATCGCTGGCAACGACTACAACTTGTCAGTGTCCAGCTATGTGGAAGCCCTTGACAGCCGTGAGGTGGTGGACATCGCCACACTCAATGCCGACCTCAAGATCACCGGCGCCCGCATTGACCAGCTGCGGCGGGAGATCGACGCCATCGTTGCCGAGATCGAGGGGGCGGAGACGGAGGCATGAGCGAGATGAACTATCTGGATAAGCTAATGAGTGAGGTAGCGGTGGAGTGGTTACCGCTCGGGGACGTGACGCAGTATGAGCAACCAGCTAAATATCTGGTATCTACAATAAACTACAGCGACGAGTATGACACTCCCGTCCTGACGGCGGGAAAAACCATTGTGCTTGGTTATACGGATGAAGTAGACGGCATCTACAATGCCTCACAAGATCCGGTAATTATATTTGATGATTTCACTACAGCCAACAAATGGATTGATTTTGATTTTAAGATAAAGTCATCAGCCGTCAAGATGATTACGTCGAAAAGTGAAGAAAAGACTCTGTTAAAGTACATCTACTATTGGTTAAACACTTTACCCAGCGAACTGTCTGATGGTGACCATAAACGTCATTGGATCGGGAACTACACAAACAAGAAAATCCCCATCCCCTGCCCGGACTCCCCCGAAAAATCGCTGGCCATCCAGGCGGAAATTGTCCGCATCCTCGACGCCTTCACCGAGCTTACCGCCGAGCTTACCACCGAGCTTACCGCCCGCAAAAGACAATACCACTATTATCGTGACCACTTGCTGCGGTTCGAAGGGAGGGAAGTGGAGTGGAAGACGCTGGGGGAGATTGGTGAGTTTATTCGCGGCAAGCGCTTTACCAAGGCGGATTACGCGGAAGACGGCATCAGCGCTATCCATTACGGCGAGATCTACACTCGGTATGGCGCTTGGACAGCCGAGACGTTTTCAAAGGTTCGGCGAGAGTTGGCCGGCTCCTTGCGCTATGCAAAACGTGGAGATGTTGTGATCGCCGGTGTTGGCGAAACGGTCGAGGATGTTGGGAAGGCTGTGGCTTGGATTGGCGAGCAAGACATCGCAATACACGACGACAGCTACGCATTCCGGCACTCGATGAACCCCAAATTCATCTCCTACGCGATGCAGACGGCGACGTTCATCTCAGAAAAGGCGAAGCACGTATCCCGGGGCAAGGTGAATAGATTGCTGATTGACGGGATGGCTAAAGTTCGTGTGCCGATCCCCTACCCAGGCGACGCTCGCAAATCGCTCGCCGAGCAAGCCCGCATTGTCGCCATCCTCGACAAGTTCGACACGCTGACCAACTCTCTCAGCGAGGGCCTGCCTCGCGAAATATCGCAGCGTAAGCAGCAGTACGCCTATTACCGGAACCTGCTTTTGAGCTTCCCCAAGCCGGAAGAAGTGGCGGTCTGACATGGGGGCGACGCTGACCGAGATCGCCCAACAGCTGAAAGACGCGAACAAGAAGGTGCAGTTGATTTATGCCTTCAACGGCTCGGGCAAGACGCGTCTTTCGCGAGAGTTCAAGCGTTTGATTTCGCCCAAAGCCGATGGTGGAGAAGACGACGAAGGGGCGGAACAGCCCGAGCTGTCGCGCAACAAGATTCTCTACTACAACGCCTTTACTGAAGATCTGTTCTATTGGGATAATGACCTGGCGCTGGATGCAGAGCCGAAGCTGAGAATCCAAGCCAACACTTTCACGGATTGGGTGCTGAAGGATCAAGGTCAGGACTTGAACGTCATTACGACCTTTCAGCGCTATACCAACAACAAGCTCACGCCGCGCTTCAATGAAGAGCGCAAGGACGACGATACCGGGGAGGTCGTTGCGAAAGCCTTTTCGGAGGTTACCTTTTCGCTCGAGCGCGGTGATGATGAGCATTCGGGAAATCTGAAGATCTCCAAGGGCGAAGAAAGCAACTTCATCTGGAGCATTTTCTACACGCTGCTCGAGCAGGTGATTGGTGTGTTGAGCGTGCCAGAACGTGGCGATCGTGAAACCAACGAGTTCGATCAGCTGGAATATGTGTTTATCGACGACCCCGTGAGCTCGTTGGACGAAAACCATCTGATCGAACTGGCTGTCAACTTGGCAAGCCTGATCAAATCCAACCAATCCGATCTGAAGTTTATTGTTACCACACACAGCCCTCTATTCTACAACGTGATGTTTAATGAGCTGAACGGCAAAGCCTGCTATATGCTGGGGCGCTCTGAAGATGGCAGCTTTTCGCTAACTGAAAAGAACGGAGACTCCAACAAGAGTTTCTCCTATCATTTGTATCTAAAACAGACCATAGAGCAGGCTATTGCTGATGATAAGGTTGAAAGGTACCACTTCACCCTATTGCGAAATCTTTACGAGAAAACGGCCAGTTTTCTGGGCTACCAAAAGTGGTCGGAGATTTTACCCGACGACAGACAGCTATATTTGAGCAGAATTATCAATTTCACAAGCCATAACACTCTATCCAACGAAACTGTTGCAGAGCCGACATTACCTGAAAAGGCAACGGTCAAGTTGTTGCTCGATCACTTGAAAAATAACTACGGATTCTGGCAGCAGGAGCAATAGATGGTTGAACCCGCCAAGACGATAGTAGAATCCAATAATTTCATTGTCCTCGATAAGTACACCCGCGAATGGACCGTCGCGGAAGGCTACCAGAGCGAGGATGCGCTGGAGCGTGAGTTCATCCAAGACCTGGTAAATCAGGGCTATGAGTTCATGTCCGGCCTGAACACGCACGAGGCCCTGCTGGCCAATGTTCGCGTGCAGCTACAGGTGCTCAACTCCGTGCAGTTTTCCGACGGTGAATGGCTCCGCTTCGCAGAAACCTTCGTCGACAGGCCCAGCGACGGTATCATCGAGAAAACCCGCAAGATCCACGATGACTACATCCACGACTTCGTGTTCGATGACGGGCGCATCCAGAATATCTATTTGTTGGACAAGAAGACCATCGCTCGCAACAAGGTGCAGGTGATCAAACAGTTCGAGCAGAATGGTAGCCACGCCAACCGCTACGATGTGACCGTGCTGGTCAATGGCCTGCCGCTGGTGCAGGTGGAACTGAAGAAGCGCGGCATTGCGATCCGCGAGGCTTTCAACCAGGTGCACCGCTACAGCAAGGAGAGTTTCAACAGCGAGTATTCTCTGTACAAGTATCTGCAGCTATTTGTAATCTCCAACGGAACCGACAGTCGCTACTTCGCTAACACGACGCGTCGCGACAAGAATAGCTTCGACTTCACCATGAACTGGGCGAAGGCGGACAACAATCTGATCAAGGATCTGAAGGACTTCACCGCCACCTTCTTCCAGAAGCACACGCTGCTCAACGTGCTGCTGCATTATTCCGTGTTCGACGTCAGCGACACATTGCTAGTGATGCGGCCCTACCAGATCGCAGCCACTGAGCGCATCCTGCGGAAGATCAAGAGCGCGCATGCCGCCAAGAGCTGGAGTCAGCCGGAAAGCGGCGGCTACATCTGGCACACCACAGGTTCGGGCAAGACCCTGACTAGCTTCAAGGCGGCACGTCTGGCCACCGAGCTGGACTTCATCGACAAAGTGTTCTTCGTGGTTGACCGCAAGGATCTGGACTACCAGACCATGAGGGAATACCAGCGCTTCTCCCCAGACAGCGTGAACGGTTCGGACTCCACCGCCGGTCTTAAGCGCAATCTGGAGAAAGACGACAACAAGATCGTCGTCACCACCATCCAGAAGCTCAACAACCTCATGAAAAGCGAGGGCGACCTGCCCATCTACCAAAAGCAGGTCGTGTTCATCTTCGACGAGTGCCACCGCAGCCAGTTTGGCGAGGCACAAAAGAACCTCAAGAAGAAGTTCAAGAAATACTACCAGTTCGGCTTCACCGGCACGCCGATCTTCCCACAGAACGCACTGGGTGCAGACACCACCGCCAGCGTGTTCGGCCGCGAGTTGCACTCCTATGTCATCACTGACGCCATCCGCGATGAGAAGGTGCTCAAGTTCAAAGTGGACTACAATGATGTGCGTCCGCAGTTCAAGGCCATCGAATCCGAGCAGGATGAGAAGAAGTTAAGCGCGGCGGAAAACAAACAAGCCTTGTTGCACCCGGACCGCATCCGCGAAATTAGTCAGTACATCCTGAACAACTTCAGGCAGAAGACGCATCGCTTGCAAGCGAGTAGTAAGGGTTTCAACGCGATTTTCGCGGTGAGCAGCGTTGACGCGGCCAAGCTATACTACGAGTCCTTCAGGGACCTGCAGAAAGGCAAAGACAGGCCTTTGCGAGTGGCTACCATCTTCTCGTTTGTCGCGAACGAGGAGCAGGACGCCATCGGCGACATCCAGGATGAAAGCTTCGATGTATCGGCCATGAACAGTAGCGCCAAAGAATTTTTGAGCGCCGCCATCGCCGACTATAACACACTCTTCAAGACCAACTTCAACGTTGATAGCAACGGCTTCCAGAACTACTATCGCGACCTAGCGAAGCAGGTGAAGGGAAGGGAGATCGATCTCCTGATCGTGGTTGGCATGTTCCTCACCGGCTTCGATGCGCCCACGCTCAACACCTTGTTCGTGGACAAGAACCTTCGCTACCACGGCCTGATACAGGCGTACTCACGCACCAACCGCATCTTTGACGCCACCAAGACCTTCGGCAACATCGTCACTTTCCGGGACCTCGAACAGGCGACCATCGACGCAATTACGCTGTTCGGTGACAAAAACACGAAAAACGTGGTGCTCGAGAAGGGCTACAAGGAATACATGGGAGGCTTCACCGACGTGCTCACCGGGGAGGCGCGGCGCGGCTTCGTTGACGTGGTGCACGAGTTGGAGGGACGCTTTCCCGACCCCGCCGCCATTGAAAAGGAAGGCGACAAGAAAGCCTTCGCCAAGCTTTTTGGCGAATACCTACGTGTTGAGAACGTGCTGCAGAACTTCGATGAGTTTGCCAGCCTGAAGGCCCTGCAGAACGTGGACAGGAACGATCCTGCGGCGATGGAGGCGTTGACGGTCAGCCACTACTTGAGCGATGACGATCTGGCGGCACTGCAAACGATCAAGTTGCCGGCCGAGCGAAAGCTGCAGGATTACCGCTCGACTTACAACGACATCCGCGACTGGTTGCGCAAGGAAAAGGCCGCCACTGAAAAGGAAAAGTCTACTCTCGACTGGGACGACGTGGTGTTCGAGGTGGACCTGCTGAGATCGCAGGAAATCAACTTAGATTACATCCTAGAACTGATTTTCGAGCACAACAAAAAGACTAAGAGCAAAGCCGACCTGGTGGACGAAGTGCGTCGGGTGATCCGCGGCAGCCTAGGCAACCGCGCCAAGGAAAGTTTGATGGTGGATTTCATCAACCAAACCGATCTGGATCAGATTGATGACAAGGCCAGCGTGATTGAGGCCTTTTTCACCTTCGCGCAGGCGGAACAGCGACGTGAGGCTCAAGAGCTGATCAGCTCGGAAAACCTGAATGCCGAAGCGGCCCGCCGCTATATCACCACCTCGCTCAGGCGGGAGTTCGCCACCGACAATGGGACGGAACTCAATGCGGTTCTGCCGAAAATGAGCCCGCTTAATCCTCAATACCTCAACAAGAAGCAAAGCGTTTTTCAGAAAATTGCCGCCTTTGTAGAGAAGTTTAAGGGCGTTGGTGGGCAGGTCTGAGTGAACCATGCTGAACCGGTCGCCCGACACTTTCACCGCATCGGAGGATGACAGCGCCTAGCGCCACTAGGTCCACGTCACACGGCGTCCGCTAGGATGACTGGACCTCAGAAAGCGGTCGGTCAGCAACCTGCCCCTTTGCCGGCATGAACAAGTCTAGGCAGCACATATCTCGTCTAGTCGAATTTTGCCTGGTACCGCTCCTGCGGTGCCCGCCAGCTCTCGATGAAATCCAGCGGATCGACGCTTTCCATCATTGCTCTCGCGAGAGCCAGACGCTCCTCCAGGCGCTTGCGGCGATCTTCGTCGTCCGTAGTGTTCAACCGCTCTTCGGCATCAAGGAAAAAGCGCTCGATGGTCATCGCCCTGCCCCACCTTTCAATAATTTCGGCGAGCTGCTTCTGGCTATCGGCTAGTGCCTGAGCCACCTTGCGGGCGTCATCCTGCTTTAGATAGCGCTGCCACTCCTCCTCTCTTTCTTTCTTCTGACCTGAGACCCTTGTTCCCTCCATTTCAATGGAGAGTCCGGCGCTTCATTTCTGGCCTCATGCGGCCTGTTTTTCCAGCGCCATTTTTATGGCGAATTCGATGGGCGTGATGTTGCCCAGGGCTGAGTGTGGTCTGTTCTGGTTATAGTCCTCCTTCCATAGATCGATTGCTGCCCGCGCTTGCGTGAGGGTAGAGAACAGCGTTTCGTTCAAGCATTCGTCGCGAAATCGGCCGTTGAAACTCTCCACGAATCCGTTCTGCATCGGCTTTCCGGGTGCGATGTAGTGCCATTCGACGCCGCTCTCCTGGCACCATTTGAGGATCGCCATCGACGTCAGCTCGGTGCCGTTGTCCGAGACGATCGTGCAGGACCTGCCGCGGCGAGCGATGATGGCATCCAGTTCCCGAGCGACGCGGGCGCCCGACAGCGATGTATCCGCGACCAGCGCCAGGCATTCCCGCGTGAAGTCGTCGACGACGGCCAGAACCCGGAACCGTCGTCCGTCCGTGAAGGCGTCGCTGACGAAGTCCAGGCTCCAGCGCTCGTTCGTCCGGCCCGGCGCGATCATCGGCCGTCTCGTTCCCAAGGCCCGTTTGCGGCCGCCACGTTTGCGGACCTGGAGCTTCTCTTCCCGGTAAAGCCGCCGCAGCTTCTTCTGGTTCATCACGATCCCTTGCCGTTCAAGCATGATGTGGATGCGCCGGTAGCCAAAGCGGCGGCGCTCGGCAGCCACCGCCTTCATCGCGGCTCGAACGATGGCATCGTCCGGCTGGATGCTTGTGTAGCGAACGCTCGAGCGATCGACGAAAAGAGCCTTGCACGCCCGACGCTGGCTCACCCCATGCTGCTCGCAGGCGTGGGCCACAGCGCATCGCTTGGCATCGGGCGTCACCATTTTTTTGCGGCGACATCCTTCAGGATGGCGTTGTCCAGCATCTGCTCGGCCAGCAGCTTCTTCAATTTGGCGTTCTCCTCCTCCAAAGCCTTCAGCTTGCGGGCGTCGGAAACGTCCATGCCACCAAACTTGGCCTTGTATTTGTAGAAGGTCGCTTCCGAGATCCCGTGCTTGCGGCAGACATCGGCGGTCCTCATTCCCGCCTCCTGCTCCTTCAAAATCGCGATGACTTGTTCTTCCGTGAACCGTGAACGCTTCATTCGTCCGTCTCCTTGAGCGGGACGGACTCTACCAAAAACTGGAGGAGCTTCAGGGTCTCAGGTCACCGCCTCCAAAGCGAATCTCACCGCCTCCTCCACCCTCTCATGTGCATCATCTGCAATCGCCCAGAGTGTCGGGTTGAGAGCGTGTCTTTGCCTAGCATCCTCCAACAAGAGATCGACCATGCGCGGCAAGTCGGCAATAGTGGCGGCTCTGATAATAGCAGGCATATCGTTCCCACGTCGCAATGCGGATTACGCCAATCCTGTTGGCGGCGCCACGGCACCGAGCACCAAGAGACTCAAAGCTGCCTTAGCTGCTCTCGCAAATGAACTCCCGCTCGGCTGTGGAACTGTCGGCCCGTATCAGGAAGAATCGCTCCTCGGCGATGACATGTTCGCCGTCGGGCAAATGAAGCACAAATTCTCGCTCTCACACCTGGGGCGCGACGCGATCCACAAGGATTCCGGTTTCCTCGCGCAGTTCGCGGATTGCGGCCTGTTCGAACGTCTCCCCCATGCTGCAAGCCTCCACCGGGCGTCGCCCAGTAGCTCTGCCCCGCGAGCGCGCCTTTAGATTGTGCTTACTCGAGAGAGACTTGCCCTCCGCGACCGAAGGCGGCATCTTCGCTGACCATGGGAGACGGTGCAGCCAAAAAGCCGAAGGTATATGGATCGGGAATGACGCCGTTCGGCGTCTTTCTTTTCGCCCAGACGTATCGGGCGAACGCTGATGCTCTTGCCTTGGTCTCCCCCCAAATTCGGCCGAGCATTTCCGATCATCCTCGCAGATTCCTCTACTTTCAAGCGTTAGAGCACTACCTGCGAAGCTTCCTCCTTCTCCAAGGAAAAACACCGGCTGACATCCGGGGCTATCAGCATCATTTCTTGGACATGCTGGACGAAGGAAGACACCTCGGGTTGGAGATGCCGAGCGAGGTAGAAGACTTCATCCGCTCGCGCACGGTCGCGAACGAATACACGCAGATCCGATACGACTACAAGCTTGACAAGGACGGGCCGCGTAGGACTGCGCGAACCATGGAGCGATTGCGGCTGGTGGTTTGGGAGATAGAGAAAGCCGTCGGTCTGGCTATCCGGAAGACGGGCATCGAGGCTGTGTATGGTGAACGACCATCGGCAAGTCCACTAAACGGATCGTTTGCCAAAGCATGAGGAGACCATTTCGGCTTCGGCACTGGCAACTCCCGCAGACCCACGGCGGCGCCAGGTTTTGTACGGCTGCCCGACCAGGTCGAACAGGGAACGAGGCGTCGGCCTCGGCAAAAGTGTCCGATCAGCAGATTATCAATTGGCTTCACGGCTTGCCTCTAGCATGCCGGGTCATTATTTCGGTGCTTGGCACAAAGCCCAAAGGTCATATGAGTGAATGGTCGTTCTACTCGTTCGACAAAAAGGGCTTCAGCTTCCAAAACTGGTTAGATGAGAATGCACCTGGGTACATCGTCTTAGAGCGACCAACATTCGATTTTACCCCCGTACCGGTCGAGATCTGCCAACAGATATTGAGCGACGTCCAGAAGTGCGAGTCTAACTTTGGCTACATTCCAGTGATCATGGATTCGGGTGGGGTGGGCAGGACTGGTCAGGTGTGCCGGTGGATGAAAGCTGTGGAACGAAGCGACAGCTAACCCTGGCTTCATAGCCTAGGTTTGTAGCGCTCTTGACTGCCTGACCGCGCCGGATAAATTCCATGCCGTGCCTTGAGAGAAGCGGCCCTGGGCATCTTGGCTAAGCCGCGTGATAACCGACGATGGGGGGAGCCCTTACGTCGTAGACAACGAGCAGCACGGCTGCCCAACAAAACTCCTTGAACACATCAACTGGCCCGCTGACCTGCTCACGCAGTCGGCGGCCGAACGAACACGTTTGGAGATGGAGTCATGCGGATACAGAGTGGCTATTGGTGGGCGATTAGCATTCGGCAGGAGGATGATCGGCCCGAGATCATCGACGTAGGTTCTTATTCCTTTGGCCAAATGGCCAATCGTGTTGGGGATGCCGATCCATTCGACTTGATAGAATTCGAGCTACTGCAATGGCTTGATGCCAGCCTCTGGCCAACGGAGGGCGCCGTCGATCCATCGACAGTTCGCCAGGGCTATTGGTGGGCGCTTGACCCGGCAGAGAACGCATATCAGATCGTCTTGGTGGGCAAAGATAGAGCAGTTCGAACCTTCAATGGCGATTTCGATAGCTGTCTGGACGAGTTCGAATTTCTGATGCCTCTGGATCTCATCCCCACGGCTCGCTCCGATCACTAGGGCCTGTCGCCGTCACGTTGGCTGCTTGCGCGTCACCCCGAACCTTGGTCATGTCGCCTCCTGATCCGTTACGCGATACGCTCCATGGCCAACCTTGATGAGTAGGCGCTCGTTACACATCCGAATGAGATAGCAACGAGCTGAACGGTGCGCGGACAGAGGCAATTCTGCCGATGCGGCTATCTGAACCCCTTGATATCAGCGCATCAACTCGGTTGAAGCAAAACGAGATCTAATCGCATTAACTCACCGCGAATGGTCCGTTAGCAGACTATTTCAACAACAGCGCTGTATTGGCGGTAGCCCTCTCCCGACTCGAACCCCCGATGGCGAGCGAACCTCTCCGATGATCAAGTTTGACCCGAAGTGTGATCAGACGCCCCAATCTCTTGAACACGCAGCTTCATTCGACTGGAGGAGCACGACACAAATTCGAAGCTTCCAGGAACCCTAGGCAAACTGGATGTTCTATGGACAATTTCGTCCTGGTGGCATGGCTCGACGCCGCTGCACCTGACACAGCGTTCCGGGGTCGCCAGTCAGCGTAAGAGCCCATCGCTATCGAAGTCTTCCCATCCGCGTAACTTGGGGCGGGTCGCCTCATCGCGGCTTTTGTCGGTATCATTTGCAGCCCCGCGGTCCCTCTTTTGCGAGCGCTTCAGGGTCGACTTTGCGGCGGCCCGTCGCCGGTTCTCAGCGGCCGTGGCCGCGTCTTCTTCGCGCCAGACGGTGACCAGGTCGCGATCGAGCACATCTTCAATCTGGCGTGGATCGAACACGTGAAAGGTGATCTTGCTGGCGCGGCCACGAAGTTTGACCGTCCTGGTTCCGGTGCTCTGCAAGCGACCGTCCTTCAGCCAGCGGTGCCGCTCGCTGGAGGAGATCGTCAGGATGTCCTCGACCTCGCGAGGGATTACCGGCAGATCTTCGATAGCCTGCATGGCTTTGGACACAATCGCCTCTGCCGCTCCAATATCGGCATCCGTGCCCTCCGGCAGGCGCAGGGTCAGCACGCGGGATTCGATATGGAGCAACTTTTTCCAGGGCACTGGAAGGCGCGCGCGGATCTCGAGAAAAATGCCCCTCGCCCGTACTGACGATCCAAGCGTTGCAGCCGCAGACAACGGCCACTCTGCTACTAATTTTGCGGTCGGGGCGATTTTTCGGCGCTCAGGCATGCCAGCTAAATAGGACTCTTTCAAATTAGCTTCTAGATGGATGAACTTCATGCAGTTGAGCAACGCCGGGCCATCCTCAGGGTTCTCCGCATTGGCGCCATGCATGTTGGAGATGATGAAATCGAGGACTCCAGGATCGATTGGAACTGCGCAAACCGCTCTGGAAAATTCTAAGCCAGGGACTTCATCACCCGCACGTTCCGCATGGTCCTGTCCAGGTAGCCCCCGGCCGCGACGAGTTCGAGATTCCAGACGCCACTGAGTGCCGCGGCAGTCTGATACTCGCCGCACACGTCGGCTAGCTCGGCTTCCATAGCCGCCATCTCCATGGGATCTATGCCAACGAATTGCTGCCGCGGCGTCGAAGGATCGGCAAGTTGTGAAGGCGGTGTGCTGGTGCCGTTGAGGATCAGCTGAACGCCTGGTGGTTACACTCGCGAAGAGGATCTTTCCCGTTTGGCAACCAAGGCGTTCAACGGCTGGGAAACCCTGATTCAGTTCGTGAGAGGGCTCTGCCGCCGTTCCGCCGCAATGCGGCCGCATTCCGGGGCTTGTTCGCCCCAGCCTGTCTGTCACCCGGCGCTTCAGAGGAGTTCGAGTGATGTTTATCAAGAAGGCCATACTCGCGGTGCTGATGACCGCGGCGCTCGCCGGATGCGAGACGCAAACCGAAGGCCAGCAGCGGGCCACTGCCGGCGCATTGGTCGGCGGCGCCGGCGGCGCGCTCGTTGGCCAGGCGATTGGCGGAAACACCAAGAGCACGGTGATCGGCGCGGCCAGCGGTGCACTGCTCGGCGCCGTGGTCGGCTCAGCCACCACGCCGCAGCGCCGCGGCGAGCAGCTCTGCCGCTACCAGGATCGCTCCGGCCGCATTTATACGGCGCCCTGCGACGACCGCTACTACAACGGTAATTATTGATTGAGCTGCTCACCGAGGGAGCCGGTGCATTGGCGCCGGCTCCCTCTCGCTGTCATTCTTTTGTACGATTTGCGCGATAGGGAGATTCTCAGCGGGCAGGAGGAGGTCGAGTATGCCAAGCCTTGCCGATGCTCTGAGGAACCGAAGCCGACATGCCGTAAAGCGGCTGCTTCGCTACGACAGCCGCAACTGGCTGCGCATCCGTCAGATCGAAGCTTTCACCATGTTCCTTGAAGCGGCCAACCGCAAGTCGCGGGACGTGATCGAGATTTCGCCGGGCTGGAACCGCTACTGGCGGGCGCTCTGCCCCAATTATCGCTCCGTCGACTTTCCGGACTTCGATATCTGCAAGGACCGCACACCAGAACAATATTCCATCGTCATCGCCGACCAGGTGCTGGAGCACGTGCAGCGCCCGATGACGGCCGCCGCCAACATCCACGCCATGACCAAGCCCGGCGGCTGGGCGATGGTGGCCACGCCCTTCCTCTTCCGGGTGCATGCACGCCCCCACGACTATAACCGCTGGACACCGGCGGGGCTGAGACAGTTGATGATTGAATGCGGTTTCGCCGAAGATGATGTTCAGGCGTTCGGCTGGGGCAATAAGGCATGCGCCAAGGCCCATATCGGCGGCCCGGTACGGGCGTATGGACTGTGGCGCGACCTCAGCAACGATGAGGAGTACCCGCTGATGGTTTGGGCGTTCGCCAAAAAACGGGGGTGACGACAAGCCTTGCCGGCGAGCTGAAACTTCTTGCCAAAGAGTGGGTGACGCACCGCGCTCCGGCGCATTTCGCATGGCACGCGCCGCGTCTGTAGCGGTGAGAGGTCACCATTTAACAGCGCACGCTCGACCTCGGCGTTCGTTTCCACCCATATCGGCGAGATCTGGATGGTCAATGACAGCCATCACCGACCGGGTCGGCATCGGACGCCGTGCTGCCTACATGGCATCCGCAGCCAGCGTCCGACCGGGCAGTGTAAGGCGATTCCGCGGCCGGTTCGTGCGCTCAGGCCGGACTGATGCGGGCGCTCTGGGCCTGGGCATTCATAGATCAAGCGTGCTTGTGGAAATTGTGGTACAGGTATGACGCTGTCTTTTTTACGGAGATTGCGATGAGGCAGAGAACGATCGAAAGCGGGCTAAGTCCGCCAATGCAGCAGGCCATTCCGATAATTCGACGTGTTTTTAAGCAATACGCGCCGAGGCACCTTGAACTTGAGCTCACCGCTGGAAAGGAGTGGTATAATCACTCTCGTTGGTCCCTTCATCATTCCGGTAACGCAATCGATATTAGGACAAGAAAGCTGGCGGATCGTGGGACAGGTATATTGTCAATCCTTTTGGGGCACTTCTTACAGCAGGAACTTAATTCTGAGCTTGGCAAGGCAAAGTATTTAGTCCTCGTGAACGACCAAGGGCCTATGTTTCCGCATATTCACATTCAGTATAATCCCGGGGCTAGGATGAGCACACCCGGGGACTACGATGGAAAGCGACAAAGCAAGACGGTCTAGTCGCCTCGTCGAAGAAAAGAACTCCTTTGCGAGCGCCATGCCAATCTGTGGCGAGAGATGGTCCAATGCGCAAACCATAATCCAATCATTACTCGAAAGAATATGTAAAGCCGCCCTCGGAGGCTCCGACCGTCACCTTCGTCATCTTCTCACCCTCCAGCGACCGGTTGAGCACGCCGCGGCTTAATTCCGGCAGAAGTGTGTTGGTTAAGATGGTATCGATCATCCGCCCGCCGGATTCGATCTCCGTGCACCGTGCCCTGACCAGATCGATGACACCGTCGCTGATCACCAGTTCCGCGTCACTGGTTGCACGCAACCGGCGGGCGATCTTGGCGAACTGATGACGAGTGATCGTCTCGATCATCGAATCAGACAGCGGATAGTAAGGAATGGTCACCACCCGTCCAAGAAACGCCGCAGGAAAAACCTTCAGCAAAGGCGCGCGCAAGGCCTTATCCAGATCGTCTAGTCCGGCCCGAACCGTGCCGTTCCTCGTCCGGTCCATGATGACTTCAGAGCCGACGTTCGAGGTGAGCAGGATCAACGTGTTCTTGAAGTCGATGCGCCGCCCTTCGCTGTCGTCCATCATGCCCTTGTCAAAAACCTGGAAGAAGATCTCGTGGACGTCGGGATGCGCCTTCTCGACCTCGTCGAGCAGGATCACCGAATAGGGCTTTCGTCGAACAGCCTCTGTCAGGATACCGCCCTTACCATATCCGACGTAGCCGGGCGGCGCACCCTTCAGGGTCGAGACAGTATGCGCCTCCTGGAACTCCGACATGTTGATCGAAATCAGGTTCTGCTCGCCACCATAAAGCGTCTCCGCCAGGGCCAGTGCCGTTTCGGTCTTGCCGACACCAGAGGGCCCACAAAGAAGGAACACGCCCACCGGCTTTTCCGGCGCGCCAAGCCCGGCGCGGCTGGTCTGTACACGCTTGGCAATCATCTCCATGGCATGATCTTGGCCGACGACGCGCTCGCACAGAGTGACGGCCAGCCGCAGGGCTTTTTCGGTCTGGCTCGACAGCATCCGCCCAGTGGGGATGCCAGTCCAGTCTTGGACCACCGCAGCCACGGCATTGCGGTCAACCGATGGCAGGATCAGCGGCGCCTCGCCTTGTGCCTCCGCAAGTTCGGCCATGAGTTCGCGCAGACGGGCAAGATCGGCGACCGGACGTGGAGGTTGCTCGGCAACAGCCGGCATTTCGAGCTCTGTCCTGGATACCTTGTCTTCGATCATTTCGGTCTCAGACAGCCCAGCCCCAAAGGCGTCGGCATCTGCTGTTTCGGACTCCGGCGTTTCTGCCGCATCGAGCGGCATACCATCGCCCCGTATCCGGGCACGCAATTCAAGTATCTCGGCAACCAGGACTTTTTCTCGATCCCAACGTTGTTGCGCAGCGATCAGTGTGACCTCTGTTTCGTCAAGTCCGGTTTCGACCCGTGCCTGCCGCTCGGTGACGTCGATGCCGATCGCCGCCTCGCGATCGATGATACCGTGCTCGACCTCCAGCGCTTGGCGACGCCGCATGATGTCCTCGACCTCGGCCGGTGTGGCATGCTGCGATATGGCGACCCTGGCGCTAGCGGTGTCGAGAAGGCTTACCGCCTTGTCCGGCAATTGCCGCGCCGGGATATAGCGGTGTGACAGGCCGACTGCCGCCTCGATGGCCTCATCCAGTATCTGGACCTGGTGGTGCTGTTCGAGAACGCCGGCCACCCCGCGCAACATGAGAACGGCCACAGCCTCCGAGGGCTCGTCGATCTTTACCACCTGGAAACGGCGGGTCAGCGCGGGGTCTTTTTCTATGTGCTGCTTGTATTCAGCCCAGGTCGTTGCCGCGATGGTGCGCAATTCACCGCGTGCCAGCGCCGGCTTCAGAAGATTGGCCGCGTCGCCGGTTCCAGCAGCGCCGCCTGCGCCGATCAAGGTGTGGGCCTCATCGATAAAAAGTATAACCGGCGTTTCGGACGACTGCACCTCGTCGATCACAGCCTTCAGCCGTTTTTCGAACTCACCCTTTAGGCTTGCCCCGGCCTGCATCAATCCGATGTCGAGCATGCGCACGCTGACGCCCTTTAGCATAGGCGGCACATCGCCCTGGGCAATACGCAACGCGAAGCCCTCGACGACCGCAGTCTTGCCGACCCCGGCTTCGCCCGTCAGGATAGGGTTGTTTTGCCGCCGTCGCATGAGGATATCAACGATCTGCCGGATCTCCGGGTCGCGGCCAACGACAGGATCGATTTGGCCGTCGCGGGCACGCTGGGTCAGGTCGGTCGCATATTTCGCCAGGGCCGCATCGCCGCCGGCTACGCGCCGTGGCGCCTGTGGTGCGGAGGTCATGGTCGAGGTGCCAGCTTCGAGTGAGCCCTCCATGACATCGGCGAACCGCGCGATCACCGCGTCGGCGTCGATCTTGTCGAATGCGCCGCTGATCTTCGACAGCAGGCCTTCTAGCACCGGCGTCTTCAGGCAAGCGAGCAGAATATGCGCGCTGCGGACTTCCTCAACGTTGAACTCAAGCGTCGCCAGGTTCCAGGCCTCCTGGATGGCATGAAAGATGTGGTCGGAGAATTCCTCGATCGATGTGGCGCCGTAGGGCAGCTTGTCCACGGCGCGGGTCATATCGGCCGTGAGCCGGCTGACATCCACTCCCGCATCGGCGATGATCATTTGCACGTCCGAGCGATCGGAAAGCACGAGTTGCTCGATGAAGTGGACGAGTTCGACGTAAGGATTGCCGCGCAGCTTGGCGCTGTCCGCAGCTGCCTTGAAGGCACGCACCCCGACAGGATTGAGCTTGCCGACCAGTTCCTTACGCTTGAAGCTCTGTGACGACCGGCGCTGTTCCATCGAACGTGCTCCTGCAATCTGCCAATGGATACCCTGCCACATAAGCCGCCACTTGACAAAGCGCCCGATGGATGCGGGCGCGCCGGTGGTTCGGTGCCGTCAGCCTTTGGAAGCTCGGACGACTGGCGGCAGACGAATTCGTGCATCCATGGGGGCATTTTACCGACTGTGTTGGGCAGTCTCGCCAAGCCCTCCACATCGCGAACACGCGGTTGGTCAGCTTTCGTTAATTTTTAAGCGGCGGCTTAATTGGCGTACGGCACGTCAGTGTGGTAACGTTGGGTTAGGTGCCGTTGAGGGCCGGTCGCTGGGGGTCTGTGTGATTGATGTCGCACTTTGGCTTACTCCGCTCGACGGTGAAAATCCGTCAGGGGGAGATTTGCGCAACGATCCGGCCTTCCATGAGCTGGAGCGCCTGACGGAGCAGCAGAAAAAGATCGAGTTCCGGGGCAGCAAAAACACGGAAGTCGACGTTCCGATCGACTGGCCCGCCGTGCTCACAAAGGCCGAAGAGCTGCGCCCACACGGCCGGGATTTGCGCCTTCTCGTCATTGTCACGCGTGCTCTGGCCAACGAGTACCGCCTGGCCGGTCTAGCCGACGGCCTGACCCTCATAGCGCAAACCTTCGATCAGCATTGGGCGACCATGCATCCGGCCTTGCGACCGGGCGCTACGCCGCGCGACGCCGCATTGCGCCGCATCAACGCGCTTACTGACCTTCAGAACAGCCAGAATGGCCTGCTCAAAGATTTGCGGAAAATGACCTTCTTTGCGCCGCGTTCCATCGGATCTGTCCTGGGCGAGGATCTGGAGAAGGGTTCGCTCGACGAGCGGGTCATGCTTCAGGAGGCTGCTTCGGGACTGAACATGGCAGAAAAGGCGAAACTCGCAAGCGAGCACGGGCAGTTGGTCAACCGGGTGCGCAGCGCGTGCACGGCGCAGATCGAACAGGCCGCGGCAGAAATGATGTCGCTCCTCGCCGACGCCCGCGCCGCGATCGCCGGCCTCGATGCAGTCGACAGCGCCCTCAACGCCCGCCTTGGAGGCGGTGGCGCTAGCGTTCCGGAATTAAAGCGGTTTCTGCAACGTTTGCTGACGACTCTCGAACGGAATTCGGCAGCCGGCGCCGCGGGGAATGGCGCGGCCAAACCGGTGCAAGCGCCCGCAGAACCGGCAACAGCTGTTCGCAACGGTTATGGAGCCGACACGATGGCAAGCGTGGCAGGCAACGCAGAGTCCGGCAGCGGCGGCCTGCCCGACCGGATCTCGTCGCGCGATGACGTCGTCAAATGCCTCGACCTCGTGGTCGCCTTCTATGACCGCACCGAACCGTCCAGCCCGATCCCGCATCTGGCGCGGCGCGTGCGCCGAATGGTGCACATGGATTTCGTTGAACTGATGGAAGATCTCGCCCCTTCGGGGCTGAAGGAATTCCGGCTTCTTGCCGGCGTTCCAGACGTCAAGAAGACGGCTCAGAAGGATGAAAGGTAACAACACATGCCAGCTGAAAGCAAATCCAAGGTCATCGAACGAAATCGTGCGCCGCGCGTGCAGATCTCCTATGACGTGGAAACCTATGGCAGCCCGACGACGATCGAACTGCCGTTTGTCATGGGCGTGATGGCCGACCTTTCCGGCGCTTCGCAAACCAAGGAAGCGTCAAAGTCGGTGCTGGACCGCTCCTTTGTCGAGACCGACGCGAACCGCTTCCCCAAGTTCATGGAGGCGCTCGGGCCTCGGGTCAAAGCCCGGGTGAGGAACACGCTGCCGCAGGCCGAAGGCCAGGAGCGCGACGAGGAACTGGCGCTCGATCTCACCTTTACCAGAATGGGCGATTTCGCCCCCGACAAGATCGCCGAGCAGGTTCCGCAACTGGCCGAGATCCTCAAGATGCGTCGTCAACTCGAGGAATTGCTGGGCTTCATGGATGGCCGCGTCGATGCCGAAAAGCGCATTGCGCAGCTGCTGAACAACGAGCCGCTTCTTGGCAAGATCGCCGGCCAGGCGCTGGCCGACGACGACAAGACGGGAGAATAGATCATGGCTGAACAGCAAAAAACCGCCGACGTCGCCGCCGAGGCCGAAGCCATAGACCTTGGAGAATTCAGCGGGCTCCTCGAGAAGGATTTCAAGGTCAAGAAGGACGACAGCGAGAAGCTGCAGCAACTCGTGCGCAATCTCGCGCTCGCGGCGCAGTCGCGTTCCGAAACCACGACCATTTCGTCCAATGCCATCAAGTCGATCAAATCGCTGATCGCCGGCATCGACAAGGTGCTGACGACACAGGTCAACGAGATCCTGCACGCGCCGGAAGTGCGCGAGATGGAAGGCACTTGGCGCGGCCTCTGGTATCTTATCAACAACACCGAGACGGATCAGAAGCTGAAAATTCGGGTGATGAACATTTCCAAGGAGCAACTGGCCGACACGCTCGAAGACTATGAAGGTCAGATGTGGGATCAGAGCCCGATCTTCAAGAAAGTCTACACAGACGAGTATTCGATGCTTGGCGGCGAGCCGATCGGCTGTGTGATCGGCGCCTATGAATTCTCCAACCACCCGCGCGACGTGGGTCTGCTGCGCAATATCTCCGGCATTTGTGCCTCGGCGCACACGCCGTTTATCGCGGCTGCCTCGCCGCGCCTGTTCCGTATGGACAGTTGGCAAGAATTGCCGAACCCGCAAGACCTGCAGCAGATCGTCTCCAACGCGGCCTACGCCTCGTGGCAGTCACTTCGCGAAAGTGAGGATGCCCGCTACATCGGCCTGACCATGCCCCGCGTCCTGGCACGGCTGCCCTACGGCACCGAGACCGTTCCGGTAAAGGGTTTCACATTCGAGGAAGAGGTGCACGGCGACCACAACAAATATGTCTGGATGAACGCCGCCTTCCCGATGGGCGTCAACATCAACCGCAGTCACAAGTTGTTTGGCTGGGGCACCCAGATCCGCGGGGTCGAGAATGGCGGCACGGTCCTCAACCTGCCGGTGCATAGCTTCCCCACCGATGATGGGTCAGTAGCGATGAAATGCCCGACCGAAGTCGCCATCGATGACCGGCGTGAGGCGGAGCTTGCCAAGCTTGGCCTGATGCCGATCCTGCATCGAAAGAATACCGATCTTGCGGCCTTCATCGGCGCGCACTCGCTACAGGACGACGAAACACGGGCGGGGCGGCTGGTCGATCCCGATGCGCAGGCCAATGAGCGCCTGAGCGCCAATCTGCCCTATCTGTTCCCGGTTTCACGCTTTGCGCACTATCTCAAGGCGATTGCGCGCGACAAGGTCGGCTCGTTCAAGGAGCGCTCCGACATGCAGATATGGCTGACGGAATGGATCAACCGCTACGTGTTGGCCAACCCGGCCTTCGCAGACGACAAGGCGCGCGCCAAGCGTCCGCTTGCTGCCGCGGAGGTTACAGTGAACAGCGTGGAGGGGCGGCCGGGCTACTACAATGCCACCTTCGCTTTGCGCCCGCATTACCAGTTGGAGGGCATCAACGCCTCGCTGCGGCTGGTGTCGGAACTGCCCTCCGTTAAGACTTGATCTGCAGCAACAACATCTTGGTTTTGAACGTGGTGGAGAGAGACAATGCCAGTGAAGATTGACGGTTTTCTGAAGGTTCCCGACATCAAAGGCCCCAGCACCCGCGATGGTCACGACGACGAGATCGAAATCCATGGCGTCGACTACAAGATGGTCGCACCCTATGACCCGAATTCGCTCTCACGTCGAGGCCGCGTGTCCATGGGCATGATCAAGTTCATCAAACATTACGACAAATCATCGCCCTATCTGAAAAAGGCTTTGTTCGAGAACAAGGCCCTCGACGAAGTGGTGTTCTCGGCACGCAGGACAATCGATGGCGAGACCAAGGATTATCTGGTCGTTACCCTCACCGATGCTTCGATCATGGAGTACGACATGTCGCAGGCCGAGGATGAGGAAGACCTGATCGAGGAAGCTGTCAGCTTCGCCTATAAGAAAATCAAGTTCGTCTATGACGGCAATGATGAAGCCGAAATGGATGTCTATGTCGGCAAGTGAGGTACGGCGGCCAGGCGCGGGCAGGCAGCAGCTCACGGGCAGCTTGCGAGCAAAAAGCGAGGCCGTCCAGCCGTCGCTTTGGGATCGCCTCGTCAATGACCTGCCAGGCCTGACCTCGGAGATAGACGGGCTGCGCCAAGTCTTGCGGGACGAGCTTGGCGCGGACCGTTTCGATAGCCTCGTTGCCGGCAGTGCACGGACCATCGATGCGGATGCGGAACTGACAGCGGACCAGAAACGCCGCCTGCATCGATTTTCCTTTCAGACCCAGCACCGCCTCGAGATCGAAGGCCGTCGCGTGGTGGTATCGGCCCGTGTGCTCAGGGAAGCGGTGCGGCGTGACATCGAGGCGCTCTTCAACACCGAGCGATTCGAGGCCACACCGCTTCTGTCCGATTTGGAAAATGAACAAGTGTCGGACAACCCACCTTCGCTTGCCGACTTTCCGGAGGTGCGCCGAAGTGTGGTCAATTACGGCGTGCCGTCCTTTTCGGGCCGGTCGTCGCGCGACTTTGATCGCGATGTGCTGGCGCGTGAGATCCGCGCGGTGCTCGCCACTTTCGAGCCGCGCCTCAAGGATAGGGAGACAAAGGTCACGGTCACCCTTGGCGACAAGACCATGGGCCTGAAGATCGAGATTGACGGTGTGCTGATCATGACGCCGACGCCGGAACGCATGCGCCTGCGCACCACGATTAATCTTGATAACGGCTTGGCGCGGACCGAAATCAGGGACGCCTGACATGGATAGGGTCTTCGTCGAATATTACGAGGAGGAACTAACCCATATCCGCGGCCTTGCGGCGGAATTTGCCGACATGCACCCGGCGGTGGCGCGCAACCTTTCCCTCGACACGGTCCCCTGTCCGGACCCCTATGTCGAGCGGCTGCTGGACGGCGTAGCTTTCCTTGCCGCGCGCACCCGGCTGAAGGTCGACGCCGAGCGTTCGCGATTCTCGCGCAGTGTCCTCGACGTCCTTTATCCTGATCTGATCACGCCGGCGCCAGCAACGGCGATGGTGGTGCTAAAGCCGGGCCAGCAGGTGCAGACCATGCTCGACGGCCATGTCGTCAAGCGCAACACGCGGCTGGTTTCCAGCCTGCAGCCCGGCCTGTCGACGCGCTGCACTTTCTCGACCGCGCAAGAAGTGACCCTATGGCCGATAGCGATTAATTCAGTCAGCTATTTCCAAGACCGCAGCGCCTTGGCGGCAGGCGGCATAGCCACGATCGGCGGTGTGCACGGCGAGGCGGCGCTCCGCATCACGCTGGCCCGGACCGGAAAGGGCAAGCTTCACGAATTGGCGCTCGACCGGCTCGACCTCTATTTTGCAAGGCGCACCAAGGCGTCGCTGCTGTTCGACGCGATTTTCGGCACTTGCTCGACCGTTGGCGCACGCGCGCAAGGCAACACCAACCCGTTCTCGCCCTTGCCGGCACCAGACATGGTCGGCATCAGCGACGACGAAGCCCTGATGCCGCGCACCCGCCCGACATTCGAGGGATACCGCCTGCTGCGCGAATACTTCATGATGCCCGAGCGCTTCCACTATGTGCGCGTTTCGGGGCTACAGCCCATCGTGCGTCGATGCGACGCTGGGCTTGAGATCGTTTTCCTGTTCAGGCGTCCGGTGCCCGAGTTGGCCGATCTGACGCCGGCGGACTTCGAACTTTTCGCAACGCCGATCATCAATCTGTTCGAACGTGAGTGCAACGTGGTCGAGGTCGATGCGCGCAAGACACGCCAGGTGTTGCATGCAGACCGAACGCGCGCGCGCGACTTTGAAATCTATCGGATCATCCGCGTCGAGGACGCCGACACGGAAGGCAACGAGGCCGAAATTCCCGAACTCTTCAGCCTGGGGCAGAACAGCGGCAGTGGCTGGGTCTACTCAACCGAGCGGCGACCGCGGCGGGCGACGGAAGAGGAACGGCGCGACGGGCTGACCCGCACGTCATACACCGGCGACGATGTTTTCCTGGCCGTATCGCGGCCGCTTGCCACTCCGGCGAACCGGCCGCTGAAGCGTCTCGACGTCCTGGCTCTTTGTACCAATCGTGACCTGCCGATCCTCGACGACAGTCCGACGTTGACGCTGGAGGCCGGCGACCCGGTCGAAACCGTCAGGCTTCTTGGAGCCTTGCGTCCACCGCAGCCGGCGGTCCCTGCGGCACTGCCCACAGGGGCCGACGGTGAATCGCGCGCCGACGACCTAGCCTGGCGATTGATCGCACAGCTCATGCTCAACTTCGTCAGCCTCGCCAAGGATGGCCGCGGCGTCGACCCGTTGCATGCGCTGCTCGACATCTACGCCGACCGCGGCGATCCGAGCCTTGCTCGCAACGTCCATTCGATCGTGCGCGTCGATTCCCGGCCCGTCGTCGAACGGCTGCAGATCAATGGGCCGATGTGCTTCGGACGCGGTACTGAGGTGACGTTGCACGTCGATGAATCGGTCCTGGCCGGCCAAAGCACCTTGCTGCTTTCGGCCTTGCTGGCACGGCTGTTTGCCCGCTATGTCGGAATAAACGGCTTCGTGCGGACCCGCACGCGGCTGCTGCAGAAGCAGGAGGATGTGCCATGGCCGATGACGCCCGGCAATCGCTACCTGATCTAGACAAGCCCACCCCAAGCACCGCCGAAGCTCTGTTTGAAGGGTTCGACTTTTTCGAACTGCTGCGCCGTCTCGAACAGGGCAACGGCCTTTTCGGCCATTCAGGCCGCCTCGACCGTGAGCCGGCACGGCTTGGCCAGCATGTGCGCCTCGCCTTTTCCGCGCGGGATCTGGTTCATTTCCGGGGAGCCGAGGACGGCAAGCCGGCCCGGGTCACGATTGCAAATCTCGGTCTGTTGGGACCTGAGGGTCCAATGCCGCTGCATCTGACGCGCTGGGTGCTCGACCGCCTGTCGCAGCGCTGGTTCGCAGGCGCCGACGCACAGCTGACCAGCGATACGACCTTCGTGGACTTCGTCAACATTCTGCAACACCGCATGATCGCCCTCTATTATCGGGCGTGGGCGGATGCGCAACCGGCCGTACAGGTCGAACGCGCGGTCGGTGGGCGCATTCGCGCCATGCTTGCGGCCATGGCTGGGATCGGCCTTCCCGGCACCCAGAACATCGAGCTCGATACGGTGAAGCTTCGCCAGGCGGCTTCGCTTGCCAGCCAGGTCGAGGGCCCGGAACGATTGACGCTGTTCCTGGCCGAAGCGTTCAAGGTACCAGTACAGATCAAGGAATTCGTCGCCGCCTGGACAACCATACCAGCCGGCCTCCAGACCTGCCTTGCAAAAGCCTATGCAGCGCTCGGCCGGGGGGCGACGATCGGCCCACGCGTTTTCAGCCGCCAAAGCAGGATCGAACTGCGGGTCGGCCCGCTGAAGTATGATGATTTCAAGGCATTCCTGCCTGGCAGTCAGCGGCTCAAACTGTTCAAGCAGGCCGTTCGCGAAATGGTCGGGGAATCGCTCGATGTCGACCTGCGCATCGTGCTTGCGCGTGATGCCGTGCCGCCGCCCCGTATCGGAGCGGTACAACTTGGCCGAACCGCCTGGCTTGCGCGGCCCGCTGAAAGGGGCGATGCTGACGATATGCGGCTGCAGACAATCGTCGGATGGCGGCCGGAAATGGCGAGGGTCGCGGCATGAGCCTGCTGCTGACGCTGGAGCAAGGGCCACGCACCCAGGCGGTACGGCAGACTCGCTTGGACGACGGTGAGCTGGTGATCGGCCGCAGCGCGGACGCTGGCTGGCAGATCGACGATCCCGACATGTTCGTTTCGCGCGCTCATTGCAAGATCTCAGGCGGGCGAGACGGATATTTCGTTACCGACACGTCGAGCAGCGGGTTGTTCATAAACGATGCTCACAGCCCGCTCGGTCCGGGCAAGTCGACGCGCCTTCAAAGCGGCATGCGGCTGAGACTGGGCGACTATGTCGTTTATGTCGATGAGCAGCCGCCAACCGCTCAAGCATCCCCGGCCAGCCAGCCGGTTGCAGAACGCCTGCCGCCGGCATCGCGGGCGCCAGTGAGCATCGGCGGCGATGACTTCTTTTCCGCAAAGGTCGAGGAAGTGCCGCCACGGCCACGACCGGCCGACCTGCCGAACCCGTTCGAGCAGCCGATCCCTGGCGCGTTCGAGCGCGCCAGCCAGCGCAGCTCGCCTGCTTTCGATGACCCGTTCAGCCTCGATCCGGTTTCAACGCCGGTGTCAAATAATGCGGCCGCTTATCTCGAGCCGGATAACGCGGCGAACCAGGCGGACCCGTTCAGCCTCAACCCATCCCCCTCTCCCAGCCGCGGAGCCGATACCGCTGCTGGAAAGCTGCCCGATTTCAACGATGATTTTGGTTTCGGACCGATCTCGACGCCCAGTTCGGCAGGCGGCACCGGCTCGACCGGACAGCGCGAGCGCGCCCAACCCTCGCAATCCGCCAGTCCTTGGGATCTGGCCAGGCAACCAGCCGATGTCGTGCCTCTATCGCACGCAGGTGCTGCTTCTGAATCTGGCCGCCCGGCGGCAACGGCGCAGCTGGGGGAGATGGCGCTTCGCTCCGCATTCCTGCACGGCATGGGCGTCGAGGAAGCCGATTTCCCCGGGCGCGACAGCATCGCGGAAATGGAAAAGTTCGGCCGCGAATACCGGCTGATGATGGAAGGCCTCATGCAGCTTCTGCGCAAACGGACCGAGGAGAAAGGAAACGCCCGCGTCGCCCAGACAATGGTCGGGGCCTCCGAAGTCAACCCGCTCAAGTTTCTGCCCACGGTCGACGACGCCATCGTGACGCTTATCGCCGAGCGCAGCCCCGGATTTCTCGCCGGTGAGGCGGCAATCGCCGATGCAATTCGCGATCTGGCGCAACATCACGTGCGCGCCTGGCGAGGCATACAGGCCGCTTTGCGACGGATGATTGATCGTTTTGACCCGGCAGTGATCGAGGAAGAGCTGAAATCGAATTCGGCGATCGGCACCCTGCTTTCTGGCGGGCGCGGCGCCAAGCTGTGGGAGCTCTATCAGAAACGCCATCGTGAAATTGCCGAGAGCGCGGAAAAAAGTTTCCTTGGGGAAATCGGTACTGATTTTCGAGAGGCATATGAGGAGGAGTGAGCCATGATCGACCGACGTGAATTGATGATTGCCCTAGGCGCGACCGGGCTGCTTGCGGCGTGCCAGAGCGGTCCGCCAAAGCCGTCGGTGATCACCGTCAATGTGAGCGGCGCGGCCGGGATGAACCCGGGGCCAGGTGGCGGCGACCGGCCGGTGACGGTCCTCGTGATGCGCTTGAAAAGTACCGGCAAATTCAATTCCGCTGACTACTTTGCGCTGCAGGGGGATGCCGGCAGCGCACTCGCAGGAGATCTTATCGGGTCCGACCAGATCGCCGTTGCGCCGGGAAAATCCGCATCCAAGACCATCACGGTCGAGCCGGACGCGACGGCTCTGGGCTTCGTTGCACTGATCCGCGAACCTGGCGGCAGGAACTGGCGGACAACCAAGTCAGTGTCGCCGGGATCGCAATTCACCATCAATGTCACGTTGGGCAGCGGCGGCATCTCCGCCTAGCAGCCAAGGCAAGGGGAGCTCAATGCAGAGAATAGCGGCATGAGCGATGCAAACAGGGTGCTATGGTCCGAAGGACTTTTCCTGCGAACCCAGCATTTCCAGCAGCAGGATCGCTTCTTCGAGGCGACGGTGCGCGGCGCGTTGCAGGCCGGACAACTGCATACGTTCGGCTTTCGACAGCTGACGCTGGACCAGGCATTGCTGGAGGCCGGCCAGGTCGCGATCCTGTCGGCCCGGGGCATCTTCCCGGATGGGACACCTTTTTCCATTCCAGATTTGATGGACGCGCCGCGACCGCTGCCGGTAACCCCCGACACGGGCGCAGGGCCGGTGCTGGTCGCCTTGCCGCTGGAGCCTCCCGGTGGTGTCGGCTTCGATCCGGCACACGCCGCCGCCTCGGGAGCGCGCTATCATGGGCGGATCGTTTCCGTGCGCGACGCTGTCCAGGGCGGTTCGGATCCTGAAGAAATCGAAATCGCCCGTCCGCAGGCGCTGCTGCTTGCACCTGGCAAGTCGGTCGGGGGCTACACCGCCTTGCCGGTAGCCGAGCTCAAGGGAGTTCGGGCCGATGGCGGCGTCTCTCTGGACGAGGCCTTCCTGCCACCGGCACTGGTTACCGGCGCGGTGGCCTGGTATCGGCAACTGCTTCTGGAAGTTGTCACCGGCCTCGACCAGATCGCCGAGGCGCATGGCAAGATGGTCATGGGCGGGCCTGGGCGCAGTGTCGAAGATCTGTTGATGCTCAATCTCGCCAATGCGGCGCGTCCGCGATTGGCTCACATGCTGGCGCAAGATGTCTTCCATCCGGCCGAGCTCTATCTGGAGCTCGCCGGGCTCGCCGGTTCGATGGCAACTTACGGATCGAGCGCGCGGCGGTTGGGAGAGTTGCCCGCTTACGATCACATGGCGCCCGGCCCTGCTTATTCGGCGCTGGCGGATGCCCTGCGCTCGCTCATTCTCAGCCTGCGTTACATCGAGCCGAAATCGCGCGCCCTGCCTGTCATGCGGCACTCGACCAATGTCTGGAAGGTTCGCATCGACAACCCGAAACTGCTGGTGGCCAGCCGGATCGTCATCCGGGTCGGTTCTGAGCTGTCGGAGGATGCGTTGCGAAAGATCTTCGTCAATCAGGCAACCGTCGGTTCGGCCGACCAGTTCGAGGGCCTGTGGAAATCGCGCTTGCCCGGCATTCCGCTGAAACCGCTTCATTCCCAGCCACGCGAAATTCCTTACGATGGCGATCGATTGTGCCTCGAGCTGGACCAGAAAAGTGAGCATTGGGCGTCGCTGCTCGATGCACCAGGCTTCGTCATCGGCGTTTCGGGCGTGTTGCCAACCGAGCCGCAGGTGGACTGCTATTCGGTGAACAGGTGAGATGATGAGCGGCGATGATCCTTTCGGACTGTCGGAGGATCGCGAACGCACTCGCATAAAATTGAGTGGCGCCCCGATGCCGCGGCCCCTGGCGCCCCTTTTGCCGGGGGCGCCAGTAAAGCGGTCTCGCACCCACCCGAATGCGCTTGTCAACGCATTCGCGCCGTTGCTCGAGTTCGCTCCCGAGCTTGAGAGCGCGCTTCCGCCAGAAAATCCGGAAATATTGCGGACCCGATTGCTCGAAGAACTGGTTCGTGCACGCGACACTGCAATGTCAACGGGGTCCTCGATGGAGCGGGCCGACAAGGCAGCCTGGCTGGTGGCGGCCTTGCTCGACGACCTGGCCCTGAACACGCCATGGGGCGGCGCCAGCGCCTGGCCGCGGCAGCCGCTCGTGGTCATGCTGCGCGGCGATGTCGATGCCGGCACGCAATTCTTCACGCGTCTCGACGAACTTGAGCGCCATCCGAACCGGGATCGCGAATTGCTTGAGCTGCAGTATGATTGCCTGGCGCTCGGCTTCCGTGGCAAATATCGTGTGCCTGGCCGGTCAGGCGACCGCTCGCTCAATGCCGTTCGCTTGGCGGCCGCCCGCGTCCTGCGTGATGCCGATGCCGAAGGCGCGCCGCTGGCGCCAAACTGGAAAGGTGTCATCGCGTCCGACGAGCCGCAGCGCTTCATCGTGCCGATCTGGGTTATGGCGCTCGGCGCGGCGGTTATTGCCACAGCGATCCATATCGGGCTGTCAATGGGATTGAGCAGCCAGGCGGTCGAGCTGTCCGCACTTGTTCGCGCCCTGCCCCCGCCTGCGCGCGGCGACATCATCCGTGCGTCGCCCAAGGTCGATGCCCCGCCACCGGAGAAAGTGGATTTTGCGCTGTTGCCGGAATTTCAGGCCGCCGCACCGGCCGAGCTAAAATCTGCCCTCACCGGCACCGAGAGCGTTTCGCTTGCCAAGCTGATCATCCAGGCTTCCAATCCCGAACTGTTCCAGTCGTCGCGGCCACAACTGACCGACGGCTTCGAGCCCCTGATCGGGTCGATCGCCAAGGTGATCCTCGCCAATCAGGAGCTGATCGGAAACATCACGGTGGTCGGTCATACAGACAGCGTTCCACTACAAAAATCCAATCCGCTGTCTACCAACCAGCGCCTGTCCGAGGCTCGCGCCCGCACGATCGCCGACATGCTGGTCCAGAACGGAGTGCCGCAGGACCGGGTGCATTCCGAGGGCCGGGCGGCCACCGATCCCGTGGCCAGCGACAGCACGCGCGAGGGGCGAGCCTTGAACCGCCGCGTCGAGGTGATGGTCGAAAAGAGGCTGTGAGATGTTCATCCTGCGCTTCATCTGGGCAGTCCTGACTTCGCGCTGGCTGTGGACGCTGATCGGCCTCACCCTGCTTTCCTTGGTAATCTGGATCTTCGGTCCGATCGTCAGGGTCGGTCCCTACGAGCCCTTCGCCTCCGAGAATGTGCGCATCGTCATCATCGCGCTGCTGGTCATTTTCTGGTTGGTCTGGCTGATCGTCGCCCAGCGCCGGGCAATCCGTGCCAACCGCCTGTTCGTCGCCGAGATTGCCGCGCCGGCGGTGGAAAAGCCGCTTAGCCCGGGCGAAGAGAACGTCGCTGCCGTCGGTGCCAAGTTCGCTGATGTGATGGCCGAACTGAAGCGTCGCAAGCTGGGCGGGCGCAAGTTTCTGCGCGAGATGCCATGGTACGTCATCGTTGGGCCGCCGGCGACCGGAAAAACCACGGCCTTGCGGCAGTCCGGGCTGAACTTTCCGATCGACCTTACCGACGATTTGCAGGGGGTCGGGGGCACACGCAACTGCGACTGGTTCTTTTCCGAGAACGCGGTTTTGATCGATACTGCCGGTCGCTATGTCCAACAGGAGAGCCAGCCCGATGTCGACGCGGCGGAATGGCTGGGCTTCCTCGACCTTTTGAAGAAACACCGGGGCCGGCGCGCGCTGAACGGTGTGATCGTCGCGCTTTCGATTGACGTGCTTTCGGAAGGCGACGAAACCATCAAGGCGCATGGCCGCAAGATCCGCCGCCGGTTGGCCGAGCTCAACGACCGGCTCGAAATCCGGCTGCCGGTCTATCTGATGCTGACCAAGGCCGACCTGATCAAGGGTTTCGAGGCTTTCTTCGGCGGCTTGTCCACCGCCTCGCGCGAGCAGGTATGGGGAGCGACCTTCGCGCTAAACGCACGTGTGGATGCCAAGACCATCGAGCGCGAAATCTCAACGCTCGCGACTGAGCTCGAGCGGCGCCTGGTGCCACGCCTGGAGGACGAAGACAAACTCGCCGCCCGTGCCGAGATCTTCCGGTTTCCTGCCCAGCTCGCAAGCCTGTCCGAACCGATCCAGGTGCTGGTCGAAGCGATGTTCGGCGAAAGCAGGTATGAGGAGGCCGCCTGGCTGCGTGGCCTCTATCTGACATCGGCAACGCAGGAAGGGGCACCCATCGACCGGCTGACCGCCGCGCTGTCTTCTTCCTTCGGCCTTGCGCCCCGGCGGGCCCTGCCCGCACCAAGGGTCGAGAAGCGCAGCTTCTTCCTGAAGAACCTGCTCACCGAAATCATCTTCAAGGAAGCAGGTCTCGGCACGTTTGACCCGCTGGCGCAACGCCGCCGCGCCTGGATCTGGCGGGGTGCGGCTGCTGGTTGCGCGGCGGCGGCGTTGCTGGCTGGTGGGCTGTTCGCCTGGGCCTACTTTGACAACCGCAACGCGATCGCGGCCCAGGCGAGCCAGTTCGAGGCGCTGCAAGAGCCGCTGACCGCAATTGCCGCAAACCCTGCATCGGTTGAGCAACCTGCCATGGATGGGGCGCTCGAGGCGATGGATGCGGTTGCCAACGCTCGCACACCACCGCCGGGCGCGGCTCAGGATCTGCTAGGCCCATCAGCCTCGGCGGAACTGGCCAGAGCACAGGCCGACACCTACGATCACGCTCTGCGTAACTTGCTCGAACCACGGATGGTGGCACTGCTCGAGGCGACGATGTGGCGACAGATTCGCGATCCAGATTTCATGCTCGGTGCGCTCAAGACCTATCGCATGATGACCGGCCTGTCGCAGATGGATGCCGACTACGCCCAGAACTGGTGGGTGAACAGCTTGCCCGAATTCGCCGCCGCGGCACCATTTCCGACAGCCGATGCCGAAGAGCATCAGCTTGCCGCCATCCGGCGGATGACCGTCGATGAAAGTTATATCGCACCGGACCAGGCCCTGTTTGCCGAAGCGCTCAAAACGGTGTGCACCATTTCGTTGCCGGCACGTGGCTACAAGCAGTTGCTGGCCGACCCCGCAGTGACCGGGCTGAAGGAATGGATACCGGCCAATTTCGCCGGCCCAAACGGGGGCAAGGTGTTTGCGCGGCGTTCCGGCAAGACACTTCGCGTTGGCATTTCGGGAGCTTTCACCTATTCCGGCTTCCACGACGTCATTCTCGACCGCATCGACGATGTCGCCGCCCAGGCGGCGCTCGATCGTGCCGTTTTCGCGGGCGGCTGCTCGGAAAACGCCGAGACCTCCGTTTCGGCGCTGTCCGAGGATATTCTAAAGCTCTACTATGACGACTACATTGCGCAATGGGACAGCTTCTTGCGGGACATGAGGCTCGCGCCATTGACCGATCTCAATGTCGCCAGCGAAAATCTGAAAGACCTTTCGAGCGCGGATTCGGCGCTGAAGCGGCTGCTTACGGCGGTCGTCCAGGAGACCGAACTGACGCGCTCCGATGACGCGCCTGCCGACAACAAGGCGGCGACCAAGGGCGCTTCGAAGCTGCTCGGCAAGCTGGGCAAGCTCGGCAAGCTGGCGACATCAGGTGCCAAGCTGCTTCCCCGCGCCGGCTCCGCCGACCAGGTGGATCTCACCGGAAATCTGGTGGCCGAGCATTTCAAACCGCTCAAGAGCACCATCGCCGAGGTCGACGGGCAGCCGCCGGCACTGGACGCCGCCGTTGTAGCGCTGACCGCGCTTTCGAACGTGCTGCAGACGGTCACCGCCAACCCCAACCCGCAGGACGCGATCAAAAAGCAGGGCGGCCTTGCCGAACTCACCGGTGCGGTCGCCAGGCAGGCTCAGATCCTTCCCGACCCCATCAACAGTTGGCTGGGCGGGATTGCCGGCGACACCAGCAATTTGACCCAGAAGGCGGTCACTTCAGAACTCAACGCCATCTGGCGCGCCGACATACTGCCTTTCTGCCAGGCAGCGCTGAACGATCGCTATCCCTTCAGTGAAGACAGTGCGGTCGACGTCAATGTGCGTGATTTCGCCAGGCTGTTCGGACCGGCCGGACTGATCGACGGCTTCATCAACGATCACCTGATCAACTATGTCGATACGACCGGCCAGCCATGGAAATGGCGCGCCGATTTCGGCCTCGATCCTTCGGCTCTGGCAGCCTTCGAACAGGCCAGGCACATCCGCGACGACCTCTTTCCCGGCGGCACCGGACCGGTGATGAGCTTCACGCTGGAACCGAAGGATCTTTCCCCGAACGTGACCCGTGTCACGCTCAATCTCGATGGCCAGAATCTCGTCTACTACAACAACGCTACGAGGCCGCAACCAATGACGTGGCCCGGTAAGGACGGCACCGGCGTCATTTCGCTCGCCTTCCAGCCGATCGACGGATCGCCCGAGATCCTGCTCAACGAGACCGGCAGCTGGGCGTGGCTCAGAATGCTGCGCAGCGGCCGCTTCACCGGCACTTCGCTGACCGATGTCTACAGCCTGCGCCTGGGCACGAAGGGAATGTGGGCCGATTTCGAGCTCAAGGCCGCGAGCGTCGAAAATCCCTACAATTTGGAAATGTTCAAGAAATTCTCATGTCCACCGCAGATATGACCCTGCCCGGCTTCTACGGCAAAATGCCCGCCACCGGCGATTTCGTGGCGCGGCGGCTGCCGGGGGACTTTGTTCGCAACTGGGACCGCTGGCTAGCGCAGCATATCGTTTCGCTGATCGGCTCGGAGGCGTGGCCGCGCAGCACCGCGCTGCGCTTTCTGGCCGGCCCGGCTTCCTTCGGCGCATCGGCGGGCATCATTTTGCAAAGTGCCGACAGAGTTGGCCGACAGTTCCCTTTGACCGTCGTTGCGCCGCTTGCTGAAGCTCCCGTTCGGCTGACTGAGGCCGAGGCGTGGTTCTCCGGCATCGAAGAGGCGGCCATCGCCGCCCAACAGGGCGAGCTGACACCCGACGAACTGGATGCCACGCTGGCCGGACTGCCGGTGCCGCACGTCGAGCAAAGCGAAGAAGTCATCAGCGACATGGTGATGTGGACCGCCCGTTCGGATATTTTCGACATCGATCCGCAATCGCCGCAAGCGACGCTGGAACAGATATTCGCCGCCAGTTGGGAGACCAGTTGATGCAGATATTGCCAAGACAGTTGAAGGCCCGCTGTTTCACCACCGCGTAAGGATACGTGGTTTCAAATGTGGATACTGTCCAACCAGACGCCATTTGCCGCCCAGGAAAGCTGGACGCGTGACGAGCGCGGACATGAGGTCTGGCTGATCGCAATCAAGGCGTCGTTCGAGATCGATCCCGACGGCAAACAGCGGCTGCTGAAGGAACAGACGCCGGTCAACCTGGCGCCCGTCTATGGCGCGGATCCGAATGAGCTTCTCGACGACACGGACCTCAATCTGGAGAAGAAGCACACCGACATCCTGATCGAAGGGCACGTCCATGCGCCCGGTGGGCGCCCCAGCATCGAGAGTGCCGCGCGCATAAAAATCGGTGACATCGACAAGACGGTGAAAGTAATCGGCGATCGAGTTTTCATGCCGGGCCCGATTTCAGTGCGGATGAGCAGCCCTGAACCTTTCACGAGAATCCCGATCAGCTGGCGGCGAACTTATGGTGGGACGGACATGGAGGCATCGAAGCCGGATTGGGATCAGCGTAATCCGGTCGGCGCCGGCTTTGCTGTCGATCCACAGCGGCTGATCAGCAAGACCGGACCTAACTTTGAGTACCCAGATGCTCCCTATCGCGACCACAGAAGCGGCAAACCGGCAGGTTTTGGGCCAGTGGCACGACACTGGCAGCCGCGTATGAAGTATGCCGGTACTTATGGTGATGACTGGGAGAAAACGCGCGATCCGCTTTTGCCCCGCGATTTCAGCCGCATGTATTACCAATGTGCGCCAGAGGACCAACAAACCAAGACGCCGCTCATCGGCTATGAGCATGTGCGGCTAGGTAACTTCACTGAGAATGGTTTTTGGCAGTTCCTTCTGCCGCGGATCACCTTCGAAATTACAACGCAGTTCTACAATCGTCCGGATCGCGAAAACGGTGAAGCCACCATCCATACGCTGCGCATCAAACCTGACCTCAGGCAGTTCTCGATCGCATGGATGTCGACCCTGGCAGTGCCTTACGACGAGGAGCGCCTGAAGATGACTACCCTCAGGGTGCGTGAGCGTACCGGCATTTCTCCAACAATCGCGACGACCGGGATCTGGCTAGCGGACGAAGACGAATGATGGTCAAGGGAGACACGATTGTCGTCGTGGGCGTGGGGGCGCGTACACCACTGGGTTTCGACGCGACCTCAAGTGCTGCGGCAGTCCGCGCCGGAATTTCCGCCATTCAGGACCATCCCTATATGATCGACCGGTTCGGCGAGCGGATGAAGGTAACTCGCGATACTGGCGTCGACGTCGATCTGCGCGGACCTGACCGGGCTGTTGAGATTGCAGTGTCGCCGGCCATTCAAGCGCTAGGGCCGCTTCTGGGATCGGGCCGTGCCGAGGTTACGCTCATCCTGTCGACAGGTGAGTCCCGGCCTGGTCAGCCGGATGGCTTCGCCGCGCAAGTCGACACGCGGCTCCGTAAGCGGTTGGCGCAGCATGTCGCTTTGACAGGTGGGGGCTCGACCGCGGGCGGCCATGCCGGAGGCTTGCTCGCGATCTATCACGCTTGCAAGTCGTTGCGCGAAGGCAGGGCTAAATTCTGCCTCGCTGGTGGCGTCGATACATATCTCGAACCCGAAACATTGGAGTGGCTTGACGAAAACGAGCAGCTTCATTCGGAGGGCAATATCTATGGCTTCTGTCCAGGCGAGGCGGCGGGGTTTACCCTGCTGACGACGCTGGCCACGGCGCGTGCCTCTGGGCTTCACCCGCTGCTCGAAATCGTCGGCTCCTCGATTGCGAGTGAGGAAAACAGGATTAAGACCGAGACGGTGGTATTGGGCGAAGGCCTTGGCACGGCCTTCCGTTTTCTGTTCCAAGATGGGCCGATCGATCCGGTCGATCGCATCATCTGCGACATGAACGGTGAACGCTATCGCGGTAACGAGTATGGTTTCGCGGTTATCCGCAACCCCGGGCACTTCAAGAATGCAGCGGATTTCGAGACGCCAGCCGACTGTTGGGGCGATGTCGGCGCTGCGTCCGGTCCGCTGTTCGTGAGCTTGATAACCGAGGCCGAAGCGCGCAACTACCAGAATGGGCCGCTGTCGCTGATCTGGGCTAGTTCCGAAAAAGGCTCCCGCGCCGCCGTGCTGCTGGGTGGACCAAGGAGAGCCGCCTGATGCCCAGTCATATCGTCGTTAACAGCCTAGGCCTGACCTACAAGGGTACAATCGGCATTTCGATCGCGACGATTCCCGATGTCTGTAAGACGCCGACCCCCGGTGGCCCGGTGCCGTTACCTTACCCCAACTTCGCGAACCAGGGAACGCTGAAGGACGGAACGACGACCGTCTTTGCCAAGGGCGGCAAGATGATCGCCATCAAGGGCTCGCAATACGGAATGAGCACCGGCGACGAACCGGGCACGGTTGGTGGCGTGAAGTCCAACGTGTTCAAGAAGGCGACGGATTGGATCACCTATTCCTTCGACGTGACGATGGATGGCAAGAACGCCTGCCGCCACACTGATAAGAAGTTTCATAACGACAAGAACACGGTCGATCTGGGCGGCAATCTGGACCCATCGACCTGGACTGACGACGACGGCAATTTATGCCTCGATTGCGCGAACGCAAGCTATGATGGCGAGGAACTCAGCAAGTGCCAGAAGGAAGAAATCTGCGGAAAGATCGCGAACTACGACGACGCAGTGAAAGGCAAGGGCAGCAGGACAGTCAAAAAGGCTGGAAAAGCATATAAGGCCAACCGCACAGCGGGTAACAATGCGTGCAAATCGATCAACCGCTACGCACGTGACGATCGGGGCGCCGGCGGCGTGGGGAAGCCGGAAGACATGGGTTTCCATCCCATGTCGAAGAAGTGTGCCGAGGAGACGCTTGCAGACGCGAAGGCAAACGACTTCAAGGGCTACAGCCCGGATCACATGATCGAGATCCAGCATAACGGGCTTCCGACCAGCACTAGCAATTTGGTTTGGATGTCGCAGGGAGCCAACGAATGGTCGGGTACCTGCATGAGGCAGTTAAAAACCAGCGGACCGAACAAGCACACTGGGGTCAAGGGAACCTGCTGTAAAGGAGATCAGAAATGCTGACGCTGCCCGAACTCATTGAACAGTTCCAACAACGAAGCAAGGAATACGATCTTCTGGCCCTCGACGAGAACCTGAGCGACCCGCCCAATCCGCCGGCTACGGAGCAGGACATTCGGCGTTTCGAGAAGGAGATCGGCTATGTCCTGCCCGAGGACTATCGCGCCTTCCTGCTTCTGCACGATGGGTGGCCCGGGTTTGAGGGCGATGCGCCACTGCTCGGCATAGGCAATCGCAATAATCCGGAGACGGTCAAGATACTGCGCGGACGTTCGGGCCTTTTCGATCAGTTCAGTGACGAGAATCCGATCAAGTCCGGCGCGCTGCCGATCCTGATCGCGCCGGGCGTCGACGACATGCTGTTCTATTTCCCGAAGGGCCCCGACGCCGGAAAGTTCGTGTCGTACGACAACGTCGATCGGGAAGACGTGTTCGACACATTCGCGGATTTCCTGCGTGATCGCATAGACACGCTCGACTACCTGATCCGGCAGGAAAAGGAGGGCGTCGATCCGGGCGAGGAAGATTAGCGATGTCGGAGACCCTGCTCGACCTTCAGCGCAAGATTGCGGACGATCTAGCCAGGATCGCGTTCGAGGTGACGGTGTATCCGTGGCGTGTGACCGTCCCGAACTTCGAGCGGATCGTCAGGATATTTCTCGCCTTCTGTCCGCCGGAACAGCTCAAGTTCTTCAGGATCTCGGAGCTTCCTGTCTGGTCTCGGCTTTCTGAGCCGGCCCTTACTCGTTCCGGGCGTGAGGCGCAGGCGGACGGCATGCCGATGCCATTCTTCGAGCCGGTGCGAAAGCGGATCCGGGAAGACCGTGCCTTTGTCGCCCGGTTGTGGGACGGCCGTGAGATCGACGACCCACTTGGATCATGGAGTCTGACAATCGTCCGTGAGAAGTATGCCGGTGAAGGCCTTTTTTCCTATGCTCGGGTCTTGGTGCCACTGGAATCCGACCCCAACGTGCTCGTCGCCCTGGCGAGGCAGTTCGCCGAAGAAATCGAATTGCTGAGCGGGCACGGCGGGCCGGTCTTTGGTTTCAATCCGGTGTTGCCCTATGCCGCCTTTACCAAGATTTATACCCACTCGCGCAGATATCTGGGCATCGACATCGACATGCTGGACATGTGTCCGAGGCACATGAAGCATCGGCTGAAGTCGCCGTGCTGGATAAATCTCATCGGTCACGAGTTGACCTCAACCAACGATCTGCCTTTGTCTCGTGGCGCCAGTTTCCAGGAATCCGGGATTCGTTCGACCCGGCAACGATTCGCGGACGTTCATGTGATCGGCAACAGGCCCGTGCCGCTCGATGTCAATAGGCAGGCGGAGGGCGCTTCCGGCTATCGCGCCTATGGGGAGGCCATTTCAGACTTCGTGCTGTCCGAGGCCGATACGGGTCCGCTCGACGGCGAGGGGTTTTTCAACAACCCGGGCACAACGGACGACTGGCTGCATCGCTTCGGCAGGGCTTCGGCCTGGGTGCCGGACGACATATTCAAGACAGGATAGAACCCCACCCCTTCACCTTCTCCGCCACTGGCACCTTCACGCCAAAATCCCCAAAGTGCTCCTCGAAGGCCGGGCCAAGCTCAGCCGGGTCGAGCGTGAACAGCCCGTCCACACTGCGCGCTTCCGGGAAGGTTTCCAGGAGCGCACCACCCGCCGCCACGGCAAGTGCAGGCGTGCGCATCTGATGCATCAGCCAGTGCAGGATCGTGCGGTCGCCCAGCATGCCCGCTCCGCGCACGGCGAGCGGCGCGGTCTCGGGTGATTTGAGCAAGCCGCCCATGAAAGCGCGTACCTCCGCTTCGGGCCCGGCCTTGACCAGTGCTCTGAGTGCCGCAAACGCATCTGGTCCATTCGCCAGCACCTGTCTCTTCAGTTCCGGTTGTGCCAGATCGCCCGAGCCAAGCTCGTTGAGCGACCAGGCGCTCCATATCCGCACCCGTTCATGGTCCGCCTCAAGTGCTTCGGACATCTCTTGCACGAGGTCTGCCCGCCTCAATGTTCCGGCAAGGCGCAGGCTTGTGGCGCGCACGCGGACGTCGGGATCGCGAACAAGGCGGCCGAGCATCTGCTTTGGATCGACTCGATGTTCCAGGCAAGCGGACACGCCGAGAAATCGCTTGAAGGCATCCGGGGAGCCGATCCAATCGCGCACCAGCGGGGCGATCGTCTTTGCCTTGTGCCATGCCAGCGCGCCGATCAGGCCGTAGGCGTCGTCTCCGGATGTGCGGGCCATCTCTACCGCCTCGGCAATTCGGGAGCCGTCACCCTGCTCGATCGCCATCCATCCATAGAGGAACAATTCGCCCTTTTCTGGGAAGTCCTCATACGCCGCCACTACAAACGGCCAAGCGGCCGGTCCAGCGATACGCAGACCATCCAGGTTGGCTTCCAAGCGCCGGTCGATGCCGGCGACCACATGAAGATCCGGCGGATCATCCTCCATCAGCGTGTCGCGCTGCGCCCAGAAGAACGCGGCCTGCTCGGCGTGCTGTCTGACGACATCCGGTACTATTTGCCGCTGCTCCGGTGCCCCTTCTGGTTTCTGCGCCAACATCAGTTGAGATCGATCGATCCGCCACGGATACGATTGGCGGCGCTCGCCTGGCTGGTGACAAAAGTGCCGCGAATGGTGATGCGGCCGTCTTTTTCCATCAGGATCGTCGCCTTGCCGCAACGTAGTTCGATGCGCTCTTCCCCGATGATGCGAACGCGCTCGCCGTCTCTCACGACTTGCGGCGCAGCGGTCTTCCGTGCCGGTTCGACGACGCGGCCGACGATAAGCGGCTTGGCGGGGTCACCCTCGTGAAAGAGCAAAGCCACCTCGGAGCCGATCATATCGGACGTCAGGGCGGTCAGGCTGCGCGCGGGCAAGGCTGTCTCTTCCGGATTGCCCGGGAATACCACCAGCGGCGACGCGGCATCGTCGAAACCGAGAAAGATGCCGATCACCACACCGTCAATGCGTTCGCGAACGTCGCTCATCGCTGCACCCTTAATTCTCCGCAATCTTCGAGCCCTTCATGGTAATATCGCTCGATGCTTTGATGCTGATCTTGCCAGACGCCTTGACCGAAATATCCTTGCCCTCAATGCCGATCGTGCCGTCTTTCTTCATCATGATTTTGGCCGAGCCGCACTGGATCAGGATCTCGTCGCCCGCGTCGATCACCAGCTTCTTGCTTATCTTGATCGAGCTATTCTTGTCGATGCTGATCGAACTATCCTTTGCGACGCTCAGCGAATGAGCCCCTCCGACGCTTGTGGAATCGTCGTCCGCGATGCTGGCGCTGCGCGCCGCGCCGACGCTGAAAGTCTGGGCGCTGCCAATAGTAACGCTCTGGTCGGCGCCTACATTGACGGTTTGCGCCGCCGCGATGTTCCAGCTATCCGCGGCCCCGATGTCATGGCTTTGCGCCGCACCAACGGTCACCGACCGCGACGCGCCGATCGTGTTCGTCTGCACCGCCCCGACGCTTCGCGTCTCGGATGCACCGACCGAATCAACCCGGGCCGCGCCTACGCTCACCGTCTGGACGATCGCCACAGTCTGCGTGTGATTGGCACCAATCGTTTCAGTCGAGTTCGAACCGATGCTGATGGTCTCGTTCGATCCGACCGTCAGCGAACGGTTGACACCCACTGTCTCGGTGTCGTTGTTGCCGATGTTGGTGGTCTGGTCGACGCCGACCTTGACCGTCTTGTTGTTGCCGACGTCCTCGTCGAGGTTGTGGCCGACTGAGTGCTTGGCGTCGTGGTCGATACGGTCGGACTGGTCGTGCTGCACGAGCTTGGTGCGGTCGTGCTTGATCAGAAGGTTGTGGTCCTTCTGCGCCTGGAAATTGACCAGTTCGGAGCCGGCCTTATCCTCGAACATCAGTTCGTTGTAGCCGCCGCCGCCTTTGGAGGAATCCGATTTCCAGCCGGACTGCGTGGCGCTGCCCGGCAGCCCGTAAGGTGGCATCTGGGAGGCGTTGTAGACCCGGCCGGTGATGATCGGCAGGTCCGGGTCTCCCTCAATGAAATCGACGATCACCTCCTGGCCGATGCGCGGTATCTGGATGAACCCCCAGCCGCTACCGGCCCAGGTCTGCGATACGCGCACGAAGCAGGAACTGTTCTCATCCTTCTTGCCCAGCCGGTCCCAATGAAACTGCACCTTCACGCGGGCATATTTGTCGGTGAATATCTCCTCGCCGGATGGACCGACCACCGTCGCCGTCTGCGGCCCGCGCATGATTGGCCGTGGCGTGATCCGTGGCGGACGATAGGGCAAGGCGGTCGGCGCCAGGCCAAGGATCACCTGGAAGTTCTCGCTGTCGACGTCGGCATGAGCCCTGTAGCCAGGGTCGAACAGCCTGTATTCGGCGCTGACCACAAGATATTGCTGGTTCTGGTCTTCGCGCGGAAAGCCATCAAGCTTGAATGTGCAACCCGAATAGAGGCCTCGCACGGTCCCTACGGCAGCGATGCGCTGGTGCACGGCCTGAATTTCCTCGCGCCGGACCGCAGCCAGGCTGTCGCCCCGGCCCACTTCGAGATGAGCGCCGGGCTGGCGGTAGTTCTCGCCCGCAGCCAGTTTGTGACTGAACGGCTGGGCCGACTTGGCCATGAGGTCGGCGCCCGGCTTCTTGAAATCATAATCGGTGTGGGCATAAGCCCCTGGGCGCACCGAACTGCCCGGTATCCATTCGGTGATGTACTCGACATCGCGCCGGGAACCTTGACCTTCAAAGTTGTAGAGCACTTTCTCGTAGCCTGGCGCAGGCTTCAGCTTGCTCATCGCGTCAGCCAGGACAAGCGTGTGCTTGCCGTCATCGTGCTCGAAGAAATATAAGATGCCCTCATGCTCGAGCAGCCGCTGGACGAAGTCCAAATCGGTCTCATCGTACTGCACGCAATATTCGCGCGGGGGATAGGACCCCTGCAGGCGCAGATCGAATTCCGCCGCGCTGTATTTCTTGAAGATGTCCTTGACGATGTCGACGACGCTCTTGTTCTGGAAGATCCGGCAATCGCTGGTGTTGCCGAGAAACCAAAGCCACGGCCTGATGACTGCCTCATAGTAGGCCAGCCGATCCTCAATCCCGGTGAGCCGAAACTCGGATACGATGCCACTGAACCAGCGCTTCGGATCGGATTCACCTTCGATCGAGACCGGGCCACCCAGCATCTTCAGCGGATCAATATTGGAGTCGGTGCTCACGAACCCGACCGTGTAGGCAAAACAACGGCTGATCTCATCGCGCCCGACAAGATGCGTGAAGGTCAACAACTCGGAGCCGACCGGTGTCTTGACAACGGTGGCACGTTCGTTCGGCATGGTCGTGCCCCTCCTGGACGCGGCCGCTGCTGTGGTGGATTCAAAGGTCCCGCAACCTGTTAAGGAACTTCTGTTGGACCCACCTCACCCAGACCGTGATGAGCCTAGCACATGTTGTCCTGCTGACCAAAGAGGCCGCATGATCATGGGAGCTTGCCCGCTCGATGAAGCAGCCCGAAACGCTGCTGTCCCGTTGTGCGCGCAAACTGCTACAATGGCATAATATCGGTAACCGATCGACGGCGATCCAGGATGTACATCAGCCTGCAAATCAACAATGCCGACGCCCTACCCGCTGGCAATTCGACCCGCTACGCGGCGCGCGATCGTGGTTTCGAAATCGGCCGGGAGGCCTGTGACTGGACATTACCGGACCCTGCCAAGTTCATCTCCGGCCGGCACTGCGAGGTTCGATACGAGTCAGGCGCGTTTTGGTTGCATGATGTCTCGCGCAACGGGACCTATATCAACGGGTCAAACCAGCGCATGACCGGCACGCACCGGCTGGACCACGGCGACCGGGTGCTGATCGGCCGCTATGTCATCTTCGTATCCATCGACGATGAGGGCGCCGCGACAGGCCATCCAAGCCACGGTTCGACGCAACGAGACAGGCCCGTCGCGACGGATAAGCCGTTCGAATTCGCCGATGAGCCAATCGTCACTCCGGCTGACCAAAGGCTCGAGCAGCGCGTTCCTGGATCGCCGCCCTCGTCGCGACCTGCGCCTCTCCCTTCGACCAGGGACGACGTGCTGCGCGAAATTGCTATAGGAGCCGGTATCTCGCCGGAATTGCTTCAATCACGCGACCGCCATGAAGTCGCGGCCGAAATCGGCGTGGTGCTGCGGGCGGTGGTCGAGGAACTGAGCGCGCTGCTGAAAGCGCGCGCGGCCGCGAAAATGCTGGCCAAGAGCCCACAACGGACGATGATCAGCGCCGCCGACAACAATCCGCTGAAGTTCGTCCCAGGAACCGACGACATCCTCGAAATCATGTTCGCCCGTCGCCGGGCCGGCTATCTTGATGCGAGGCGCAGTATTGAAGACGCATTCCGTGATCTCAAGACGCACGAACTTGCCACCTATGCCGCAATGCAAGCCGCGCTCTCCCGGCTGCTTGACGACCTGTCGCCTGAGGCGATCGGCAGGAAACTTCCCCCTACCTCGTTTACGTCGAAGAAGAACCAGGCCTGGGATGCCTATGTCGCGATGTGGCGGACCATGGAGGAAGCACACGAAAATGGCATGCTGGACATATTCCTGGCCTATTTCAGTGAGGCCTACGCCAAAGCCGCAAAGCAAAAATAGACTGCTGCAACGCAGCCGTGGTGCGGTCGTCGGCGAGGAAAGTGGCTTCCGTGTAAGACGTCGGTTCCAATCGACGAATTCTGAGATTACAGTCACTACGACAGTTCGCCAATCGGGTAAGGTTGATTAACCTGGGGTCTGCGGCAAATGTCATGTTACAGCGGGATAGCGTCTGTTAACCCCCCTTGCTGCGGACACAGCCCTGGACAGCAGCGTCTGAATTTCCTTTGTCCGTTCACAATCCACCTTGGGACCCTCTGGCGCCGCCTGCGGGACGGTGGGCGATGAGCTCGAAAGACGATCCTTTCGGCCCGGCGGGCAAGACCGTCATTCGCGCCACTCCAAGGCGCGAGCCGAAACCGGCGCCGGCCCCTCCGGAGCCCGTCGCGGATGGCGGGCTGTCCTCCCGGATGAAGGAATCAACGGTGTTCGATCCCGGCATCGGCCTGCGCAATGCGCCGGGCTGGACATCTGGGACCGTAATTGATCAAGGCGCTCGGTCCGGCGCGGCAGAACTCGGCCCTTCCGCGGCAGTGCCGACGCCAGCCATCCGGCAGGAGACCCTGGTCGGTGCTGCGGCCAACGTCAGTTATTGCGCCGCAAACCCGATCCTTGCAGCCGCTGCACCATTGTTGATGCTTCTCGGCCAGCTCAGGCTTGTCCCGGTGAAGAGGCAAGCGGCGCTGCTGGCTGACCATGTTGCCGAAGCGATTGAGAAGTTCGACAGAGCGCTGGAGAAATCAGGGGTTGCCGAAGAAGATGCCCGGATTGCAAAATTTGCCCTGTGCGAAACCGCCGACGATCTCATCGGCAACCTACCCTGGCCGCAAACCGACGCCTGGGCGCGGCACAGCATGCTGTCGCAGTTCTTTCACACCGACTCGGCTGGAACAGGCTTCTATGAAGCCCTCAACAAGATCCTGGCCGATCCCGAAAAGCACTACGATCTGCTCGAACTGATGCATGCCTGCCTGTCGCTGGGTTTTGAGGGCCAGTATCGAGGGCTGACGCGAGAAGAAAACAACCTCGAACGCGTTCGACGCGACGTCTACGAGACACTGCGCTACTTCAGAGCGCGCGCCAGTGAGGACATCTCGCCGCGCTGGCAGGGTCTGGTGGCGACGATGGCGCAGCCGTCGGCCCGTGTGCCGCTCTGGGTCGTTGCGGCAGCGGCGTCGGCGCTGCTGACAGCGGCATTCTTCGCGTTGCGGGTCTTCATCACCAATGAAGGCGACGCCACCGCTGACGCACTGCTGGCACTCAATCCCTCCACACCACTCACCATTGAACGAGCTAGCGTCGCGCCATTGGCTGAGCCGGTGAAAGTCACCCCATCCGCGGCCACAATCAAGCAGATCGATCGTATTCGCTCAGCACTGGCCAAGGACGTCGAAGGCGGTGGGCTGACCGTCGGCACGAAGGGCGACTTCATCGTGGTGGAAATCAACAATCTTCTGCTGTTCCAGTCCGGCAGGGCCGAGGCGAAGCCGGAATTCCAGCCCATTGCTGCGGATATCGCCGCAGCCTTGGAGCCCGAACCCGGTCCAATCCGGATTGTCGGCCACACGGACAATGTGAAGCCGCGAAGGTCGGGCCCCTTTAAATCCAACTACGACCTTTCTGTCGCCCGGGCGAAGGCTGTCGAATCGATGATGGCATCGAAATTCAGCGATTCCTCGCGGCTGTCGGTGGATGGCAAGGGCGAGGACGAGCCGATCGCCGACAATGCGACGGCGGAAGGCCGCGCCAAGAACCGCCGTGTCGATGTGATGATCGCCAAGGAAGAGACATTATGAACGCGTTCTGTTGGCAACGCCGATGAGGCTGTGGCTGCTGCGAATATTCAGCATGATGGCGCTGGCCGGTTTCGCCGCGGCAGTCTGGTTTGCGGGGCCGTTGATCCGTTTCGCCGATACTCCTCCTCTGGGACCTGCCTGGCGGCGCGTGGCCATCATTTGTGTGATCGCCTCGATGTTCGTCGTTTTTTATGGGCTGCGGTTTTGGCAAGCGAGAAGGGCGCAAAAAAAGCTTGAGACTGCCGTTGCACATAATGACGACCTCAGCGACGATTCGCGGGTGCTTCAAGCGCGCATGGATGAGGCCGTGGCTGCCCTCAAGCGATCTAGCGGCAAGCGCAACTTCCTCTATGAGATCCCCTGGTACGTCGTCATAGGTCCGCCGGGCGCGGGCAAGACGACGGCCCTGGTCAATTCGGGTCTGAATTTTCCGCTTGCCGGTTCGGGCGATGCTCAGCCGGTGGCGGGCGTTGGGGGCACTCGCTCCTGCGACTGGTGGTTCACCGACCAGTCCGTGCTGATCGACACGGCCGGGCGCTACACGACGCAAGATTCCAACGCCGAACGCGACAACAAGAGCTGGCTCGCCTTCTTGTCGCTGCTCAAGAGATACCGCGCCAGGCAACCGATAAACGGTGTCATCCTGGCCATCAGCCTGGCCGATCTCATCAGCCTCGACGGTCAGCAATTGGATGCGCACATCACCGAGATACGCAGCCGCCTGCGAGAAATCTACGAGACGCTGAAAATCCAGTTTCCAGTGTATCTGCTTTTCACCAAGGCTGATCTGGTTTCGGGGTTCATGGATTATTTCGGCGGCTTCGATGAGCCGCGCAGACGCAAAGTATGGGGAGCCACATTCCAGACCGCAGAGCGCGACAGGAACATGTCCGGCCAGGCCCCCGCCGAATTCGATGCGCTGGCAAATCGACTGGCGGAGGAGATGACTGACCGCCTCCAGGAAGAAACCGATCCGGTCACGCGCATCGCCATCTTTGGCTTCCCGGCACAGTTCGGCGCCCTCAAGGTCCGAATTGGGAAGTTTGTAGCCGGTCTGTTCGACCCGGTGCGCACCCAGGTCAATGTCAGCCTGCGCGGGTTCTATTTTTCGTCAGGCACGCAAGAAGGAACGCCGATCGATCAGGTGCTGGGCGCCATTGGCCGCGATTTCGGCAGCAACTCCCGACCTCATCTCTCCGGAACCGGCAAAAGCTTCTTTCTGCACGATCTGCTGACGGACGTCATTTTTGCCGAATCCGGTTGGGTTTCATCCGACAGATCAGCTGACCGGCGGGCGGCGATCGTCAGATATTGCGGGCTTGCCGCAATTGCTTTGACCGCAACCGCCATATTGGGGGCGCTGGCCGTGAGCTTCGCGGCCAACCGCTCGCTCATCGCCTCCACGGCTCAGGCCGTGGCCCAATATCGCGAAACAGCTGATACGCTGCTCAAAGCGACGACGGTGACCGATGTCGACCTGGAAAACGTCATCGGCCCGCTCGACCAATTGCGCGACCTGCCGGCCGGGTTCGATACCGGCGGCTTGCCGACACCGGTCAGAGAGACATTCGGCCTCAGTCAGCGGGAGAGACTTCTTTCGGCATCCGAAACGGCTTATCGGCAAGCGCTGGAACGCATGTTCCGCTCGCGCCTGCTCATTCAGGCGGAGCGTACGATCCAAGCCAAGATGGGCGATCCCGTCGCACTCTACGAACCTTTGAAAATCTACTTGATGCTTGGCGGCCAGGCACCGAAGGTCGATGACGCGCTGATCGTTTCCTGGATGAAGCAGGATTGGGAACAGAACCGATACCCAGGCGAAAACAACCGAGAAGGACGCGGCCACCTCGAAAAGCATCTGCGCGCAATGCTTGCATTGGACGACGCCTATGATCCCATTTTCGAACTGAACCAGCCGCTTGTTGAAGCCGCCCAACGCTCTCTCGGTCGCATGAGCCTTGCCGATCGGGCGACCGCTTTGATCAGGTCGGCAGCATACGCGGCCGCGCTGGATGACTTTTCCGTTTCCTTCAAAGGTGGCCCGGAAGCGCAGCTGCTGTTCGAGCGTACCGACGGCAGTGATGTGTCGGGCCTTCGCGTTCCCGGGATCTACACCTATGCCGGCTTCAACAAGTTCTACCTTGCCCAGCTGTCGCGCCTTGCGCAGATGCTTGTCGACGAACAATGGGTCCTCGGTGGCGGCGGCGAACAGGGCGACATCGATCAGCAATTGCTCGAGCTCGGGCCCGAACTTCTCGATCGCTACGGGAAGGAGTTCGCCGCAGCGTGGAACAGCGTTCTCGACCAGTTGAAATTCAGGACGATGCTGGCAGACAAGCCGCACTACATAGCCCTTTCAGCCGCTGCTTCCCCTACCTCGCCAATAAAGCAGCTGTTTGCGGCGATCGCCAATGAAACGGCTCTGACGCATGATCCAGGTGACAGTCCGGGCGCCGAGGCCGAAGCAGGCACGGCTCCAAACCAGCAACGGAGCGCCGTTGATTTAGCCAAGGGCCTGGCCCGCATCGGCATACACATCGCCAAAGGCAAATCGCAAGGTCGCGCCGGCACAAGGTCCGCTGACGCACAAAACCTGAGTCCGGGCGCGAACATTGAAGCGCGGTTCAGATCCTTCCAGACCTTGGTAAACGGCCCTGCCGGACACCGCCCAATCGATGCACTGACCCAAAACTTCAGCGATATCTATCAAAGCCTGCGACTGGCGGCCGACGTGCCTTCGCAGATGGAGCGCGTCAATAGCAATTTGCAGCTGCAAGTAGCCACCCTTCGCGCCAATGTCTCGCGTCTGCCCAAGCAGCTCGGCCGGATGGTCAACGCGACGGCAGATGAGTTTGAAAGCAACGTCGCCGAAACCTCGGTGGCAAACTTGAACCAGGTACTTGACCAGGCGGTCACAGTACCCTGTGAGGCAGTGATCAACGGTCGTTACCCCTTCGACGGCAACGGCACGCAGGATATCGCGGTGGAGGATTTCGCGAAACTGTTCGCCCCGGGCGGGCTGATGGACCGGTTCTTCGCACAATATCTTGCGTCGCTGATAGACATGACCGGCCAGGACTGGAGTTGGAAACAGGATGCGCGCTTTGGACGTGACCTGTCGAAATCGGCCTTGAAGGATTTCCAGCTCGCCGCGGAAATCCGCAATGCCTTTTTTCCATCGGGCGGTTCAGTGCCCTCCGTCAGCATCACCTTCACACCCTACTCCCTGCATGGCGATGCCGACACGGCGATACTCGATGTCGACGGTCAGACTATCCAGAGCAACCAAACGGGCAACGGACCAGGCACGGTGGCCTGGCCGATCGGGACAGCTTCGGGATCCGCCAGTCTAAACCTGACGCCGGAAATGCCAGGTCGCGATTCCGCCATCCAGTTCGAAGGGCCGTGGGCCCTGAAGCGGCTTCTGGACGAGGCTGCCATCACCGGCAATGACGGAAACCAGCAGGCCCGCTTCGTGATCGGCGGCCGCGACGTCACCTATACGATCCAGGCAGGTTCGGGCACCAACCCCTTCTTGCTCCCTGCCCTTTCCGGGTTCACCTGTCCCAAGGCGTTTTGAGACGGAGAGGTTGGATAGCAAGCCGCCGAAGCGCAAAACCAGACGCAAACATATTTTAGTTTTCGATACTTTAATGGCTGAGCCTATGGCAAAGTGGCGTGAGCGCGCGCCCGAAGGTGCGCCGCGGAGGACGCTGAAGAAGCGTTTGGTGGCAAATTGAACAATGTCGCCCTTCCCATTGAAAGCTTCGGCGTCAGCCACAGAGGCTGCGTGCGGGAGCTCAACGAAGACAACTACCTGGTCGAGCCCCAAACTGGCCTGTGGGCGGTTGCCGACGGAATGGGTGGGCACGACGCCGGAGAGGTCGCTTCAGCCAGTATCGTCGATCACCTTGCAACGATCGGGATTGCAAGCTCCGCACCTGATCTTCGGGCGCGCTTCGAGGACAGGCTGAGCAGGGCCAATGCCGAGATCCGCGGCATATCCGAATCGCGCGGCATAACAATCGGCTCCACATTTGCTGCACTACTGGTCATGGACGGGCGGTTTGCCTGCCTCTGGGCTGGTGACAGCCGCGTCTATCTGATCCGCGACGCCGAGATCTCGCAGATCTCGAAAGATCATACCGAAGTGCAGGAGCTCCTCGACACAGGCATGCTCACCGAAGCCGAAGCGCTCACCTGGCCGCGCCGCAATGTCATTACCCAGGCGGTCGGCGTCAACGACGAGGTTGTCATCGATTTCCAGCAAGGCGAAATCCTGCCGGGTGACGTTTTTGTGTTGAGCACGGATGGCCTGACGGCGCATGTCACCGATGCCGAAATCAAGGCAGCGACCGTGTCCGCAACAGCTCAGGCGGCCTGCGAAAACCTGCTGGAAATGGTTCTGGCGCGTGGCGGGACTGACAATGTGACCGTCGTGCTTGTGAAGATCGGCGGCGGGCACGTTAAACAATCGCCTCGTCCGGATCTGTCCAAAGCGGAGGGGCGACGCTGATGAGCGAGGACGACAAGACGCGGATATCGCCCGGCGCAGCCAACACCGTCGTGGGGACGCAACTCAGCGGCATCTATGAACTTGACGAGCGGATCGCATTCGGCGGCATGGGCGAGGTCTACCGGGGCCACAACATCCAGACCGGCGACCATGTCGCCATCAAGATCGTTTTGCCAGAGTTCGCCCGCGACCAAACGATCTTGTCCTTGTTTCGCAAAGAAGCCACTATCCTCAATCACCTCTCGCATGATGCGGTCGTCCGCTATCACGTCTTCACGATCGATCCGGGCATCGGTCGGCCCTACCTCGCCATGGAATTCGTCGACGGCGCATCGCTGTTCGACATCATGCGGCGTGGGGCGATGCCGACGGCAGAGGTACGCAAGCTCTGCCACCGCCTCGCGTCCGGTCTAAGCGCTGTGCACCAGGCCGGAGCAATACACCGCGACCTCTCGCCAGATAACATCATCCTGCCGGGAGACCGGGTTGACCGTGCAAAGATCATCGATTTCGGTATCGCACGCTCGGCGACCGTGGGCGGAGAGACCCTGATCGGCGGAAAGTTCGCGGGAAAGTACAACTACGTTTCACCCGAGCAACTCGGGCTCTACGGCGGCGACGTCAGTGAGCAGTCCGACATCTACAGCCTGGGGCTGGTGCTGGTCGCCGCTTTGCGCGGCAAGCCGATCGATATGAGCGGCTCGCAGTTCGAAGTCATCGAAAAGCGCCGGACTGTGCCCGATCTTTCCGATATCGACGACGATTTTCGCGGCATAGTCGAAGCCATGCTGCAACCGGATCCGCGGGACCGGCCGGTCAGCATGGCGGAAGTCGCCAGAATGACCCGTGACGACGACGAGGCGACAATGCGGCCGCCTTCCGTCACGCTCCGCGAACAGCCGGGGCTGAAGCGCACAGGGCAAGGCTCTGCTCCGGAAAGCAAGAATGAGGCCCGGCCGCCGAAAGTCGAGCGACATGACAATGTGCCCGCGACGGGTTCAGGCGGGCAGCGCTTTGTCGAGCATATGCGGCCCCCGCTTTTGTCTGAGCCGCGAGGTCCGGCCGTCCTCGCCTCGGGGGCGGGCACGGCTGATGTGCCTGGCCGATCCACAAAGACCCGAACCATTACGCTCGCCGCCTTGGCGACGCTGGCTGTCGCCTCTGGAGGCGGCCTCTATCTGAACGGCATCATGACGCCCGCGACGCCGACCGTGGGCACGACGTCGCTTTCCGCTGCTGAGCCAGCAAGGCCCGCGCCCGAAACGCCGAAACCCGCTCCGACGCACATTGTCGGTAACACCCCGACGCCGCCAAAGCCTGTTCCGTCCGCGCAGCCGAAAACGCAGGCCTCCACACTACCGGCTGAGGACCTGCCTGATGCTGTGGCAGCGCAAAAGCCGCCGGCGGCCAAGCCCGTCGGCGTCCCCCTGCGGACCGAGGTCCCGCCAAAGCCACCCGCGACGGACGCGCAGCCGCCCGAAAAGGCATCGCCGCCGATCCGATCCGATGCGATGGCCCCCGATAGGCAAACGCCGGTGTCGCCGTCAGAGGCGACCGCCCCAACCCTGCCACCATCCGAAGCAGTCCAAACACCACCGCCGCCTCAGCCAGAGATTGTCGAGGCCAAAACGCCCGAGCTACGGACGAATCCGCCGGCGGCACCCCCAACACCGAAACCCAAATCCAATGCCGCCCCACCGGTCATCGCCAACGCCGACAGCCAAAATTCTGGGTTGCCGAAAATCAAACAGCCGGACCAACCCGTCGTGGCGTTGAACGTCCCCAAACCGGCGATGCCCGCCAGCGTCGACGATATCGCGCAACGAACTGCCTGGGTTCGCCACTTCGGCGGCGGTGACTGTTTTTATGCTGCCGTGACGTCTGCTAGCGACAAAGCCGCCGCGATCGAAGGATTTGGCACGTCGGTCCAGCCGTTCGAGCGCATGCTCGCCGACTTCCAGGCAAAATTCCACGTCGAACCGGACATCAGCGTCCGCCTCATTGAGCCAAGCCAATGCGAGGTAACCAATTTTCTGCGCTTTCTTGGGCAGACTGGGAGCGCCCAGCCGAAGCTTGTTCTTGACCGGACATCTGTGCCGAACGGCACGCCAATCAGCGGCACATTGGTGACGCGTGGCGGGCTCATTTCCAGCGTCCTGCTGATCGATCACAAAGGCATGGTTTTCAATCTCGACGACCGCGTCGTCGCAGAATCGGACAAGGCGACTTTCAGGATCCCGATTGGTCTCGGCGCCGCCGACAAGGCTGCTGGAAAATCCGTGCCGCAGATAATACTCGTCATCACTGGCCCTCAGGACATTCAGGCGGCTTCGTTCTCCAATCCGACGCCGGCTTCGGAGCTGTTGCCGAAAATCCTCGAGGAAATCGAAACCGACGGATCTCAGTTCTCAGCCACTGCCAAATATTTTCGGCTCGGCGGATAGCATGGGCGCCGATGGAACGCCGCTGCTCGTGTTTGTCCCACTTGTCTGCCGCCCTGCCTGGAAAGCAGGATGATCCGGTGCGGGCCTTATCTGCCCTGACCCGGCGCATCAGGCTAGCAGTCATCTTGGGCGCCGCACTGCTGGCCGTGCTGTCGTCCAGCCAAGCGCGAGCCGAGTTCACGGTCTGCAATCAGACACTCGATGTCGTCAATCTCGCCGTCGGCCAGAAAGTCGACGATGCGGACCAGACCGACGGCTGGTGGACCATTGGAGCAAATCAATGCGTGAACGTCATCCGGGAGGAGCTGACCAACCGCTACGTCTACATCTATGCAACGGACGTGTTTGGTCACGCCATCCTCACAGGGTCGACCGAAATGTGCATCGATCGGCGACGTTTCTCGATCCGTGGCATTGACGAATGCTGGCAGCGCGGCCACATCGCCGCGCAATTTCTCGAAGTCGATACGCTCGAACAAGTACGGTGGACGTTCTTCCTGACCGGAAGCAATCCGTGACGCACCATCTCGACACGAGCTTCAGGCAGAAGAAGCAGGCGCGCGCCGCCCTTCGCCGGCGCACGCTATGGCGCAGGCTCACGGCGGGTATGGCCCTGGCTTTGCTGCTTTCCGTTGCCGCCGGTTTCTACCTTACAGCCGACTATTGGTCATTCGGCGACGAAGACGAGGAGTTGCACGCCGTCGAGGGAGCGGACGATGTGCCGGCCGACGCATCCATCTACGTGCCCGCCATTATCGACCTGGCTGGGGACCCGATGTGGATAACCCTTGCGCCAGATGCCGGGGCCGCAACGAAGGGCAGAGTGCTCCCGCGCCCCGCAGAACTCGAACAGGCCGGCGTTTCGCCCCAGATCGAAGTCCTGTCCGACGTCATGCTGAGCGCCAGCGAAAAATTCATGACGACAATACCGTCGACGCAGGAGGATTTCGCATTCTTCCAGGCACAACGGAACACGCCTGACGCGCCATCCAGCGATCTGCAGAACGATCTTCAGCCGTCGCCTGCCACGAGCAATCTTGAGGCCAGTTCCAATCAAAAGGCGGATGCCGACGATCCCGAAGCGGGCTGGGGTGAGACGATCGATGCAGGCGATGCAGCCCTACCGACATTCCAGAAGACCCAGATCGAAAACAATACGAGCGTGGCGGCCGTCACGAACGAGTATCAGCGGTTCGAGGCGACTGAAGACACGTTCGTGAAGGTCCTCAACGATCGCACTCTGGATAGCGTAGCCTTGGACGCGCATTTCTCCGCAGACGATGCCAAGCTGGCAGGAGAGGCCCTCAAGGCAGTTTTCAACCGGGACGGTCTGGAAGCGGGCTACGTCGTTGCCATGCGCGGGTTCAGGCCGACGCGCGAGACGACAACAATGTCCCTGATGCAGGTTTCGATCTACGCCAAGAACGTGTTTGTCGGCACGCTCACGCGTGACGCCGCAGGCGCATTCGTCTCGGGGGTTGATCCTTGGGTCCGCGAAGATCTGTTCAACTATTCGGGCGCACAGGAAGAAGGCACCCACAAACGACAGTACCGTCTGCTCGACGCCATCTATTCGACAGCAGCCCGCAACAGTGTTCCGACCAGTGTGATCGGCGAGGCGATCATGTATCTGTCGCGAGGACAGGACCTGGACGCCTTTGCAAGTGAGGATCAGCGTCTGGTGCTGATCTATTCGCAGACGCCACGCGACAAGAACGAGGAGGCGGGGCGGGTGCTTTATGTGGGCGTCCAGGGGAGCGAAAATAGCCTCGACTGTTTCGTCTTCCAGCAAAGCGACGGCCAGTTTGCGTGCGTGACGGGTGATGATCAGGTTCGCTCGCTGACAGTCACCAATGGCATGGTCAGCCCGGTCAATGGCGTCATGACCTCCACCTTCGGGCCACGCAAGCACCCCATCCTTGGGACCGTGCGCATCCACAAGGGCGTCGACTGGGCGGCGCCCGTGGGCACACCGATCGCAGCCGCCTTCGATGGCGAGATCACCTTCCAGGGCGATGGGGGAAGCTATGGCAATCTGGTCAAGATTTCGCACGAAAACGGCCGTGAGACGCGTTATGCCCATATGCAGAAATTTGCAATCGAAGGCGGCGCCGGCACCAAGGTGAAGGCCGGCGACATCATCGGCTATATCGGCACCACCGGGCTTTCGACCGGACCCCATTTGCATTTCGAACTTTATCAAAATGGCGAGGCAATCGACCCCTTGGGCACGGTTACCGCTGTCGCCTCAGACGACTCCGCCGTCGAAACGCTCACCGAGCGCATCGTTCATGTCGAGAGTGGCGGCAGTGCTCGCGCCAAGAATCCCAATTCTTCTGCAACCGGCGCTGGCCAGTTCATAACGAAGACGTGGATCAGGATGATGAATACCTACCGCCCGGAGCTTGCCCGTTCCCTTTCGACCGCCGACCTGCTCGCTCTGCGCTACGACGCCACGATCTCGCGAGAGATGGTGCGCAATCTGGCGCGCGAAGGCGAGGCCTACCTTCGTCAGCGCGGTCACCAGATCACGGCGGGCCGACTCTATCTTTGTCATTTCCTTGGAATGGAAGGCGCACATCAGGTGCTGTCGGCAGCAGGATCGGCGCAACTGAGCGCTGTGCTGGGATCGGCCGTCATCCAGGCCAACCCCTTTCTCACCGGCAAGACAGCCAGTTATGTGGTGGACTGGGCCGAAAGAAAAATGGGCCAGAAGCTGAGCCGTCTGGCCACCAACGTCAGCTCGCAAACCACCACCACCGAAATCCGTCAGACATCGCCGGAGTTCGAAAAGTACAAGCACGCCATTTCGGCCCTCATAGGCTCGATCCAGGCTACGCTCTGAGCATCCCGTCGCGGCCTAAGTCTCTCACACCGAGACTGTTGTCGCTTACGGCCGCCGCGCAGTTTGGAACGGCTATTGTGTCTTTATCCGCATTTCCACGCGGCGGTTCGCAGGATCGTACGGGTTGGCGTTGCGCGGGTTGTTTTCGCCCTTGCCCACGGCATTGATGCGCGCGGGCTCAATACCGCTGGCCGTCAGGAAGGCCGCTACCGATTTCGCTCTTCGTTGTGACAAGCCTTGGTTGTAGTGCACCGTGCCGGTGGCGTCGGTGTAGCCTTCGACCACGAAGTTGAAAGTGCTCAGCCGGTTGTCCTTCAACGCCTTGGCGAACTCTTCGAGCTCAGCTCGAGCAGTCGCGTCGAGCTCGGCGGAGTCCAACCCGAAATTGATCAGCATGTCGAGGTTGGATTTGCCTCCTTCTTGCGCATCTGGCGTCCTCTTGCTTTTGCACTCCTCTTCGGAGCCAACACAAATTCCTCGAGACTTGCCAAGGTTAGCTGCACCGGCAAAAAACTTCACGATGTCTTCTGATTTCCGAGCCGGGTCGGCGCTGGCATGGGTCGAGAAACACACGACCGCCAACACAAAGACTGAACGTTTCCACAGCATAGCGCTCCTCCTGTTTGAGTATCCGATTTCGAGCATCCGATTTTAATTGACCGGCAGCATACCAAATTCCAGCGCGATTGTCTGTCGCCAACGTCGGAGGCGAAATCGGCTCGACTGTTTTTTGACGCGGCACGGCTTGAGACTTGACCCGCGCCGCGCCGGAGGCTTGAGTGGCCAAAGCTCCTGGATGAAAGCGTGGCGTTCATGGTCAATGGGCTCCGATTCAAAACGGCACGGGACCTTTTCACGGCGTGTCCCGCGATTGGCAAGGAGATGCGGACTCCACCAACCGAACAGCCCTCGCTCGGGTTTTGCCGTGGCCTCCTCGCCGGGGGCATTCCCGAGGAAGCGATTACATTTTGCGCCTACCTGCTTCCCGAGCGGGCTGCGGTCTGGTGGGCCCACGAATGCCTCAGCCACCTAAGCGACCGGTTCGATCAGGCCGATCACGAGTTGCTCGCCCTTGTTCGGGACTGGGTGGGCGAACCGGACAGCCCCCGCCATCGAGCAGATCTCATAGCGGCGGCGGCGAGGCCGCCAACAACCCCCGTCGGCTGGATTGCCTTGGCTGCGGGATCGCATGAAGACGGTGCTGAAATGAACGCGACGTCGGTCTCGGCCCTGCACCCATTTCCTCTTGCCCATGCGATCAGTGCCGGAATTCTCACCGGCCTCGCACGTGTCGCGCTCGCCGACCGTTTTTCCGTGCTGTCGGCGTTCGTCGAAATGGGCATCCAGATGGCCGAGATCGAGGCACTGCACCAATCAGCGGACGCATATTAGAGCATTCGCCAAGACAGAAATTTGGTCGGATGCCATCCCGCCCCGCCTACTTGCAGCCACCTTGAGCCCACTTGGCGAGCGCCACCTTGAAACGTGTCCCAAGCGGATGCTGCAAGCGCAGAACGGAGATGTCGTTGGTGGCGAAATTCTTCGCCTGATCACACAGCCGGGTCTCGTTCCAATCGTGGCAGCCGTTGCAATGCTTGCCTTTCCATACCGAATTGTCGAGGCCCTCCACCGGACTAAAGCGTGGCTCGCCCTTTATGAGTTCCGCAATACTTTTCCCATCGATTTCGGGATCACCGAAATTGATCGGACGGTCGAAAAAGATGGGGTCGTCAGAGGCAAGCTTTGGGATTTTCTGACGGAGCATATTGAGTGCAAGTTCGCTCTCGTCAGCGGAGCCCGCCGGATTGGCCGTGGCGTTGCGCATATCCGAGCCGCCTTCCGGGGCACTCGCCTCGCCCACAATCAGCGGCGCGTTGAGATCGACCTTGTGCAGGACAACCTCAGTGGTCAGCGAGACATTGCTCCAAGGGCGCTGTTTGCCGCCGGTTGTCCTGAAGACATCGGCGGTAACACGGTTCATTGCCTCGCTGATGGACACATTCGTTTCGCCCATATGCGCAAGCAGCGCCGAGGTGAACGGCGAATGTTCGCTCGATCCGTCATAGGCGACCTGATTTGGGCTGGTGGCGAATGCGACAAGCGTGCCGGCGCCACCATTCTCGATCGGGATTTCTGCAAGGCCGCTTTTTGCTCCCTTGACGCCGGCGGTTTTTGCCAACACCTCGGCAAGGGGATTGTCACGACAGGCATCGAGAAAAATCAGCCTTATGCTGGTCTCACGCGACATCTGCCGCAAAATAAAATCCACAGGCACCGCCTCGAAGTCGAGCGAGGTCTCGTCCTCCAGCGCGGCATCGACCGGAAGAAGGTAATTGCTGCCTGAGACCTGCAAGCCATGGCCCGCATAGAAGAAAAGCGCGATGTCTGCCCCGCGCACTTGCTTTGCGAACTGCGCTATTGTCGTCTGGGTCTGCAACTTGGTCAGATCGAAGCCGGAAACGACCTCAAAACCAAGATCTTTCAGGCTTTCGGCCATGGCTTTGGCGTCGCGCACCGGATTGGTGAGTGCCGGGGCATGCTGATACTGGGAGTTGCCAAGCACCAGCGCTGTACGGCGTTCGGCATTGGCTGCCGTCAAGGTGAAAAGCAGCGCAACCGCCGCGAGCCCGATTGCGCGAACAAGGCCACTGCGACGGGCGATTAGATCGAAACCCACCGGGACAACAAATCCTTCCTCAGTTGACGAGCTTGGTGGCGGAAAACTCGATGCGCCGATTGAGCGCCTTGTTCTTCGGCGTGTCGTTGGCCGCGACTGGGCGCTCCTCGCCGTAGCCTGTCGCCGTAATCTGCGTGCGCGGAATGCCCGCCCCAACAATGGCGTCGGCCACTGCCTGGGCCCTGCGCTCCGACAAACGCTTGTTCTCTGCAACCGGTCCATCGGCATCGGTATGTCCGGAAACTTCGACCTTTAGGCCTGGGCATTTGCTGACGACACCGACGACCTCCGCAACCAGCGGCCGGCTTTGGCTATCGAGCCGCGCGCTCGCGGGGCGAAAATAGATCGCCCCGGTGCGGGACAGCACCGCAAACCTGTTGAGGCATTCCTCATCGCTGAAGTTGGTCTTCGCCGCATCGGTGGCCACAGGCCCGACCTCAGTGTTTGCCGCAACGGTCTGGGCGAGGGCTGGCTTGCTGCCGTCGGCGGTGAAAACAAAGTCGAACGACACCGACGCGGTGGGAACAATATTGGTCACATTGGCCGCCTGTTGGAGCTTGTCGACATTGGGCAATAGACCGAAGTCCTCCACATGCACCGCGACAGGGGCCTCCGAGGCGACCGAGACCATGTTGTCGCTGACCATGGTCACCACGACATTGGCCTCAAGATCCTTGTCGACCCCATGCATGTTGAGACGGAATGGGAGAACTGCCTTCATACGTCGCTTGGTGGGGAGGTCGGCAAATGCCGCCGGATCCACTTTCGCTGTCAGTTCGGCGGTTGGAAACCTGAAGGTCTCAAAGAAAAGGAACCGCATCCGGACGTTGCGCAGGTCGACCCCCGTATCGACTGAGTTGAGGTCGAAGGTGACCTTGGCGTCTCCCTCCGAAGTAAGGCTGCCCGAAATATTCCTGATCTTGTTGGTTTCGACGATCGTGTTCTTCTTGACCGACTGATAGGTGAGGACCGAAGCAGTCGGATCGAGCGTCCAGTTTGTCTGCGCGTTCGCGGTTCCCAGTCCGGACAAAATGACCGCGGACAGCACAATGGTCAAACCGAGCGCCTTTGTGGCGCGCCAGCTTGGCCGTGCTTTCGACCAAAATCCGAGGATTTCGAACATGGAACCCCCTGCCCGCCGAACCCGACTGGCGTAGCGACGTCCGATCATGCGGCGTCCACAGACACAATAGAACACTTGCTCTCGGTTGGCGAGTATCCCGATTGATATGCTTGGCCAGTCTGTGGCCCGGTCACAGTGATCGCCTAATCCGCTTTGTTGGCTGCTCCCTATCGGGGCAGCGCAAGAGTCATGTTGTCCTCCTCACTCCAATCACCGAGCGCATACAGATCCCTTTTCCCTATCCTTGACAGGTTTCTTGGTATAAATTTTGGTGACCTTCGCCGGCATGGGGGCAGGCGCTCAGGCCCGATTGTGGCCTGCGTTGTGGTGCGGTTGGAAGGTTGCTGGACCAAGATTGAGGCAGGCTGGAGCGAGCATGCTGACATGACCCACTGCAACAGACTTCTGTTTCGTGTCCCACTGTTTCTGCTTTTCCTGCTTCTTGGCTCGGCTGGCGCTCGCGCCGCGGTTGAGCAGACCCCCTCGCCGCAGCCGCCCAACCGGTTGGCGATCGTCATTGGCAATTCGAACTATCAAAGCAGCCGACTTGAGCATCTGCCCAATGCTGTGAACGACGCCACAAGGCTATCAGAGAGCTTGAAGCGGCTAAATTTCGAAGTCCTGACGGGCACCGATCTTTCGAGCGAAGGATTTTCCAAGCTCCTTCGAGAAGCCGATGCAAGGCTGCCTACGGTCAGCGCAGTTTTGATTTTCTACGCCGGTCACGGCGTGCAGTTAAACGGCGAAAACTACCTGCTCCCGGTCGATACGCCCGATCCTGAAAGCCTGGAAAAACTGACCGCCGCCGCCATCAAGCTGAATGATGTGATCGCAAGATTCGGGCGCCGCGACCGCCAGACGTTCATATTCCTGGACGCGTGCCGCAACAATCCGCTCGGCGCCGGGTCCGGCAATGGTCTGGCGCAAGTTGAAGTCGGCGAAAACACGTTCGTTGCCTTTGCCACTCAGCCCGGCAATGTCACGGCCGATGGCGGCGGCGAAAACAGCCCGTTCACCGTTGCTCTGCTGAAGAACCTCGAGATCCCCGGGCTCAGCATTTCGGACATGATGATCCGCGTCCGCAACGAGACCGAAGCGCTGACGGTCGGCCGTCAAGTGCCGTGGGATCAATCGAACCTGCGCGAGCAGTTCTACTTCACGGAGCAACAGGTACTCGATCCAGCACAGTTGAGCGCAAGCCTTTCACGTATCCTGGCAGACCCCACAGCAAAGAAGAGATTGCAGGTCGAACTTGCCTCCAATGACCTGCAAACCGCCGTGCTTATCGTTGGACAGACGTTGCGCTCGGTCGAGATTTCGGCACCGTCAGCCGTCTTGCCGGAGCCGGTTGGCACTCAGGTCGCCAATCTGTCTCCAACCGAAAGAGTTGAAGACGCCCGCCGAAGTGTCGTCTCTGGTCTCGAAACCCTTATCGTGGGGGCATCCGCGGGCGAGCCGGACAAGGACAAGACGGGCGATCTGGCGCGCAATATTCAGACGGAACTTCGTCGCCTGGGTTGCTACCGGATGCAGGTCGATGGGGATTGGGGCAAGGGCTCAGTCCGTGCTCTCACCGACTACTACAGAAATACCAAGCAGGTCGTAACGACGGCAGAGCCAAGCGTCGGACTGCTCGGCGATCTCTTTCTGCGCTCGGGCAGGATTTGCAAGCAGCCGGTCATCGTGAAGCCCAAGCCGGCTAAAGTAGCCTCGGACGCCGTCACCGCGCGTCCCAGTCCCGGGGGCAAGACTGCGAAACGCTCGCAGACCGCCCCGAGACGCCCCGCGC
>NZ_JAIUID010000016.1:0-123750 GCF_020165435.1 Mesorhizobium sp. BR1-1-2
GGCGGCGGATCCGCCGCCGGTGCCGCCGGCGGGGGTGGCGGTGGCTCGGGCTCCGGATCGCCGGCCTGCACCGGCGGCGTCGGATCGACCGGCGGATTGTTGATGTCGCCTTCGGACGGCACCGGCACCGGCGGCAGTTGGGAAGGCGGCGGCGGCGGCTCGGTTGCCGGAGGTTCGGGCTCGGGCGCCGCCGCCGGTTCGAGCGCCGGCGGCGCCGCGGCCGGCGATGTCGGCGTTATCAACGACGAGCGCAGATACCAGTTCTCCGCGCTGCCTGCGGTGACGCCACCCTTGAACAGATAGTATTCGAAGGCGCCTGCCGCGACCGGCCCGTCGAGCGCGAAGGCGCCAGCGCTGGAGGTGGCGCCGTTGACCGCCTGGACGACCATGATGCCGTCCTGCGTCGTCTCGGCACCCGCGCCGCCGACATTGACCACCCCGATGCCGGTCGAGCCGGAAGCGGTGCCGCCCGACAGCACCAGCCTGTCCGAGGCCGAGGAATCATCGCCGAGCTCTGTCTGGATGAGCAGCAAGCCGCCAAGCCCGGTGTAATTGCCCGAAATCGTCAGCCGGTCCGTCGCGCCCGTACTGCCGTTGGTCAGGTCGATGCGGCCGGCATTGACGACATTCGCAAGCTGGCCCGACGTAAAGGCCTGGATCGAGGCGTTGAAGCCGCCGCCATAGAGCGTGCTGGCGGCATCGACGCTGAGCGAGCCGGTGCCGGTGCCGCTGTCTCCCAGCACCAGATTGCCGTCCAGCGTGAGTTCGGTGTCATTGGTGGCGTCGATGCTCTCCCAGTTCTGCACCCGGCTGATGCCATCGAGCTTGACGTTGTCGAAAGTCAGTGTGTCGGTGCCGAGGCCGCCATTCAACGCGTCGGCGCCGCCCAGATTGGAATTGGTCAGGTTGCTCAGCTTCGCCGTGTCGTTGTCGGCGCCGAGGTCGACGGCGCCATAGATGATGCCGCCGCCGTCCCAGACGAAACTGTCGGCTCCGAAGCTCATCAGCACATCGCCGCCGACCGTGCCGCCGGTAACCGTCACGCTGTCATTGCCGCCGCTGACGCTGATATTGCCGCCGATCGTGCCGCCCGAAAGGATGATCGTATCCTTATCGAAGCCGGTGACCAGATTGCGGTCGATTGTGCCGCCGGACATGTTGAAATAGTTCTGGTCGAGCTTCATGTTGACGCGGCCGATGCGGCCGCCGGTCATCACCGCATGGTCGCCATCGTCGAAGAAATCGACAATGCGTCCGTCCGTCATGGTGAAGGTGTCGAGGCCATCACCCTGGTTGAGTGAACCGATCTGGCCGCCGCTCATGTTGAAGTCGTCGATGCCCGAGCCTTGCTGCACATCGCCGACGACGGTGCCGGCGCCGATGGTGAAGAAATCGGCGCCACCGCCCTGGTCGACCGTGCCGGTGATGGTACCGGACTGCATGTTGATGCGATCCGAACCGACACCGAAGGTGACATTGCCGCTCACCTGGCCGGTGCCGCCGGCGGGAAAGGTCAGCGTGTTGTCGCCGTTCAGATCGTTGAGGCTCCCGCCCGAATCGCCGCTGTCGCAGATGAAGGTGTCGTTTCCGGCGGTCGGAACGAGCAGGCATGCGGCGAAGGCCGCGGAATTGGGAAGCAACGCCAGCGACGTCGCGGCAAGAACGCCAAGCATCCGAGGATGAAACATCAACGGTACATGCCGTTCCAGAACAACTAATTTAGCGATGTCTTCCGAACCGCCATTCGGAAGCCTGTTTTCAAAGCGCCGCACCGCGTCCCTCCAAGATTCGCGATTGCAAGCCCCCACCATGTGCCGCAATGAAGACACAATTCGTTCCGTTTTACAAAGCCTAATCTGCGCCTCATGGTTGATGAACTGGAAAACGGGCCGGACAGAACTGCGCTTTGATTGAGCCAGAATCGGCGCTTGGCGCGCGCCTCGCTAACCCTCCAAAGCGTGTTGGCGACAGCACATGCGCTGGCGCGGCCCGACAGTCCGCTGTCGGCATTGTTTACGACGCGCGGCCGATTTGTCGGAGAATTGACCCGCGACGGATCTTGGCTTAAAAACTGGCTCGGCCAGATTTTTTCGAGATCCGAAAAAAATAATGGCAGGGGAGGAAACCATGTATCTCGGCCTCGACCTGGGCACGTCGGGCGTCAAGGCGCTGCTGATCGATGCCGGACAGACCATCATCGGTTCCGGCCATGGCGCGCTCGATGTTTCGCGGCCGCATCCCGGCTGGTCCGAACAGGATCCGGCCCACTGGATACGCGCCTGCGAAGACGCGATTGCCGAACTGAAGGCCTCCCATCCCCGGCAGTTCGCAGCGGTAAAAGGCATTGGCCTATCCGGCCAGATGCATGGCGCGACCTTGCTCGATTCCTCTGACAAGGTGCTGCGCCCCTGCATCCTGTGGAACGATACGCGCAGCCATGTCGAGGCGGCCGCGCTCGACGCCGACCCGCGGTTTCGCGAGCTGACCGGCAACATCGTCTTTCCCGGTTTCACCGCGCCGAAGCTCGCCTGGGCGAAGAACAACGAACCCGCCGTCTTCGCCAAGGTGGCCAAGGTGCTGCTGCCCAAGGATTTCCTGCGGCTATGGCTGACCGGGGAGCATATTTCGGAAATGTCGGATTCGGCCGGCACTTCCTGGCTCGACGTCGGCAAGCGACGCTGGTCCGCCGACCTGCTCGCGGCGACTTCGCTCGACGAAAGGCACATGCCGTCCCTGGTCGAGGGTACGCAGAAGGCCGGTGGGCTGCGCGCCGAGCTGGCGTCGACATGGGGCGTGGAAGCCGGCATCCCGATTGCCGGCGGCGCCGGCGACAATGCGGCTTCCGCCTGCGGCATGGGCACGGTCCGTGCCGGCCATGCCTTCGTGTCGCTCGGCACGTCGGGCGTGCTGTTTGCCGCCAACGCATCCTATTTGCCCAACCCGGCAAGCGCGGTCCACACTTTCTGCCACGCGCTGCCCAATACCTGGCACCAGATGGGCGTCATCCTGTCGGCGACCGATTCGCTCAACTGGCTCTCGGAAATCTCGGGCAAGAGCGCCGGCGACCTGACCGGAGAACTTGGCGACACGCTGAAGGCGCCGACCGGCGTATCCTTCCTGCCCTATCTCTCGGGCGAGCGTACGCCGCACAATGATTCGGTCATTCGCGGCTCCTTCACCGGACTGGCGCATGAATCGAGCCGCGCCGTGCTGACCCAGGCCGTGCTTGAAGGCGTGGCGTTCGCCTTCCGCGACAGCCTCGAAGCGTTGAGGACAGCCGGCACGAGCTTGACACGCGTGACGGCGATCGGCGGCGGCTCGCGTTCGCGCTACTGGCTGAAGGCGATCGCCACCGCGCTTCAGGTGCCGGTCGATATCCCGGCTGACGGCGATTTCGGCGCCGCCTTCGGCGCGGCCAGGCTGGGGCTGATCGCGGCGACGGGCGCCGATCCGCTCAGCGTGTGTACCGCGCCGAGGACGGATGCGACCATTGAGCCGGATGGCGCGCTAGGCGGTGCCTATGCCGATGCCTACCAGCGCTACCGGGCACTCTATCCGGCGATCAGGGCGGTAACCGCGTGAGTATGCGCGAGGCGCCCCCCTCTGCCCTGCCGGGCATCTCCCCCACAAGGGGGGAGATTAGCAGCTTGGGCGCCTCGCTCATTCCTGCAAGGCTGGAGATTAGCGAAGGCCGGCGCGACACCCCATCTCCCCCCTTGTGGGGGAGATGGCCGGCAGGCCAGAGGGGGGCGCTTGGCGCCCACCCTAACAGCAAAGTCTCATTGCGCAGGAACCTTGTCCAGAAACCCAGTGATGCTCTTCAGGCGGCCGTTCTCGATGATGCCGATATCGGTGCCTTCGATGATGGAAGGCGTGCCTTCCGGGCCGAGATTCCAGGAAAAGCGGATCTTGTCGGCAAACCCGTCCGGTGTGCCTTTCAGCGAAAAGCGGAAGCCGGCAAAGCGCTGCTGCACGCCGTCGATCAGCGCCGCGATGCCTTCATGGCCGTCGCCTTGCATGATGGGATCGCGGTAGCTGACGTCTTCGGTGAAAGTCGCCTTGAGCAGGGCCTGACGGCGCGCGGCGTCGCTCTCATTCCAGGCGGTGATGTAGCTTTCGGCGATCTTGTTGAAATCGGTCATGATCTGTCTCCTTCGTTGGCTTTGACATGACCTTTTTCGCCCAATGGAAGAACGGAACCAATTACGCCTGAGGTAATCGGGCGGAACCTTTTTGGAGAGGAAGGAAACCATGAGCAGCGGCTTTTTCGGCGACACCCAGAAGATCAAATATGAGGGGCCGGATTCGACCAATCCGCTGGCTTACCGGTTCTACAACCCGGACGAGCTGGTGGCCGGCAAACGGCTGGAAGACCATCTGCGCTTCGCCGTGGCCTACTGGCATTCCTTCGCCTGGCCGGGTGGTGATCCGTTTGGCGGCCAGACCTTCGATCGGCCGTGGTTCGCCAAGGCCGGCGGCGTCGATACGATGGAACTGGCAAAACTGAAAGCAGATGTAGCCTTCGAGATGTTCTCGCTGCTCGGCGCGCCCTATTTTTGTTTCCACGATGCCGACGTGCGACCCGAGGGCAAGGATTTCTCCGAAAGTGCCGCCCGCCTCGACGAAATCGCGGACTATTTCGCCACCAAGATGAAGCAGACCGGCGTCAAGCTCCTGTGGGGCACGGCGAACCTGTTCTCGCACCGCCGCTTCATGTCGGGCGCCGCGACAAACCCCGATCCGGATGTGTTTGCCTATGCGGCGGCGACGGTGAAGAGCTGCATCGACGTCACCAAGCGGCTGAAGGGCGAGAACTATGTTCTGTGGGGCGGACGCGAGGGCTACGAGACGCTGCTCAACACCGACCTTGCCCGCGAGCAGGAGCAGGCCGGCCGTTTCCTCAACCTCGTCGTCGACTACAAGCATAAGATCGGCTTCAAGGGCACCATCCTGATCGAGCCGAAGCCGCAGGAGCCGACAAAACACCAGTATGACTACGATGTCGCGACCGTTTATGGTTTCCTCAAGCGCTTCGGCCTGGAGAAGGAGGTCAAGCTCAATATCGAGCAGGGCCACGCCATCCTCGCCGGCCATTCCTTCGAGCACGAACTGGCGTTGGCCAACGCGCTCGGCATCTTCGGCTCGATCGACATGAACCGCAACGACTACCAGTCGGGCTGGGACACCGACCAGTTCCCCAACAACGTGCCGGAGATGGCGCTGGCCTATTACCAGGTCCTGCAGGCGGGCGGCTTCAAGACCGGCGGCACCAATTTCGACGCCAAGCTGCGCCGCCAGTCGCTCGATCCGCAGGATCTGCTGATCGGCCATATCGGCGGCATGGATGCCTGCGCGCGCGGCCTGAAAGCGGCCGCCAAGATGGTCGAAGACAAGGCGCTGTCGGCTCCGCTTGCCGAGCGCTACGCGGGCTGGAACAGCGCCGAGGCCAAAGCGATGCTTGCCGGCAAGCGTACGCTGGAGGACATCGCTGATCGCGTCGTGAAGAAGAAGATCGAGCCGCAGCCGCGCTCCGGCCGCCAGGAACTGCTGGAGAACATCGTCAACCGCTATGTGTGAGAAACGATTCGCCGGAAATCCTCACTGACAGCCGGATTTGATGCCTGGAATCGTTTGCGCTCGGGGCCAAGACCAACAGCAAGGTTTTGCCCCGCATCGCCCCTCAATAGCCTCGCTCTTGCCTTCAAACGGCCGTCACGAATCTCCTATAAGAAGGGCTCGTGGCGGGAGAGGAAGAAGGAGGCGAAACGATATGCAGCACGAACGTGAAATCGACGCCCTGCTCTCACATAGCGAGGCGGGATCGATCATCGACCGGCTGATGGCAATGCCGCATCCGAAACAGGGCACGCGCAGCACCAACGAATGGGATCGCGCCGTCGCCAGCCGTTTCGAGACTCATCTTGCAAGACAGATGCGCTCGCAGATCGATGGCGGCAGCGACCGCCAGAGCGCAGCCTGATTCGTATTGTTTGCGCATCCCTGACTGTTGCGCGATACACAGCTAACCCCGGCGCAGCCTGACCGGCGCCTCGCCGAAAGCTCTTGAAAACGCTCTCGAAAATGCCGCGGCGGACGAAAATCCCGTCCGCCCGGCAATGTCGGCCATCGCCACCCTGGTGTCGACCACCAGCCGGCGCGCCGCGCCCAGGCGCAATCTGAGATAATAGGCGCCCGGCGTCTCGCCGATCGACTTGCGGAAGATGCTCTCCAGTGTCCGCGCCGTAACCCCGGCGCGCTTTGCCACCGCTTCTACGGTCAGCGGCTGGTCGACATGCGCTTCCATCAGCCGGATGGCTTGCGCCAGCCGGGGATCGTAGCCGTCGAGCCGGCCAAGCGAGACCAGCGGCTGTGCGTCGGTGGCCGCACGGGCCTGGTCGTAAATGAAGACGCTCGCCACATCGAGCGCCACGGCCATGCCAAGGCGGGTGCGAACGAGGTGCAGCATCAGGTCGAAGGTCGGCGAGGCGCCGCCCGAGGTGAAGACCGGCCCGTCGATGACGTAACGGTCCGGGCGGACGTCGACGCCCGGAAAGGCCGACGAGAAATCTTCCATGTCTTCCCAATGGGTGGTGGCGCTGCGGCCTTCGAGCAAGCCGGCTCGCGCGACCAGCCATGTACCGGCCTCGACGCCGCCGCACGCGCGGGCCATCCGCGCCGCACGGCGCAGGCCCGAGAGCAGAGCCGACGTCGCATAATTCTGCGTGCCGAAACCGGCGACGACGACAAGAACGTCGGTCGGCTCGGCCGCATCGAAGCGGCCGCTGACCGCCACCGGCAGGCCGCAAGTGGTGACCGGCGCCTCGCCGGTTACGGAAACCAGCTTGAAATCGAACAATGTCTCGCCGGATATGCGGTTGGCGGCGCGCAGCGGGTCGACCGCCGAGGCCACGCACATGATGGACGAGCCGGAAAACACCAGCAGCGTCACCTTGAGCGGCGAGCGCTCGGCGCGAAAGATCGTCAATTTTTCGCCTTTAGTCATGGAAGCTTCGTAAAACGCAAAGCAGTTTTCGGCAAGCCGGGCGATGCTTGGCGCCTGTTTCGACTGGGAGGAGAGTTCCATGCCGCTTGCGATCAACCGTGAGGTTTTCATTACCTGTGCCGTGACCGGGTCCGGCGGCACGCAGGACCGCAGCCCGCATGTGCCGCGCTCGCCCAAAGAGATCGCCGATTCTGCCATCGACGCGGCCAAGGCGGGTGCGGCAATCGTCCACTGCCATGTGCGCGACCCCGAAACCGGCAAGCCCCGGCGCGACGTTCATCTCTACCGCGAAGTGACCGAGCGCATCCGCGAGGCAAATGTCGACGTGGTGCTGAACCTCACCGCCGGCATGGGTGGCGACATGGTGTTCGGCTCGCCCGAGGCGCCGCTGCCGCTGAATGAAAAGGGCACCGACATGGGCGGCGCCACCAACCGCATGGAGCATGTGCGCCAGTGCCTGCCGGAGATCTGCACGCTCGACTGCGGCACCATGAACTTCGCCGAGGCCGACTATGTCATGACCAACACGCCCGGCATGCTGCGCGCCATGGGCGGCATGATGACCGCGCTCGGCGTCAAGCCGGAGATCGAGGCCTTCGACACCGGCCATCTGTGGTTCGCCAAGCAGTTGGTCGAGGAAAAGGTGCTGAAGCCGGATGCGCTGGTGCAGCTTTGCATGGGCGTGCCGTGGGGGGCGCCTGACGACCTCAACACCTTCATGGCCATGGTCAACAACGTGCCCTCAAGCTGGAACTGGTCGGCCTTCTCGATCGGCCGCAACCAGATGGCCTATGCCGCCGCCGCGGTGCTGGCCGGCGGCAATGTCCGCGTCGGTCTCGAAGACAATCTCTGGCTCGACAAGGGCGTGCTGGCGACCAATGCGCAGTTGGTCGAGCGCGCCGCCAGCATCGTCACCAATCTCGGCGCCAGGATTCTCGGCCCGGAAGAGGTGCGCAAGAAGCTGAACCTGACGAAGCGGGCGCCGCTGGCGGCATAAATTATTCGCAGGGAGGGTCGATATGGCTACCGTAAAATTCACGGCGATGAAGGATGGCGACAGGGAAGACTACGAATTCCTGACCGCGCACGAGATCGACTATGCCGCCAGGACCGGCGAGCGGCTGCTCGACGCGCTGGTGCAGCTCGACGAGGGCTTGTCGGGCTACAAGATCACCCGGCTCGGCCATTCGCTCCAGGCGGCGACGCGGGCCTGGCGTGATGGCGCCGACACCGACTGGATCGCCTGCGCCTTGCTGCATGACATCGGCGATATCTACGCGCCCTACAATCACGACGAATACGCCGCCTCGATCCTAAAACCCTTCGTGCGCGAGCAATGCACCTGGGTGGTGGAAAAGCACGGCGACTTCCAGCGCCTCTATTACGCCCATCATCTCGGCGGCAACCGCCACGCGCGCGACCGCTTCGCCGGCCATGCCTATTTCGAGGATTGCGACCAGTTTTGCGAACGCTGGGACCAGTCGAGCTTCGACCCCGACTACGAGACGCTGCCGATCGAGTTCTTCCGACCTTTCGTGCTCGAAGTCTTTGCCCGCAAAGCCTACGACCCATCGGTGATCCGTGCGGGCGAGCGCGTACCTCTGTCGGATCCACAGACAGCCAGCAAAAGAACCGGAGCCTGACAATGAGCATCATCAACAAGGCGGCCGCCATCGGCGGCGGTGTCATCGGCGCCGGATGGGTGGCGCGGCTGCTCCTCAATGGCATCGACGTTTCGATCTTCGATCCCGATCCCGAAGCCTCGCGCAAGGTCTCGGAAGTGATGAAGGGCGCGCGCCGCGCCTACAAGCAGATGGTTCCAGGCGGCCTGCCGAAGGAGGGCAGACTGACCTTCGCCAAGACCATCGCCGAGGCGGTCGCCGACGCCGATTTCATCCAGGAAAGCGTGCCGGAGCGGCTCGATCTCAAGCACAAGGTGCTGGCCGAGATCGACACCCATGCGCCGGCCAACGCCATCGTCGGCTCGTCCACATCAGGCATCAAGCCGACCGACATGCAGGTGGCGATGAAGAAACATCCGGAGCGGCTGGTCGTCGGCCACCCGTTCAACCCGGTCTATCTCCTGCCGCTGGTCGAGATCGTCGGCGGCGACCAGACCTTTCCCGAGGCGATCGAGGTCGCCAGGGAGATCTATGCCTCGATCGGCATGAAGCCTGTCGTCATTCGCAAGGAAATCGAGGCCTTCGTCGGCGATCGTCTGCTGGAAGCCGCCTGGCGCGAGGCGCTGTGGCTGATCAAGGACGGCATCTGCACCGTCGAGGAACTGGACGACATCATGCGCTATGGCTTCGGCCTGCGCTGGGCGCAGATGGGCATGTTCCAGGTCTATCGCGTCGCCGGGGGCGAAGCCGGGATGCGCCATTTCATGGCGCAGTTCGGCCCCTGCCTGAAATGGCCGTGGACCAAGCTGATGGACGTGCCGGAGTTCAACGACGAGTTGGTCGACCTGATCGCCACGCAGTCGGACGACCAGGCGCATGGCCTGTCGATTCGGGAACTGGAAAAGATCCGCGACGACAATCTGGTCGCCATCATGGATGCGCTCTCGAAGCAGAACAAGGGCAAGGGCTGGGGCGCCGGCGCACTGCATAAGGACTATACTAGGCAGTTGGCCAAGCTGGCGGCGAAAAAGCCGGCTGCGTCCAAGGCGGCCGAGAAGGCGAAGGCCTCCAAGCCGGTGAAGAAGGCGGAAAAGCCAAAGAAAAAGAAGAAAGGCTGAGACCATGGATTTCGGTCTGTCGGAGGAACAGAAGCTCATTGTCGAGACGACGCGCGCCTTCGTCGAGAATGAGCTTTACCCGCATGAGCGCGAGGTCGAGCGTACCGGCGTGCTGCGTCGCGAACTGATCGAGGAACTCAAGGCCAAGGCGATCGAAGCCGGGCTCTATGCCGCCAACATGCCGGCCGACGTCGGCGGCGCGGGGCTCGATACGGTGACTTGGCTGCTCTACGAGAAGGAACTCGGCCGCGCCAATTACGCGCTGCACTGGACCTGCGTGGCGCGCCCCTCCAACATCCTTTTGGCCGGCACGCCGGAGCAGCGCGAAAAATATCTGTTCCCCTGCATCCGCGGCGAGAAATGGGACTGCCTGGCGATGACCGAACCGGGCGCCGGGTCAGACCTGCGCGGCATGAAAGCGACCGCCGTTCAGGATGGCGGCGATTGGGTGCTGAACGGCACCAAGCATTTCATCAGCCACGCCGATCTCGCCGACTTCGCCATCGTCTTCATGGCTTCGGGCGAAGAGGATTCGCCGCGCGGCAAACGCAAGAAGATCACCGCCTTCTTCGTCGACAAGGGCACCAAGGGGTTCACGGTGCGCGACGGCTACCGCAACGTCTCGCATCGCGGCTACACCAACGCCATCCTCGAATTCGACGATTGCCGCCTTCCGGCAAGCCAGGTGTTGGGCGAAGTCCACAAGGGTTTCGACGTTGCCAATTCCTGGCTCGGCGCCACCCGCCTGCAGGTCGGCGCCACCTGTCTCGGCCGCGCGGAGCGGGCGCTCGGCCACGCGGTCGAATACGCCGCGCAGCGGCAGCAATTCGGCCAGCAGATCGGCAAGTTCCAGGGCGTGTCGTTCAAGCTCGCCGACATGGCGACGGAGCTCAAGGCCGCCGACCTGATGGTGTTCGAGGCCGGCTGGAAGTACGATCAGGGCACCGTCACCGACCAGGACATGGCCATGGCCAAGCTGAAGGCCACCGAAATGCTTGCCTTCGTCGCCGACGAAGCCATCCAGATCCATGGCGGCATGGGGCTGATGGACGACCTGCCGCTGGAGCGCATCTGGCGCGATGCGCGCGTCGAGCGCATCTGGGAAGGCACGTCGGAGATCCAGCGCCACATCATTTCGCGGGCGCTGCTGCGCCCGTTCGGGGCCTAATCCATGCACAAGCTTGAACGTCTTCTGCGCCCTAGATCGATCGCCGTGTTCGGCGGCGCGCAGGCCGCCGCGGTCGTGGCACAGTCGATCAAGATGGGCTTTGCCGGCGAGATCTGGCCGGTGCACCCGAGCAAGGACGAGGTCGCCGGCCGCAGGGCGTATCGTTCGATCGCCGACCTGCCCGGCGCACCGGACGCCGCCTTTGTCGGCGTCAACCGACACCTGACCATCGAAGTGATCAAGGCGCTGGCCGAACGCGGCGCCGGCGGCGCGGTCTGCTTTGCCGCCGGTTTCCTCGAAACCGAAGCCTATGACGCCGATGGCGAGCGGCTGCAGGCCGAACTGGTCGCCGCCGCCGGCCAGATGCCGATCATCGGGCCGAACTGCTACGGTCTGATCAACTATGCCGACGGCGCGCTTTTGTGGCCCGACCAGCATGGCGGCATCAGGCTGGCCGACGGGGGCAAGGGGGTGGCCATCATCACCCAGTCGTCCAACATCGCCATCAACATGACGATGCAGAAGCGCGGCCTGCCGATCGCCTTCCTGATGACCGCCGGCAACCAGGCGCAGACCGGGCTCTCCGAAATGGCGCGCGGGCTGATCGAGGACGAGCGCGTCACCTCGCTCGGCCTGCACATCGAGGCTTTCGATTCGGTAGCCGGCTTCGAGCGGCTGGCGGCACGCGCGAGGGAATTGAAAAAGCCGATCATCGCCATGAAGGTAGGCCGCTCGGAACAGGCCAGGCAAGCGACCGTCTCGCACACCGCGTCACTCGCCGGCTCCGACGCAGCGTCCGGGGCCTTCCTGAAACGCCTGGGCATCGCGCGCGTCGATTCCATCCCCGCCTTCATCGAGGCGCTGAAGCTGCTGCATGTCACCGGCCCGCTGCCCGGCTACAGCCTGTCATCGATGAGCTGTTCGGGCGGCGAGGCGTCGGTCATGGCCGACAGCGCCGAAGGCCGCTGGGTCAACTTCCCGGTGCTGACGGAAGAACACCGCGCCCATGTCAAGTCGACGCTCGGGCCACTGGTCGCGGTCGCCAATCCATTGGACTACCACACCTTCATCTGGAACAACGAGCCGGCGATGACCGCCACCTTCACCGCCATGGTGTCGGGCGGCTTCGACCTCAACATGCTGGTGCTCGACTTCCCGCGCCCGGACCGCTGCTCGGTGACCGACTGGTGGGCGACGCTGCGCGCCTTCGAATCGGCGCTCAAGACCAACAAGGCGCATGGCGCGATCGTCTCGTCACTGCCTGAGAACCTGCCCGAGGAATACACCGCCGAGCTGATGGCGCGGGGCATGGTGCCGCTGTTCGGCATCTCCGAGGCGATGGATGCCGCCCAGGCGGCCGCCTTCATCGGCTGGGCCTGGCGCGAGCCGCAGGCGCAGCCGGTCGACACCTCCGCTTCCGGTGCTGCCGGCGGCGAGCATGTCACGCCCGACGAGGCGCAAGCCAAGGCGCGGCTGATCAAGGCCGGGCTGCCCGTGCCCAAGGGCGAGCGCGCCGGCAGTGCCGTCGAGGCGGTGATCTCGTCCATGGCGCTCGGCTTCCCCGTCGCACTGAAGGCGCTGGGTGTCACCCACAAATCCGAGGTCGGCGCTGTCAGGCTCAACCTCAGGGACGCCGAATCCGTCAGCACGGCGGCGCACGACCTTTTGCCGCTCGGCACGGGCCTCTATGTCGAGCGCATGGTGCGCGACGGCGTCGCCGAGCTGATCGTCGGCTTCACCCGCGATCCAATGTTCGGCGCTGTCATGACGCTGGGCACCGGCGGCGTCCTGGTCGAGCTCTTGCGCGACAGCGTGACGCTGATGCTGCCGGCGACGCGCGACGACATCGAGGCCGCACTTCGCGGCCTCAAACTGTTCCCGCTGCTCGAAGGCTACCGTGGCCGGCCCAAGGCCGATATCGCGGCCGCCATCGACGCCATCTCGGGCATTGCTGCCTTCGTGCAGACGAATGCCGGCGAGATCGAGGAACTCGACATCAATCCGCTGATCGTCTGCGCGGAAGGCAAGGGCGCCTGGATCGCCGACGCGCTTCTGGTGCTGGGAGAAAACAAGAATGCCTGACGTCATTTCGACCCGCCGTGAAGGTTCGATCCTCGAGGTCACGCTCGACCGGCCCAAGGCCAACGCCATCGACCTCAAGACCTCTCGGCTGATGGGGGAGACCTTCAAGGCGTTCCGCGACGATCCGGAACTGCGGGTCGCCATCGTCAAGACCGCAGGCGACAAGTTCTTCTGCGCCGGATGGGATCTGAAGGCGGCCGCCGGCGGCGATGCGGTCGACGGCGATTATGGCGTTGGCGGCTTTGCCGGGCTGCAGGAACTGCGCGACTTGAACAAGCCGGTCATCGCCTGCGTCAACGGCATGGCGGTGGGCGGCGGCTTCGAACTGGCGCTGTCTTGCGACCTCATCTACGCCTCCGACCATTCCTCCTTCGCGCTGCCGGAGATCCGCGCCGGCACGCTTGCCGACGCCGCGACCATCAAACTGCCGAAGCGCATCCCCTACCATGTCGCCATGGACCTTTTGCTCACCGGCCGCTGGATGGACGTTGCCGAGGCGCATCGCTGGGGCTTGGTCAACGAGGTGCTGCCGAAGGAGAAGCTGGAAGACCGTGTCTGGGAGATCGCCCGCCTGCTCGCCAGCGGCCCACCGCTTGTCTTCGCCGCGATCAAGGAAACCGCGCGCGTGGCGGAAGCGCTCACCTTCCAGGACGCGATGAACAAAGTGACGCGCCGGCAGTTGGCGACGGTGGACGCGCTTTATGGTTCTGAGGACAACATGGAAGGTTTTCGGGCCTTCGCCGAAAAGCGCGACCCGGTTTGGAAGGGGAAGTGACTCTGCGGAGATGACAGCGCCAAGCACCCCCCTCTGCCCTGCCGGGCATCTCCCCCTCAAGGGGGAGATTGGCAGCTTCAGGCTCGGCGCTTTTCCGGCGACGTAGAAGATTGGCGAAAGCCTTCGCGACATCCGATCTCCCCCCTTGAGGGGGAGATGGCCGGCAGGCCCGAGGGGGGCGCCCAGACTCGACGTTGGCAATTGGCCCAGTCACGATGACCGATTACAAAATCCTCATCGACACCGAGACCCGGGCCTTCATCGAGCGGACCAGTTCCTATTATCCGCCGGATACGGTCGACTACACGATTGCCGAACAGCGCGAGATCTATGACCGCATGTGCCGGGAGTTCTTTGCCGGCTATCCCGAGGGGGTGACAGCGGAAACCACCGCTATTGCGGGGCCGGCGTGCAATATCCCGATCCGCATCTACCGCAGCGCATCGCAGGCCACGGCAACGGTGCTCTATTGCCACGGCGGCGGTTTCATCCTTGGCGGGCTCGACAGCCATGACGACGTCTGCGCCGAGCTTTGCGGCCGCACCGGCTATGAGGTGGTCTCGGTCGACTACAGGCTGGCGCCGGAGCACCTGCATCCGGCCGCCTTCGACGACGCGATGAACGCCTTCGAGTGGACGGCAGCTTCCTATGCGCAACCGGTCCTGCTGTGCGGCGACAGCGCCGGCGGCAATCTCTGCGCGGCGGTCAGCCATGCCACGCGCGGCCACGCGAAGAGGCCGATCGGGCAGGTGCTGATCTATCCAGGGCTCGGCGGCGACCGTTCGCGCGGTTCCTATGTGAGGCACGCCGAAGCGCCGATGCTGACCACGCGCGACTTGGAATTCTACAAGCACATCCGTACCGGCGGCGTGGACCAGACCGGTGACATCACCTTGTATCCGCTCGCCGACGCCGATTTCGCCAACCTGCCGCCAACGGTGCTGATCACCGCCGAGTGCGACCCGCTGTCGTCGGACGGCGAGGCCTATCGGGACCGGATCGTTGCGGCCGGCGGGCGGGCCACTTGGTTGGAGGAGAAAGGGCTGGTGCACGGCTATCTCAGGGCGAGGCACACGGTCGGCCGCGCCCGCGCCAGCTTCACCCGCATCGTCGAGGCGGTGTCGGCGCTCGGCAAGGGCGAGTGGATCTGGTGAGAGCTCCTGGCATGGGAATTGACAGAAGATGACCAAGTCGGCGAGTGCCGGAAATCCGTTTGGCCGGTGGGTCTGATCGCGCGGCTTATCCGCAACGCAATCCTGTCCGAAATGCGGCTGTCCGGCGCTCAGGCCACCGAACGCGCCGCCGCCCGGCCGGCGCTGCGGCCGGAGAAGATGCAGCCTCCCAGGAACGTGCCTTCCAGCGCCGCGTAGCCATGCACGCCACCGCCGCCGAAACCGGCGGCTTCGCCGACCGCATAGAGGCCCTGAACCGGCTCGCCATCCGCTCCCAGCACGCGGCTTTCGAGGTCGGTCTGCAGGCCGCCCAGCGTCTTGCGGGTCAGGATGTTGAGGCGGACCGCGATCAGCGGGCCGTTGGTGGGGTCGAGCATCTTGTGCGGCTTGGCCGTGCGGATCAGCCGGTCGCCGAGATAGGCCCGCGCACCGCGCAGCGCGGTGATCTGCATATCCTTGGAGAAGGGATTGTCGAGCTGCCGGTCGCGGGCGCGGATCTCGCGCTCGACTTGCGCCACGTCGAGCAGCGGTTCGCCGCCGGCCAGCTTGTTCATGCGCGCCACCAGATCGGGCAGTTCGGCCTCGATGATGAAATCCTCACCCTTGTCCATGAACGCCTTGACCGGGCCCGGAATGCCTGATGTGGCGCGGCCGAGCACCTGGCGCCAGCTCTTGCCGGTCAGGTCCGGGTTCTGCTCGGAGCCCGACAACGCGAACTCCTTCTGGATGATTTTTTTGGTCAGGATGAACCAGGAATAATCGAAGCCGGTGCTCATGATGTGGCTGAGCGTGCCGAGCGTATCGAAACCGGGGTAAAGCGGCACCGGCAGGCGCTTGCCGCGCGCGTCGAGCCACAGTGAGGACGGACCGGGCAGGATGCGGATCGCATGGTCGGTCCAGATCGGCGCCCAGTTCCTGATGCCCTCGACATAGTGCCACATGCGATCGCGGTTGATGACGCTGCCGCCGGCGTTTTCCGTGATCGCCAGCATGCGGCCGTCGACATGGTCGGGCACGCCTGTGATCATGCGCTTCGGTGCCGCACCCAGCCGTTTGGGCCAGTTTTCCCGGACCAGCTGATGGTTGCCGCCGATGCCGCCGGAAGCGACGATCACGGCCTGCGCACGAAGCTCGAAATCACCTGATATCTCACGCGAGCTTTTGTGGCCGCGTTCCACGGTGCTCGGCTCGAGGATGTCACCTCGCACACCGGTCACGGCGTTGCCGGTTCGCGTCAGTTCGTTGACCCGATGGCGGAATTTGAGGCAGATCAATCCGCGCTTCTCGGCCTCGCGTACGCGCAGCACGAAGGGCTCGAGCACGCCGGGACCGGTGCCCCAGGTAATGTGGAAGCGCGGCACGGAATTGCCATGGCCGATGGCATTGCCGCCACCGCGCTCGGCCCAGCCGACCACCGGGAAGAATTTCATGCCGCGCTCGAGCAGCCAGGAGCGCTTCTCGCCGGCAGCGAAGCCGACATAGGCTTCCGCCCATTGGCGCGGCCAGTGATCCTCCGGCCGGTCGAAAGCGGCGGTGCCCAGCCAGTCCTCGAGCGCCAGCTCGTGCGAATCGCGGATGCGCATGCGCCGCTGCTCGGGCGAATCGACGAGGAACAGGCCGCCGAACGACCAGAAGGCCTGGCCCCCTAGCGACTGTTCCGGCTCCTGGTCGACGATGACGACCTTCTTGCCGGCCTCGGCCAGCTCCGCGGCGGCAACCAGCCCGGCAAGCCCGGCGCCGACAATGATCACATCCGCGTCGTCAGCCAATTCCCCCTCCCCTTAGCTGGCTAATGTGTGGGTCCCGAACCGGATTTATATCAATGCCGGTCAGACCGCCTCCCAACCGTCCTTGCCGCCGGCGCGGAAGATGGCGTCGATGACCTTCTGGTTGAGCACGGATTCCTCCAGCGTGAAGACCCGCTCCTTGCCGTCCTGGGCCGCGCGCGCGAAGGTCTCGACCTCCAGCCGGTACTGCTGCGTGCCGGGAAAGCGGAACACCTGCGCCTCGGTGTGGTTCTGATTGTGCAGCTCGATGCGGTGGTGATCGTAGAGCCCGGCATTGAAGGGCGAGAACACCTCGATGAACCCGTTCTCGCCATGGAACACCATCACCTGGCGCGCGGCCATCTGGGTCGAGAGATAGAAGGACAGTTCGAAGTCGCCGAAATCGGCGCGGATCGAGGAATAGATGTCGGTGCCGAATTTTTTGTCGCGCTCGATCGTCGCTTGCACGCGCAGCGGTTCCTTGCCGGTGGAAAAGCGCGTCGAGACGGTCGGGTAGACGCCGATGTCGGGCAGCGCGCCGCCGCCGAGATCGAGCTGGTTTCGCATGTTGTTGGGGTCGACATTGTAATAGGAAAACGCGCCCTGGACGTGGCGCAGCCGGCCGATGGCGCCGCTGGCGATGAGGTCGCGCACCTTGATCCATTGCGGGTGGTAGACGACCATGAAAGCTTCGCAGACCAGCACCTTCTTCTGGTCGCGCAGCTTGATCAGCGGCGGGATGTCCTTGGCGTCGAGCGCCAACGGCTTTTCGACCAGCACATGTTTTCCCGCCTGGATGGCCTTGGCCGTCCATTCAACATGCTGCGATGTCGGCAGCGGGATATACACGCCGTCGATCTCGTTCGAGGCGAGCAACTCCTCATAGGAACCGAAAGCATGCGGCGCGCCGAAGCGGTCGGCCAGCGCACGAGCCTTCGAGTGATCGCGGCTGGCGATGGCGGACAGCACGCCATTCTCCGCCTCCACGATCGCCGGCAAAAGCTGCTCGCGGCCGATCTTGGCCGTCGACAATACACCCCATCGGAACATCAGGCTTCTCCATGTCGATTATGTCGATGGAGGTGTGCCCTAATTCAGGGAAAAAGCCAATCTGCGCCGCCGTCGTCTGCGCTGCATCGCTTCGTTTCTTGCTTCGCCTCGGCATGACCAACTCGCCAAGGCTAACTCCTCTTTCCCGTCAGCGTCATGTCGAAGTCGACGACATTGGAATAGAGCGGCGTGCCAACATCCATGCCGTAGCGCGACCGCAGCACCTTGCCGGTGACGTGGAATTTGATCGTGCCGGACTTGAGGCTGTCGAGCTCGGCGGTGAACTTTTCCGCAAACGTCTTGCCGCGCGCCGTCAGCCGGCCGGTGACCAGGGCCGTCTTATCGCCGGTGCGGGTCACGCTGGTCGAGCGGAACTGGATTTCGGGGCTGTTGGCCGCATCGAACACCGCGTCGGAGCGCAGGAAGGCATCGATGCGGCCCTGGCCGGTGCCGACGCTTTCGGGAAAGATGGTGAGGTCGACCTTCGAGCGCCCGACATCGCTGTTGTCGATGCGGATCGTTCCCTTGAAGTGGGCAAACGCACCATCGAACCCGCCGCCGCCGGCCTTGCCGATGGTGAAGCGGATCGAGGAGGCAGCCTGGCTGATCGTATAGCTGCCGGCGGCATCGCCAAGGACAACTGCTGCCCAGACGGGCACGGCAAGGCAAGTGGTAAGGACCGCCGATCCGAGGATGCGCGCATACATGAGATTATTTCCTTTTTTGGAGGCAACGCTCTTCGCGCCTCGCTTACAAACGAGGCCAAAACCCGTTCTATTCCCGGCCTGAGGAAGGCGTGACCATGCGCGCGAGCACATCGTCCTTCAGCCGGAAATGATGGCGCAATGCCGCTGCGACATGCAGCGCCACGAGGGCGGCGGCGGCATAGGCGAGATACCAGTGCGCAGCCGCCCAGAAATTTTCGGCGGCGTCGGATTCGGCAAGCGGCAGATTGGGCATCACGAACAGGTTGAACGGCATGCTGGGGATCTCCAGCGTCGAGACCGAGACCAGCGCCCAGCCGGACAGAGGCAGAGCAAGCTGGAAAGCGTAAAGCGCCAGGTGAACGAGCGGCGCCGCCCGGCGCTCCAAGGTTCCGACCGAGGAAGGCAAGGCCGGCGCCGCATTGCCGAGCCGCCAGGCGATGCGCAGGATGACAAGGCCGAGCAGCAGGAACCCCAGCGACTTGTGCAGCTGGATGAGCTCGAAAGCCGCGCGCTGGCTGCTGATGCGGACCATCACGAAACCGAGTGCGAACTGGCCGATGAAGACCAGCCCGATCAGCCAGTGAAGCAGGATTGCCGCCCAGCCGTAGCGGGTCGGGGTATTTATGATCGAAGCTCGCATGGAAGGCGAACGAATGCCGCGTCGGCTTTCTTCCACCCTCCCTACAAGGGAGAGGAGAGCCTATTCGCTCACCTTGAAGAAATCGACAAAAGCCCTGAGCGCCGGACGCATCTGGCGGCGGCTCGGATAGTAGACGAAGAAACCGTCGAAGGATGGACACCAATCCTCCAGCACGCGAACGAGCCGGCCATCGCGGAGCGGCTCGCGGACATAATCCTCGAAGACGAAGGCAAGCCCGGTCCCGTCGACCGCCGCCTGGGCGATCAGTTGGTCTTCGTCGAGAATCAACGGTCCCTCGACCGCCAACTCGATCTCCTCGCCATCCTTGGCGAATTCCCAGCGATAGAGAATACCGCTCGAGAAGCGGAAGCGGATGCAGCGATGGTCGGACAAGTCACGCGGATGGCGCGGCCTGGGCATGGTGTCGAAATAGGAGGGAGCACCGACCACGGCGCCGCGGATATCGGGCCCGATGCGCACCGCGATCATGTCGCGTTGCAGGCTTTCGCCAAGCCGCACGCCGGCATCGAAACCGCCTTCCACCACGTCGGTAAAGCGGTCCTCGATGACGATCTCCAGCACGATATCGGGATAGGCTGATGCAAAGGCGCCGAGCCGTGGCGTCAGCACCAGGTGCGCTGCCGTGCGCGGCACGCTGAGCCGCAGATTGCCGGCCGGCCGGTCACGCGCCTCGACCGCCGTCTCCAGGGCCAGGTCGATCTCCGACAGCGCCGGCCGCAATCGTTCCAGCAACCGCGCGCCCTCTTCGGTCGGGGAAACGCTGCGGGTGCTGCGTGCCAACAGCCGCACGCCAAGCCGCGCCTCAAGGCTGGATACGGCATGGCTGACCGCCGACGGCGCGATCGCCAGTTCCCTGGCCGCGCCGCGAAAGCTGCCGCATTGGGCAACAGTTGCCAGCACCGCAAGCTGTGAAAGATGTGCTCGGTTCATTGATCTATTTTCTAGAATGCCCCGTGCACAGATGAGCCGATTATCGAACATAAGGCAAGGCGCTATCTCCTGAGCATCGCAACAAGGAGACGCGTGATGAAAACCCGCAAACTCGGTACTGAACTGGAAGTTTTCCCGGTCGGCCTCGGCTGCATGGGCATGAGCTTTGGCTATGGCGGCCAGCCGGAAGCCGAGGCGATCGCCACCTTGCATCGCGCCGTCGAGATCGGCGTCAATTTCTTCGACACGGCGGAGGTCTACGGGCCCTACGAGAACGAGATCCTGCTCGGCAAGGCACTGAAGCCGGTGCGCGAGAAGGTGACGATCGCCACCAAATTCGGCTTCAAGATCCTGGAGGAAGGCACCGGCACCGATCGGATGGCGGGTGTCGACAGCCGCCCCGAACACGTCAAGGCCGTCGCCGAGGCGTCGCTGAAGCGGCTGGGCACCGATGTCATCGATCTCTACTACCAGCACCGCGTCGATCCGAACGTGCCGATCGAGGATACGGTCGGCGCCATGGCCGAGCTGGTGCGCGAAGGCAAGGTGCGCGCGCTCGGCCTTTCGGAAGCGAGTGCCGCCACCATCCGCCGGGCGCATGCGGTGCATCCGATCGCGGCCGTGCAGAGCGAATACTCGCTGTGGAGCCGTGACCCCGAGGACGATGTGTTCGCCGTCTGCCGCGAACTCGGCATCGGCTTCGTTCCCTACAGCCCGCTCGGCCGTGGCCTGCTCACCGGCACGATCGCCAAGCCGGAAACGCTTGATGACAACGATTGGCGCCGTACCTTGCCGCGCTTCCAGGCCGACGCCATGGAAGCCAATGCCAAGGTTGTCGCTACGCTGGAGAAGCTGGCGACCGAAAAGGGGGTGACCTCGGCGCAACTGGCGCTGGCCTGGGTGCTGCACCAGGGCGATTTCATCGTGCCGATCCCCGGCGCGCGGAAAATCCGCCATCTCGAGCAGAACACGGCGGCGGCGGCGATCGAGCTGAGCACGGCGGAGGTTGCGGCGATCGGCGATGCCCTGTCGCCCGACAAGGTCATGGGCAAGCGCTACACCGAGGAATTGCTGGCGTTGGTGAATGGGTGAGGAGTCTCGGCGCCTTTGGCTGAGGCGTTGGTGCGAGACGCCCCCCTCTGCCCTGCCGGGCAGAGGGGGATGCCTCGCTCAGACATTCTTGATCTGTGCGCCCCTACCACGGCACTACCGTGATCTCCGGCCAGTTCGCCTTGGCTCGTGCCCCCTTCACCTCATGCGTTCGCCGATTGTCCATTACCCGGTTCGGCGTGATGCGGAACGAGAAGACGTCGTCGAGACCGAACGGCGCCACAAGTTCCAGTTGACCATCCGCGTCGTATCGCAGCCCGACCGCATGCGTCTTCGACGCAAAGAACCGGACCGACTCGCTCGAACTTGTGTAACGCGGACAGGGCCGCCCGAACTTCTGCGGGTACCACAAATGCACCCGCGCCTGGTTGCGCACCTCGACCGGCAGGGGCAGCCCCTGGAAGTGCTTCGCCGCCCGGCGGATGACGGCGTCTTCGGCCTCGTAGGACAGGTCGCTGTCGTCGAAATAGAACAGGTCGACATCCTTGATGCCATAACCCGACGGCTTTCCCGTCAGATGGTTCCAGACCGAGTTGTAGAGCACGCCGGAGACCACCAGCCAGTCGGGCAGAGCAAGGCGACGTGCCCGAGCCAGAGCGTCATGGAGCAAGACGTCCTTCGACACGACATCGAGAAACGCAGCACGCTGTGTTTCGAACGGGAGCCCGGAATAGCGCAGATGGTCCATCGCCCTTTGGAGGGCGATTCGCCACGTTCCCGCAATCCCGGAAAGAGGCTATGCTCTGAGCACGCCTCCGGTCTGCTTGCCGACATTCTCGACGATGCGCTTGGCCAGAGCCTCGAAATCCTCGTCGGTCAGCGTCTTCTCGACCGGCTGGATCGACACTTCGATGGCGATGGACTTCTTGCCCTCGCCCAGTGACGCACCCTCGAAAACATCAAAGACCGAGACGCCGGTGACCAGCTTCTTGTCCGCGGCGAGCGCCGCGCGTACCAGCGTGCCGGCCTCGACCGCCTTGTCGACGACGAAGGCGAAGTCGCGCTTCACCGCCTGGAAGGCGGAGAGATCCAGCCTGGGCTTGGTTTTCGTCGGCTTTGCCTTGGGCTCGGGCACGGCATCGACATACACTTCGAAGCCGCAGAGCGGGCCGGAGACGTCGAGGCCTTCCAGCGTTTTGGGATGAAATTCACCGAACGTGCCGAGCACCGTCTTCGGTCCGAGCTTGATCGTTCCGGAGCGACCAGGATGGTACCAGGACGGGCCGCCGGCCTCGATCTGCAGCCGCTCGACCGGCGCGCCGCAGGCTTCCAGTGCGGCGATGGCATCAGCCTTGGCGTCGAACACGCCGACCGGACCGGAATTGCCAGCCCAGTTGCGGCCGGAACCGTCGAGCTTGGCGGTGCCGCGCCGCACGCCGGCGGCGACGCGCCGTTGCTGGTCGGCGCCGTCGCCCTCATAGGTGCCGGAGACCTCGAACAACGCCACGTCGCCAATGCCCTTGTCGGCATTGCGCTGGGCGGCTGCGATCAGGCCGGGCAGCAGCGAGGGCCGCATGTCGGACATGTCGGCGGCGATCGGGTTGGCGAGCTTGAGCGACGCCTGCCCGCCGAACAGTTCGGCGTGCCTGGCGGGGATGAACGACCAGGTGACCGCCTCCATCATGCCGCGCACGGCCAGCGCCCGCTTGGCCGCGCGAGTGCGGATCTGCAGCGTCGTCAGGATCTTGCCGTTGACCGCGTCATGCGCACCGAGCGGCTGCGAAGCGATGTTGTCGACGCCGTGGATGCGCATTACCTCCTCGACCAGGTCGGCCTTGCCGTCGACATCGGGGCGCCAGGACGGCACGGCGATATTGACGACATCGCCCGAGCCCTCAGGCCTGAAGCCGAGACGCGTGAGAATATCGAGGCTTTCCGCCGTCGGCACGTCTATGCCGGTCAGCCGCTTCACTTCCGACAGCGGGAAGGAGACGATCTTGGGCTGATGGCCGGCATAGCCGGCCACCTCGATTTCCGTCGGCGTGCCGCCGCAGAAATCGAGCACCAGCCGGGTCGCGAGCTCAACGCCCGGCACCATGAATTCGGGGTCGACCCCGCGCTCGAAACGATAGCGGGCATCGGTGATGATGCCGAGCGCACGCCCGGTGCGGGCCGTGGTGATCGGGTCCCAGAGTGCGGATTCGATCAGCACGTCGGTCGTGTTCTCGTCGCAGCCGGAACGCTCGCCGCCCATGATGCCGGCGATCGATTCCACGCCATTGTCATCGGCGATGACGCACATCTCCGGCGTCAACGTGTATTCGCGGCCGTCGAGCGCCAGTACCTTTTCGCCATCCCTGGCGCGGCGCACGACGAGGTTGCCGGCGACCTTGCCGGCATCGAAGACATGCAGCGGCCGGCCACGATCGAAGGTGACGTAGTTGGTGATGTCGACCAGCGCGCTGATGGGCCTCAACCCAATAGCGATCAGCCGCTGCTGGAGCCATTTCGGCGACGGGCCGTTCTTGACGCCCTTGACCAGGTTGAGCGCGAAGCCGGGGCACAGTTCCGGCGCCTCGATCGTCACCTTGACCGGGCACATTCCATTGCCGACATGCGGCATGATGGCGCCGCCGACGAGGCGGCCGAGACCGCTCGCCGCCAGATCCCTGGCGATGCCGTAGACGCTGGTGGCATCAGGTCGGTTGGGCGTCAGATTGATCTCGATGACCGGATCGTCGAGATGGGCATAAGCGGCGAAGCTGGTGCCGACCGGCGCATCCTCGGGCAGGTCGATGATGCCGTCGTGCTCGTCGGAAAGCTCCAGCTCGCGCTCGGAACACATCATGCCGTGGCTTTCGACGCCCCGGATTTTGCCGACCGTCAGCGTCACGTCGATGCCGGGCACATAAGTGCCGGGCGCAGCGAAGGCGCCGATCATGCCCGCGCGTGCATTGGGTGCGCCGCAGACGACCTGCACGGGCGGCTTGCCGTCGCCGGTGTCGACGGTCAGCACCCGCAGCCGGTCGGCGTCGGGATGCTGCACCGCCGTCAGCACCCTGGCGATGACGAAGGGCTTCAGGCTCGCCTTGTCGTCGACATGCTCGACCTCGAGGCCGATCGAGGTCAGCCGCTCGACGATCTCATCGAGCGAAGCATCGGTCTCGAGGTGATCCTTGAGCCAGGAGAGGGTGAATTTCATGATGCTGTTCCGTAATGTATCGCAGCAGGATTCGTCTTGACCGTCATGCGCTCAGGCCCCCGAACAAGGTCGGCATGTCGAGCGGCCGGAAGCCGTAATGCGACAGCCAGCGCACATCGGCATCGAAGAAGGCGCGCAGGTCCGGCATGCCGTATTTCAGCATGGCGATGCGGTCGATGCCCATGCCCCAGGCAAAGCCCTGGTACTCGTCCGGATCGAGCCCACCGGCCCTCAGCACGTTGGGGTGCACCATGCCGCAGCCGAGGATCTCCATCCAGTCGGAGCCTTCGCCGAAGCGCACCTCGCCGGGCCGCGAGCGGTCGCATTGGATATCGACCTCGAGGCTTGGCTCGGTGAACGGGAAGAAGGACGGCCGGAAGCGCATTTTGACCGACGGCACCTCGAAGAAGGCCTTGCAGAACTCTTCCAGCACCCATTTCATGTTGGCGACGTTGGCCGATTTGTCGATCACCAGCCCTTCGACCTGATGGAACATCGGCGAGTGGGTGGCGTCGGAATCCTGCCGATAGGTCTTGCCCGGAATGACGATGCGGATCGGCGGCTTCTGCTTCTCCATGGTGCGGATCTGCACCGGCGAGGTGTGGGTACGCAACAGCTTGCGCTCGCCCTTCTCGTCCGGCTGGAAGAAGAAGGTGTCGTGCATCTCGCGCGCCGGATGGCCTTCCGGGAAATTCAACGCGGTGAAATTGTAATAGTCGGTCTCGATGTCGGGGCCTTCGGCGATCGCGAAGCCGAGATCGCCGAAGATCGCCGCGATTTCGTCGATGACCTGGCTGATCGGATGGATGCGGCCGCGCTCGGCCGGCGACTGCCGCACCGGCAGTGTCACGTCGACCTTTTCGGCGGCGAGCCGCGCGGTGATGGCGATATCCCTGAGTTCCGCCTTGCGCGCGGTGAGCGCCTCGGTGACACGGTTCTTGAGGCCGTTGATGGCGGGGCCTTTGACCTGGCGCTCCTCGGCGCTCATCGAGCCGAGCGTCTTCAGCATTTCCGAGATCGATCCCTTCTTGCCCAGCGCCGCGACGCGCACGGCTTCTATCGCGGCCTCATCAGCAGCCGACGCTATGTCGGCGAGCAGCGAAGCTTCCAGGGTTTCAAGATTTCCAGCGGTGGCGTTCACGGCGAAACTCTCTCGATCGGGCAACCCACCATCACCGGGCGTGTCACCAATTTGGTTACATCAGGCATAAGAAAAGCCCGCGCCAGCCGTGCCAGCGCGGGTTCCCCAAATCAGAATTTCGAATGCTTGGGAAGCGCTGGTCCTAGGCGACAGCGCTTTCAAAAGCGTTCGGGGTGGTGTTCTTGAGATACTCAAGAGCAACCTTGGCCTTGGCGACGAGCGCGGCGAAAGCCTGCGGCTCGTGGATGGCCATATCCGACAGGATCTTACGATCGATCTCGATGCCAGCCTTGTTGAGGCCGTCGATGAAACGGCCATAGGTCAGGCCGTGCTCGTGGGTCGCGGCGTTGATGCGCTGGATCCACAGGGCGCGGAACGAGCGCTTGCGGTTCTTGCGGTCGCGGTAAGCGTATTGCAGCGACTTTTCCACCGCCTGCTTGGCGATGCGGATGGTGTTCTTGCGGCGGCCGTAGAAGCCTTTCGCGGCTTTCAGGACCTTCTTGTGCTTGGCGTGCGAGGTGACGCCTCTTTTTACGCGTGCCATGTCATGATCTCCTTAAAAGCAATTCCAGGAAAAGTGCCTTGCGGTTTTCCGTTCGGAATTGCGTAAAACAAATTCGTGTTCGGCCGAATGCTCAGAGGCCGTTCGGCAGAAAATTCTTGATGACCTTCTTGCCATCCGGTTCAGCCAGAACCATCGTGCCGCGGGCATTTCGAATGAACTTGTTGGAACGCTTGATCATGCCGTGACGCTTGCCGGCCGCAGCCGACAGGACTTTACCCGTACCGGTGATCTTGAACCGCTTCTTGGCGGCCGATTTGGTCTTCATCTTGGGCATTTTGCTACTCCGTTTCTATGAGGTCCCTGTCGTGCCTGCGGCACTTCACGCCTCTTGTTTTGTTCGCTTCGGGCCGACCAAAGCCCGAAAAGCAAATGAAACCGCCACGGCATGCCCTGCCGGGCGGTTTTCTTGGAACGGCGGTCCTATACGTCAAAGCAGGCGGCTGCGCAACACCCCCCGCACCACACCCCCGCGCCGCGCTTTACCGACGCCGGGATGCGTCGCTCGGTCCTCGATCAGGGGAGCGTAAACAACACCGGCAGCATACCCGACTGCTGAGCGCCGTCGATCAGTTCGAAGGCTGGCAGCGCGATGAGGAACACCAGGCCGTCGAGAAGTGTGGTCAACAGCAGACGCGGCTTGAAGCTGCCGGTGTCGCCCTCCTGGTAGAGGGAAAGCTTCGGGAAAAAGCGCGGCACTCTTGCCAGATAGGCCTGAAAGGGCGCGCCGAGCGCTTCCTTGAGGAATTTCTCCTCGCGCAGGATGACGATATGGAAGGCGCCCGCACACAGGACAGCAAACAGAATGATGCCGGAAAACGAGCCGATCTGCGCGCCGACGCCGGCCGCGGCCACGGTCGAGAACACATAGAGCGGGTTGCGGGTGATCGAATAGGGCCCGCCCGTCACAACTTCGGAAGATTTGCGCCCACCTATGTAGAGTGTTGACCAAAGGCGCCCGACGATGCCCAGGAAAATCAGCAGCACGCCGAACATCTCGATCGTTTCATGCATCGCCGTGTCGGGCGGGAAGGTCGATTGCCCGAACAGCAGGGCTGCGAACAGCACCACCACGAGCACGGCAAGCACCAGCCTGCGGGTGCGCTGGTAGCTACCCAGCCCGTATTTGAGTTTTTTGTCCAAGGGAGGAATCCGATCGTCGAAGAGCTTTGCCGGCGATCGCAGCTTTGAGCCAAGAAATAAGGCGTCCCGCCGATCGCCGGGACGCCCTGTAGCACAATTCAGGCGGATTTAGAGCGCGATGTCCGAGCCTGACGTCATCGTGATCTAGCGCGGCGCCAGCACCATCATCATCTGGCGGCCTTCGAGCTTCGGCTCCGCTTCCACCTTGGCGATGGTAGCCACTTCCTCGCGCACCTTGTTCAGAAGCTGCATGCCGAGTTCCATATGCGCCATCTCGCGGCCGCGGAAGCGCAATGTCAGCTTGACCTTGTCGCCTTCCTCGAAGAAGCGGCGCACCGCCTTCATCTTGGTCTCATAGTCATGGCTGTCGATGTTGGGGCGCATCTTGATCTCCTTGATCTCGATGACCTTCTGGTTCTTGCGCGCCTCGGCCGCCTTCTTCTGGTTGGCGTATTTCAACTTGCCGAGATCGAGGATTTTTACGACGGGCGGCTGCGCGTTGGGCGATATCTCGACGAGATCGAGCCCTGCCTCTTCGGCGAGCAGCAATGCGTCGTTGATGGAAACATCGCCACGGTTCTGGCCTTCGGCGTCGATAAGCTGGACCCGGGGAACCCGGATGTCACGATTGGAGCGCGGCCCATCCTTGGTCGGCGCCGCTGCTTTGAAAGGTCTGCGAATGGTCGTGGTCTCCTTGGCCGTTTCGTTCTGGATTTGCAGGTCTTGATATGTGGACGCGCCAATGTGGGGAGCGCGCGGGCGGAGTCAATAGCACAGCATCGACAGAAAATCACCTGATCGCTGCCTGCACCAAACAAAGAAAGATCGCGAGCACTTTTCGCCACGCCACAGGCTGTGTCACAAGACCCTGCGCCGAACGACGGCGCGAGGAAAAAAGCCATGACTGCCCCTGTCTTTCTGGATGTCGACGGATCGAACATCGCGGTGCGCCATATAGCGGGTGCGACGCCTGGCGTCGTCTGGCTCGGCGGCTACAAGTCGGACATGCTGGGCACGAAGGCTGAAACGCTATCGGATTGGGCGGCAAAAGAAGGCCGCGCCTTCCTTCGTCACGACTATTCCGGCCATGGCGAATCCGGCGGCGCCTTTGCCGACGGCACGATCTCGAAATGGCTTTCGCAAAGCCTGGCCGTGTTCCGGCATTTCGCCAGCGGCAGCCAGATCCTGGTCGGCTCGTCGATGGGCGCCTGGATCGCGCTGCGCATGGCGCAGGAACTGCGCAAAGCAGGCGACGCAAGCGTCGTCGGTCTGGTGCTTCTGGCGCCGGCGCCGGATTTTACCGCGGAACTGGTCGAACCGGCGCTGACCAAGGCGCAGAAGCGCGACCTTGCCAAAAAAGGCTTCTTCGAGGAGCCGTCGGACTATTCCACCGAGCCCTACATCTACACGCGCGCCCTGATCGACGATGGGCGCGACAACCTGGTCATGACCGGCCCGCTCGACACGCATTGCCCCGTCCACATCGTGCAGGGCCTGGCCGATCGAGACGTGCCGTCGAGCCATGCGCTGAAGCTGGTCAGCCTGCTGCCGGCCGACGATGTTACGCTGTCGCTGATCCCCGACGGCGACCACCGGCTGTCGCGGCCGCAGGATCTCGACATGCTGGTGCGGGCGGTCGGCGACATGGCCGGGCGAGGCAGGTGACGATGCGCCTTTCCATCCCGATCTCAGCCTTTGTCGCGGCCATCGTCGGCTTCGGCGGTACGCTGGCCATCGTCATTGCCGCCGCCCACGCGGTCGAGGCGACGCAAATTCAGACGGCGAGCTGGGTGACCACCATCTGCCTGGCCATGGCCATCGAAAGCCTGTGGCTGTCCTGGCGAACGAAAATGCCCGTCATCACCGCCTGGTCGACGCCGGGCCTGGCGCTGATGGCGGCGTCGAGCGGCTTTTCGATCGGCGAGGCCGTCGCCGCCTTCATCGTTACCGGCATTCTTTTGGTCGCCACCGGGCTGTTCCGGCCGCTGACGAAACTGATCTCGGGGATACCGCCCTCGGTCGCTTCAGGAATGCTGGCCGGCATTGTCGTCACCTTCGCGCTCAATGCGGTCAAAACTGTTCCCGCCGACCCCTGGCTGATCCTGCCGTTGATCGCCGCCTTCTTCGCCATCCGCCTGTTCAATCCGGCGCTGTCGGTGCTGGCAGTGCTGGTCGGCGGCGGGCTCGCCGCGTTTCTCACCGGCCGCGTCGGCGGCTTGCCCACTCCTGAACTGTCCTCACTCACTGTGATTGCGCCTGTGTTCACCGCCAAGGCGATAATCGGCCTGGCAGTGCCGCTCTACCTGGTCACCATGGCTTCGCAGAACCTGTCGGGCCTCGCCGTGCTGCGCGCCGCCGGCTACCATCCGGAACCCGGTCCGCTGATCGGCATCACCGGCCTGTTTTCGCTGCTTTCGGCGCCGTTCGGCGGCTCGACCACCAATCTGGCGGCAATTTCGGCGGCTATCTGCACCGGGCCCGATGTTCATCCCGATCCCGCCGAGCGCTGGAAGACCGGGCCGTTCTATGCGCTTGCCTACCTGATCTTCGCGATTTTCGGCGCTTCTCTGGTGGCGATCTTCGCCGTCCTGCCGCAGAGCCTGATCGTGCTGGTTGCGGGTCTTGCGCTGATGGCCTCGCTGGCCAACGCGCTGGCGATCGCGCTCAAGGACGAAAGCGAGCGCATGGCCGCCACCGTCACTTTCGTCGTCACCGCTTCGGGGCTGACCTTGTTCGGCGTCGGCGCCGCCTTCTGGGGACTAATTGCTGGGCTGGTCGTGCTTTTCCTCGATATGCTCAAAAAGCGATAATCATTTCAGCAGCTTGTCCGGTTTTAGCCGACATTGTCTTGAATCGCCGTTTTTGCCTTCCCATTTCGATTCCACGCAGCCGGTCCTGGCTGTCTCCAACCGAAGGAATGGGAGAAAATGAACACATCTGCATTGATCCGCCCGGCCTGGACGCCGGCAACCATCGCGTTGATGGTGATCGGCTTCATGGTGTTCTGGCCGCTCGGCTTCGCCATGCTCGCCTACATCATCTGGGGCGACCGGCTCGAGGGCTTCAAGCGTGACGTCAACCGCGCGACCGACGGCATCTTCGCCGGCTGCCGCCGCGGTTCCGACAAAGCCGCGCGCTGGGGCCACGGCTCCGCCCGCACCGGCAACGTCGCGTTCGACGACTGGCGCGAAAAGGAGCTTGAGCGCCTGGCAGAGGAACGCCGCAAGCTCGACGAGATGCTGACCGAGTTCGACGACTACGCCCGCGAATTGCGTCGCGCCAAGGATCAGGACGAGTTCGATCGCTTCATGGCCAACCGCAACAAGTCGACCGCGCCGGCGAAATCCGGCCCAAGCACCGGCACGGCCCCCACCAAGCGCGGCAAGGGCTCGAACCTGCTTGACGACTAAAGCCCGGCGCATGCCTCCGAAAACCGGAACCGATTTTCGGCAAGGGTCACGCGCCACTTTTAAGTGCTACACTGTCGCTTGTGCGTCCCACAGGACGCGTGGCGCGGTAGGGCAGATCTGATTGTAAAAAAAACGGCGCCGCGCGAGCGGCGCCGTTGCTTTTTTGTTCTATTCGTTTTTCTCGAATCGCGTATCGTCCGGCCATGACCCTCGGATTCTTCCGCAATCTGACGAAGCCCAAGCCTGTCGTGGAGCGCGAATATTGCGTCGCCGGCCGCACGCTGCCGCTCAAGATCGTCGAGAGCGACAGGGCGCGCCGTCTGACGCTGCGCATCGATTCCGGCGGCCAGGGCCTGCGTATCACCGTGCCGCCGGGCCTGCGCCGCGGCGAGGTGGAGCGGTTCCTCGACCGTCATCAGGACTGGCTGGAGCAGCGGCTGGCCAAGGTGCCGACGCGGCCGCAGGTACGGCCCGGCATCAAGATCCCCATACGCGGCGTGCCGCACCGTATCGTGCATGAGCCGTCAAGGCGCGGCACCGTCACCGTGTCGCGCGACGAACGCGGCCCGCTGCTGATCGTGCATGGCGAGCGCATCCACCTGCCGCGCCGCATCGCCGATTTTTTAAAGCGCGAGGCCAAGAAGGAGATCGAGAAGCTGGTGGCCAGGCACACCGAGGCGCTTGGCAAGCGCGCCAAGGCGATCCGCTACAAGGACACGTCCAGCCGCTGGGGCTCGTGCACTTCCGAAGGCAATTTGTCCTTTTCCTGGCGCATCATGATGGCGCCGCCGCCCGTCATCAACTACCTCGTCGCGCATGAAGTAGCGCATCTGAAAGAGATGAACCACGGCCCCAAATTCTGGAAATTGTGCGAAAAGCTCTGCCCCGACACCGATCGCTGCAAGGACTGGCTGAAGCGCAATGGCGGCGCCCTGCAGGCGATTGTGTTTGAATAGAATAACGCGTCGCTCAGAGGCGGCCGTCAATCAAATGGCTAGGTAGCGTTCCTTCGCGCCCCCCGCTGCCCTGCCGGGCATCTACCAGGGCGCAAATCGCTCAATCGTCATTCGCCGCATTCAATTCCTCCGGCCGCAGCCCCTCTTCGGCGTGATGTGGCCAGGGCAAAAAATTCCGGTCGAATGCGTCGCCGCCGAAATAATCGAGCGCCCGATGCGCCTCGGCGCCGTTGAAGGCGGCCTTGTCCATCAGATGCGCAATCACTTCGCGCGCCTGCGCGATCTTCTGCCTGAGTTCGGCAACGGTTCTGTCGGCCATGATGTTCTCCCGCCTTGCATGCTTCCCATGGATAGGTAGCGCCGTTGGCCTTGCCGGCAAACAGCATGCTTTTTCTCGACTCTGCCTCGATTTCATGCCAATTCCCGCGCCATGGCACTCGACATCAAGATCTGCGGCTTGAAGACCGACCAGGCAATGGCCGCGGCGCTGGCCGGCGGCGCCAGCAATGTCGGCTTCATTTTCTTTGCTAAGAGCCCGCGTTACGTCGAACCGGCTGAAGCCGGGCGGCTGCGCGAAGCCGCCCGCGGCAAGGCTTTGGCGGTTGCCGTTACCGTCGACGCCAATGACGCCTTCCTGGACGAGATCATCGACCGCATGCGCCCGGACATGCTGCAGCTCCATGGTTCGGAAACGCCAGAGCGCGTGGCCGAGCTGAAAGCTCGCTATGGCCTGCCGGTCATGAAGGCGCTGCCGCTCAGCAAAGCCGCCGATCTCGAGCGCATCAAACCGTTTGTCGGGGTCGCGGACCGGTTCCTGTTCGACGCCAAGCCGCCGAAGGGGTCCGAACTGCCGGGCGGCAATGGCGTTGCGTTCGACTGGCGCATCCTGGCCGGTCTTGACGCCGGGCTCGATTACATGCTTTCCGGTGGGCTCAACGCCGCCAATATCGGCGATGCCCTTCGGCTTGCCAGCCCGCCCGGAATTGATATTTCCTCCGGCGTGGAAAGCGCGCCGGGCGTCAAGGATCCAGCGCTGATCGAGCAGTTTTTCCGGGCCCTCAAGGCAGCGCGAGACGACCGCGCCGCCTGACCGGCTCAAACCCGAGCATGTCCCGGAAAGTGGAAACCGGTTTTCGACAAGACATGCTCAACTAAAATCGAGATGCCAGGAGATCGGCGATGAACAAGCCGGCGACACCCAATTCCTTCCGCACGGGACCCGACGAACAGGGCATGTTCGGCATTTTCGGCGGTCGTTTCGTTGCCGAAACGCTGATGCCGCTGATCCTCGACCTCGAACGGCACTGGAACGAGGTCAAGAACGATCCGGATTTCAGGGCTGAGCTCACCGATCTTTCGACCCATTATGCTGGACGGCCGTCGAAGCTTTATTTCGCCGAGGGCCTGACGAAACATCTTCGTGAGGTTTCCTCGGCAAAGGGCCTCGGGGGCGGCGCAAAGGTTTATTTCAAGCGCGAGGACCTGAACCATACCGGTTCGCACAAGATCAACAATTGCCTCGGCCAGATCCTGCTGGCCAAGCGCATGGGCAAGACGCGCATCATCGCCGAGACCGGAGCCGGCCAGCACGGCGTGGCGTCGGCCACCGTCGCTGCCCGTTTCGGCTTTCCCTGCGTCGTCTATATGGGTGCCACCGACGTTGCCCGCCAAAGCCCCAACGTGTTCCGCATGAAGCTGCTCGGCGCCGAAGTGCGGCCGGTGACCGCCGGCCACGGCACGCTGAAGGACGCCATGAACGAAGCCCTTCGTGATTGGGTGACCAATGTCGAGGACACTTATTACCTGATCGGCACCGCGGCCGGCCCGCACCCCTATCCGGAGCTGGTGCGGGACTTCCAGTCGGTGATCGGTTCGGAGGCGCGCGCGCAGATCCTCGAGCAGGAGGGCCGGCTGCCCGACACCATCATTGCCGCCGTCGGCGGCGGTTCCAATGCTATCGGCCTGTTCCATCCGTTCCTCGACGACAAGGATGTCCGCATCATCGGCATCGAGGCTGGCGGGCGTGGCCTCGACGGCGTCGAACACTGCGCCTCGATGAATGCCGGCGCGCCGGGCGTGCTGCACGGCAACCGCACCTATCTCCTGCAAAATGCCGACGGCCAGATCATGGACGGCCATTCGATCTCGGCCGGCCTGGACTATCCCGGCGTCGGGCCGGAGCATTCCTGGCTGCGCGATTCTGGCCGCGTCGAATACGTGCCGATCCTCGACGACGAGGCGCTGGAGGCCTTCAAGCTGACCACGCGCGTCGAAGGCATCATCCCGGCGCTCGAATCGGCGCACGCCATCGCCCATGCGGTGAAGATCGTGCCCGCCATGGACAAGGACCAGATCGTCATCGTCAACCTGTCCGGCCGCGGCGACAAGGACGTGCATACGGTGGCTTCGATGCTGGGCATGGAGATCTAGGCCCGTTGGACAGTTCGACTTGGGAGTTGATTATGAGCAAAATTCGTCCAAAGGGCCAGACATGACCACCCGCATCGACCGCCGCATGGCGAAGCTCAGGAACGAAGGCCGCCCAGCGCTCGTCACCTATTTCATGGGCGGCGACCCGGACTATCAGACGTCGCTGTCGATCATGAAGGCGCTGCCAACGGCCGGCGCGGACATTATCGAACTCGGCATGCCGTTCTCCGATCCGATGGCCGATGGCCCGGCGATCCAGGCCGCGGGCTTGCGGGCGCTGAAAGGCGGCCAGACGCTGGTCAAGACGCTGAAGATGGCGGCTGACTTCCGCACCGGCGACAATGAGACGCCGATCGTTCTGATGGGCTATTACAACCCGATCTACATCTACGGCGTCGACCGCTTTCTCAAGGACGCATTGGCCAGCGGCATCGACGGGCTGATCGTTGTCGACCTGCCGCCTGAGATGGACGAGGAGCTGTGCATCCCGGCGCTGAAAGCCGGCATCAACTTCATCCGGCTGGCAACGCCGACCACCGACGACAAGCGCCTGCCCAAGGTGCTGCAGAACACGTCCGGCTTCGTCTATTACGTGTCCATGACCGGCATCACCGGTTCCGCGCTGGCCGACACCGGCAAGGTGGCCGCGGCGGTCAAGCGCATCAAGGGCCATACCGATTTGCCGGTCTGCGTCGGCTTCGGCGTCAAGACCGCCGAACAGGCGCGCGTCATCGGCGCCAATGCCGACGGCGTCGTCGTCGGCACCGCGATCGTCAATGCGGTCGCCAATGTGCTGGGGCCGAAGGGCGAAAAGACCGCCGACCCGGCCGAGGCCGTCGCCACGCTGGTCAGCGGCCTTGCACAGGGCGTGCGCTCGGCCCGCCTTGCTGCCGCCGAATAGTTTTCCTACCTCAGGTCTTGTGCACGTCGCCATCCCGGGCGGCATGCCCTGGATCGGTTTGGCGTTTCACGGAAACGCCGAACCGCTCTATCTTGTTGTTTTACCGCAATTCCGGACGGAAAACCGGTTCACACTTTTCCTGGAATTGCTCTAACTCTTCGTCAGGACAGGAGCCGAAGCGATGAACTGGATCACCAACTACGTTCGCCCGAAGATCAATTCGATGCTCGGCCGGCGCACCGACATGCCCGAGAACCTGTGGATCAAGGATCCCGAGACCGGGGAGATGGTGTTCCACAAGGATCTGGAATCCAACCAGTTCGTCATCCCGTCTTCGGGCCATCACATGAAGATCTCGGCCAAGGAGCGGCTGAAATACTTCCTCGACGACGGCAAATATGAGCAGCTCGAAAATCCCAAGGTCATGCTGGACCCGCTGAAGTTCCGTGACGAGAAGCGCTACACCGACCGGTTGAAGGACGCCAAGGCCAAGACCGGCCTGGAAGATGCCATCGTCAACGCGCTGGGCACCGTGGAAGGCCTGCCGGTGGTGGTGACGGTGCAGGATTTCGCCTTCATGGGCGGTTCGCTCGGCATGGCCGCGGGCGACGCCATCGTTCATGCCTTCGAGGTGGCCGTGCAGCGCAAGCGGCCGCTGATCCTGTTTGCCGCTTCCGGCGGCGCGCGCATGCAGGAAGGCATCCTGTCGCTCATGCAATTGCCGCGCACCACGGTCGGCGTCGACCGGCTGAAGGAGGCCGGCCTTCCCTACATCGTCGTGCTGACCAATCCGACCACCGGCGGCGTCACTGCCTCCTACGCCATGCTGGGCGACGTGCACATCGCCGAGCCAGGCGCGCTGATCGGCTTCGCCGGACCGCGGGTCATCGAGCAGACCATCCGGGAAAAACTGCCGGATGGCTTCCAGCGCTCCGAATATCTGATGGAGCACGGCATGGTCGACATGGTGGTGTCGCGACTGGAGATGCGCCAGACCATCGCGCGGCTCTTGAAGATGCTGCTCAAGATGCCGGAAGAGCACAAGCCCCTGGAACCGGAAATCCTGCCGCCGGCGGTGGTCGCCACGGAAGCACGGCCGCAGGCCTGACGCGACACTCTTTGCCGCGAACCGCGATTGCGCGCGATCCATCGCGCGCTTAGGACTCTTACATGACCACGCTTGCCGCCGACCGTGAAATCGAAGCGCTGATGGCGCTTCACCCGAAAGGCTTCGATCTTTCGCTCGACCGCATTTCACGGCTGCTGGAGCGGCTGGGCAATCCTCAGGACTTGCTGCCGCCGGTGATCCATATCGCCGGCACCAACGGCAAGGGCTCCTGCGCCGCCTTCTCGCGGGCGCTTCTGGAAGCGTCCGGCCGGCTCGTGCACGTGCACACCTCGCCGCATCTGGTCAGCTGGCACGAGCGCTACCGGCTGGCGGCTGATGGCGGCGGCAGGCTGGTCGAGGACGATATCTTCGCCGAGGCTATCGCCCGCGTCGCCAAGGCCAATGGCGGCGAGAAGATCACCGTTTTCGAGATCCTCACCGCCGTCACCTTCATCCTGTTTTCGGAGCATCCGGCCGACGCCGCCATCATCGAGGTCGGGCTCGGCGGCCGCTTCGACGCCACCAATGTCATCGCCAGGCCGGCTGTCTCGGTGATCATGCCGGTGTCGATGGACCACGAAGCCTATCTCGGCGACCGCGTCGAACTGATCGCCGCCGAGAAGGCCGGCATCATCAAGCGCGGCTGCCCGGTGGTCATCGGGGCGCAGGAAACCGAGGCGGCGCAGCAGGTGCTGATCGAAACCGCCGAGCGGCTTGGCTGCCCGACCCTGGTCTATGGACAGGATTTCCTCGCCTTCGAGGAGAACGGCCGCATGGTCTATCAGGACGATGACGGCTTGATGGATCTGCCGCCGCCGCGGCTGCCCGGGCGCCACCAGTTCGCCAATGCGGCCGCCGCGATCGCCGCCGTCAAGGCAGCCGGCTTCGAGATCAGCCACCGTGCCGCCGAGAAGGCGATGACCACTGTCGCCTGGCCGGGGCGGATGCAGAAGCTGTCGCAAGGCAGGCTGACGGAACTGGCGCCCAAGGGCGCCGACATCTGGCTCGACGGCGGCCACAATCCGGGCGCCGGCGTGGTCGTCGCCGAGGCGCTCGCCGAACAGGAAGAGAAGAACCCCAGGCCGCTTTTTCTCATCTCCGGCATGATCAACACCAAGGACCAGAGCGGCTATTTCCGCGCCTTCAATGGCCTCGCCCGGCACGTCTATACGGTGCCGGTGAGCCTAAGCGACGCCAGCGTGCCGAACGACGAACTGGCAGCCCGCGCCACGGAGGCCGGGCTGACGGCCGAGCCGGTGAGTTCCGTCGCCAGCGCGCTGATGTTGCTGCGCGACACCTGGGACGGCCCGCCGCCGCGCATCCTGATCGGCGGCTCGCTCTATCTGGCTGGAGCGGTGTTGGCGGAGAACGGCACGCCGCCGACGTGACATACCGATAATCAGAAATCTATCCTACCCGGCGCCGGAAGCGATCTCGGCTTGGGCGTCATGGCACAACATACCAAAAACGCTTCGCGTGAATTCGTTTCAACGCTGGAGCAGTTCACCGTTTCATGGAAACGGCGAACCGCTCTATCTCTTTGTTTTTGCGCAACTCCCAAAGGGAAAGCGCTACGCGCGTTTCCGGGAAAACCGTACACACTTTTCCAGGAATTGCTCTAGAAATCCCACGGTGAGATCAGGTCGAGGTTGGCGGCGCCAAAGTCGTTGAGGTTGCGCGTCGCCAGCCGACCACCATTCACACGCACGATCGCGGCGATCATGCCATCGGGAGCCGACATTCCACGGCCTAGGCGGCTGGCGGTTCCCATGATCTCCCCGTAAGCTAGCGCAGCCTCTTCCGTCAGCCCAAAAATCCGGTCGGCGAAACGACGGCGCCATTGAGAAAGTCCCTCCTCTAGGCGGTCCGCACGCTCATCAGGTCGGATTTTTTGGATGCCGAAGGCAATTTCAGCAATCGTCACCGTGGGAAGGGCCAATTCAGCATCGTTGCGGACAAGCCAGGCCAGAACGGCTTCGTCCGGTGCCTTCTTGAATGTCTCCGAAATCACGTTGGTGTCGACGAAAATCAAAGCTCGGGTCCAGGATGAACCAGGCGTCCGTCGCGGATGACTTCCTCCAGATCAATATCGGCGCCACAACTGGCCGTAATGCGGGCATAGAACGTGGAGGCAGGCTCGCGTCCCGCCTCACGGATCTCGTACGATTCAAGCGCCCGTTCCACCACATCCGCTATCGAACGATTTTCGCGACGAGCAAGTCGATGAGCCAGGTCGCGTGCCTTTGCGCTACGGACTGAGAGCTGGGGTTCGGCCATTTCAAACTCCTTGTTGAAAGACATGTATCCCGGCTTGCATCTGCCATCAAGATGGCAATTGATGGCTCGCCACACTCGCCATGAATTTCCGCTGCCGTATTCGAGGCGAACGCCGCTATTTCAGCTCGATCTCGATGAAGGCATATTCGCCTTCATTGGCGCTGATGACATCGTGCTCGACGCCTTCCCTGCGGAAATAGGGCGCGCCTTTCTTCATTTCGGCGAAGGATTCGCCGTCCTTGGTCAGAAGCTTCACCTTGCCGTCCATCAACGGCACGACCACATAGTCGTGGCCATGGCGATGCCAGCCGGTGTTGTCGCCCGGCTGAAAGCGGTATTCCGTGACAATAACGCGCTCATTGTCGATGAAGACGGTGGCCTTGGCGGATCCGGTCATTTTTTCTCTCCCTGCTTCTGCTGTCAGCAGAAAACATGGAGGCTCCGCATGTCAGGGCCAGAACGGGCGACCGATGACGCCAACAAAAAGCCCGGCGCGATTGGCCGGGCTTGATATCGGGAATTTCGAATGGATCAGGCGAGATTACCGTTGATCCAGTGCGACAGCGCGGTCTTGGGCGCGGCGCCAACCTTCACATCGGCTCTTTCGCCGCCCTTGAAGATCATCAGCGTCGGGATCGAGCGCACGCCGAATTCCGCTGCGAGTTCGGGATTCTCGTCGATGTTGAGCTTGGCGATCTTCACCTTGCTGCCGAGTTCATTGGCGATGTCTTCCAGCGCCGGCGCGATCATCTTGCAGGGACCGCACCATTCCGCCCAGAAATCCACCACGACCGGCTCCTTGGCGTCGAGCACAGCGGTCTGGAAATTGTTCTTGTCGACCTTGACGGTAGCCATGCGGAAATCCTTTCGAAATTTTTCGTCGCACCAAATGTGGTGGTTGCCGCGCCCTTCTTCAAGCAGTTCTTGTGTCACGCTCGCGTGAGTCGGGCAAGTGCGTCATCCATGGCCCGAGCCGGCAGCTCGATCAGCCGTGGCGCCTCCGTGAACAGCAAGGCCGCCGTGACTTCGCGGCCGGGATAGAGCGGCCGCAGCAAGGCACGATAGAGCGCGAGCTGCAGCAGATAGGCGGGCGGAACCTCTCCCAGCGAAGCGGGCGCCGGCCGGTTGGTCTTGTAGTCGACGATGGATACGCGGTCCGGCGTCACCGCCAACCTGTCGATCTTGCCGGAAATCGAGCGTTTCGTGCCCTTGACGTCGAGGCTGCCCATGACCGCCACTTCGGCGCGCGAAGAGGGCCCGAAAAGCGGCGCGAAGCGCTGATCGGCAAGGATCGCCATCACCGAGGCGACGGCCTTTTCGCGCTCTCCACCCGGCCATTGCGCGCCGGCGCGGGCGAGATAAATTTCGGCCGCGCCCTGGCGTTCGTCCTGCGCCACGCCGGGCAGCATCTGCAGCAGCTTGTGCAGGGCCAGCCCGCGCATGACGGCGAAGCCGGGATCGGCGTTGCCATCCAGCACCGGCGAGCCGGTGTCGATGACGCTTTCCTTGCCCTCGTCGATCAGGGCCGAGGCTCCGGATGGCGACAGCGGGCGCGGCAGGTCCTCGTATGGCGGCAGCGACCTGAACAAGATTTCGGGCGGCGGCCCGAAGTCCCGCGTCTGCCTGGTCTCGCTTTCGGCGACCAGCGCAAAGGGCGGCAGCCCGGTCACCTGGAAGCGATGCACTGAAACGCCGCCGGCCGGGTGCGGATACTCGGCGCTCTCCGGCGCCCCGACCAGGGCACGGCTGACGAGCGAATGCCAGGTGCCTGTGTTCGGCGCGCGCTTGCCGTGATAGCCGCAGACGATCAGCCTGTCCTCGGCCCGGGTCATGCCGACATAGAGCAGCCGCCGGTACTCGTCATCGGCGAGATCGCGCGCCCTGGCCGCGGCAGCCTTCGAAATGCCGTTGGCGACGTCGCTGGCCGAGCGCCAGAGAAAGCCCTTGCCGCTCCAGTTCAGCCCCGAACCCTCGAACGGCATCAGGCGCGGCAGGTGCTGATCGCTGAACGGAGCCGAACCGCCATCGACCAGGAAGACGACAGGCGCTTCGAGCCCCTTGGCTGCATGCACGGTCATGACGCGGACCTCGTCGCGGGTCTGGTCCATCTCGCGCTTGATTTCGGGGCCCGCGCTCTCCAGCGTCGACAGGAAGGCTTCCAGTCCGGGCAAGCCGGTCCGCTCCTCGGCAAGGCAGAAACTCAGGAATTCGTCAAGAATGTCGCCCGCTTCCGGCCCGAGCCGTGCGATCATCTTCCTGCGCACGCCACCGTGCGCCAGCAGGCCGGCATAGAATTCGAACACCGGCTTGAAGGCGGCCTCGTTGGCCCAGATGTCTAGTTGAGCGGCGACCGCCGCGAGCGCTTCGCTTTGGCTGGCATGCTGGCGCAGGGATGCGGCCAGCGACAGGCCGGACGGTCTCTGCGCGGCCAGTGTGAAAAGCGTCTCTTCCGACAGATCGAAGATCGGACTCCGCAGCACGGCGGCGAGCGACAGATCGTCCTGCGGCTGGATCAGGAAATGGCCGAGCGCGATCAGGTCCTTGACCGCGATGTGGCCGGGCAGGCTCAAGCGGTCGGCGCCGGCCACCGGAATGTCGCGACGCTTCAAGGCACGCGTCAGCGCATGGACGAAGCGATCGCGCTTGCGCACCAGCACCAGCACGTCGCCAGGGCGCAGCCTCTTGCCGCGACCTTCGATGACCTCGCCATTGCCGATCCAGCCGGCAATGGTGGCGGCGACGTTTTCGGCAACCCGAACCGCCGGCGCGCGGGCATGGTCGACTGCCTGCGTCCAGTCGTCCGGCTCGTCGACGACATCGGCGCCGATGGATGGCCAGACCTCGACATAGCCCGGCGCATCGGTGCGTATCGCCTTGTGGCTCAGCGGGTCGGGGTCATGGCTGATGCCGCGCCGCACGACCGGATCGGCGAAGACACGGTCGACGGCGGCCAGAACATCGTCGGTCGAGCGGAACGACCAGGTGAGCTTCAGGTCGGCGAAGGGCGCATCGGCGTCGCGCACCTTGGCCGCAAACAGGAGCCTGCTGTCGGCGAAGGAATCCGGTGCCGCGCCCTGGAAGGAATAGATCGACTGTTTTTCGTCGCCGACGGCGAAGATCGTCCGATGCGCGTTGTCGCGGGCGCCGATGCCGGCGAAGAATTCCTCGGCCAGCCGCTTCACCACCTCCCATTGGTCGGGGCTGGTGTCCTGCGCCTCGTCGAGCAGGATGTGGTCGATGCCCTGGTCGAGCTTGTATTGCACCCACGGGCCGGCATCGGGCCTGGCCAGGAGACTGACGGTGCGGGTGATCAGGTCGTTGAAGTCGAGGAACCCGCGGCCACGCTTCAGCTGCTCGTAGCGGGCGATCAGCCAGTCGGCCAGCGTCAGCGCGGCGCGCGTCCCCTCCAGCATCCGGAACAGGGCGAGCCGGTCGACCGTCTCGACGATTGCGGCGGTCGCCGAGAGATAGCGCTCCGCCAGGTCCGGCAGCCGGTCGAGCAGCGCCTTTTTGAAGGCCTTGGCCGGGTCGTAGACGTCGCCGTCGGCCTTCAGGAAAGCCCGCGAAAGCAGTTGCAGGCGGCGCACGGGATCGCTTTCCGCGAAAGCCAGGCGCGCATGAGGCAAGATGTTGTTGAGCACCGTCCTGGCGTCGGCGGTTTCCGCCGCCTGGGCGAAGCCGGCAAAATAATCCGGCAGGAAGCCGGGCAGAGGCCAGAGAGAGGCCGCTATGCCTTCGGCGGTCTGGCCGGGGCGGAATTGGAATTCGTCGAACAGCTTCTGGAAGTTCGGGCCGCCTCGATCGACTTCGCCGATGAAGGCGCCCAGTTCGTCACGCTTGCGGACGATCTCGGCGAGCAGGGCGTCGAGCCCTGCCTCGCCACCGCGCTCGAGCACGGCGGCGAAGGCATCGGCGAGGTCCGGCCGATCCGCCGCGCTGCCCGAAATCATCTCACGGCGCGCGGCGGCGAACAACGAGGCCTCCATCTGCGGGTCGAGCATCTCGAAATGCGCGGGGATGTTGGCTTCCAGCGGGAACTGGTGCAGCACCGATTCGCAGAAGGCATGGATGGTCTGGATCTTCAGCCCGCCGGGCGTTTCCAGCGCCTCGGCAAACAGGCGGCGGGCGCGGCGCATGGTTTCGCGGTCGGGCCGGCGGCCATCGAGCGCCTCGACCCTCACCGCCAGTTCGGCATCGCCGAGCGCGGTCCATTCCGACAGGGTCGAGAACACCCGGTTCGACATGTTGGCGGCGGCGGCACGCGTATAGGTCAGGCACAGTATCTTCGACGGATCGGTGCCGCGAAGCAGGAGCCGGATGACGCGCTGGGCCAGCACATGGGTCTTGCCGGACCCGGCATTGGCCGACACCCAGGCGGAATTCCTCGGATCCGAGGCGCTGGCCTGCCTGGAGGCGGTTTCGCCGGGGATGGGGTAGGCTTTCTTCATGCCTCCCCTCCCTCCTCATCCGCATCGCCGCCCGCCGACCATTCGAGCACGCGGGCGAGATGGTCGTAGTCGCCGTCGGTCTCGCCTTCGCGGAACGGCAGTGCCCGCGACAGATAGCCGGCCGCCGGATCGGCATAGTGGATGAGCAATTTCTCCAGCCGCGCCCAGGCCTCCTCGGCAAGGTCCGTGGCGGTGCGTGGCTGCCGGTTGTATTCGAGAATCGATTCCTCGAAAACCTCGCCATTCGGCTTCAGCCTGACGAAGGCCAATTGCGAGGGCTCGCGCGCGCCGAGTTCCTGGAAAGCACCGCGCCTGAGCAACGCGCCCTCCAGCGCCAGTTGCGGCGACAGCAGCGTGTGCGCCTGCGCCTTGGAAGGCGAGGAGCCGGTCTTGTAGTCCAATATGTCGGCCATGCCGCCATGGAGAAGATCGACCCGGTCGGCATAGCCCGACAGGGTGATCCCGGATTGGCCGACCATGGTCTTGCCCGCTCGCGCCTCGGCGTGGCGCCGGGCCACGGCCCCAGCGCGGCCGCGTTCCCATTCGATGATGCTGGCGGCGAGCTTTTCGAAACGCGGCCACCAGACCGCCTCTACATCGGCGGGAAGTGCTGCCTCGGCAAAGCAGGTCCGGCCGGCGGCGAGCAGGCCGGCCAGCGCATCGGGAGCACGCGGATCGGCCACGCTGCCCGAGAACAGATGCAGGATGGCATGGAACAGCGTGCCGCGCTCGGCCGCACCCGGGTCGCGGATGACCGGGTCGAGCGGCAGCAGGCCGAGGATGCGCCTGGCATAGATGGCGTAGGGATCGCGACGCAGCGTCTCGATCTCGGTGACCGAGAAATGAGTTGGACGCAGCGCGACCGGCGGCTTCGGCTGCGGGCGCGGCGCGAAGTCCCGCCGCGGGCTGGTATCGAGCGCGCGCGCCCAGGCGATGAGTTCCTCGCCACGTTCGGCAAGCCTGGCTGCCTGGCCCTTCCCGATATAAGTGAGAATGCGCTGCAGCCAGCGCGAAGGCACTGCCGGCGCGTCGCCGGCGCGTGCGGAGCGCGACAGCACCACCTTCGCCGCCCCCATGGCCATCTGGAAATCATGTGCGGCAAGGCCAATGCGCCGTTCGGGCGGCTCCAGGTCGATGCCGGTCTTCATCAGCCGCGACATGAAACGGTCGCTTTCGGGTTTGCGCGGCCACACGCCTTCGTTCATGCCGCCGATGACCAGCGTGTCGACATTCTGCAAGCGGGCTTCCAGCGCCCCCCAGATGGCAATGTTCCTGTCTGTGCCTTGCGCCGGCTTGACCGTCTCGGGCGCGACCAGCGCCGCCATGACGTCTGGCCATTCGTCGGCGGCAAACGACAGCGGCACCGACGCCGCGACCAGTCCACGCAACAGGTCGGCCAGTTTCTCGCCGGCATCGCCGGCATAAAGCGCGCCAAGTCCGCCATCGGCCGCACGGCCGAGATTTTCCAGCACCACGACGCTGGCCCCGACGAGCGCCACAAGACCGGCGTCGGCTTGACCCCGAAAGGCGGCAAGCGGCGCCACGGCTTCCACCAGCCGCCGCAGCAGATCGCGCGCGTCCTCGATAGCGCGCACGGTCAGCCGGGCAAACCAGAAAGGCCGCCTGCTGTCGCCGCCGAGGTCAACCAGGCGGGCTTCGAACAGGTCGGGCAGCGATGCGATGTCGGGACGGCCGGTGCCGCCGCGCAACGCCACCAGCTCGATCAATTCCGCCGCGTGGCGAACGCTCGTCCGGGCCAGGCCAAGGGCAAGCAGGGGATGCTTGAGCAGCGACAGCAGGCCGACCGGGTCACCGGGACGGAACACCGCCTGCAACGCCAGCCCAAGCAGGCCGGCGGCGGGCGTGTTGGAGAGCGGCACACCGCCGGAATCGTCGGCGACGACGCCGAAGCGCCCGAGTTCGACCGAGACGCGGCGCGCCAGCGCACGGTCACCGGTAACGAGGGCCGCTCTCTGGCCGGGCTGCTCGACCGCGCGCTTGAGCGCGACGGCGATCGCCACGGCTTCATCGCGTTCGCTGGCCGCTTCCAGCAGGCTCACGCCGGCGAACGCCTGCTCGATGTCGAAGACGGAAAAGCCGCTGCGCGTCTCGGCCCACAATTCGGTGGTCTCGGCCGGCCGCAGCGCTTCGCCGACGAGGGCGGCGCGAAGCGCGAGTTCATGTCCGGCCGCGCCGATCTCCTCGACATCGCCCCGCAGCACACCCATGGTGCCGATCAGCTTGGCGAGGCCGTATTGCGGATGGCCGAGCACGGCCGGACGTGCGCCCGGCGCCGTGATGGCCTGGAAGGACGGCTCATCCATCGTCCGGTCGAGGCCTGGCAGCACGATGGCTCCGCCCGCCAAGCGGGCAATGGCGGCCAGCAGCTCTGCCGTGGCAGGGATGGAGCCGGTGGAACCGGCGGCGATAACCGGCCCGGCGGGCGGATTCCGCCGCAACCGCGCCGCTTCCAGCCGGATCAGGGCGCTGCGATGCGCGGCCGGGTTGGAGAGGTTCCGTTCCCCGAGGAATTTCGGCCAGGCTTCGGTGACGATTCCGAGGAAATCGAGCGTGACCTGCCACCATCCCGCGAGATTGCCGCTCACCAGATCGGCGAGCCGCGTCCAGTCCGTGCCTTCCGTCTCGATCTCATCCATAAGCCGGGCGAGGTCGCGCGCCAGCCAGATCGCATCGGCGGCGGAGGCCGGAATGACGATCTCCTCGTCGAAAAGCGCCGCCACATGCGCCGGCAAGCGGCGTTTCCAGGCACGCACCAGCGGCGCCAGCAGCAACAGGCGTTCGGTTGCCGCGATCGGCGGTGCGAGGTCGATGGCCGCCGACGCTTCCGTCTCGAACGCGGCCTCGTCCTCGTCGAATTCGCCGAGCGGTCGGATGACCGGCAGAATCGCCGAACCGCCGCCGCCTCTCGCCGCGAGACTGTCGACGAAGACGCCGCGCAAGGCGCGCGCGGCGCGGCGCGTCGGCACATAGATGGTGACATCGGCCAAGGCGAGCGGGTCGCCATCGAAGCGAAAGCCCGGAACAAGACGCCCGGCCAGCATCGCCTCGGCAAGCGTCGGCAGAAACGGCGCACCGGGAGGAATGGAGAAAACGCGGCCCGGGCCGCTCATTGCGACTCGGCTAGCGCGTCGGCGACCGCCGCTTCCGCGCTCGCAATGGCGTCGGGGGTGCCGACGGTGATCCAATGGCCATGCATTGGCATGCCGAACAGCCGGCCGGCGGCGATCGCCTTGTCGAAGTAGGCGTTAAGCGAATGCGGTTCCGGCAGGGCACCCTTGAAGATGCGCGGATGGACGATCGCCGCCCCGGCATAGATCAGGCCCGCCGGATCGCCCTTGGAACGCCGCAGGATGCCGTCCGGCGCCACCAGGAAATCGGTGCTGCCGCAGTGTCCGGTCGCCTGATGGAGATCCGCCAGCATCAGCAGAATATCCATTCTCGCGGCGTCCCATGCAAGGGCGAGGCGATTGAGATTGAGCGTCCCGTGGTCGATCCAGAAGGTGTCGGCGTTGAGGACATAGAAGGGCTGTTCGCCGAGCTCCGGCAGCGCCTTGACGATGCCGCCGGCGGAATCGAGCAACCGCTCGCTCTCGTCCGAAATGACGATCCGTGGCGCATGGCGCGCACCGAGATGGGCGATGATCTGTTCGGGAAGGTAGTGCACGTTGACGACCGCCTTGTCGATGCCGGCCGCGGCGAGACTGTCGAGACCCCAGTCGAGCAGCGTCTTGCCGGCGATCCTGACCAGCGGCTTGGGGATCGTATCGGTGATCGGCCGCATGCGCTTGCCGAGCCCCGCGGCAAGCATGATCGCACTTTTGGGCACGATCGCAGTTTTGGGCTCGCGGTCCGGTATCGTTCTCACGGCGTTTGCTCCTCCAGCAGACCGTGGGCGGTATAGAACTCGCGAAGGCCGGCCAGGGCAGGATGAGACAGCGCCCGGCGCAGATAGTCGCGGATACGCGGCAGGTGCTTCAGATAATAGGGCTTCCCGTCGCGTTTTTCGAGCCGGACGAAGATGCCGAGGATCTTGGAATTGCGCTGCGTCGCCATGATCGCATAGGCCTCGAGGAACGCCGCCTCGTCAAATGGCCCGGCCGCGTGGCGGGCGGCGATATAGGCATCGAGCGTGCGTTTCTCGATGCCTGGCGGGATGGTGACGCGCGCGTCCATGGCCAGAGAGGCGACGTCGTAAGCGGCGGGGCCGATCAGCGCATCCTGGATATCGACGATGCCGAGCCGGTCATGGCCGGAGCGCTCAGCGCGCCAGATGATGTTCGGTGAATGAAAGTCACGCAGCATCAGCGTGTATTGGCTGTCCGCGAGGCGGTCGAGAACCGCGTTCCACTCCTTGTGGTAGCCGACGCGCAAGGCATCGCCCGCCGGAGCGCCCGTCAGCATCGGCACGTACCAATCGACCAGCAGGTCCGCCTCGATCAGCATGGCGTCGCGATCGAAGGGCGGCACATCGTGAAACACGCCGGGCGCGGCCTCCATCCGGTGGGGCCAGCTCTTGTCATGCATCATGGCGAGCAGTTCGGCCGCCGCTTCATAACGCCCGCCGACCGGCCTGCCATGCCCGTCCAGGAACCCTTCGGAACCCAGATGTTCGAGCAGCAGGAACCCCTGGTCGAGATCCTGCGCATGAATTTCGGGAACGCTGACCCCGGCGTGGAGCAGCGCGCGGTCGATGGCGGCGAAGGCGGAGACCGACTGGGCGGTGTGGGCGATGACGCCATAGGGCTTGCCGTCGCGTACCGGGGGACCCAGCACCAGCCGCGGCGAGTTCATCAGCACCCTCGGGGCATGGCCTGGAAGCGAGACAATTTCGTAGGAGCGGGCAGAGGCATCGCCGATGAAATGGCGGCGGCTGGCCTCGCCCCATCCAGCGCTTTCGAGGAAATCGCGCATGGCGAGCGAGCGCGCCACGCGATCGTAGGCAGCGCCCTGCCCGGACAGTCTCGCCAATCGGCCATCGCCATGCTGGACCAATTCGATCAGCACGGCGGTCCCAGGCAAATAACCCTCGGCCCGTTCCGGCCATTCGACGAGGGCCGCGCCTTGCGCCAACGCCTCGTCGAAGCCCAGTTCATCGAGCTCGGCTGCCGAGGACAGGCGGTAGAGGTCGAAATGATGGACCGGGATGCGCGTGTCGTAGCTTTGCACCAGGGTAAAGGTCGGGCTCGGCACGTCGAGGCCGGCATCGTCGGCCAACGCCCTGATCAGCGCCCGCGCCAGCGTCGATTTGCCGGCGCCGAGATCGCCCTTCAGCGCCAGGACATCGCCGGCGCGCAACGCCAGCGCCAGATCCTCACCCAGCCGCGCCGTCTGTGTTTCGTCGGCGAGTAAACGCTCGAGCATCAATGCGGCCATCGAGTGCGCTACTCGGCCGCGGCGCGGATGCCCGGCATGTCGGGAAAGGTGCAGATGACGGTCGTGCCCTTGTCCTTGCCGGTTTCGATGCGGACGCTGCCGCCATGCAGCTCAACGAAGCTCTTGACGATCGAGAGGCCGAGTCCGGCGCCGCGCCGACGGCCGCCATTGGCGCGCGGCTCGAAGCGGCGGAACACCGAATCAAGGACGTCGGGCGGCATGCCGGGTCCATCGTCGTGGACCGAGAATTCCACACCGTCCGCCAACTGACGGCAGGCGAGCCGGATGGCGCTGGCCTCCGGCGCGTAGTTGGCGGCGTTGCTGAGCAGGTTATAGAGGATCTGGCGGATGCGGATTTCGTCGCCGTGGAAGGTCTTCGGCGCCGCCGCGGCATCGACCTCGAGCCTGATTGAATGCTCTTCCAGCCGGTCGGCAACCAGCTCGGCGGCGGCGGCGATGGTGCGGTCGACATGGACCTCGGAAATTTCGAGCTGCATGATGCCGGCATCGACCGTGGCTAAGTCGAGTATGTCGTTGACGATGGTCAAAAGCACCGAAGACGACGAGCCGACATGCTCGACATATTCGCGCTGCTTCTGCGTCAGCGGACCCGTGGCCGGCAGCGACAGCAGTTCGGTGAATCCGATGATGTTGGTCAGCGGCGAGCGCAGTTCGTAGGACACGTGCTGGACGAATTCGTTCTTGAGCTGGTCGGATTTCTCCAGCGCCTCGTTCTTGTCCTTGAGCGCGCGTTCGACACGGACGCTGTCGGTGACGTCGACGAAGGTCATCATCACCTGCCCGTTGGGCAGGGGGATCACGGCGTAGCGCAGCACGGTGCCGCTGTTGAGCTCGGTCTGCCCGTGGCGGTCGCGGCGCTCGTCGTCGAAGCCGGTGATGGCTGCGACGAAGCCGCCCCACGGGCTGTCGATCGCTTGCCGGTCGCAAAGCTCACGGATTGCGGAAACATGGACATTGGGCCTGGCGGTTTCGGCGTCCAGGCCCCACAAAGTTGCAAATGCCGGGTTCGACAGGCGCAGCCTGCCGTCGGGGCCGAACACCGCCACGCCTTCGGCGAGGTTGTCGAGTGTCTCGCCCTGGACCCGCACCGCGGTGCGGTAGCGGCTTTCAAGGTCCATCTTCTCGGTCAGGTTCTCGAACACCCAAGTGACGCCGCCCTTGGGCTGCGGGTTGGCGACGACGCGGATGGTCTTGCCGTCGGGCAGGTGCCACCAATGCTCCTGCGATTCCACCGCGCGGTAGGCGCCGAGCAGGCCTTCCTTCCAGCGGCGCCACTCCGGCTGCTCGGCGATCTTGCCCTCGCTGCGCAGCCGATCCAGCAGCAAAGCGTTATCGGGCGCGCTGTGCAGGAAGCCTGCATCGAGGCCCCAGAGTTTCTGGAAAGCCTGGTTGAAGAAGCGCAGCTTCTCGTCGGTGTCGAAGATCGCGACCGCCGTGTTGAGCTGGTCGAGCGTGTCGGCGTGGCTGCGCACGGTGCGCTCATATTCGCTGCGGATGGTTTCGATGGCGCTGGTGTCGCAGGCAAGCCCGGCCGAACCGTCGGCGCCGGCGAAATCGGTCACCGCGAAAACGCGACGGTCGCCTTCGATCACCGTGGAAAGCGTCTGTTCGAAGACCGGATGGGACTTGTGCTGGGCAGCGATCGCTTCGCGCGCCTGGCCGCCGAGGAATTCCTTGGCGTCGCGGACAGCCATCTCCGCGCTTTCGGCCTCGACCGCTTTGGCGTAGGCCCGGTTCACCCATCTCAGGCGGCCGTCCTCGCCGCGCAGCCATGCCGGCATCTTCAGCGCCTCGAGCAGGCCGATCATCGTATCGTGGTCGGCGGCCAGCCGCTGGTTCTCGATCTTCAGCCGGGCCTGGCTGCGTTGCGTCTCGGAAAGGGAAACGAACCGCACCAGCACATGCGCCGCACTCTTGCGGCCATGCACTTCCAGCGGAGCGCCGGTCTGCGTTTCGATGACGAGGTCGAAGGACACGGCCTTTTCGCGCAGCCCCGCGACAGCATGCTCGAGTGCCGCCGCCGAGCGCGGCATCAGCCAACGGCCGAAGGCAAGGAAGGCGGCCCGTTCCTCGGGCGCGCCGCTTTCGACCGGCAGCGTGCCGATGATCTCGGGTTTCTTGTTCTCCGAGGCCCAGACGACGACACGCTGGTCGCGCAGATTGAGCAGCGCCTCCGAACGGCGCAGCGCCGCGTTGATGTCCGCGATGCGGCTCCTGAGCTCGACGTTTTCGGCCGAAGTGCGCGCTCTCTCCCGGATCAGAACGATGGCCGACAGGAATGCCGCTCCCATCACTCCGACAAAGACGGCAAGCTGCACGACCTCGACCGTGCTCACCGACAGGCTGGCGGCCTCCGCACCAGCAGCCCGGGCGTGGGCCGCCGTGCCGGCCAAAGGCCAGCCAAGTGCGGAGCCGGCAAGGAACAGCCCGGCGCGCGCGCGCAATGAAAGGCGCTCGCCTCGCGTGGCGGTGCCGGTAATCCTCGAATCGTCATGGCCGCCGGAAACGGCCCGTCCCGCGTGAAGCGGGTTATCCCCCGGCATGTCTTGGTCCTCTTCGCCGCCTGAATGCAAGACCGCCCTGATGCGTACGCCGGTCCTCGTCCCCGGACCGCGAATCACAACAATAGCGCCTGCTGGAATCGGCGTGAAGAATCATTCGGCGCAAAAATAAAGCCGGGCGAAAAGTCAATCGCCCGGCGTCAATATCTGGTAGTAAATTCAGCTTTGGTTAATAGCGGTAGTGTTCCGGCTTGAACGGACCTTGCGGGGTCACGCCGATATAGGCTGCCTGTTCGCCCGACAGTTCGGTCAGGCGGGCGCCGAGCTTGTCGAGATGCAGGCGCGCGACCTTCTCGTCGAGATGCTTGGGCAGCACGTAGACCTGGTTCTGATACTGCTCGCCCTTGGTGAACAGCTCGATCTGCGCCAGCACCTGGTTGGTGAAGGACGCCGACATGACGAAGCTCGGATGGCCTGTGGCGTTGCCGAGGTTGAGCAGGCGGCCTTCCGACAGCAAGATCATGCGCTTGCCATCGGGGAAGGTGATCATGTCGACCTGAGGCTTGACGTTGGTCCATTTCAGGTTGCGCAGCGATGCCACCTGGATCTCGTTGTCGAAGTGACCGATGTTGCCGACGATCACCATGTCCTTCATCGAACGCATGTGGTCGAGGGTGACGACATCCTTGTTGCCGGTGGTGGTGATGACGATGTCGGCGGTGGGTGCGGCATCCTCGAGCGTGACGACCTCGAAGCCGTCCATCGCCGCCTGCAGGGCGCAGATCGGATCGACCTCGGTGACCTTGACGCGGGCGCCAGCGCCCTTCAGCGAGGCGGACGAGCCCTTGCCGACGTCGCCATAGCCGCAGACGACGGCGACCTTGCCGGCCATCATGGTGTCGGTGCCGCGGCGGATGCCGTCGACCAGCGATTCCTTGCAGCCATATTTATTGTCGAATTTCGACTTGGTGACCGAGTCGTTGACATTGATGGCCGGGAAAGGCAGCAAGCCCTTCTTCTGCAGCTGGTAGAGCCTGTTGACGCCGGTGGTCGTCTCTTCGGTGACGCCCCGGATCGCTTCCTTCTGCTTGGTGAAGAAGCCGGGCGAAGCCTTCATGCGCTTCTTGACCTGGGCATAGAAATATTCCTCCTCCTCGCTATGCGGATTGGACAGCACGTCCTCGCCGGCCTCGGCGCGCGCGCCGATCAGGATGTACATGGTGGCGTCGCCGCCATCATCGAGGATCATGTTGGAGGTGCCGCCATCGGCCCACTGGAAAATCCTGTCGGTGTAGTCCCAGTACTGCTCCAGCGTCTCGCCTTTGACGGCGAAGACCGGGATGCCGGCCTCGGCGATGGCCGCGGCCGCATGGTCCTGGGTCGAGAAGATGTTGCAGGAAGCCCAGCGTATATCGGCGCCGAGCGCCTTCAGCGTCTCGATCAGCACTGCGGTCTGGATGGTCATGTGCAGCGAGCCGGTGATACGCGCGCCCTTGAGCGGCTTCTTGGAGCCGAATTCCTCGCGGCAGGCCATCAGGCCCGGCATTTCGGTTTCGGCGATCTCGATTTCCTTGCGGCCCCAGCCGGCAAGCGAGATGTCGGCGACCACATAGTCCTTGCTACCCGTCATGGCAGTGCTCCGATGCGAATTGTTACGCTATTGAATTGGTGGCGGATGCGCCCGCGCCGGCAGGCGCGTCGAAAGGGCGCGAATTGCACGCCTGACTAGCAGATCGGCGTCAACACGACAATGGGATATAAAGAAATCTTTATCCCTGCATGTCTTTCGTATGGAGGTAAGGGATCAGCATTCCTCGCCGAAGCGGGACGCCACCAGCTGTTCCAGCGCATTCATGACCTCGAGCGCTTCGGGACCGCTGGCGGTGACGCGGATCGAAAAGCCCGGACTTGCGGCCAGCATCATCAGGCCCATGATCGAGGTACCGCCGACCTTGACGCCGTCCTTCTCGACATGGACCGACGCGTTGTAGCCGCTGGCGAGCTGTACGAACTTGGCCGAGGCGCGCGCGTGCAGGCCGCGCTGGTTGACGATCGGAAATTCGCGGACGATCTGGTCCTTTTCCGACGACATCGTGCTCATTTGCTGCTCAGGAGCTGGCTGGCGACATTGATGTATTTGCGCCCCGCCGCCTGCGCCTCGTCGAGAGCCGCCGCCATGTTGTCGCCCTTGCGGATCGAGGAGAGCTTGATCAGCATCGGCAAATTCATGCCGGCGATGACTTCGGTGCGGCCGGACTCCATCACGGAAATGGCAAGGTTCGAAGGCGTGCCGCCGAACATGTCGGTCAACACGATGACGCCCGCCCCGGTGTCGACACGGGCAACGGCGTCGACGATGTCGCGCCGGCGCTGCTCCATATCGTCGTCAGCCCCGATCGCCACGGTTTCGAAATTGTCTTGTGGCCCGACGACATGTTCCACGGCATGTCGGAACTCGGTGGCCAGTTGACCGTGCGTTACAAGCACGAGTCCGATCATTCTTTGGTGGCTCCCGTCATCGCCGCTTCACAGGCGTATTTTATGCTCGCCAGCCATTCCAGGCGGCGGGAGCGCTATCTTGTCGACGCGCGGCTCGTTGACAAGCCCAAAATTGCGCCGGCCCATGCCATTTTGACGCATTGCAGCAAAAAACCCCGGGCACATCATAGAAAAGGCGCGATCGACAGCCGCGCCACCACGGCGGGCAAGGCAGCGGCAATGTTGCGCTCCGCAAGGTCGATGCGCGGCACTGGGCAGCCCGCGACCGGCTCGCTGATTTCCTCTTGAAAGCGAGCCATTTCTGTCTTCGCCACCAACCGCACATGCAGGTCGATCACGCCGCCCGACTCGAATGGCAGCGGGCGTGGCATGAACCCTGGCACCTCGGCGAGACCGGCGATGGTCGCTGGCACGCGGCAGACCAGACGCCCGGCGTGGGCCGAGGCAAGCAGCCTGTCGTCGCCGATCAGCCGCGAGAACAGGCCGCGCGCCCGGCAATGGTCCAGGAGCGTCAGCGCCAGCGTCGTCTTGCCGGCGCCGGACGGCCCGGTTATGAGGACGCCGCGATCGCCGATCAGGATCGCGGTTCCGTGGATGTTTTCAGGCTGCATGACCGGACCGGGTCATTCCACCGTCATCCTCGGACTTGTCCCGAGGATCAGCCGGCCTTTCGATTGTGTTCACACCATGGTCTCGTTGCGCGGCAGATCCTCGGAACAAGCCCGGGGATGACGACCGTAGAGCTGCGATATCCGGCATCATGCTTTTTGTATAAAGCACGATTTGATCCGAAAATCGGTTCCCGCTTTCGGGATCATGCTTCGGCCGGCAACGTAACGACGAAGCGGGCGCCCTTGATCTCGCCTGGCTTGGTGCCGGGGATGTTCTCGGCGGTCAGCGTGCCGCCATGGGCCTCGACGATCTGCCTGGATATCGACAGGCCAAGGCCCGAATTCTGGCCGAACGCCTCGCCGGCGGGCCGGTCGGTGTAGAAGCGTTCGAAGATGCGGTCGATGTTGTCGGCGCGGATGCCGGGACCATTGTCGTCGACGGTGAGGATGTTGAACTTGCCGGTGCGCGCCAGCGACAGGATGATGTGGCCGCGCTCCTCTGGCACGAAGGAGCGGGCGTTCTCGATCAGGTTGGTGATGACCTGGCCGATGCGCAGGTCGTGGCCGACGACGAAATAGCCCTTGACGCCCTGCGGCAGCTTGGCGACCCTGAGCTCGATCTCGACCGCCTTCTTGTTGCGCGTCGTTTCACGCGAGACGGCGACGAGGTCGGTGATGAACTTCTTGAGGTCGACGGTTCCCGCGTCATCCCGCGCCAGCTCGGCGTCGAGACGGGAGGCGTCCGAAATGTCGGTGATGAGGCGGTCCAGCCGCCTGACGTCGTGCTGGATGATCTCCATCAGCCGGCTGCGCGAATTGTCGTTCTTGGCGAGCGGCAAGGTTTCCACCGCGCTGCGCAGCGAGGTCAGCGGGTTCTTCAATTCATGGGAAACATCGGCGGCGAAGCTCTCGATCGCCTCGATGCGGGCATAGAGCGCGTTGGTCATGTCGCGCACGGCAATCGACAGATTGCCGATCTCGTCCTGCCGGTCGGAGAAATCAGGGATTTCCTCGCGGCTCTTGACGCCGCGCCGTACCCGCACGGCCGCCGCAGACAGCCGGCGCAGCGGATTGGCGATGGTGGAGGCCAGAAGCATCGACAGGATGGCGGTGACGAGCGCCGCGATGCCGAAGACGCGCAGGATCGCCTTGCGTTCGGCGGCGACGATCTTGTCGATGTCGCCGCCTTCGGTCGACAGCATCAACACGCCGAGAACGGCGCGGAAGCGCTGGATCGGCACCGCGACGGAAACGATCTGCTCGCCCTGTTCGCTGATCCGGACGATGGTCGACGGGCTGCCGGTCAGCGCCTTGACCACTTCCGGGAAGGCGGCGCCATTGCCGCCCGGCTGCTCGTGATAGACCGGCAGATCGGTGTTGCGGAAGAAGTCGAAGATGAACTTCTGGATGCGTTCGACAAGGTCGGGCTCTTCCTCGTCGACCGGCGGCAGATCGTAGCGAAGGATCTGGCCGCGTGAATAGAGATGGCGCGAATCGAGCAGCAAATTGGCGTCGCGGTCGTAGATGCGGGCGCGGGTGCGGGTCGGCGAGATCAGCCGGCGCAGCACCGGGGCGACGCGTTCAGGATTGATCGGGAAATCCAGATTGTCGAGCTGGTCCGAGCCCGGTCCCAGGCTTTCGCCGGCCTGCAGCTCAAGCAGCTTTTCCGGATCGATGCTGATCGAATCGGTTTCGACCGTCGCCGAGGCGGCGATCGCGCCGGCGATGATCTCGCCCTGGGTCATCAGGCTTTCGACGCGGGCGTCGATCAGCCCGTCGCGGAAGGTGTTGAGATAGAGAATGCCGGTGACCAGGACCGCGAGGCCGGCGAGATTGAGGAAGAGGATACGCCGCGTCAGGCTGGAAAAGATGTGATGGCCGAGGAAGCGGCGCATGGGCACGGTGAGCTTCGACAGGAACGCGGGCATGATCCGCGCCGGCCGCCTTGCAACGCCCGCCGATCTGCTCCGCTGTGCTTCCACTGCCATCGAACAGCAGTTCCCTGCTTAGTAATTAGTGAGTAGAGGGTAGCGAATAGAGAAATGGTTGGCTGAGATCGCGGCGAATGCACGGGTGGCCGCTCGCACCATTCAAAACTGACTACCGACTATTCTCTGTTGTCTACTGCCTATTCACGCTTCGCGGAACCGGTATCCGACTCCGTAAAGGGTTTCGATCATCTCGAAGTCGTCGTCGACGGCCTTGAACTTCTTGCGCAGCCGCTTGATGTGGCTGTCGATGGTACGGTCGTCGACATAGACCTGCTCATCATAAGCCGAATCCATCAGCGCATCACGACTTTTTACGACGCCAGGGCGCTGTGCCAGCGAATGCAGGATCAGGAATTCGGTAACGGTGAGCGTCACCGGTTCGCCCTTCCAGGTGCAGGTATGGCGTTCCTGGTCCATGACGAGCTGGCCGCGCTCGAGCGAGCGCGCCTGCTGGCTGGGCGCTTTTGCCGCGGCCTCGCGGGCGCTGGCACGGCGCAACACCGCGCGCACCCGCTCGACCAGCAAACGCTGCGAGAAGGGTTTGCGGATGAAGTCGTCGGCGCCCATCTTGAGGCCGAACAGCTCATCGATCTCATCGTCCTTGGAGGTCAGGAAGATGACCGGCAGATCTGATTTCTGGCGCATCCGGCGCAAGAGTTCCATGCCGTCCATGCGCGGCATCTTGATGTCGAGGATGGCGAGATTCGGCGGGCGCGCCGCCAGGCCTTCCAGCGCGGACGCACCATCCGTGTAGGTCTCGACGCGATATCCCTCGGACTCGAGAGCAATCGACACCGAGGTCAGAATGTTGCGGTCGTCATCGACAAGCGCGATTGTTGCCATTTCAAGCGGCTCCCTCATGAGCTGTCCCTTCTTTCGTAGAGAAGGGGCTTTTGCAGGACAAATTAGGTACAAAATGTGGCATAGGCCTTCACCGCTGTCACGCGCGGTATGCCGGCGGCCACGATCGCACCTCGACATGGATTGGACGAACGAGCATCGCCAATCCTTTGGGCAACCGCGAAACTTTTCGCATATATAAACGATTTAAACAACTTTCAAAATATTTAAATCGATTAATGATTTGATATCATTCGGCTTTTCTGGTTCTGACCATCTAAGCTCGCGTAGTGGGCGTGCCGGAAACGCGCCGGCAAAGATGCGGCAAATCGGAGAAGGGTCACCCATGTCGGAAGTCGGCAAACGCAATCCTGCCTGCGCGATCGATCGTATCGGTCTCAGAACCTCTGGTCTGGTGCGCTACAATTTCGGTGCGGCCGCCCTCTACGAGGAATCGATCAGGCGGGGAGAAGCCCGGCTGACCGCGCACGGCGCGCTGGTCGCCGAAACAGGCCAGCACACCGGCCGTTCGCCCAAGGACAAGTTCGTCGTGCGCGACGGCGCCACCGAGCCTGAAGTCTGGTGGGACAACAACAAGGCGATCTCGCCGGAGCAGTTCGAGACGCTGCTCGAAGAGTTCCGGGCGCACGCCGCGGACAAGGATCTTTACGTGCAGGACCTGGTCGGCGGCGCAGACCATGAGCTAAAGCTGCCCACCAGGGTCATCACCGAGTTTGCCTGGCATTCGCTGTTCATCCGCAATCTGCTGATCCGTCCGGAAGCCGCGGAGCTCGACCATTTCGTGCCCGAGATGACGATCATCGACCTGCCCTCCTTCCGCGCCGACCCCGCCCGCCACGGCACCCGCACCGAAACCGTGATCGCCGTCGACCTCACCCGCAAGATCGTGCTGATCGGCGGCACCTCCTATGCCGGCGAGATGAAGAAATCGGTGTTCACGATGCTGAATTACCTGCTGCCGGCCAAGGGCGTGATGCCGATGCACTGCTCGGCCAATGAGGGCCCTGGCGGCGACGCCGCGATTTTCTTCGGCCTGTCGGGCACCGGCAAGACGACGCTGTCGGCCGATCCGTCGCGCACGCTGATCGGCGACGACGAGCACGGCTGGGGACCGCACGGCATCTTCAATTTCGAAGGCGGCTGCTACGCCAAGACCATCAAGCTGTCGGCGGAAGCGGAGCCGGAGATCTTCGCCACCACGCAGCGCTTCGGCACGGTGCTGGAGAACGTCGTTCTCGACGCCCACGGCGTGCCGGACTTCGACGACGGCCGGCTCACCGAGAACACGCGCTGTGCCTACCCGCTCGACTTCATACCCAATGCCAGCAAGACGGGGCGCGCCGGCCATCCCCGGAACATCATCATGCTGACCGCTGACGCGTTCGGCGTGATGCCGCCGATAGCACGTCTGACCCCGGCGCAGGCGATGTATCATTTCCTGTCCGGCTACACGGCCAAGGTGGCCGGAACGGAGAAGGGCGTGACCGAGCCCGAGGCGACGTTCTCGACCTGTTTCGGCGCGCCGTTCATGCCGCGCCATCCCTCGGAATACGGCAATCTGCTGCGCGAGTTAATCGCGCAGCACGGTGCCGATTGCTGGGTGGTCAACACCGGCTGGACCGGCGGCCCCTACGGCACAGGCAGGCGGATGCCGATCAAGGCGACGCGCGCGCTGCTTGCCGCGGCCCTCGACGGCTCGCTGAAGACGGCTGGTTTCCGCACCGACGTCAATTTCGGCTTCGAGGTGCCGGTGGCGGTCCCGGGCGTCGACGGCGCCATCCTCGACCCGCGATCGACCTGGGCCGACAAATCGGCCTATGACCGGCAGGCGGCAAGGCTGGTCGGCATGTTCGCCGTCAATTTCGAGAAGTTCGAAAGCCATGTCGACGCCTCCGTCCTCGGCGCGGCGCCGCACATGCAGGAAGCGGCGGAATAGTCGCCCACCACGCTCAGCCGCCATCGCAAGGCCCGGTCCCCGATCGGGCCTTTTCTTTTTTCGTCCGCCGCGCCATGACTGCGGCATGACGAGCGACGATACAATCATCATTGCCGACGATGCCGTGATCCATCCGGGCGATCTGCACGAGGATTTCATCCGCTCGTCCGGCCCCGGCGGGCAGAACGTCAACAAGGTGGCGACGGCGGTGCAGCTGCGCTTCGATGCACGCAACGCGCCCGGCCTGTCTGAACGCGTGCGCGAACGCACGATCAGGCTTGCCGGCCAGCGCGCCACCAAGGACGGCGTCATCGTCATCGAGGCCGGACGCTTCCGCACGCAGGAACAGAACCGGGCGGACGCACGGGCGCGGCTGGCGGCGCTGGTCGCCAAGGCGGCCGAGCCGCCACCGCCGCCGCGCAAGAAGACGAGGCCGTCGAAAGGCGCGGTCGAACGGCGGCTGAAGAGCAAGGCCGGACGCGGCACCATCAAGAAACTGCGCGGCCGGGTAGAGAACGATTAAGCAACACACCAGGCGCGTGTATAAAACGGCTTCCCATTTCGGATCGTAGATGCAAGGTTTACTCTTTGCCACAGCAAGGAGACCTGGAAATGGGTATGTTCGATTTCGTCAAGAGCGTCGGCAAAAAGCTCGGCATAGGCGGTGACGAGGAAGCGGCGCCCAACGCCGATACGCTCAAGAAAGAGCTCGATTCGCACAAGCTCGGCACCGATGGCGTGCAGGTCGTCGTTCAGGGCGACACGGCGGTGCTGAAGGGCGTGGTCAAGGACCAGTCGGTTTTTGAAAAGGCGGTCATCGCCGTCGGCAACACGCTCGGCGTCTCCAAGGTGCAGGCGGACGAGTTGCAGGTCGCACCGGCTTCCGGTTCGGCGGCCGCGGCCAAGGAACCGACCTTCTACACCGTCCAGAAGGGCGACAATCTCTGGAAGATCGCCGAAAAGAGCTATGGCAAGGGCAAGGGCGCCGAGAACACGGTCATCTTCGAGGCCAACAAGCCGATGCTGACCCATCCCGACAAGATCTATCCGGGGCAGGTCCTGCGCATCCCAGACCTCACCTGATCAAGGAAAACGCGAATCTGTCGGGAACGGCGGCTTTCGGGTCGCCATTTTCGGTTCAGATGGCATGGTTGAACCGACGAAACGGAGCTAGCGACCGACCTCATGCTCGTTCTGCCCAAGGGCGTCCGCCACATGCCGGCCTATCTGTCCCGCGACGTGCAGGAGGCGTTGGTGGAGGATGTGAGAGGCATCGTCCAGCAGGCGCCGCTGTTCGTGCCGGCCATGCCGCGCACCGGCAAGGAAATGAGCGTGCGCATGACCAATTGCGGCCCGCTCGGCTGGGTCACCGACAAGGAACGCGGCTACCGCTACCAGCCGACGCACCCGGTGACGGGGGCGCCGTGGCCGCCGATCCCGGACGTGCTGATGCGGCTGTGGCGAGAGGTCTCGGCCTACCCGCATCCGCCGCAGGCATGCCTGGTCAATTTCTACGCGCCGGATGCAAAGATGGGCCTGCACCAGGACCGCGACGAAGAGGATTTCTCAGCACCCGTCGTGTCGGTCTCGCTGGGCGACGACTGCCTGTTCAGGGTCGGCCAGGCGACGCGCGAGGGGGCGACCCGGTCGTTCAGGCTGAAGAGCGGCGACGTGGTCGTGCTCGGCGGGGAAGGACGCCTCTGCTTCCACGGCGTCGACCGCATCTATCCCTCGACCTCGGCGCTGCTGAAAAATGGCGGCAGGATCAATCTGACGCTGCGGCGGGTGACGAAGAGTTAGTGAGCACTGCTGCGCCGCGCATAGACCTCGATGTAGTCTCCTAGCGCGATCTCGTCGTAATTGCTCATCAAGGCCTGGAAGTCAGCGTTCTGACGCATCCAGACAGTCCATATTGGAGGATAATTCGCCGCCAACGACAACACCGATTTCTTCTTGTCCAAGCGATCGACAAGGATGATGTCCGGCTTGTTGTCGCGGATCAAGGAGTTGACATAGAGCGTATAGTTGTCGAGGTCGTGCCGCGCTATTCGTTCGTCTTCGCCGTGATAGTTGCCTTTCATCAAACCCCAAAGCGCATGGGCGCCAACCCAATCATGAGCGTAGGCTGAAAGCCAGCGGCCATTGACCATCCTCGCCAGCGGATTCCCGACGGAAAGATCCGAACTGACCTGAACAATGGACGGCGAGGAGTATCGGGCCTTGATTGCATCGACCAGGCTCTTTTCCGGCACCTGGTAAAACTGGTGGTGCGTTACCGTCAGAGCGACTACCACAGCAAAGGCGGCGCTAGAATGAAGTCTTGCATTGGCGCGCTCCGAGGCCGCTTCTTCCCCTGAAAGCGCGAGCACTTTTTGCCGTCGCGATGCAACAGCCAACAGCATCGCGATCAGCAACGCAAGCTGATACGGATACTGGTGATTGGGCCAATATTTGCCAAGATATGCCATCGAGACAAAGAAGCCTGCGCCACTTGCAACCGCAATTGTCACATCACTTCGCCAGACGGATTTCCGCATCTGGAAAGCTATGAAAACGACAAACACCACAAAGGTTGGCAGCGCTACCAGAATATTTATGTTGGCTCGTAGACTGACATAATAGCGCATCAGCAAAGGCAAGAACGTATCAAGAAACTCCGGGAACCATATTCGCACGCTGGCGAGATACGCCGTGCAAATCACGCCTATGACGATGTTTTCGACGGTCAGGCAGGCCATCAGCGACCGCTTTCGCCAAGCGATGACAAGATAAGGCAGCGCGATGCCAAGCGCCCAGTGGGGCTTGACGAGCAGCAGCACGCTTGCCGCCAGCCCGACGGCGAACGCAAGTGCGAAGGGTATATGCTGGCCCGGACTGTCGTTGGAGTGCCACATCATCAGGAACAGCATCGGCATGAACAGCATCATACCGATATGCTCGCGTTGTCCGAAAATATTCCCTGGCATGATCAGAAGCAGAACCGCGAGCATGGGATAGACCCACTGGGTTCTGAGATCGACAAAGATCCTGCCTTTCTCGATCACAAGGGCCGACAACAAAATCGAAACGACGAAGATGAGATAGATGAAATATTCGATCGCCAATTCCGGCGAAATTCCCAACCTGTGGGACAACCACACTGGTCCGATATACAGAGCGACCGAAAAAGGCGGGTTGGTTTCCAGAATGTCGACATAGAGTTTCTGACCAGAAAAAATCTTCTCGCAGATAATGATTATCCAACTCACATCGGTGTTGCCGCCCGCTGTCCAAGGCATGAAAAAGGAGATCACGACGACCAGTCCAACGAGCAAGAATTGCCGCAAACTGCCGATGCGGTAGTGAGATGCGATTATCGCATCGAACGTTCTTGCGCCCGACAAGCTCATACGACTGCCTCTACAAGGACAAGCCTTCGCAAAAGAATAAAGGCCATGATCGAAACGGGGACGAAGGCATAGCTGCTTGCGATCCCACTAAGATTGCACCGAAACCTAGCCCGGATAGCCTAAAGTGCCGTTAATCGCGCCGCTAAAGCTTGCGCAGCGCCACTTCCTCGACCAGGTGGTCGGCGCCTTTGCGCAGGATCAAGTCGGCGCGGGCGCGTGTCGGCAGGATGTTCTCGCGCAGGTTCTTCAGGTTGATGTTGGTCCACAGGCCTTCGGCAATCGCCCGCGCCGAATCCTCCGACAACTGCGAATAGCGATGGAAGAACGATTCCGGATTGCGGAAAGCGGTCTCGCGCAGCCGCATGAAGCGCGAAATGTACCATTCGTGGATCAGCTTCTCGTCGGCATCGATGTAGATGGCGAAGTCGAAGAAGTCGGACAGGAAGGGTACGATCTTGCCGTCCTGCGGCAGCTTGCCGGGCTGGAGCACATTGATGCCTTCGAAGATCAGGATGTCGGGCCGGTCGATGGTGACGAACTCGCCGGGAATGACGTCATAGGTGAGGTGCGAATAGACCGGGGCGCGGATATCGGGCAGCGCCGACTTGATGCCGGAGAGGAAGCGCAGCAGCGCGCCGACGTCGTAGCTGTCGGGAAAGCCCTTGCGCTCCATCAGGTTTTCGCGGCGCAGCACCTCGTTGGGCAGCAGGAAACCATCGGTGGTGATGAGATCGACCTTGGGGCTGGACGGCCAGCGCGCGAGCAGCTCCTTCAGCACGCGCGCCGTGGTCGATTTGCCGACCGCGACCGAACCGGCGATGCCGATGATGAAGGGCGTCTTGACCACGTCCGAGGCGTTGAAGAATGCCTGACGCTGCCGGAACAGCAACTGGCTGGCCTCGACATGCGCCGACAGAAGCCGCGACAGCGACAGATAGATGCGCTTGACCTCTTCGAGATCGATCGGATCGTTGAGCGACCGCAGGCGGCGGAATTCATCCTCGCTCAGCGTCAGCGGCGTGTCGGCGCGGAATTGCGACCATTGCTCGGCCGAGAAGAAGCGAAAAGGGGAATATTTCTCGGTCGGTGCGAGCTGATCCATCGAGATTCCTGCCCTCCTCGCGGTCAGCGCTTGGACCGTGACGCCTTCTCGGCGATGCCCGAACGCCCGGTGCGGCTTTCGAGCTCCCTGAGCACGTCGCCCAACGGCACACCCGAAATGCCGAGAACGACGAGCCAATGATATATAAGATCGGCACTTTCCGAAACGAGGGCCCGTTTGTCGCCCTTGACCGCGGCAATCACCGTCTCGACCGCCTCTTCGCCGAGCTTCTGCGCCGCCTTCTCGATGCCGCGCGCGTAAAGCTTGGCGGTCCACGAGTCCGGATCGCCGGAATGGGCGCGTTCGCTGACGATTGTCTCCAGGTCGGAGAGTGAAAACTCAGTCATGGCGCCTTGGCCCTGTTTCTTAGCCGCAAGCCTCTAGGGCCGATCACCCGAGGAGTCCAGCCGCATCGGCAGGCCGGCTTGCGCCATATGGGCCTTGGCCTCGGCGATCGTATAGGTGCCGAAATGGAAGATGGAGGCCGCCAGCACGGCACCTGCATGACCGTCGCGAATGCCTTCGACCATATGGTCGAGCGTGCCGACGCCGCCGGAAGCGATCACCGGGGCGCGCACCGCGTCCGATACCGCACGGGTCAGCGCGATGTCGTAACCGACCTTGGTGCCGTCGCGGTCCATCGAGGTCAACAGGATCTCGCCGGCACCGCGATCGACTATTTTCCGGGCGAATTCGACCGCATCCATGCCGGTTTTTTCCCGTCCGCCGTGGGTGAAGATCTCCCAACGGTCGGCCTCGCCGGCGCCCGACACTTTCTTGGCGTCGATGGCGACGACGATGCACTGGTTGCCGAACTTGTCGGCGGCCTCGGCGACGAAATCCGGGTTCTTGACCGCCGCCGTGTTGATCGACACCTTGTCGGCGCCGGCCAGGAGCAATTTCCTGATATCGGCGACCTGGCGTACGCCGCCGCCGACGGTGAGCGGCATGAAACATTGCTCGGCCGTGCGGGCGACGACATCGAAGATGGTCTCGCGATTGTCCGATGACGCGGTAATGTCGAGGAAGCAAAGCTCGTCGGCGCCGGCGGCGTCATAGGCCTTGGCAGCCTCCACCGGATCGCCGGCATCGACGAGATCCACGAAGTTGACCCCCTTGACGACGCGGCCGCCCTTGACGTCGAGACAGGGGATGACGCGAGCCTTCAGCATGTCAACGGCCCTCGATCGTGGTCAGGAGATCGTTCAGCAATTCGCCGACGAGCGGCGGCACATTGGCCTGCGCATCGAAGGCCGGATCGTAAGCGGAAATGGTGATGCCCGATATGGGAATGGAGAGCGCCATGGCGCAGACCGCCTGGCGCAACTGTTCCGGGCCAGGGCCGCCCGGCGTGACATAGCGGTTGGCTTGCAGCACCTCGGGATCGTGCACATCAAGATCAAGATGCATGTGCGCCCGTTGAGCCCCCGCAGCCTTCAGTTTCTCGGTCGCCTCTGCCGCTCCGGGACATTCCGTGCGGATCACCGGCAATGTGTCGAGCAGTTGTTTTTCGGCCGGATCGAGATCGCGCGCGTTAATCAGCACGCAGCGCGACGGATCGACAGGCTTGAAACCGGGGACGGCCGCCGCCATCGGGCGCCAGCACAGGCCTAGAACGGTGGCCAACGCCATGCCGTCGAGAAACCCGTATATGGATGTGTCGGGTGTGTTGAGATCGCCGTGCTGGTCGGCCCAGATGATCGCGTCGGCGCCTTCGCCGGCGACCGCACCTGCTGATGTCAGGCAGTTTCCGGCCAGCACGATGGGAAAACGTCCCCTGTCGCGGGCGATGCGGACCTCGCCCGAAACGGCATTGCAGACAGCGAAACCGGTGGCGATCTCACGCTCCTGGGCGTCGCCGACCCTGCCGATGTCCTCGACCGCGACATCGTGGCCGGCCATGGTCAGGGCTTCGACCAATCCGCCCGCAATCAGCGCGTCCGGCCCCTGGCCCATGCCGCCATGATAATGGCCGCTGTCATAGGAGGCCAGGATTATCGAGACTTTCAAGATCGCATCTCCACCGGGGGGGCGCCTTTGAGGATCGCCAATGCTTCGGCCGGATCGATACGGCCGTCGTAAAGCGCACGGCCGGAGATCGCCCCTTCGAGCTTTTGCGCGTCGGGCATGGTCATGCGCACGATATCGGCGATCGAGGCGAGGCCGCCCGACGCGATGACGGGGATCGACACGGCGTCGGCGAGGCTGATCGTGGAATCCCAGTTGATGCCGGTCAGCACGCCATCGCGGTCGATGTCGGTGTAGATGACGGCGGCGACGCCGGCGCCTTCGAATTTCCTGGCCAGTTCAACGACGCCGAGGCTCGACGCCTCGGCCCAGCCCTCGACCGCTACCTTGCCGCCCTTGGCGTCGATGCCGACGGCAATCTGGCCCGGAAAGGCCTTGCAAGCCTGCCTGACCAGGTCGGGGTCGCGCACGGCCACGGTGCCCAGGATGACACGGGCAAGCCCGCGGTCGAGCCAGTCCTCGATCTGTTCGAGCGTGCGGATGCCGCCGCCGAGCTGCACCGGGTTGTTCGTCGCCTTGAGGATGGCGCCGACGGCGGCGCTGTTGACGCTCTGACCCTGGAAGGCGCCGTTGAGGTCGACGACATGCAGCCATTCGAAGCCCTGCTCTTCAAATGCCTTTGCCTGGGCGGCCGGGTCATCGTTGTAGATGGTCGCGGTCGCCATGTCGCCGTGCTTGAGGCGCACGCACTGGCCGTCCTTGAGGTCGATTGCTGGAAAAAGGATCATTCTCTCAGGCGCCTTCGACAATGACGAAATGGCCTGATGAGGCGGCCAGCCGGAATTTCGAGGCCTGCTGATATTCCGGCGAATGATAGCATTCCACCGCCTTGGCGTAGGATTCGAACTCGACCAGGACGTGGCGGTTGCCGGTCGTCCCTTCAGGGCTCTCGTGGCGCCCGGCCCGCACGACGAATTTCGCGCCGTACTTGGCGAAGGCAACGGCATTTGCCTCGATATAGCGCTTGTACAGATCGGGATCGCGAACATCGATCATCGCCATCCAATAGCCCTTCTTGCTCATGGCTCCTCAAGGCCTCCAGCGCAGGAAATTGGTGATCAGGGCGAGGCCCAGCGCCTGGCTCTTCTCTGGGTGGAACTGCGTGCCGACGAGATTGTCGCGGGCGACGGCCGCCGTTACCGGGCCGCCATAGTCGGCGACCGCCAGTACCTCGTCGGGCTGGCGCGCATCGAGATGATAGGAATGGACGAAATAGGCGTGCAGGCCGGTTGCCCCGGTTGGAACGCCGGAGAACAGCGGATGCTTGCGCATCAGCTCGATCGTGTTCCAGCCGATCTGCGGGATCTTCAGTGCCGGATCGGCCGGCGTGATCTCTTTCACGTCACCTGATATCCAGCCAAAGCCATCGGTGATCGTCTTTTCGAGACCGCGCTGAGACATCAGCTGCATGCCGACGCAGATGCCGAGGAAGGGACGTCCCTTGGCAATGGCGACTTCCTCGACCGCTTCCCACATGCCGGGCACGGCACGCAGGCCGGCCGCGCAATCGGCATAGGCGCCGACACCAGGCAGCACGATACGGTCGGCCGTGCGCACCCGCTCGGCGTCGGCCGTCAGGTCGATGCCGGCGGCGATGCCCGCCTCGCGCGCAGCGCGCTCGAAGGCCTTGGTGGCCGAGCGCAAATTGCCCGATCCGTAATCGATGATCGCAACGCGCATGTCAGCGTCTTCCCGGAATGTGGGTCAGCCCAAGCGCCATGCCCGGCTGCGCCGGGCGCGCCAGGGCGGCGTCCGGCACCATGCGCGGCGCGGGCTCGGCTTCATCCGCATGCCGCTCGGCCTCCAGGGCAAAGCGCGAATCGGCATCATCGAGCCAACCGGCTTCGACCACCCCCCATTCGCGCCAGCCGCGGCGGCGGAGCGCCGCGATGCGCAGCGCCTGCCCTTCCAGGCCGACATAGAGCGAGACCAGCAGGGACAGCAGCGAGCCGGCCCACCCAAGACCGAGCTTTTCGCCAAGCACCGAAAGCACCGCCATGACAATGAAGGTGAGTGCCGCTTCGATCCACAGCCGATGCCAGGCGAACCACAGCGGCGGCACCAGCAGGCCGAGCCAGGTGAAGCCGTCGCGGACAAGGGCCGTCGCATCGGCCTTTTCGCCAAGGCCGGGCGGTTCCATCACGACATAGCTGGCCATGACGCTATCCCTTCAAAGATCCCTTGGTGGAGGGAACAGCGTCCGGCTGGCGCGGATCGCGTTCCAGCGCCGCCCGCAGCGCACGCGCCACCGCCTTGAAACAGGTTTCGGCGATGTGGTGATTGTTGGCGCCATAGTGATTGGCGACATGCAGCGTGATGCCGGCGTTTTGCGCCAGCGCCTGGAAGAACTCGCGCACGAGTTCGGTGTCGAAGGTGCCGATCTTGGGCGAGGAAAACGAAACGTTCCACACCAGGAAGGGACGGCCGGAGACGTCGATCGCCGCGCGCGTCAGCGTCTCGTCCATGGCAAGATCGATCGAGGCATAGCGCATGATGCCGCGCCGCTCGCCCAGCGCCTTGGCCAGCGCCTGCCCAAGCGCGATGCCGGTGTCCTCGACGGTGTGGTGGTCGTCTATGTGCAGGTCGCCCTTGGCCCGAACGGTCATGTCGATCAGCGAATGGCGCGAAAGCTGGTCGAGCATATGATCGAAGAAGCCGACGCCGGTCACGATGTCCGATTTGCCGGAGCCGTCGACATGGACCGACACGGCAATGTCGGTTTCCCTGGTCTTGCGGCTGATTTCGGCGGAACGGGGCGGCATGACCTTGTCCTTGTCCGTGAGTTTAGGCGCTTCAGGCGTTCGCCTGCTTGAAAACGAAAGCCTTCTAGCAGCATGATCCGGCGATTGCCAGTTGCCATCCAGGCCGGTATCGAGCGTTTGCAATCACCGCCCCCATGCATACATATGGGCCGATCAAAGTCACTCGTACCGCGCCAATCGCCTTTTAGGGATGACGCGAATCGGAGCAGCAAATGTCCAATGAACTGACCATGCACGCCACGACCATCGTGACGGTGCGCAAGGGCAACAAGGTGGTGATCGCCGGCGACGGCCAGGTCAGCCTTGGCCAGACCATCATGAAGGGCAACGCCAGGAAAGTGCGCCGCATCGGCAAGGGCGGCAACGTGATCGCCGGTTTCGCCGGCGCGACCGCCGACGCCTTCACGCTTCTGGAGCGGCTCGAAGCCAAGCTCGAACAATATCCCGACCAGTTGACGCGCGCCTGCGTGGAACTCGCCAAGGACTGGCGCACCGATCGCTATCTGCGCCGGCTGGAAGCGATGATGCTGGTGGCCGACAAGTCGGTCTCGCTGGCGCTGACCGGCACCGGCGACGTGCTCGAGCCCGAGCATGGCGTCATGGCCATCGGTTCAGGCGGCAACTATGCGTTGGCTGCGGCCCGCGCCCTGATGGACACAGACAAGGACGCCGAGGAGATCGCGCGAAAGGCGATGCAGATCGCCTCCGACATCTGCGTTTACACCAACAACAATTTCGTCGTCGAAACACTCGATGCCGGCTGACCGGCCGGCGACCATGATCCTGATCCGAAGAACCGCGTAAGAGATCATGGCCAAACAAGACGATAGCTATGATTTTCGGCCGGTGACCACGAAAGACCTGCCGATGATCGCCGGCTGGCTCGCCGAACCGCATGTCGCTGAGTGGTGGGACGACCCGGAGACGGAAATCGCCGAGATTCGCGATCATATCGACTCGATTTCGGTCGAGCCGCTGATCGTTGAACTCGACGGCAAGCCGATCGCCTATCTGCAGAGCTACGATCCGCATCTGGAGGACGACCATCCCTATGCCGACCAGCCATTCGGGACGCTCGGCATCGACCTGTCGATCGGCCGACCGGAGCTGGTCGGCATCGGCCATGGCTCGGCGATCGTGCGCCAGTTCATCGAGCAGTTGTTCGAGGAGGGCGTGCCGCGTGTCATCATCGATCCCGACCCATCCAATGGCCGCGCCATCCGCGCCTATGAAAAGGCGGGATTTCGGGCAATCGATCGCCGGCAATCCAGATATGGCGATGTCGTGCTGATGGCTGTCGACGCAACCGACACGCAACATGGCGACGCGCAAGAGAGGTAATGGGGCATGGACGCATCGGGTCACGACAGGCTGGTCTCGGCCTATGAAGACAGCTGGCGCATGGGACTGCTGCTCGTCCTTGGCCTGCTCATCTTCCAGGCCGGAGCCCTCTACGGCATGGGGCACCCGCCGATCTGTACTTGTGGCTATGTGAAGCTCTGGCACGGCGTGGTGAACAGTTCCGAGAATTCCCAGCATATATCGGACTGGTACACGTTCTCGCACATCATCCACGGCTTCCTGTTCTATGCGCTGGCCAGGTTCCTGTTTCCGCGTTCGCCGGTCGGCTTGCGGCTGGCTTTCGCCGTCTTCATCGAGGGCGGCTGGGAGCTGATCGAGAACAGCCCGTTCATCATAGAGCGCTACCGCGCCGGCACCATCTCGCTCGACTATTACGGCGACAGCATCATCAATTCGGTGTCGGACACGCTGGCCATGGTGCTGGGATTTGTGATGGCGCGAAGGCTACCTATATGGGTGATCGTCAGCCTCGCCATCCTCTTCGAACTGGGCACCGGCTACCTTATCCGGGACAATCTGACACTCAACGTGATCATGCTGCTGCATCCGTTCGAGGCCATCAAGCAGTGGCAAAGTGGAATTTAGTGATATGAGCACATTTTCTCCCCGCGAAATCGTTTCGGAACTCGACCGTTTCATCATCGGCCAGAAGGACGCCAAGCGCGCCGTGGCCATCGCCTTGCGCAACCGCTGGCGCCGCCAGCAGCTGGAAGGGCAGATGCGCGAAGAAGTGATGCCGAAGAACATCCTGATGATCGGGCCGACCGGCGTCGGCAAGACCGAAATCTCGCGCCGCCTGGCGCGGCTGGCCGGCGCGCCCTTCGTCAAGGTCGAGGCAACCAAATTTACCGAGGTCGGCTATGTCGGCCGCGATGTCGAGCAGATCGTGCGCGACCTCGTCGAGGTCGCCATCGGCCTGGTGCGCGAGAAGATGCGTGAGGACGTCAAGGCGCGCGCCCATGTCAACGCCGAGGAACGCGTGCTGGAGGCGCTGGTCGGCAAGACTGCCAGCCCTGCCACGCGCGATTCCTTCCGCAAGAGGCTACGCGAGGGCGAACTCGACGACAAGGAGATCGAGATCGAGGTGGCCGATACCGGCAATGGCGGCATGCCCGGCTTCGAGATTCCCGGCATGCCGGGCGCCAATATCGGCGTGCTCAACATCAACGACATGCTGTCGAAGGCGATGGGCGGCAAGAAGACCAAATTGCGCAAGACGACGGTAAAGGAATCCTACGACCTGCTGGTCAACGACGAGTCCGACAAGCTGCTCGACCAGGACGAGGTGGTGCGCCGGGCGCTGGACGCTGCGGAAAATGACGGCATCGTCTTCCTCGACGAGATCGACAAGATCGCGGCCCGGTCGGATATTTCGGGCGGGCCTTCGCGTGAGGGCGTGCAGCGCGACCTGCTGCCGCTGGTCGAGGGCACGACGGTGGCGACCAAATATGGGCCGTTGAAGACGGATCACATCCTGTTCATCGCATCGGGTGCGTTCCACGTCTCGAAGCCGTCCGACCTGTTACCAGAGCTGCAGGGCCGCCTGCCGATCCGCGTCGAATTGCGCGCGCTGGAGAAAGAGGATTTCGTCCGCATCCTGACCGAGACGGAAGCGAGCCTCATCAAGCAGTATATCGCGCTGATGAAGACCGAAGGCGTCGACCTGACCTTCACCGACGACGCCATCGATTCGCTCGCCGGCATCGCCGTCGATCTTAACGCCAGCGTCGAGAATATCGGCGCAAGGCGGTTGCAGACGGTAATGGAGCGCGTGCTGGACGATATCTCCTACGACGCGCCGGACCGCAACGGCACTGCGGTGACCATCGACGCAGCCTATGTGGAGAAGCATGTCGGCGACCTGTCGAGGAACACCGATCTGTCGCGCTTCATTCTTTGAGCAGGCGCGCCGGATCGTTCCGGCGCCTGTCGGGCGAATGGATCATGTGTGGCCGGATGGTATCATTCGGCCACCTTTCGTTCTGCCGAGCGCAGGGCCGCTCTCGACTCGACCAAGAGCTTTACCTAGTTTGCGCGGCAATTCTCTAGGCGGCGGGCGCATGAAAAAACTGATCCTGGTCATTCTCGGCTTGACGCTGGCGGCAACGATGTTCGGCGCCGACGCGGCGACCATGGTGCCGCCGGGGAACCGCAATGCCGAGCAGCCCGGCATTCCGGGAGCCTCAAGCCGGCGCACGCAGGCCACCAACACCACGTTCCAGGCGAAGTACCGCAAGGTCTATGCGCTGCTGCAGAACGACGCCGACCTGCGCGGCAAGATCAAGAAGGCGGCAAGCGTCTACGGCATCGATCCAATGCACATTGTCGGCGCCATCGTCGGCGAGCACACCTACAATGTCGACGCCTACGACCGGCTGCAGACCTACTACGTCAAGGCGATCTCCTATCTCTCCAGCAAGCTGTCCTTCGCCTATGACGGCGAGGACATCACGGATTTCGTGCAGCGGCCGGAATTCAGGAAATGCACTGGGATGTCCGACAGTTACGATTTGTGGGAATGCCGCGAGCAGGTGTGGAACCGTTCATTTCGCGGCAAGACCGTCGGCGGCGAGGATTTCCCCAACGACCGCTTCGGCGCCACTTTCTTCCAGCCCTACTATGCCGGCCAGACCTTTGGTCTCGGCCAGCTCAATCCGCTGACCGCGCTCCAGATGAGCGATCTCGTGCACAAGGTTTCCGGCCTGCCGAAGCTCGACGTCGGCGATCCCAATGCGGTCTACAAGACCATCATGGATCCCGACCTCACGCTGCCCTACGTTGCCGCGACGATCCGGAAATCGATCGACGCCTATAAGAGCATCGCCGGCTTCGACATTTCGGGCAATCCGGGCCTCACCGCCACGCTCTACAATGTCGGCAATCCCGAGCAACGCGCCTATGCGCTGAAGGCGGAGAACGACAAGCGCAGCGCCGCCGGCGAGCCTGTGAAGCTGCCGGAAGAGAATTATTACGGCTGGCTGGTCAATGACAAACTGCCGGAGCTGAAGGCGCTGTTTTAGGGAGCTCAGGCGCGCTGACGTTGATTTGCCAACGCCTGCGCCGCAGACCCTGACAGTTGCCGTTGCGTCCTACGCCGCCAGCAGCGATTTCAATTTCACCGCCTGCGAACCGAGCGCTTCCGGCGCGGGCTTCGCCCGTTTGCCGATCAGCATTTCAGCCAACCGGATGTCGCGGGCGACGGCATTGCCGGGGCCGATGCCGCTGGCGGCCACCAGCCTGCCGTCCTCGGCAAGGTGAAAGAGGATGAAGGCGCCCTCGCCGAGATCGCGGCGCACCGTGCTGCGGCCCTCGTCGGAGAGCCCCGCGATCTGCAGGGACAGGCCATACTGATCCGACCAGAACCACGGCACCGCCGCATGTGCCTCTGCGGCGCCCAGCATGTTCTTTGCCGCCAGCGCGCCCTGCTCCTGCGCATTGCGCCAGGCCTCCAGCCGCACGCGGCGGCCGCCATAGACGGCAAGCGGGAACGAGCAGCAGTCGCCGGCAGCGAAGATGTCGGGGTCGCTGCTGCGCAGTTCGGCATCGACCGATATGCCGTTGTCGATGGCCAGTCCTGCTTCGGCGGCAAGCGCCGTCACCGGCACGGCGCCGATGCCGATGATGGCGAGATCGGCGGCTATTTCGCGGCCGCCGGCAAGCGCGATGCGCACTTGCCTGCCGTCGTCGGCGATCGAGGCAATGCCTTCGCCGCATGTTATGTCGACACCTTCGGCGACGTGGGCGTCATGGACGACCTTGGCGATCTCGGCCGGTACACCGCGCATCAGGATACGCGGCTGCGCCTCGATGACGGTGACCGCAGCACCGAGCTTGCGGGCCGCCGCCGCGAGCTCGAGCCCTATGAAGCCGCCGCCGACGATCGCGATGCGGCTACCAGCCTTGAGGTGGGCGCGGATGGCCAGCGCATCGGCGAAGGTGCGGAGGTAGACGCAGCGCCCATCAAGGCCAGGCATCGACAGTTTGCGGGGCGTCGAGCCGGTCGCCAGCAGCAGCTTGTCGTAGGGCAGAACCGAACCGTCCGACAGGCGCACAGTATGCGCGGCGCGATCGATCGCTGAAGCCTGAACGGAATGGATATGCCGGATCGACTTTTCGGCGAGGATCTCATCGCTTGCGATCGCCCTGATCTCGGGCGCGCCGCCGGCCATTGCGTCCTTGGACAGAGGCGGCCGTTCATAGGGCAGATGCGGCTCGTCGCCGACCAGCGTCACCGGTCCCTCATAGCCGAGATCCCGCAATGCAAGCGCTGCCCGGCCGCCGCATTCGCCAGCGCCGATGACAACCATTCCCCGCGTCATGCCGGTCATCCGATCTGAACGAGGATGCTGCCGGCGTCGACCTTGACCGGATAGGTCCTGAGATTGATGCAGGCCGGCGCGCCTTTGGCCTGGCCTGTCTTGTAGTTGAAGCGGCCATTGTGCTTGGGGCATTCGATGATGTCGTCCATGACAAGCCCGTCGGCGAGATGCACCTTTTCATGCGTGCACAGGCCGTCGGTGGCGAAATACTCGTCATCGGGGCTGCGATAGATGGCGTAGCTGCGGCCGCCGTGATCGAACCGCATCACGTCTTCCTCGTCGATGTCTCCCACGGCACAGGCCTCGACCCAGTCGCTCATACATTTCTCCCGCAAAATTTCCCGATGGCGCCTCACGGGCGGATGTCACTCCGCCGCGGCGTTGAAGGCAGCATTGTCGTTGTGCAGATCTTCGCGGTACGGCCTGGCCGTCGGCGGCAGCTCGCGCTTGAGGAAATAATCCTCGTTGCGCAACTGGCGCCAGAAGACAGGCAGCATCTCGCGATAGCCGGCCAGGATCGACGGCGTCGGCGCGGGCAAATCGTGCTTGATCAGTTCATGCAGCTTCGGCAGCGCATGGTAAGGCACCATCGGGAACATATGATGCTCGACGTGGTAGTTCATGTTCCAATAGATGAAACGGCTGACCGGGTTCATATAGACGGTGCGGCTGTTCAGCCGATGGTCGGTAACGTTGTCGGCAAGGCCGCCATGCTGCAGCAGGCCGACCATGACGTGGTGCCAGGCGCCATAGAGCCTGGGCAGACCGACCAGCATCAAGGGCAGGAACGAGCCGGTATAGAGCGCCAGCGCGATGGTTGCGGCATAGATCGCGGTCCAGATGCGGGCGATGCGGATCGCCTTCGGCTGTTCCTGCTCGGGAATAAAGGTCTTTTCGGCCGCGCTGATGTTGCCGGCGGCGTTGCGCAGCATGTCTGACATCGCATGCCAGGCGTCGAGCACGCCGACAAAGCCGAGGATGGCGCGCACCAGGTCGGGCGGCCGCATGACCGAGATTTCCGGGTCGCGGCCGACGATGATGGTGTCGGTGTGATGGCGCGTGTGGCTCCAGCGCCAGGTCACCGGGTTGCGCATGATCATGAAGCAGGCGACCTGATAGACCACATCATTCATCCACTGCGTGCGGAAGGCCGTGCCATGGCCGCATTCGTGCCAGCGGGAATCGGTGGACGAGCCGTAGAGCACACCATAGGCGAAGAAGAACGGCACGCACCACCAGGTTCCCCAGAACCAGGCACCGCCGGCGCCGCTGACGATGAGCGCGGCGGTCCAGATCGCCGTGTCGCGGATCGCGGGCGCGTCGGAGCGCTGCATCAGCTCCTTCATCTGCTTGCGGGGAATGTCGGTGTGATACCATTCGGCCGCCGACAGGCCGGTCTCGACGGCCAGCCTGGCGTCGCGGCCGATCAGGCTGTAGTCACGCCGGGACGGCGCAGCATGCATGGTTGCCTCCCTCGGCAAAGGCATCCGCCGCGCGAATGCCCGACATTTCCTGACTTCGAGGCTGAAAATAACGCTAGCTCATGATAGACTCAACATCATAAAGATAGTTTCTATCATTTCCTATCATCAAGATGTAGGAAAGACGCGCAGTCGAATGAGGACAGACATGGCGAAACGGCCGACGATCACCGATCTGGCGCGCATCTCCGGCGTCAGCGTTGCCACGGTGGACCGCGTGCTCAACAGCCGCCTGCCGGTGCGCGAGGAAACGGCCCGCCGCGTCTATGACGCCGCGACCGAGATCGGCTATCACGCGGCGGGGCTGATCAAACAGCGCATGCGTCAGGAATTGCCCGAGTATCGACTGGGCTTTCTGCTGCTTCGGGGCAATGACGTTTTCTATGGCGATTTCGCGCGGGAACTCGAACTGGCGGTGGCACAATCGCAGCGCTTCCGTGGCGTCGCAACCATCGATTTCGCCACTTCCCTGGCCCCCGATGAGATCGCCGCCCAGATGCGCAGGCTGGCGGCGAAATCGCGGGCCATCGCCGTGGTCGGCCCTGACCATCCGACGCTGACGGCGGTCGTGGAGGCGCTAAAGGCCAAGGGGCAGCCGGTCTTCTCCCTGCTGTCCGACTTCGCTGCCGGCATCCGCGAGGGCTATGTCGGCCTCGACAACCGCAAGGTCGGCCGCACCGCCGCCTGGATGATCTCGAAGGCTGCGAGGAAGCCCGGCAAGGTCGCCCTTTTTGTCGGCAGCCATCGCTTCCACGGCCATGAGCTGCGTGAGATCGGTTTCCGCTCCTTCTTTCGCGAGCATGCGCCGGACTTCAACGTGCTTGAGACGCTGGTCAATCTGGAGGCCAACCAGGTGACCCATGATGCGATGATCGATCTTCTGGCGCGATATCCGGATCTTGTCGGCTGCTACGTCGCCGGCGGCGGCATGGAAGGCGCTGTCTCGGCGCTGCGGACAGCGAAGCCCGCCGACATGCCTGTGGTTGTCTGCAACGAGATATCAGCCGAATCGCGCGCCGCGCTTGCCGACAACATCCTGACGATGGTGATCTCGACGCCCCTTGCCGCGCTCTGTCGCGAGCTCGTCGATCGGATGGCGCATGCCATCGAAACCGGCGCGGCCAATGCGCCGGGCCAGACGTTCCTCCCCTTCGACATCTATTTGCCGGAAAACATCTGAAGCCATTTCAGGAATGCGTGCAGCGGTTTTCCGTCCAGGTCGCGTCAGGACGGAGGTAGAGCGTTTCCATGAAACGATAAAATGCCCGGGCAGCCCGGTCTGCCGCAAACCGGCCGCCTGAAATGATAGAATCCATCAGAGACGGCCGAAAATCGCACGCCCAGATTCGGAATCTCCCTTGACGTCCCGTTCCGAAATGGAATAAATATTTCACTGGCTGTACATTTTGGTTCTTTCGTTCCGAGAACATCTGGTTCGGGGCAGGCAGTTCGGCGGTCCAGCCGGTGATGAACCGCCCTGGGACGAAATGATATCAGGGAGAGATTCCCCGGGGAGACCGGGGATTCCGGATAGATCGGTGCGACCGGACACCCAAAGTGGAGGAGAGATACAATGAAGAAAATAATTTTGGGCGTCGCCTTCGCGGCGCTGATGAGTTCGTCCGCCATGGCCGCCAAGATCGGCGTCTCGATGGCCAAGTTCGACGACAATTTCCTCACTGTGCTGCGCAACGGCATGATCGAGCAGGCCAAGGGCATGAGCGGCGTGGAGTTGCAGGTCGAGGACGCGCAGAACGACGTCGCCAAACAGCTCGACCAGATCAAGAACTTCGCCGCATCGGGCGTCGACGCCATCATCGTCAATCCGGTCGACACCTCTGCCACGCAGGCGATGTCGGATGCCGCGGCCGCCGCCAAGATCCCGCTGGTCTATGTCAACCGCGAGCCTGTCAACGTCGACACGCTGCCTGACAACCAGGCCTTCGTCGCTTCGAACGAGGCCGATTCCGGCACGCTTGAAACCAAGGAAGCCTGCCGCCTGTTCAAGGAAGCCGGCAAGAAGGAAGCCAATGTCTACGTGATCATGGGCGAGCTTTCCAACCAGGCGGCCGTGCAGCGCACCAAGGACATCGAAGAGGTGATCGCGACGCCGGATTGCAGCTTCATCAAGATCATCGACAAGCAGACGTCTAACTGGAACCGCGACGAGGCCCAGAACCTGATGACCAACTGGCTGTCGACCGGCAAGCCGTTTGACGGCGTCATCGCCAACAATGACGAAAGCGCCATCGGCGCCATCCAGGCGATGAAGGCCGCCAATATCGACATGAAGACGGTTGTCGTTGGCGGCGTCGACGCCACGCAGGACGCGCTTGCGGCCATGCAGGCAGGCGACCTCGACGTCACCGTGTTCCAGGACGCGGCCGGCCAGGGCGCCGGTGCGCTCGACGCGGCACTGAAACTGTCCAAGGGCGAGAAGGTCGAACACAAGGTCTACGTGCCCTTCCAACTGGTGACGCCGGCCAACATCGACAAGTTCCTGAAGAAGAACTGAGCGGCGGAACGGTTCACCCCGGGGCGGTGCTCAAGACCGGGCGCCGCCCCACCTCTCAGCGCTTTCAGGCGCCAGGAGCGGCCGCGGCTGACGGAGGATAGACGATTGGCACAGACATCGCATGGCGTCGGCGGGGTCAGCTATGATGCAAAGAAGCGCATATGGCCGGCGGAATTCAACGTCTTCCTGGCGCTCGTCATTCTTGTCGTCATCTTCGAATTGATCGGCCGTGTCTTTCTCGGCGACAGCTTCCTGTTCAACACCCGCAGCAATGTCGGCGGCCTCTTCAACGAGGCGCGGCTACAGATCATCATCCTGCAAGTGTCGATTGTCGGCATCATCGCCATCGGCGTGACGCAGGTGATCATATCGGGCGGCATCGACCTGTCCTCGGGTTCGATCGTCGGCGCCACCGCGATGATCGCCATGAGCTTCGCGCAGGTGGCGACCGTCAACGGCAACCCCAATCCCAAGGCGATGTTCCTGGCGCAGGGCTGGACCGACCTGCCCGTCATCGTGCCGCTGCTGGTCGCCATCGGCTGCGGGCTGCTCGCCGGCCTGGTCAACGGCGCCTTGATCGCCTACACGCGCATTCCGCCCTTCATCGCCACGCTCGGCATGATGGTGACCGCGCGCGGCATCGCCAAATGGTGGTCCAAGGGCCAGCCTATCTCGTTTCCCACCGACAGTTTCGCCGCGATCGGCAAGGGCCTGATGCCCGTCATCATCTTCCTGTCGCTCGCCGTGCTTTTCCAACTGATCATGACCTACACACGATACGGCAAGCATTGCTACGCCATCGGCTCCAACGAGGACGCCGCACGCATGTCCGGCATCAAGATCGCCAACCACAAGATCCTGGTCTATGTCATCGCCGGCATACTCGCATCGCTCGCCGCGGTGGTGCTCTCTTCCAAGAACCTCACCGCCCAGGCCGGCATGGGCGTGATGTACGAACTCGACGCCATCGCCATGGCGGTCATCGGCGGCGTATCGCTGTCGGGCGGACGCGGCTCGATCGTCGGCACGGTGATCGGCGCTCTGATCTTCGGCGTCATCATCTCCGGCTTCACCTTCCTGCGCCTCGACGCCTACTACCAGGAGATGGTCAAGGGTGTGATCATCGTCGGCGCCGTCGTTCTCGATCAGTGGCGCCAGCGCCTGCGGGCATTGAGGGCTTGACCATGTCAGACATCGTCCTGAAGACCGAAAACCTGACCAAGCGCTATGGCGGCGTGCAGGCGCTGGAAGGCGCGAATTTCGAACTGCGCAAGGGCGAACACGTCGCCATCATGGGCGACAACGGCGCAGGCAAGTCGACCTTCGTGCGCCAGATCACCGCCGTCGAGCAACCGACCAGCGGCCAGATCTGGTTCGACGGCAAGCAAGTCAATTTTTCGGGCCCTATCGAGGCGCGCGAGGCCGGCATCGAGACCGTGTTCCAGAATCTGGCGCTGGCCGACGATCTCGACGTGCCGTCGAACCTGTTCCTGGGCCGCGAAAAAGTACTGTTCAATCTGGGACCGTTTTCGATCCTGGACCGCTGGGGGATGCGCAAGGCGACCGAAGCCGCGCTGGTGCGCACGGCGGTGAAAATCCCCAACCTGTCGAACACCATCCGCCATATGTCGGGCGGCCAGCGGCAGTGCGTGGCGATCGCCAGGACCGCGACCTTCGCCTCCAAGCTGATCATCATGGACGAGCCGACGGCAGCACTCGGCGTGCAGGAGACCGCGCAGGTGGAGAACATCATCCGCACGCTAAAGGACAATGGCGAGCCGCTGATCCTGATCAGCCACAATATGCGCCAGGTGTTCGACCTTTGCGACCGCATCGTCGTATTCCGGCGCGGCCGCATCGTCGCCAATCTACGCAAGGAGAACACCGACGGAAACGATATTGTTTCCTACATCACCGGCGCCAAGACCGGAGAGGCCGAACTCGCGGCCTAGGCCGGGCGCGGAGGCGGCGGTCATCGCCTCCCTGTCGATCTCGTCTTGACCGGAAAATCAGCCGCGCGCATGACCGGCGCCTCGCCAGCTTCGAACCATCCCCAGAGGAAATTCCATGACTCTCCGCTTCGCCCTCCTCGGTGCCGGCCGCATCGGCAAGGTCCACGCCCGCGCCGTCGGCTCCAATCCGCAGGCCGAACTGGTCGCCGTTGCCGACGCTTTCGAAAAGGCGGCGAGCGAACTCGCCACGGCCTATGGCGCCGAGGTGCGCACGATCGATGCCATCGAGAAATCCGGGGATATCGACGCGGTCGTCATCTGCACGCCGACGGACACCCATGCCGACCTGATCGAGCGCTTCGCCAGGGCCGGCAAGGCGATCTTCTGCGAGAAGCCGATCGACCTCGACGTCAAGCGCGTCGAGCAGTGCCTCGCCGTGGTCGAGAAGACCAAGGCGACGCTGATGGTCGGCTTCAACAGGCGCTTCGACCCGCATTTCGCCGCGGTACGCAAGGCGATCGATGACGGCGCTATCGGCACGGTCGAGATGGTGACCATCACGTCGCGCGATCCGGGCGCGCCGCCGATCGACTACATCGCGCGCTCCGGAGGCATTTTTCGTGACATGACCATCCATGATTTCGACATGGCACGCTTCCTGCTCGGCGAAGAGCCGGTGGCGGTCAGCGCGCATGCCTCGGTGCTGGTCGACAAACAAATCGGCGAGGCCGGCGATTTCGACTCGGTCAGCGTCATCCTGGAAACCGCGTCGGGCAAGCAGGCCGTCATCTCCAATTCGCGCCGCGCCACCTATGGCTACGACCAGCGCATCGAGGTGCATGGCTCGAAAGGCATGGTGGCGGCCGAGAACCAGCGGCCGGTCTCGATAGAACTGGCCAATGAGAAGGGCTATACGCGCCCGCCGCTGCACGATTTCTTCATGACCCGCTATCTCGATGCCTATGCCATCGAGATAGCATCCTTCATCGCCGCCGCGACCTCGGGCAAGAAGGCAGCACCGAGCGGGACGGACGGACTCATCGCACTTCGGCTGGCGGATGCGGCGCTGAAATCGGCGACATCAGGCCAGACCGTCCGCCTCGACAAGTAACGACTTAAAGCACAGGAGCAGAGCGATGAGCGCATCAGCCGGTCGCAATTCACAAACGCGCGCCATCGTCACCGGCGGCGCACAAGGCATAGGCTTCGCGGTCGCCGAGGCATTGGCGGAAGAAGGCTGCCGGGCGCTGGCGCTGATCGGCCGCTCGCAGGAGAAGGGCGACAAGGCTGTCGCCACGCTCAAGAAGTCGGGCGTCGATGCTATCTTCATCAGCGCGGACGTCTCCAAGGTGGCCGATTGCAAGCGCGCCGTCGCCACCGCGCTTTCGCATTTCGGCACCATCAATGCGCTGGTCAACGCCGCCGCCACGTCGGCGCGCGGCTCGCTGGTGGAGACCAGCGAGGAGCTCTTCGACACCATCTTCGACACCAATGTGCGAGGCCCATTCTTCCTGATGCAGGGCGTGGTGACGCATCTGCTTGAGAAAAAGGGCCCCGGATCGATCGTCAACGTGCTGTCGATGTCGGCGCATACCGGTCAGTCGTTCCTGACGCCCTATTCGACCAGCAAGGGCGCGCTGATGACGTTGACCAAGAATGTCGCCAACGCTTATCGCTTCAATCGCATCCGCTGCAACGCCGTGCTGCCCGGCTGGATGGACACCGAGGGCGAGGATATCGTGCAGAAGAAATGGCATGACGCACCCGACGACTGGCTCGAGAAGGCCGAGGCCGCACAGCCGATGGGGCAGTTGGTGAAGCCGGACCAGCTTGCCCGGCTGATCAGCTACATGGTCAGCCCGCAATCCGGCGTGATGACCGGCTCGCTGGTCGACTACGACCAGAGCGTCGCCGGCGCGTCGCCGGAATAGCGGCATAACATCGCCGAAAGGCCCACCGCGTCGCGGGGGTTCGGCATATCCTGAAATGGCTCTCATCAGGGTACGTGACAAAGGCCGCCGCTTCGACTATATGAGCCGCATGATCCACCTGACCGCCACCTATTGGTACTTTAGCAGCTCGCTGGCGGCGGGAGGATTGCGCTCGATCTGAAGATTGCAGCAAACAGTCCGACAAGCCGCCAGACCTGGCGGCTTTTTTGTTTCAGCCGGCAGGTCTTCTCTAAATCAAAGAGGAGCAGGAAGCCGTGTTGACCACCACAGACGACCTTCGGGTCAAGGAACTGAGACTGCTGAGCACGCCGGAAGAGGTGATGCGGGAGATACCGCGCTCACTCACGGCGACGCGCACCGTTGCCGCCTCGCGCAACACCATCCACTCAATCCTGACGGGGGCTGACGACCGACTTGTTGTCATCGTCGGCCCTTGTTCCATCCACGATCCGGTCGCGGCCGTTGACTATGCCAGCCGTCTGGCGGCGCTGCGCGAGGCTCTGTCCGACCGGCTCGAGATCGTGATGCGAGTCTATTTCGAAAAGCCGCGCACGACGGTCGGCTGGAAGGGCCTGATCAACGATCCCGACCTCGACGGCAGCTTCAACATCGACAAGGGGCTGCGGATGGCGCGCAACGTGCTGTCCGCCGTCAACAATCTCGGCCTGCCGGCGGCAACGGAATTCCTCGACATGACCACGCCGCAATATATTGCCGACCTCGTCGCCTGGGGCGCCATCGGCGCGCGCACCACGGAGAGCCAGATCCACCGGGAATTGGCTTCGGGCCTGTCCTGCCCGGTCGGCTTCAAGAACGGCACCGACGGCAATCTCAGGATTGCCGCTGAGGCGGTGAAGTCCGCCGCGCAGCCGCATCATTTCATGGCGGTGACCAAGGGCGGACGCAGCGCCATCGCGGCAACGACCGGAAACGAGGATTGCCATGTCATCCTGCGCGGCGGCGTCCAGCCCAATTACGATGCAGCAAGCGTCGAAGCCGCATCGGTCGAACTCGCCCGCATCGGTATCGCGCCCCGCCTGATGATCGATGTCAGCCATGCCAACTCAGCCAAGAAGCCGGAGAACCAGCCCAAGGTCGCGGCCGACGTGGCAGGACAGGTCGCGGCGGGGGATGCGCGCATCATCGGCGTCATGATCGAGAGCAATCTCGTCGCCGGCCGGCAGGATGTCGTGCCCGGCAAGCCGCTCGTCTACGGCCAGAGCATCACCGACGGCTGCATCGACTGGGCGACCACCGAGACGGTATTGCATGGCCTTGCCGGCGCCGTGGAATGGCGCCGATCGGCGCGCCGCGCCTCGATGGAGAGCCGGCAGGGCGCCGCCTGATCTGGTAGGAGCAAAAGGGCGGCGTTTCCGGTTTCGGCCCGGGACCACGCCGCCCTTAGACCCCGCAGCCCTCCACCTCCTTGCATGCCACCGATCCGCATGTTACATACTGAACCACATGGTTCAGTATTCTCCGACCCGCCTGGACGCCTCGTTTGCCGCGCTTTCGGACGCCACCCGACGCGGGGTTCTGGAGCAACTCGGCCGTGCGGATGCTTCGATCACGGACCTGGCGCAGAAATTCCACATGACCCTCACGGGCATGAAGAAGCATGTCGGCGTCCTGGAGCAGGCGGGGTTCGTCACCACGCAGAAGGTCGGGCGCGTGCGGACCTGCAAGCTCGGCCTGCGCCGCCTGGAAGAGGAGGCGGCATGGATCGAGAGATACCGCCAGCTCTGGGCCGCACGCTTCGACGAGCTGGACAAGGTTGTCGAGGAAATGAAACGGAAGGAGGAAGCCGATGGACAAAACAAGAGCGAATGAGCCCACCCCCATGCAGAACCGCACGACGGTGGAACGGACGTCCGACCGGGAGCTGGTCGTTACGCGAAGCTTCGACGCGCCGGCGCGCATCGTGTTCGAGGCGTGGACCAAGCCCGAGCTGTTCAAGCGCTGGTGGGTGCCGAAGTCGATGGGCATGTTCCTGCGTTCCTGCGAGATGGATGTTCGTGTGGGAGGCGGGTACCGTTTGGTGTTCGGGCATGATGACTCGCAGCCTGCCGAGTTCTTCGGCAGGTATCTCGAAGTGACACCGCATTCGCGCCTCGTCTGGACCAATGACGAAGGCGGTGACGGTGGGCCCGTCACCACGGTGACCTTCGAGGAAAAAGGCGGCAGGACGCTGCTGGTCATGCGCGAGCTCTATCCCTCGAAGGAAGCCCTCGACGCCGGCGCCGGGGCGGCGGATGCGATGTCCGAGCAATTCGAGCAGCTGGACGAGCTTCTCGCCACGCTGTAGGACGCCGCCTGATCCGGCCGGCGCCAGAAGGGCGCCAGTTCGGTCCAGCCCGTGACTACGCCGCCCTCACGCCCTCCCATGCTGTGAATACGGAGACGGCGAAGAGCAGCAGCCCGGCCGCCCGGCCGGCAAGGATGGTCGCTCGCGGATTTGCGATCAGCAGCTTGCGGCTGCGGCCGGCTGATATTGCGAGCCCGCCATAGATCGCGGCCTGCGTAAGCACGGTCAGCAGGCCCATCACCGTCGCCTGCATCCAGATCGGGCCGTAGTCCGGCTTCAGGAACTGCGGGTAGACGGCAAGCACGAAGAGATAGGCCTTCGGGTTGATCAGGCAGGTCACAAGGCCTTGGCGAAACGCCTTCCATGCCGAGCGGCTGCCAGCGGGCCCGTCGTGACCGACAGTGATGGAGCTGCGCATCAGCGTGACGCCGATGAAGGCCATGTAGGCCGCGCCGGCAATCAGCAGCGGCTTGAACAGGATCGGCATGAAATGCATCAGCAGGCCGACGCCGATCGCGCCGTTCAGCGTGTGCACCATGCCGCCGACCATGATGCCGCCGGTCGCGGCAAGGCCCCTGTCGCGCCCGCCGGTCAGCGCATTGGCCAGCACGAACAGCATGTCCATGCCCGGAACGGCGATGATGCCGAACAGGAGGATAAAGAACAGCCAGAGATTTTCAGCGTAGCCCATGTCAGTTGCCTGTTGTCCCGCTCGCCCCAGCCGCGACGAAACCTGTTGATTTTCAAACCGATAGGCAGTCCTATAGGCTGGCCCAACTGACGATGGTGTGTCAGTTGTGATCGGTACCGGGTCAGAAAAATGCGCAAGGCGTCACGCCTGTTCGAGATCATCCAGATCCTGCGGCTGGCGCGGCAGCCGGTGACTGCGGCAATGATCGCCGCGCAGTTGGAAGTGACGATCCGCTCGATCTATCGCGACATCGCAGCGCTTCAGGCGATGCGCGTGCCGATCGAGGGCGGGCGCGGCATCGGCTATGTCTTGCGTCCCGGCTTCGACCTGCCGCCGCTGATGTTCTCGATCGAGGAGATGGAGGCGATCGTGCTGTCGCTCGCCCTGCTGGAACGCATGGGCGACGACGAGCTCAAGCAGGCGGCCAAGCGCGTCGGCGCCAAGATCGCCGGCGCCGTACCGCCCCCTTTGCGCCAGACGCTCGACGCCAATGCGCTGCATGCGTGGGGGTTCGCCGCGCCCTCCGCAGGTGCGATCGATCTGGCGCTGGTGCGCCGCGCCATACGCGACGAGGAGAAGCTCGACCTCTCCTATCGCGACGAGCTTGGCCGCGCTTCCGAGCGTCTCATCCGCCCCATCGCGCTGATCTATTACGCCGAAACCGCCAACATTGTCGCCTGGTGCGAGCTGCGCCAGGCGATCCGCAATTTCCGCAGCGACCGCATCGAGGATTGCCAGCCGACAGGACTGCGCTTCAAGGGCGAAGGGGACCGGTTGCGGCAGATCTGGGTCAGTGGATGGGAAGTCAATGCAGCGGCCGCCGGCTAAACCGACCAGCGCAGCGGACCTACCTTACCTCCACCCAGCGCTTCTCCTCGAAGGATCGCGCCATCGCATGCACGGTGCGCTCGATCTCCAGCCCTTCGGCGAATTCGATCAGCCGCGCCGGTCTGCCGGCAAGCCGCATCAGCAGTTCATGGCATTCGATGATCTTGAGATCGTTGAAGCCGAGGCTATGCCCGGGTGCGGGCACGAACAAATCATAAGGCTTGTGCTGCGGCGCCACCAGGATGGTGCGATAGCCCTGTTCGGTCGGGCGGTCCGATGTGAGGTAGAGTTGGAACTCGTTCATCCGCTCCTGGTCGAACAGGATCGAGCCCTTGGAGCCGAAGATCTGGACGGCGATGCGCCCCTTGCGGCCCCAGGCCGAGCGGTTGACCTGCAAAGTGCCGGCGACACCGTTCTCCAGATGCATCAGCACGCTGGCGATGTCGTAAGTTTCGACCGCGCGGCGGCCGCCGGCGGCCAGCTTGCGGTCGGCATAGGGCCTGGCCATGTCGCAGATGACGCTGGCGACGCGGCCGAACAGGGCTGACACCAGCGACAGCGGGTGCACGGCAAAATCGTCGAGCGCACCGTAGCCGGAGGCGGCCTCGTGCTTCCAGAAGAACAGCGCCTCGGGATCGGCCATGAAATCCTCGTCCATCTCGATGCGCAGATGGTTGACCTTGCCGATGATCTTTTCGTCGAGCAGCGCGCCGATATGGCGGATGGCCGGGCTCTGGATGTAGTTGTAGCCGAGCGCCGCCACCTTGCCGGATTTCTTCGCTGCTTCCGCCATTGCCTCGGCTTCGGCGAAGCTCGGCGCCATCGGCTTTTCGCACCACAAATGCTTGCCGGCCTGAAGCACCGCGATGGCCATTTCCGGATGGAACTGGTTGGGCGTGGTCAGCGAGACGACATCCACTTCGGGATCCTCGACGACGGCGCGCCAGTCACCGGACGCCCTGGCGAAACCGAACTCGCCGGCCTTGCGCCTGGCGAGATCCTCATTGACCTCGCCGAGATGGACAAGCCGTGGCTTGGTGTCGTCGGGAAAGACGGCGCCGACGGCGCTCCACGCAATGGCGTGGCACTTGCCCATGAACCCCGTGCCGATGAGACCGACGCCGACCATTTTCCGTTTCTCCACTGTCATAGACGCTGCGTGGATGAATTAGTCCATTTTTGTTCGGAATGGAATGTCTGCCTCATTTTTTATGGTGTTCTTGCGCAGCCTCGCTATGATGGGGCAGAGAGGACGCTTCACCGATGAGCTTGGACGGGCCGACGATGGACGAACGGGTACCTCGCGACTTCGAGACGCTGCGCGCCACGATCCTCGATCGGCGCGAAAGCCTGCCCAAGCGCATCGCCCAGATCGCCGCCTATGCGCTCGACAATCCCGACGATATCGCCTTCGGCACCGCCGCCAGCATCGCGGCCTCGGCCGGCGTGCAGCCCTCGACGCTGATCCGCTTTGCCCAGCAGCTCGGTTTTGACGGCTTCACCAGCCTCCAGCAGGTGTTTCGCGAGCGGCTGCGCGAGCGCAACTCCTCCTATGACGAACGGTTGCAGGCGCTGCGCGCCAAGGCGGAGGGCGGCGCCGGCCACCGGGCGATCTTCGACGGTTTTGTCGCCGCCGCCAGCACCTCGCTCAACGACATTTCGCGCACGCTGGACGACGCGCACCTGGAAGAAGCGATTTCCCTGCTGGCCAAGGCGCAGACCATCTATGTGCTGGCCAAGCGGCGCTCCTATCCGGTGGCGTCCTACATCGCCTATGCGCTGGGCAAGTTGAAGATCCGCAACCAGCTGATCGAATCGGCCGCCGGCCTCAACGCCGAGATGGTCAGCTTTGCGACGCCGGCGGACGCCGTCGTCGCCATCTCCTTCTCACCCTATGCGCCGGCCACGATCGAGGAGGCGCGCACGATTTCGGAACAGGGCGTGCCGATCATTGCCATCACCGACAGCTCGTTCTCACCGCTTGCCCAGTTCGCCAGCGTCTGGTTCGAGGTTGCCGAGGCGGATTTCGCCGGCTTCCGCTCGCTATCGGCGACGATGGCGTTGGCCATGGCGCTGACCGTTGGCGTCGGCGAGAAGCGGCGCAACACCGGCAAAGGGCGTAAGGCCTGAGTGGCTGGCAAAAAGGCGATTCTGGCTCGGGGAATGCTCATTCCATATTGACTATGGATTGGAATTATTATTTCATATTTTTCGGCGCCACGCTGCCGCTCGCGCGTGTACCCCAACACAACAAGCCCGACGGGAGGTTCCAATGAGCGAAGCCGTGGACGCGAAATACGCTGCGCTCGACGTCATCACCATCGGTCGCGCTTCCGTCGACCTCTATGGCCAGCAGATCGGCTCGCGGCTGGAGGACATCACCTCCTTCGCCAAGTCGGTCGGCGGCTGCCCGGCCAATATCTCGGTCGGCACGGCGCGGCTCGGCCTGCGTTCGGCGCTGCTGACGCGCGTCGGTGACGAGCAGATGGGCCGCTTCATCCGCGAACAATTGAAGCGCGAAGGCGTCAACACCGACGGGCTGAAAACCGACAAGGAGCGGTTGACCGCATTGGTGCTGCTTTCGGTGGAGAGCGAAGGCGTCTCGCCGATGATCTTCTACCGCTCCGACTGCGCCGACATGGCGCTGGCTGAGGAGGACATTGACGAGGCGTTTATTTCCTCGGCTCGCGCGATCGTCGTCACCGGCACGCATTTTTCCCGCCCCAACAGCGATGCCGCCCAGCGCAAGGCGATCCGCATCATGAAGGCCAAGGGAGGCAAGGTCGTGTTCGACATCGACTACCGGCCGAACCTCTGGGGCCTGGCCGGCCACGCCGAGGGCTTCGAGCGCTACGTCAAATCCGACCGCGTCTCGGCGCAGTTGAAGACGGTGCTGCCCGATTGCGACCTCGTCGTGGGTACCGAGGAAGAGATCATGATCGCCTCGGGCGCCGACGACTGCCTGAGCGCGCTGCAGACGATCCGTTCGCTGTCCTCGGCCACCATCGTGCTCAAGCGCGGCGCCATGGGTTGCATCGTCTATGACGGGCCGATCAGCGACGATCTCGAGGACGGCGTGGTCGGCAAGGGTTTTCCCATCGAGATCTACAACGTGCTCGGCGCCGGCGATGCCTTCATGTCGGGCTTCCTGCGCGGCTGGCTGGGCGGCGAAAGCCTTGCCACGGCGGCGACCTGGGCCAATGCCTGCGGTGCCTTCGCCGTGTCGCGGCTGTTGTGCGCGCCGGAATATCCGACCTTCGAGGAATTGCAGTTCTTCCTCGAGCACGGCAGCAGGCATCTGGCCTTGCGCAAGGACGAGGCGATCAACCACATCCATTGGGCAACGACGCGCCGGCACGACATTCCCTCGCTGATGGCGTTCGCCTGCGACCACCGGGTGCAGCTCGAGGACGTGGCGGCCAAGACCGGCGCTGACGCGTCGCGCATCGAGGATTTCAAGGTGCTGACGGTGAAAGCGGCGGCCAAGGTCGCCGCCGGGCGCGACGGCTACGGCATGCTGCTCGACGAGAGACATGGCCGCGAGGCGATGTTCGAATTCGCCCGGCATCCCTTCGCCTGGCTCGGGCGGCCGGTGGAACTGCCGGGCTCGCGGCCGCTGCGTTTCGAATTCTCGCAGGACATCGGCTCCCAGCTTATCGAATGGCCGGTCGACCACTGCATCAAATGCCTGTGCTTCTATCACCCCGACGATCCACCGGACCTGAAGGAGGAACAGCAGCAGAAATTACGCGCTCTGTTCGAGGCCGCGCGGAAAGTGGGGAGAGAGCTTCTCATCGAGATCATCGCAGGCAAGCACGGCAAGCTCGACGACACGACCATCCCGCGTGCGCTGGAAGAACTCTATGCGCTCGGCATCAAGCCGGATTGGTGGAAGCTCGAACCGCAGGCGTCTAGCGGCGCGTGGACGAAGATCGAGGCCGTGATCCTGAAGAACGACCCCTGGTGCCGCGGCGTCGTACTGCTCGGCCTGGAGGCCCCGCAGGACGAATTGGAGGCCGCCTTCGCAGCGACGGCCAAGGCGCCTATCGTCAAGGGTTTTGCGGTCGGCCGCACCATCTTCATCAACGCCGCCGAACAATGGCTTTCCGGCAGGATGTCGGACGACGAAGCGATTGCCGACATGGCATCGCGCTTCGAGCAGCTGACCGAGGCATGGCTTGCCGCGCGCGGCCGTAAAGCAGCATAAGAACGGGCACAGGGACTGCGGAGGAAACCAATGAGCAAGACAATCCGCCTGACGATGGCGCAGGCGCTGACCCGTTTCCTGAGCAAACAGATGACCGAGATCGACGGCGCAAAGGTGCCGATCTTCGGCGGCGTCTGGGCGATCTTCGGCCATGGCAATGTCGCCGGCATCGGCGAGGCGCTCTACCAGGTGCGCGACGAACTGCCGACTTTCCGCGCCCACAATGAACAGGCGATGGCGCATGCGGCGATCGCCTATGGCAAGGCCAATTTCCGCCGCCGCTTCATGGCCGCTACCTCCTCGATCGGGCCCGGCGCGCTCAACATGGTGACGGCGGCGGCACTTGCGCATGTAAACAGGTTGCCTGTCCTGTTTCTGCCGGGCGACGTCTTCGCCAACCGCATTCCCGACCCGGTGCTGCAGCAGGCCGAGGATTTTTCCGACGGCACGGCGACGGTCAACGACTGCTTCCGTCCTGTGTCGCGCTATTTCGACCGTATCACGCGGCCGGAGCAGATCATCCCGGCGCTGAGCCGCGCAATGGCCGTGCTGACCGACCCGGCCGAATGCGGGCCTGTGACCTTGTCGCTCTGCCAGGACGTGCAGGCCGAAGCCTATGACTATCCCGAGAGCTTCTTTGCCGAGCGGGTCTGGCGCCAGCGCCGGACGCGCCCGGATCGGGCTGAATTGGCGGCCGCAGTCGCGGCGCTCAAGGGCGCCAGCAAGCCACTGGTGATTGCCGGCGGCGGCGTGCTCTATTCGCAGGCCTCGGACGAACTGGCGAAATTCGTCGAAGGCGCCGGCATTCCGGTCTGCGAGACGCAAGGCGGCAAATCCTCGCTGCCGGACGATCATCCGCTCAACATGGCGGCGGTCGGCGTCACCGGCACATCGGCCGCCAACCGGCTGGCGGAAGAGGCCGATGTCGTGCTGGCCGTCGGCACGCGCCTGCAGGATTTCACCACCGGCTCGTGGGCGCTGTTCAAGAATTCGGGCAAGACCATCATCGGCTTGAATGTGCAGCCTTTCGATGCCGGCAAGCATCGGGCATCGCCGCTGGTGGCCGACGCGGCCGAAGGTTTGGCTGAACTCGGTGCCGCGCTGAAGGGCTGGAAGGCGCCATCAGCCTGGACCGAGAATGCGGCAGCCGGCAAGAAAGAATGGCAGGCCGAAGCCGCCAAGGTGACGGCGTCGACCAATGCCGCCTACCCTTCCGACGCACAGGTGATCGGCGCCGTGCAGCGCGCCATGGGATCCGGCGTGACGCTGCTCAATGCCGCCGGCGGGCTGCCGGGCGAATTGCACAAGCTCTGGCAGGCCGGCGCGCCCGGCTCGTATCATGCCGAATACGGTTTCTCGACCATGGGTTACGAGATCGCCGGCGGGCTCGGCACCAAGATGGCCAAGCCCGGGGAAGAGGTCGTCGTCATGATCGGCGACGGCTCCTACCTGATGCTCAATTCCGAGATCGCCACCTCGGTGATGCTCGGCCTGAAGCTGACCATCGTGCTGCTCGACAACAGGGGTTTTGGCTGCATCAACCGGCTGCAGATGGCGACCGGCGGCGCCAACTTCAACAATCTCCTGAAGGATGCGCGCCACGAGGTGCTGCCCGACGTCGATTTTGCCGCGCACGCCGCGAGCATGGGGGCGATTGCCGAGAAGGTCTCGTCGATCGCAGGGCTGGAGACGGCGCTGGTTCAGGCGAAAGGCAACGACCGCACCACGGTGCTGGTCATCGACACCGATCCGCTGGTCTCCACCGATGCCGGCGGCCATTGGTGGGACGTGGCGGTGCCGGAAGTCTCCGAGCGCAGCCAAGTGAACGCGGCGCGCAAGGTCTATGATGAAAAACGGCGGATGCAGAGCGTCGGCGATTGATCTTAGCGCTGCCAACTCCCTACCTCCCCCTTATGGGGAGGTCGGACCGAAGGTCCGGGTGGGGGCTGGCGCCGCACCCCACCCACTGCTTCGCAGCGGCCCTCCCCACAAGGGGGAGGGTGAACAAGAAACCGGAGTGACGACTTGAAAGCCAAACTGGGCATGTCCCCCATCGCGTGGTGGAACGACGATCTTGCGGAACTCAGCGACGACGTGTCGTTGGAGGAGTGCCTGCGCCAGTCGCGCTCGGCCGGCTTCACCGGAATGGAGATGGGCCGGCGCTTCCCCAACGACCCTAAGGTGATGTTGCCGATCCTGAAGGCGGCCGACGTCACGCTGTGCGGTGGCTGGTTCTCGGGCACGCTGGTCGATGAGGAGATGAGCAAGAACAAGGATCGCATCCAGCCGATGATCGATCTGTTCAAGGCGGTGAACGCGCCCTGCATCGTCTATGGCGAGGTCGGCCGCTCGATCCAGGGCGACCGCTCGAAGCCGCTCGCCACCAAGCCGAAACTCTCGGGCGACGAGATGAAGGCTTATGCCAGGCGCCTGACCGAATTCGGCGAATGGTGCGCCGAGCAGGGCATGCCGCTTTCCTATCATCACCACATGGCGGCGGTGGTCGAGACCGAGCCGGAGCTCGACGCCTTCATGCGCCATTCCGGAGCGGGCATTCCGCTGCTGCTCGATGCCGGCCATCTGGCCTTTGCCGGCGGCGACGTGCTGCGCGCCATCGACAATCATCACAAGCGCATCAGCCATGTGCATGTGAAGGATGTGCGCATGGGCGTGATCGAGAAGCTCGATCGCACGAAGCAGTCCTTCCTCGATGCGGTGGCGCTCGGCGCCTTCACCGTGCCGGGCGACGGCTCGCTGGATTTCGGCGCCATCGTGCAGCGTTTCGCCGACCATGGCTATGAAGGCTGGTTCGTGGTCGAGGCCGAACAGGACCCGAAGAAGAACCCGCCGCTCAAGATGGCGCAGGTCGGCCACAAGGAGCTGATGCGGGTGATGACGGCCGCCGGCTACACGGTCGAGACGCAGGGCTTTCCCGATGTCTGATCGGGTTCTCGCCAGGCCGGGCTTGCTGTAGGTTGCCGCGATGAAAGATTCCGAGCACCCCTTCTTCCGGCCATTGTGGCGGCGTGTCGCCGTCGTCGCGGTCTGCGTCATCTGGTCGATCATCGAGTTCGCGAGCGGCACACCGTTCTGGGGCGTGATCGCGCTGGGCTTCGCCGGCTATGGCGTCTGGCAGTTTTTTTATCTCTATAAGCCGGCCGACGAGAACAAGGCGCCCGCCGAGGTCGAACCGAAGGAGTAATCGGATGTCGAAGCTGCTGGTGAAGGCCGACAAGGGCCATGGCCGTGTCGCCCATGTGACGCCAAAAAGCGCCGGCTGGACCTATGTCGGTTTTGACCTGCATCGGCTGAGGCCAGGCGAAAGTGCATCGGGAAAGACGGACGATCGCGAAGTCTGCCTGGTGTTCGTCACCGGCAAGGGCACGGCCAAGGCCGGCGGCAAGGATCTCGGCCTGCTCGGCCAGCGCATGTCGCCCTTCGAAGGCAAGCCATGGTCTGTCTATGTGCCGCAGGGATCGGATTGGTCGGTGACGGCTGATACCGGACTGGAACTCGCGGTCTGCTCGGCGCCCGGCCTCGGCGGCGGCCTGCCGGTTCGCGTGATCGGACCCGACGATCTTGGCCAGGAGGTGCGCGGCAAGGGCACCAATACGCGCTACGTGACCAATATCCTGCCCGAGGGCAAGCCGGCCGATTCGCTGCTGGTGGTCGAGGTCATCACGCCCGGCGGCCACACGTCGAGCTATCCGCCGCACAAGCACGACCAGGACAATCTGCCTGCCGAGTCCTATCTCGAGGAGACCTATTACCACCGCCTCAACCCGCCGCAGGGCTTTGCTTTCCAGCGGGTCTATACCGACGCCGACAAGGACGGCTCTCGCCAGTTGGACGAGGCGATGGCGATCGAGGACGGCGACGTCGTGCTGGTGCCCAGGGGCTATCACCCCTGCGCCGCTTGCCATGGCTACGACCTCTACTACCTCAACGTCATGGCCGGCCCGAAGCGGACGTGGAAATTCCACAATGCGCCCGAGCACGAATGGCTGATGAAGGCCTGACCGGCCCGCAGTTGCGGCTGAACCTGTTGGTCCAGATCAGAAAAATCGTCGGCTAAGGACCGGCGGGGTCGATTTGCCTTCGAAAACCCTTCAAAGCTTCGTCAATCCGTCATGGAAATCACCTATGGCAACGGGCTGACGAGGATTTTCGATGCGCTACGCCATCTACTTCACCCCCCGGCAGGACGAAAAATTGGCGCGGATCGCCGCCAAATGGCTGGGCCGTGACCCCTTCGGCGCCACGACGCGACCGGCGGAGGCGGTGGGCGATTTGTCGGCGGCGGAAGTCGCCTTCCACACCGCATCGGCACGGCGCTATGGTTTTCATGCGACGCTGAAAGCCCCTTTCCGGTTGGCGGCCAACGAAACCGAAGCCTCGCTGCGCACAGCGCTCGACGCCTTTGCCGAGGCGACGCCGGTTGTGATGATCCCCCGTCTCGTCGTCAGCCAGATCGACGGTTTCTTCGCACTGGTGCCGGAGGCGCCATTGCCTCCGCTCAATCGCTTCGCCGATGACGTGGTGCGCGATTTCGATCGCTTTCGCGCGCCGTTGACAGAGGCCGAGATCGAGCGGCGCAGCCCGGACTCGCTGAAGCCGGGCGAATTTCGCAATCTCTGCCAATGGGGCTATCCCTATGTCTTCGAGAGCTTCCGCTTCCACATGACGCTGTCCGGCAGGGCCGGGCCACAGGAAAGCCCTCGTCTTCGCCTGGCAATCGAGGGCCTGTTCGCCGAGGTGCTGCGCCAGCCGGTGCCTGTGGACGGGCTGACGTTGTTCATCGAGCCCGAACCCGGCGCCCCGTTCATGGTGCTTTCCCAGCACGCGCTCGGGCGCCGTCCGGCTAGAAAAACCGCCTGAAGCAACAAGCCGTAAAGGCCAGAAAAAACCAAGGACTGCCTGAAATGACCGCCGAGACCATTCTGAGCAACGCCCGCATCGTTCTTGCCGACGAGATCATCGACGGCTCGCTCGTGATGCGTGACGGTCTGATCGCCGACATATCCGCCGGCGCCGTCCGAGCTGGCGAGGACATGGCTGGCGATTTCATCATTCCGGGGCTGGTCGAGCTTCACACCGATCATCTCGAAGGCCATTATGCGCCGCGGCCGAAGGTGCGGTGGAACCCGATTGCCGCCGTGCTTGCCCATGACGCGCAAGTGGCGACCGCGGGCATCACCACCGTGCTCGATGCCTTGCGCGTCGGCATGGACGAGGATGCCGATCTCAACGCCGCCGACATCCGCAAGCTCGCCGATGCGATCGAGGACAGCGTGCGGATGGATCGATTGCGGGCCGATCATTTCATCCACCTGCGCTGCGAGGTCTCGGCGCCGGATTGCCTCAGGGCCTTCGCCAATTTCGAGACGGACGAACGGGTGAAGCTCGCCTCGCTGATGGACCATGCGCCGGGTCAGCGCCAGTTCGTCAACCTCGAAACCTACGCCTACTACTACCAACGCAAGCTGAAGCTGACCGATCACGATTTCCAGAAATTCTGTGAGAAGCGGATGGGCGAATCTGCGCGGAATTCGGGGCCGAACCGCGTCTTCATCGCCGCCGCCTGCCACGAGCGCGGCATCGTGCTTGCGAGCCATGACGATGCGACAACGGGCCATGTCGACGAAGCCATCGAGCAAGGCGTGCGCGTTGCCGAATTCCCAACCACCGAGGAAGCCGCCAGAGCTTCGAAGGATGCCGGGCTCGGCGTGCTGATGGGCGCGCCCAACGTCATGCGCGGCGCCTCGCATTCTGGCAACGTCTCGGCGCGCACGCTGGCCAGCGACGGCCTGCTCGACATATTGTCGTCCGACTACATCCCCTTCAGCCTGATCCAGTCCGCCTTCTTTCTCGGCGACGTCGTCGATAGCATTTCCCTGCCGCAGGCGGTGGCGATGGTGTCCAAGAACCCGGCCGAGGCCGTCGGTCTTTCCGATCGCGGCGTCATCGAAGAAGGCCGCCGGGCCGACCTGGTGCGCGTGCGCCTCGACGACCACGTTCCGGTGGTGCGCACGGTCTGGCGGCAAGGGCGACGGGTCGCATGATGGTGTCGGCGTTGATCGAGCGTGAACTGTCGGCCGAGGCGTTTCCGATACGCGACGGCGTCTTCGTTGCCGTGGTGGGCCCGAGCGGCGCCGGCAAGGATACGATCATCGGCCAGGCCAAGGCGCTTTTCGCTGACGAGACGCGGCTGGAATTCGTGCGCCGCGTCATCACGAGACCGAGCGATACGGCAAGCGAGGATCACGACACGCTGGCCGATGCCGCCTTCATCGAGGCCGAAGCCGACGGCGCCTTCGCCGTTTCCTGGGAAGCGCACGGCCTGCGCTACGGCCTGCCGGCCGAGGTCGATTGGGCAGTGGCCAACGGCCATGTCGCTGTCGCCAATGTATCGCGCGCGATCATCCCTGCCTTGCGGGAGCGCTATGCCAACCTGGCCATCGTCGAGATCACCGCTTCGCCCGATGTGCTGGCCGAGCGGCTGGCGATGCGTGGACGCGAGTCGCGCGGGGAGGTTCTGGCACGCCTGGCGCGAAGCGCCCCTGTGACGCTGTCGGGACCCGGCGTCACCTCGATCGACAACAGCGGTTCGCGCGAGACGGCAGGCGAGCGCTTTGCCGAGGTGCTGCGCAAGGCGATGGCGTTCTCCGACATGTCGGGGCTGATCGACTAAAGGTATTGATGTCAGGTGGCTATTGATGTCAGGTGGCGCTCGCCTGACCTGAACATCCCTTTATGCCGCGTGCCGGTCGTGATCGGCACGACGCGTGCTGGCCGACGGCGTTGCCGACGGTTGTGTCGGCGCGTCCAGAACCGCGACGTGATGGCGGTACACCATCTCCCAGCCTTTCCAGCCGGTAAACAGCAGGATGCAGACAACGATCAATGAAAGCAGCACTCCCCACGGGCGAACTGCCGCTTCGGCGCCTTGGCTGTAGCGAAGATAGAAATTGATCAGCGCCAGAACGACGGCGGTCAAATTGCCGACCATGTGATACCAGGCGTCCGTCAGGGCGCGGATGCGCGGCTCGCTCAGGAAATCGATAAAGCCGGCAATCGCCGCCAGGAGAGCCATGACGATGGCTGCTCCAATCAGCCATATTGACGCGCGTGCCCAAAAGGCGTCGGCAGTGCCCCAGAACATCAAATCGGTGAGAAACGCGCCGACAAGGAACGCGACAGGAAAGGGAATGAGCATCGGATGGATGGGATGACCTCCCACCTTGGCGGTGCTTAGCGGATTCGCGGCCATGACAATGCCTCCGAATAGAAAAGCTTTGAACAACGCCCAGATAAGGGTTTCGTTCCAATCCGGATGGGAGCTCGCAAGGCCGTTTTCGCGACGCCGCCCCCCTTTGCACCCAAGTCGCTTGGGGCCGCACAGATACGGCCGACGATAAATCGAGCGGAATTGCGGGTCGGGCGAGATGGAAACGGCGTTATCTTTCAACGGTCACGGCAGCCGCCCGCTTTATGCCTCCGATTATTCCGCGGCCGCGCCCACCGCACCCTTGCGGGCGGCGTCGACCATGCGCCGCCGCGCGCGGAACACGCCCCATTGCTGGTCGATCAGCACGCCGATGAGGATGACGCCGCCCATCACCGCGAAGTTGAGCGAGGACGGGATGCCGAGCAGGTTGACGAGGTTCTGCAGCTCCTGCAGCAGCACAGTGCCGAGGATGACGCCGATCAGCGAGCCCTCGCCGCCGCGCAGGGAGAAGCCGCCGAGCACGGCCGCGGCAATGGCGTAAAGCTCGTAGAACTGGCCGTGGCTGGCCGGCGAGATGGAGCGCGTGTACATGGCGAAATAGATCGCCGACAACGCCGTCAGCACGCCGCAGATGACGTAGGCGGCCATGACGACACGCCCGGTGCGGATACCGGAATATTTCGCCGCTTCCTCGTTCTTGCCGATGGCGTAGAGATAGCGGCCGAACACCGAGCGGTGCAGCACCACCCACATGACGATGGCGATGACGATCAGCGCGAAGAAGGAGTTCGGCACGCCCCAGGAGCGGCCGGCGGTCAAGAATTCGAGCTCCGGGAAATTCTGGCCGAAGGCGAAACCGGCGGTGCCGTCGGCGGTGTAGAAGCGGGCGACGCCGCGATAGATCAAAAGGCCGCACAAGGTCACCACGAATGGCTGCAGCTTGAGCCGCGTGATCAGCCAGCCATGCGCCAGGCCGATGATGGCGCCGAGCACCAGGATGAGCACGAAGGCCAGCGGCCATTCCATGCCGCGCACGGCGATGAAGTCGATGAACAGCGTGCCCAGGAGCGCGACCAGCGAGCCGACCGACAATTCGATGCCGCCGGTGATGATGACGAAGGCCTGGCCGATCGACAGGATGCCGAACAGGCCGATGAGGTTCGAGGTGTTGGCGAGGTTGATCGGCAGCAGGAAGCGGGGATTGATGATGGCGACGATGGCGCCGACCACCAGGATCAGGATCAGCAGGCCGAGATCTTTCTTGCTCATCGTCTTCTCCCCAATGCCTGCCTGCGCGGCCATCCAGCCACGGCGGCAAAAACTATTTCGGCTGCTTGCCCACCGCCAGCAGCAGCACGTTTTCCTGGCTGAACTGATCCTTGTCGAGAATGCCCGAGATCTGGCCCTCATGCATGACGGCGATGCGGTCGGACACGCCGATCACCTCCTCCATGTCGCTGGAGATCATCAGCACGGCGACGCCGGCGTCGGCCAGCGCGCGCATCAGCCCGTAGATCTCCGCCTTGGCGCCGATGTCGATGCCGCGCGTCGGCTCGTCGAGGATCATAACCTTGGGGTTCATCGCCAGCCATTTGGCCAGCACGACCTTCTGCTGGTTGCCGCCCGACAGCGTGCCGGTGCGCGTCTGCACCGACGGCGCCTTGATGCCGAGATCTTTTTTCTGCTTCTCCGCAGTGGCGGTCTCCGCGCTGGCCGACACCAAAGAGCGCCTGGCATGCGCCGGCAGGTTGGGCAGCGAAATGTTCTGGGCTATCGACAGGTCGAGCAGGATGCCGGTCAGCTTGCGGTCCTCCGGCACAAGGAAGATGCCGTGCGCGACGGCATCGGCCGCCGAGCCCAGGCCCAGCGGCTTGCCGGCGAGCTCGAGCGTGCCGCCAAGGCTGCTTTCGATGCCGAAGAACACCCGCGCCAGCTCGGTGCGGCCGGAACCGACGAGGCCGGCAAGGCCGAGGATTTCACCGCGCCTGACGTCGAGATCGACCGGCCGGCCGGGATAGGTCGGGGTGCGGATGGCCTTGGCCGACAGGGCGACGGCGCCGGGGGCGCGGGCCGCCTCGGAGGCTTTTTCGCGCTCCTTCAGCATCCGGCCGATCATCAGCTTGACCATCTGGTCGTGGTTGATGTCGCGCTTGGGCAAGGTGCCGGCCAGCATGCCGTCGCGCAGCACGATGACGCGATCGGCGACGCGCTCGACCTCGTGCAGGCGATGCGAAATGAAGATGACGCTGATGCCGTCGGCCTTCAGCGCCTTGATGACGTCGAGCAATTTGTCGGTCTCGGCGATCGGCAGGCTCGATGTCGGTTCGTCGAGGATGACCAGCCTTGCCTTGATCGACAGCGCCTTGGCGATCTCGACCATCTGCTGCTGGGCGAGCGACAGTTCAGCGACAGGCGTGTCGGCGGAGAAATTGGCGCCGACGCGTTTCAGGAGCGGCGCCACCATGGCGCGCAGCCTTGCGCGGTCGACAAGCTTGAGCGGCCCGGCGCGCAGCGGTTCGCGGCCGAAGAAGATGTTGGCTGCGACATCGAGGTTCTCGAAGAGGTTGAGTTCCTGGTGGACGAAGGCGATGCCGGAGCCAAGGCTGCCCTCGACGCTCAGGCCGTCATGGGCGGTGCCGTCGACAGTGACGGTGCCGCTGTCCGGCCGCGTCACGCCGCCGAGGATCTTCATCAAGGTGGATTTGCCGGCGCCGTTTTCGCCGACGAGGCCGATGACCTCGCCCGGCCTGACCTCCATCGAGAAGCCGTCGAGCGCGACGACGCCCGGATAAGTCTTGCGCACGTTCTCGAGGCTGAGGAACGGGGTGGTCGCGGCGATGGATGTGTCGGAGTAATTCATCATGCCTGACAGCGTTGGCGGGCCGACCTCTTGGCAGACTGACTGGCCTCGAAGGCTTCGTCAATGCGAGAGCAGCCGGCCCAAGCGACGTTGAGCCGGCTGAACTGCCTTCGGTCTTAATTTCCAGCCATCGCCTTCAGATTGGCGGCGTAGGCGTCGACGTCATCCTTGCCGATGATCTTGGTCGGGATGATGATGAGGCCGTTGGCCGGGATGCCCGACTTGTCGCCCTTGAGGTAGGACGCCATCAGCTTCATGCCCTGATAGGCCCACTCGAAGGGCTGCTGCACGACGGTGGCGGCAATGGTGCCTTCCTTGACGCCGCCCAGCGTGATCGGATCGTCGTCGAAGCCGACGACGGTGATCGAGCCGAGCTTGCCGGCATCGCGCAGCGCTTCATAGATGCGCGGCGTGTTGTAGGAGTAGAAGCCGACCATGCAGGTGACGTCGGGGCTGGCGACCAGCGCGTCCTCGACATTCTTCTTGGCGCGGGCCTGGTCGATGTCGTCGCCGCGCACGTCGACGAGTTCGATCTTGGTGCCGGCCAGCCCATCCTTCATGCCCTGGATGCGCTCCTTGGCATTGTCGGCGCCGAGCAGGCCGACGAAGCCGAGGCATTTGCCGCCGTCCGGCATCGCCTTCTTGGCGATCTCGGCCGCCTGCTTGCCGGCATCGACATTGGACGAGCCGATATAGGCGACGCGCTTGGTCTGCGGGGCGTCGGAGTCGGTGGTGAACAGCGCCGTTTCCGAGGCGATCTTGTTCAGCCCGTCGGTCGAGGTCTTGGGATCGACGGCCGAGACCATGATGCCCTTGACGCCGGCGGTGACCAGATCGTCCATAAGCCGCTGCTGGATGGCGACCGAGGACTGCTCTGGATATTTCAGCTCGAGATTGTAGTCGGGCAGTTCGCCCTGCGCCTTCTTGACGCCGGCTTCGGCCGCCTTCCAGAAGTCGGAAGCGCCGTTGACCACGAAGGCCAGCGTCGGCTTGTCGTCGGCGCGCGCGATCGTGCTCGCCGTCAGGCCGAGCAGCAGCGCCGCGGTGGCCACGGATGCATTGCGTATCAAGGATTTCATGTTCAACCTCCCGTTTTGGCCGGTCGTCGGACCGGCCGATCCTGCACTTGTCTGATTTGCCGTTCGCGGCTTGGACGCCCTCCTCCTCAAGGGTTCCCGGCGCTGAAGATGGCGTCGTTCCAGCCACGGCGACGGACTTTAGAGACTCATCCCCCGTTCGTAAATAGTCCGATTTGTCTGACATATCACATGTCCGCGACAAGGCTTCGCGGGGTACTATCCGCTTGCCATCGGGCCATTCGCATGCACCGCGCCCCAGGGAAATCGAACGCGACGGACCGACGTTACAGCGCATTTTCGTATTAGTAAACGGTATTAGTTTAGCGGGCGATGGCGACCGCGCCGGCGGTGCCGCCGCCGGGCTGGCCGAGAATGCAATCGCTTGGCGCAAAAGGGGATAGTCGGCTCATATGCTGTGATTTAAGCTACCTGAGCCGCCTAGCCAGTAGACCGGTCGCCCACTAATAGATATAAGTCAGGCGATATTTCTATAAACCGGCGCGGCCTTGATGGTCGCCGGGCGGGCCGGACAGGCCGGGGAACACGAACAAAATGAGCGAGACCACTGATATCGCGACGGCAAGGCGCCGCAAGGCGCCGGTGAAGCCCAAGGGCCGGGTCACCATGACCGACATTGCGCGCGCCGCCGGCTGCTCGCAGGCGACCGTTTCCTTCGTGCTCAACAATTCGCCTGGCATAAAACTGTCGCGGCAGACCCGCGAGCGGGTGATCGAGGCGGCCCGCACATTGGGCTACAGCGCGCCGGCCTTCTCGGCGCTGAAGGCGCCGGCTGCCGCCTTCGACGGGCTGGACGGGGTGATCGGCTTCGCCGTCGACCAGCTCGCCACCAGCCCGGAAGCCGTCGTCGCCATCGAGGGCGCGCGCCAGGCCTCGTGGAACGCCGGCAACGTGCTTCTGGTGGCGCAGACGATGGGCGACGCCGTGATGGAGCCGCGCGCCATAGAGGCGCTGACCCGGCGGGGCATTTCGGCGCTGATCTACATGACCATCTTCACCCGCGAGATCACGGCGCCCGATTTCCTCTACAGCCTGGACATCCCGGTGATCCTGCTCAACTGCTACACGTCGGACTATGCCTTCCCCGCCGTGGTGCCCTCCGAGATCGCCGGCGGCCAGAGCTCCACCCGGCACCTGATCAGCCACGGCCACCGCCGCATCGCCACCATCACCGGCGAGCCCTGGATGCAGGCAGCACAGGACCGGCTGAAAGGCTACCGCCGCGCGCTCGCCACCGCCGACATCCCCTTCGATCCCGAACTGGTGGTCGAGGGCGACTGGTCGGCCAGCGCCGGCTATGCCGCGACCGTCAAGCTCCTGGCGCTGAAGGACCGCCCGACCGCCATCTTCTGCCAGAACGACCGCACGGCGATCGGCTGCTACGAAGCCCTGAAGGAAGCCGGCCTGCACATCCCGCAGGACATTTCGGTCGTCGGCTATGACGACGAGGAAATCGCCAGGCATCTGTTCCCGCCGCTCACCACCTCGATCCTGCCGCATATGGCGATGGGCCAATGGGCGATCGAACAGCTCGAAGCGCCGGCAGCGGTGGGACGGGGGCGCTATCCGATCACCAAGCTGGAATGTCCACTGGTGGAGAGGGAGAGCGTGCGGGCCGTGGCAGGCTGACCGACCGGCCGACAAGGCAAATATTCGGACCATGAAACCCGGCGCCGCGAGCGCCGGCCGGCCATGGGATTTCCGCTGGACTTTCCCGCTGTCGGGGCCAGCCAGGCATGCCCTTTCAATTGGCACAGCAAGCGGTCGGGCCCCCGGCCCCAAGGCCGCGAAAGCGTGAGAAATGCCGGCCGGCGACGCCGCGAGTGCGCTATTGCGCCAAGGTTCGAGGACATTTGTTCCAAGCGCGGCGTGTTGGTTGAACAGACTGGGCTGGAGGCATAGCCTTGCCTGGTCCACCGGGCTCGCCTCGAGCTTGCGGCGGCAACAGGCGGCATGACGGATCGCGGCGTGCCGCCGATCGAGGAGACGAACATGCAGCTCGAACAATCCCTTGCCGGCATGCGCCGGCGCGACCTTCTCAAAATGATCGGCATCACGGCGGGCAGCGCCGCAATGTACCAGGCCATGACCAGCATGGGACTGGCGGCAGAGTCCGATTACAAGGGACCCATCAATCTCGAAGGCGACCCGAAGGGCGCTTCGGTGCTCGTCCTGGGCGCCGGCCTGGCCGGCATGCTGGCGGCGCTGGAACTGCGCCAGGCCGGCTACAAGGTGAAGATCCTCGAATACAATGCCCGCGCCGGCGGCCGCAACTGGACGATACGCGGCGGCGACACCGTCACCGAACTCGGCGGCTACACGCAGAAATGCGAGTTCGACGAGGGGCTCTACCTCAATCCCGGCCCCTGGCGCATCCCTTACCATCACAACGGGCTGTTGGCCTATTGCCGGAGGCTCGGGGTGACGCTGGAGCCGTTCCAGCAGACCAACCACAACGCCCTGCTGCATTCGACGGAGGCCTTCGGCGGCAAGCCGAAGCGCGTGCGCGAGATCCAGACCGACTTCAAGGGCCACACTTCGGAGTTGCTGGCCAAGGTGGCCAAGAAGGGCCAGCTGGAAGGACTCGTCTCCAAGGAGGACCAGGAGGTGCTGCTCGAGGCGCTGCAGTCCTGGGGAGCGCTGGACAAGGACTACAGCTACAAATCCAGCCTCGCGACCGCCGAGTTCCGCGGCTACGAGAAGGAGCCGGGCGGCGGCATCAGCGCCGAGCCGGTGGCGGGTCAGGTCCTCAGCGCGTCCGACGTGCTGAATTCGCGCCTGTGGGGCAGCCTCGCCAACTTCTCGCTCTACGAATTCCAGACCACCATGTTCCAGCCGGTCGGCGGCATGGGCAGGATCGGCGAAGCCTTCGCCAAGCAGGTCGGCGACCTCATCACCTACAATGCCAAGGTCACCAAGATCGCCCAGAACGACAAGGGCGTGACGGTGACCTATGAGGACGCGAGAAACCCCGGAACCGCCCAGGAGGCCAGCGCCGACTGGTGCGTGTGCACCATTCCGCTCACCATCCTCAGCCAGATCGAAATCCAGGTCGGCGGCGCCATGCAGGCGGCGATCGGGGCGGTGCCCTATGCGTCCTCGGTCAAGGTCGGCCTGCAGATGAAGCGCCGTTTCTGGGAGGAGGACGAATCGATCTTCGGCGGCGTCAGCTATACCAACCTGCCGATCTCGCAGATCTCCTATCCCAGCACCGGCTTCAATGCCGGCGGCAAGGGCGTGCTGCTCGGCTGCTACACGTGGAACGGACCGAACTCCTACGAATTCACCGCCATGACCCCGCAGGAGCGCGTGCAGAAGGCAGTGGAATACGGCGCGCAGCTTCACCCGCAATACAAGCAGGAGTTCGAGACCGGCGTTTCCTGGGCATGGCACCGCTCGCCCTTCACGCTTGGCTGCGCGGGCGACTGGACCGAAGAGGCACGCAAGGAGCATTACGACAATCTGTGCCAGATCGACGGCCGCATCGTGCTGGCGGGCGAGCATGCCTCCTACATTCCCGCCTGGCAGGAGGGCGCGATCCTGTCCTCGCTCGACGCCATCACCCGCCTGCACCAGCGCGTCATGCAGGGATGAGGCCATGCCGATCCCTTCATTCACCCCGTATCCCGCGAGGCACCCCATCATGAGCAGCTCCTTCAAAAGACCCAGCGGTTTCATCGCCGCCATGGCCGCCGCCATGGCGTTCACGGCCGCCGGCGCGTTCGCCGATTCGGCCGGCGTCACATTCAGCCAGGGCGACAATTTCACCGAAAAGGACGGCGCGGCGCTCTATGCCAATGTCTGCGCCGCCTGCCACCTGGACAAGGGGCAAGGCGCGGTCGGCGCCGGCCACTATCCGGCGCTGGCCAAGAACAAGAACCTGGAGGCGGGCGGCTATCCCGTGACCCTCGTCCTGCACGGGCAAAACGGCATGCCGCCGGTGGGGCAGATGATGAGCGACGACCAGGTCGCGGCCGTGGTCAACTATGTCAGGACGCATTTCGGCAACGACTACAAGGATGCCGTGACGGCGCAGGACGTGAAGGATGTCCGCTGATTTGGCGGACGTCGCCCGCACATGGGGCAACGCAAACGGCGCGGCGGGCATTCCGGCGCCCGCCGCCCTCTCGAACAGAAGGAAACGGGTCATGAAACCATCGGTTGGGAAATCATGGATCGGGGCCGCCGTGCTGGCGGCGGGAATGCTGGCGGCCGGCGCCGCGCTGGCCGACGACGTCGTTCGCCACAAGATTCCGAATTCGGATTTTCCGATCCTGCGCGCCGTCGAGGTGCCGGCCGGCAAGACCACGGTCTATCTCAGCGGCGCCGTGCCGTCGGTCATCGACGAGAAGGCCGACAAGGCGACGGTCGCCGCCTATGGCGACACCGAGGCCCAGACCGGCTCGGTGCTGAAGTCCATCGACAAGACGCTGGCCGATCTCGGCCTGAAGATGGGTGACGTCGTCAAGATGCAGGTCTTCCTGGTCGGCGATCCCGCCAAGGGCGGCAAGATGGATTTCGCCGGCTTCATGAAAGGCTACACGAAGTTTTTCGGGACCAAGGACCAGCCGAACCTCCCGACGCGTTCGGTGGTGCAGGTCGCGGGCCTCGCCGGCCCCGGCTTCCTGGTCGAAATCGAAGTGACCGCCGTGCGGCCCTGAAGCCGGGGCGTTCGGCCGGCCCGTTGCGCCAGGATGCCGACGGGCTGGGGAGGCGCGGATCTGGCGGGCCGGGAACCGGCGCGGTCGAAGCGGCCTCGCTCGCCCAGGCACCCACCGAAAGGCGGAGCTGGGCGATGTTGACCCGCCAGTGAGGGCTAACACGCGCGGAGCCCACGCCCAAGCACTAGCCATTCGTCGAAGGGAGGTCGCGCGACCGCGGACGGAAAACCGCCTCACGCTTTTCCGCGAATTAGCCTAGCCTCGCCTCTTCAGCGCAGGGAGAGCGAGATGACCTCAAGTTTCACCGTTCACGATGCATCCGGATATGAGCAGCTCATGGGCCGGTGGAGCCGCAAGCTCGCGCCCAAATTCATCGACTTCGCCGGGCTTGCCCGCGGCGAAAAGATCCTCGACGTCGGATGCGGCACCGGCAGCCTGACCTTCGAGCTGGCGAAATCCGCCGACCTCGCGGCGATCACGGCAATCGACTTTTCGCCTGTCTTCGTCGAGGCGGCACAGCGGCGCAACACCGATCCGCGCATCGAGATCCAGCAGGCCGACGCCACCGCCTTGCCGTTCGCCGACGATCGTTTCGACCGCGCGCTGGCGCTGCTCGTGCTCCACTTCGTGCCGGAGGCCGGCAAGGCGGTGGGCGAAATGCGCCGCGTGGTGCGGCCGGGCGGCGTGGTCGCGGCCGTCGTGTGGGACCATCTCGGCGGCATGCCCGGCATGCGCATGATGATCGACACGGCGGCCGCGCTCAGCGAAGGCGGACGCCAGATGCGCAGCCGCTATTGCTTCCAGCCGATGATGCAGCCCGGCGAAATGAAGCGGACTTTTATCGAGCAGGAGCTGGCCGACGTCACCGAAACCGAGTTGATGATCCGCATGGACTACCGGGACTTCGACGACTACTGGGCGCCGATCGGCGCCGGCGAAGGGCCGCTCGGCAGATACATGATGACGCTCGACCCAGCCGAGCGGTCGCGCACCGAAGCCGCCGTCCGCGATGCCTATGAGGCCGGCCGGCCGGATGGGCCGCGGTCGTTCGCGAACGTGGCCTGGGCTTGCAGGGGCGTGGTGCGGTAAAGGGGCCGAGAGCCGCCCTATTGCGGCAAACCGGCGGCCCGCAGCGCCTCGCCGAGGCATTGCGCGAGCGCCGGGGCGCAGTGTACGGCGGCGAACTGCCGGCTGTAGCGAAACGTCGGGTGCAGCTCACGCACCCGCGCGGCTGCCGCCGCCGCCTCTTCCAGCCGGCCGAGCTTGGCCAGGGCGGCGGCCAATTGCACATAGGTGATGCTGTGGGCGGGATTGGCCTGAACGGACCTGTATGCGGCGCGGCAGGCCTCGTCGTAGCGGCCGCGCAGCAAATGGCTCATCGCCTGGGCATCGAAGGCGGCGAAAGCCCATGGGTCGAAGGGGCTTAGCCGCATCCCGCGCTCGCTCCACTCGATGGCTTGCTCGGCTTCGCCGCTCCAGCCGAGGATGACGCTGCCCAGAATATAGGTCAGGGCGGATGACGGGCTGACGGCGAGCGCGGCTTCCAAAGCGGTGAAGGCGGCCTTGCGGTCATGTCCATCCATGCCGATCGAAAACCCCGCAAGGGTAAGCGCCGAGGCGTCGTCCTGTCCGTGCAGGATGGCCAGCCGGGCATGGCGTATCGAAGCCTCGCGATCGGCTTCCCGCAGGCCGGCGCGAAGGAACAGGCAATGGCGGCACATGGCGGCGCTGCCGTGGGCAAGCGCATAGGTCGGCTCAAGTTCGATGGCGCGTTCGAGCAGCACAAGCGCTTGCGCAACCCGCTCGGGCATGCCGGAATCCACGTCCGGCTGGGCCCGCAGCACGAGGTCGTAGGCATCGAGACTGTCGGGACGCTTGCGCTTCACCCTCTCGATTTCGACACGCCGCAGGCTCGGCGCGATCGCGCCGACGGCCGCAAGGGCGATCTCATCCTGCAGCGCGAAAATATCGGCGGAGGCGCGGTCGAAGCGCTCGGCCCATATGTGGGCGCCGGTCGACGTGTCGATCATCTGGCCGGTCACGCGCACGCTGCCGCCGGCCCTGCGCACGCTGCCTTCGAGCACGTAGCGGACGCCGAGCTCGCGGCCGACCTGCTTCACGTCCACCGCGCGCCCCTTGTAGGTGAAGGAGGAGTTGCGGGCGATGACGAACAGCCAGTTGATGCGCGCCAGGCCGGTGATGATGTCGTCGACTATGCCGTCGGCGAAATAATCCTGCTCCGGATCGCCGCTCAGGTTCGAGAACGGCAGAACCGCGATCGAAGGCTTGCCGGGCCATGTGAGCGTAGGCGCCTCGGGGCCGGGACCCCCAATCGCGACCTGTGGCCCGACATAACGATAGCCGTGCCGTGGCAGCGTCTCGATCCAGCTTCCGCCGCCGGCCGCGTTCTCGAGCATCCGCCTGGCCGCCGCGATCTGCACCGTGAGGTTGCTGTCCTCGATCGCTTGCCCGGTCCACGCGGCCTCGATCAGCGCCTGCTTCGAAACCGGCTTGCCCGTGCGTTCGACAAGCAGCGCCAGCAGCGCGACCGCGCGTTGGCCGAGCGGCGTCGGCTGGTCGCCGTGGAACAGGATCCCGGCTCCGCCGTCGATGCGAAAAGGGCCAAAGGCGAGGCTCGTTGCCATTTCCGGAGGAGATACCGTTTGCAATCTTTTCGCAATGATTTCGCAACGGCTTCACGACTGGCCGGCCGGGTAGAGGCATTCTGCGCCGGTGGCTGCGGGAAACGCAGCGAACCGATGGAGGATCAAATGAGCGCCGCCCCTGTCATCCGGATGCCCGACGAGAACAAGGGGGTCATGCTGCGTGGCCAGCCGATGGTGTTCCTCGTCACCGGCGAGGATACCAGGCACACGAGCATGTTCGACTGGACCATACCGGCCGGCTTCGCCACCGGCCTGCATGTGCATCGCGTGCAGGAAGAAACCTTCTATGTGCTTGACGGCGAATGCGTCTGGCACGTCGGCGAAAAGGTGATCCGCGCGACCCCCGGCACCTTCCTGTTCATTCCGCCCGGCGTGCAGCACAACATCACCAATGTCGGCGAAAAACCGGCCCGCGTGCTGATGACCGTCTCACCGCCCGGCCACGAGCACTATTTCGAGGAACTCGCCAGGCTGGCCGCAAAGGGCTCCCCGGACCCGAAGGCGCTCGCCGAGCTGCGGAACCGCTACGACACCGACCAGATTTCTACCCTGACGGCGAGTGCATAGGCGTGGTTGGTCGACAGGCGTAATTGGCCTGCCTGCGGCGCGAGCGCGGCCTCCCGGTGCCGGCGGTGCCTGGACGCGGCAAAGATGATCTCCACGGCCGAGAGGGCGGCCGTCCAAGGCGGAGAACCCTGCATCTGGATAAAAGCGCGCGTTGGTCTAAGGTGTCTCCGGGGCTCCCGACGTCTTCCGCAAAAGGTTTCCGAATGGCACTCACCGGACCGCGCCCGACCTGGCTTACTTTCGACTGCTACGGAACGCTGATCCAGTGGGATGAGGGGCTGATGGCCGCGATGGAGACGATCCTGTCGCGCAAGGGCCACAGGATCGAGGCTGAGACATTCATCCCGGTCTACGACCGGCACGAACATCAGCTCGAGCATACCAAGCCGCACCTCTCCTTCGCCGAGGTGACCGCCAAAGCGCTGCATCTGGCGATGCGCGATTTTTCGCTGGAAGCGGAAGCCGGCGACGCCGAACTGCTGACGTCCTCGATCGGCCGCATGCCGCCCTTCCCGGAAGTCGTCGCGACGCTGCAGAAGCTGAAGCAGGCCGGCTTCAAGCTGGCGATCATCTCCAACACCGACGACGCCATCATCGCCGGCAATGTCGCGCAGCTGGGCGGCGCCATCGACCGGGTCATCACGGCGCAACAGGCGCAGGCCTACAAGCCGTCGCGGCAGATCTTCGAACACGCCTGGCGCACCCTTGGCGTGACCACGGACGAGCTGGTCCACATCTGCGCCAGCCCGCACCTCGACCTGACCGCCGCCCGCGACCTGCATTTTCGCGCGGTCTGGGTCGATCGCGGGACGGGACGAAAGCCGCCGGCGGACTATGAGCCGGACGCGGTGGCACGAGGGCTGGATGACGTGCCGGGATTTTTCGAGGAGGCTGGGTGGATTTAGGATATCGGAGGGTTGGGCGCGTAGGGCCGAACCACTCCAAAGCCCTTCGGGCCAAAAGTGTCACCCATGTCTCCGGTATAAACCGTAACCGATGTGTCCGGAACGGGCCCCTTGTGAGTTGGCGCACCCGGTTGGATTCGAACCAACGGCCTCTGCCTTCGGAGGATGGATAGTGGCTTTCGCCGAAACTATCGATTCTATCCGAATGTGCGCTATGCTGCTGAAATCACAAAACAAATTTGAAATCGATCAGCGCCGACGGTACGACGGGGCAGCTAGAAACCCTCCCTGCCGTGCTTACGCTTTGCTTACGCGGGGAACCTGTCAAGGAGGCGCCCCAGCATGGCGAAGCTGACCAAACGAACCGTCGATGCCACCGATATCAGATCCTCGGACTATGTCATATGGGACGACGACCTTCCGGGGTTTGGGTTGCGCGTCTTCAAATCGGGGAAGCGAAGCTTCGTCGTGCAATACCGTGCTGCCGGTCGCTCGCGTCGCTACACGATTGGCCTGCATGGAGTTTGGACGCCTGAGGAAGCTAGGCGCGAAGCAAAAGTCCTGCTGGGTCAGGTCGCAAGGGGCGGCAACCCCGCCGAGGAGCGCAAGCTCGATCGCGAGGCGATCACTGTCAAGGAATTCTGCACCCGCTACCTCGAATATCTCAAGAATGGGCTCGTGCTTGGGAAAGGAGGCCGGCCCAAGAAACCCACGACGATCTCCACCGATGTCGGGCGCGTCGAACGCCACATCGTTCCGCTGCTCGGCAGCCGACGGGTGCGGGATTTGGCCAAGTCCGACATCACCCAGGCCATGAAGGACATCATTGCGGGCAAGACACGCGCGAACGTCAAGACGGACAAGCTGCGCGGACGGGCAATCGTGCGCGGCGGAGCCGGCACGGCAGCCCGAACGATAGGGCTCTTCGGCGGCATTATCACCTACGCGGTCGAACTCGGCATCATTGAACAAAACCCCGTTGCATGGCATTCGCAAGCCGAAGGACAGGATAAACGTCCGCCGTCTCAGCGAGCAGGAATACCGCACACTCGGCAGCATTTTGCGGAAGGCCGCCGAGGACAGACAGTACGAGGCCACCGTAGGAATAATCCGGGTGATCGCTCTGACGGGCTGCCGGCGCAGTAAGGTCATCGGTCTGCGTTGGGGCGAAGTCGATATCGAGGGCAGTTGTCTGCGTCTGACCGACAGCAAGGAGGGAGCGTCTGTACGACCGATCGGTCTGCCGGTTCTGGAATAGCTCGAGCGTCGCCGCTATGAAGAGCATGGAGCCGAGGATTATGTCTTTCCCGGCTGGGAGGATGACACGCCTTTCGGAAGCTTCCCCAGGCACTGGACGAAGCTGCTTGAGAAGACCTACCTGGCCGGCATCACGCCCCATGTTTTGCGGCACAGCTTCGCCAGCATCGGCAATGATCTTGGGTTCACCGAGGCGACGATCGCCGCCTTGGTCGGTCATTCACGTGGGTCGGTGACGAGCCGCTACATCCATACCGTCGATGCGGCGCTCATCACGGCGGCTGACAGCATCGCCGGCTATATTCAGGGGCTGCTGGACGGCGTAGCCTTCAGCCACACCGCCTACGCACTCGATCGGGCTTCCAGGAAGTCGGCGCTTGCCCACTTCCTGAGGCAGACGAACTCGTCGGCGCATAAAATAGCCCAGGCTGCTGCCTGATCAGGTCACCCTGACAATGGCGGCTCTGCGCCCGATTTCGGTCATTAACCGAATACCGACGCCCATCTTATAAGCGGACATTCTCGACCTCGGAGATAGCGTCGAACGGGATGGCTGGAGGGAACGGCCTGCTAACTAGGGCCGCCCCAGTCTTCCACAATTTGCTTCTGAATGCCGGTGCTGCCGCCGAAGGGATAGGGAACCGCGGGTCCGCTTCCGACCCGCTTTGCCAAGCGCCGCCAAAGCTGGACCTAGACTAAGGGTTAGTTGCAACCCGCTGCGAGCATCCCAACATCAGATGTCAGACCTACTATCCGAGAGACTGCTCGAATATCGCGCTGCTTTTGTTGAATGAAGATAGTGAGAAGCCTAGCCCGCACCACCACTGTGATTGCATCGATAGCTGTGACTGTTGTGCTGACCTTTATGGCAGCTAAAGGATTTGAGCTATCTGCGCCAGATCCGATCGTGGCTCATACCTTCGAGAGGAACATTTAAGGGCTCGACGCGCTACGCTAGCCTTCAGGCCGTGCGTCGACCAGTACCGACATCAGCAATGCGTCCTCGGTGCCGCGGTTGACCCAGGCATGGTTAGTGCCCCGCTGGATGACCACGTCGAACGGCTTCAGGTCGCGCTCTTCCTTGTCCAGCACGAGCGTGATGTGTCCGGACAGGAGCACGATGTAGTCCGTCGTCGGCGACCGGTGCATGGTTTCGTGGCGCGAGGTGTCGGGCTGGAGATGCGCCGATCCCATGGCGGCGAACCACTCGTGCGCCGCCTTCTGCCGCTCCTCCCGCGACAGGTGCGCCGGTTGCGACTCCGGCGCGATCTGGAAGAAGCGGAAGATGGTACCGCCGGGCGGCGGCTCGATCCCCTGCGACCGCAGCGCCATGTCCTCGTCCGTGACATGGTCGTGCCGACCGGCCGGCGTTTGCCAGAGCTCTGTCAGCACCGTGATCGTGTGTTGCGCCGCCCCGTCGAACAAGATGCCGGATTTGCCGTCCGCGTCGTCCGTCGTGACGATCCGCCTGACCTGCTTGAGCATGGACTCCTCCCCGATCGCGAATGGCTTGCAGGCGCAGGTGCGCCGTCTCAGAAATTGACGTCGGCGCCGCCCTTCAGCGACAGGATCTCGCGCGCGTCGTTCGGCGTCGCCACCTCGAGGCCGAGCCCCTCGATCATCTGGCGGACCAGGCGCACCTGGTCTGCGCTCGACTTGGCAAGCTTGCCCTTGCCGGCCCACAGCGAGTCCTCAAGACCGACGCGGACGTTGCCGCCAAGCGCGGCCGCCTGCGCGGCGATGCGGAGCTGGCTGGCGCCGGCGCCGAGAACCGACCAGCGGTAGTCGGAGCCGAACAGCCGGTCGGCCGTCCGCTTCATGTGCTGCACGTCCTCGGGGTGCGTTCCGATGCCGCCGAGGATGCCGAACACCGACTGGACGAAGAAGGGCGGCTTGACCAGCCCGCGGTCGGCGAAGTGCTTCAGATTGTAGAGATGCGCGATGTCGTAGCACTCGAACTCGAAGCGCGTGTTGTTCTTGTAGCAGGTCTTCAGGATGAACTCGATGTCCTTGAACGAATTGCGGAACACCAGGTCCTTCGTCGCTTCGAGGTGCGGCTTCTCCCAGTCGTGCTTGAACTCCTTGTACTTGTCGAGCAGGTGGAAAAGGCCGAAGTTCATCGAGCCCATGTTGAGCGAGGCGACCTCCGGCTTCAGCTTCTGGGCCGGAAGCACGCGCTCCTCGACCTTCATGTAAGGGCTGCCGCCGGTCGTCAGGTTGATCGCCGCGTTGGTCGCCTGCTTGATCTGCGGCAGGAACTTCATGAAGCCCTCGGGCGTCTGGTCGGGCTTGCCGGTTTCGGGGTCGCGGGCGTGCAGGTGCAGGATCGCGGCACCCGCCTCGGCGGCGCCCAGCGCGTCGTCGATGATCTGCTGCGGCGTGATCGGCAGGTACTCCGACATGGACGGTGTATGGATGGCGCCCGTCACGGCACAGGTGATGATGACTTTTCCGGTTGCGGCCTTGGCCATGGACGTCTGCCTCGAATGCGGGTGGGAGGGAAGGTTCAGGAGCCGATCTTCGCGGCGGCGTCGCGCTTGTGCGTGATCAGCGCCATGAGCCGACGATCGCGCCATTCCTGGCGGGAGACCAGGTTGTCGGCGGGCAGTGTGGCGCGGCGGTCGGCCTCGATGCCGTCGAGGACCGGGCCCGACCAATCGGCGCGATGCTGCGTGCTCGGCCACAATCCGGAATAGATGCGCTCGTAGCGTTCGACGTAGTCGCGGATACCGCCCGGTGCATTCAGGTCGATGGTCTCGAACGGACCCATGAACGACCAGCGCAACGCCAGCCCGTCACGGACGCCGATGTCGACGTCCTCGACCGAAGCGTAGCCCTCGTCGACGAGGCGGAACGCCTCTTCGAGTAGTGCGCCCTGCAGGCGGTTCATGATGAAGCCGTCGATCTCGCGCTTCATGACCAGCGGTGCCTGTCCGATGCTGCGGAACAGCGCAGTGGCACGCTCCATCACCTCCTGAGATGTCCAGGGCGCGGGAACCAGTTCGGCAGCGGGAATGAGGTAGGGCGGGTTGATCGGATGGGCGACCAGGCAGCGCTCCCGCCCCGCCACATGGCCGGTGAAGGCTGATGGCAGCAGGGCGGACGTCGAGCTTGCGAGGATCGCCTCGCGGGGTGCCTTCTCGTCGAGCATCGAGAACACCGCCTGCTTCACCTCGAGCCTTTCGGGCGTGTTCTCCTGGACGTGGACGACGCCGTCGAGCGCCTCGTCGATCGAGGTCGACAGCGACAGGCGGCTGAGAAGCTTGTCCGGACCATCGTTCAGCAGGCCGTTGGCGTCCAGGTCGGGGAGCAGCCCGGCGATGTAGTCGCGCGCCGCCGCCGGCGCCTTGGGATCGTTGTCCCACAGCACGACGTCATGCCCGGCACGTGCAAAGGTGATCGCCCAGGCCCGGCCGATGAACCCGGTGCCGATGATCGCAACTCGTGACATAGTCTTGTCCTTCGGTTGTTCGATGGGTGGTGTCGTGGCTCGCGTGGTCATCGTCAGGCGTGCCTGTCGCGCAGGGCGATGATGGCACCGAGGATGACGAGACCATACAGGATGGAGCGGGCGGAAATCGGGATCGTCGTTCCCGCGAGCAGCATCTGCAACGCCGTCAGCAAGATCACCCCGCCGAGCATCCCGACATAGGAGCCGCGTCCGCCGGTGATCAGCGCCCCGCCGACGACGACCACCGCGATCGACGGCAGCAGGTACTCGTCGCCCATGCCGAGGCTCGCTTGTCCGGAGAAGCCGGTGAGCAGGATGCCGACGAGCGCCGAGCAGAGGCCGGACAGGACGTAGACGGAGATGATCGTGCGCTTGACTGGGATGCCGGACAGCTCCGCCGCGCGCTCGCTGTTGCCGATCGCGTAGACCCGTCGTCCGAAGGCCGTGCGCCCGAGCAGCAGCACCGCGAAGACGGCGAACACCGCGAGGAAAGGCACCACGGGCGTCACCCCGAACACCTTGAACGTCATGAAGTCGCGCAGCATCGGCGAGGAGAACCCGTCCGGCGTGCCGCCCGAATAGAGCAGGGCCGCGCCCTGCAGCAGGCCGTTGACGGCCAGCGTCATGACGATCGGCGACAGGCCGAGCGCGACGATGCCGAATCCGTTGAGCAGGCCGATCAGCATTCCGACGACGAGGACGACCGGCACCGCATAGACCAGCGCTGCGTCGGATCCCTTTACCAGTCCTGCCAGCAGGATGCCGCACAGACCGATCGTCCAGGGGATGGACAAGTCCAGCCCGCCGGTCAAGATCACGGTGCCCTGGCCGAGTGCCAGGATGGCGAGGAAGGAGGCCAGCACGACCAGCGAGTTGTAGTAGTTGAAATTGAAGAGCGCATTACCGAGCACATACTGCGTCACCAGCAGCACGCCGACCAAGCAGATGTAGGCCGGCAGCGCATACCGAATGATCTCGGCATGGCGCGTGCGGAACGGCGCCATCGCCGACAGCACCTTCTGGTCGGCCGCATCGCGCTTCACAGCGGCCAGCGACAGCTTGCGCGGCGACAGATCGAGCTGCGACGGCAGGATGCCCTGGCGCCAGGCGGCGAACCTGGCAAGCACCTGCCGGATGTTCTGGGCGAGCACCGACCGGCGATGCATCGAGGCGCTGAGCACGGCCAGCAGCAGGATCGTGCTTTCGGCGATGGTCGAGAAATAGGCCGATACGTTGAGCACCAGGAGGATGTTCACGATGACCATCAGCACGTAGGCGCCGAGAACCGAGCCGGTCAGGCCGCCACGGCCGCCGCCGAGCAGCGTGCCGCCGACGACAACGGCTGCGAACATCTGGAGCAGCATCGGATTGCCGACCAGCGGGTCGCCGGCACCGGTCTGGGCGCTGATGAACACGCCGGCGAGGCCGTAGAAGCCGCCGGCGATGACGTAGACCATGAACTGGACGAAACGGGTCGGGATGCCGGCCGAGCGGGCGCTGTCGATGTCGCCGCCGATCGCATAGATGGCGAGCCCGAGCTTTGTGCGCTTCAGCCAGTACCAGAACAGCAGCAGCACCACGAGAAGCGCCGCCGACATCGGAACCCAGTCGGTGATGAGGTCGCCGATGAGCACGTCCGACAGGCTCGGCTCGATCATGCCGCCGGGCTTCTCCATCACGATCAGCGTGATGCCCTGGAGGATGAACATGGTCGACAGGGTCACGACGATCGCCTGCAGCCGCAGGAAGGCGATGAAGAAGCCGTTGAACGCGCCGACCACGACACCGATGCCGATGCCGACCGCGGTCAACGTCCATGGCGAGACGCTTCCATCCGCCGGGAACGTCGCGAGCGTCACGTTGACCAGCGAGATCACGGCCGCCGCGGAGAGGTCGAATCCTCCCGACAGCACGACGACGGTCTGCCCCATCGCCGCGATGGCGAGCGTGGCACCGCTCGTCGTCATCTGGGCGACGTCGTAGTAGACGAGGGGCACGGCGCTCAGCTTGGCGACGACTGCGAACAGCACGGCGAAGGCGACGAACGCCGTTATCAGGCCGCGATGGCGGCCGATGTGCAGGGAAGCCGCTGGCGCTCGGCGCGCCTCCTCGCGACCGTTGGTGATGGCGCTCATGCGGCACTTGCCTTGCTGCCGGAGCCGAGAGCGACTCCCAGGATGTTCTCTTCGGTGAGGTCGCTGCCCGACAGCTCGGCGGCGATCGTGCCGGCGTAGAATACCAGCACCCGGTCGGCCAGGTGGACCAGCTCGGGGATCTCGGTCGAGTAGAAGATGACGGCGCCGCCCGCCTCGGCATAGGTCCGCATCAGCTGGTAGAGTTCGTTCTTCGTGCCGACGTCGATGCCGCGCATAGGATCGTAGACCATCAGGATGTGGCTTTCGGTCAGCAGCCACTTGGCGATGGCGATCTTCTGCTGGTTGCCGCCGGAGAAGGCGTCGGCGCGCGACCACAGCGCGCGGTGGTCTACTTCGACGCGCCGGAACGCCTCGGAGACGGCTTCGTTCTCGCGGCCCTTGTCGATCAGGCCGAAACGGGTGAAGCGCTCGATGATCGGAACGGTGGCGTTGTGTTTGCCGGAAAGCTTGAGGAACAGGCCCTCCGTCTTGCGCTCTTCCGGCACCAGGCTAATGCCGATGCGGGCCGAGATCGCATCTTTGGGACTGGCGATTGCGACCTTTTTGCCGTCCACCTCGAAATGGCCGCGCGCCAGTGGCACCGCGCCGAAAGCCGAAAGGAAGAGGTCGAGCTGGCCCATGCCCTGCAGGCCGGCGATGCCGAGGATTTCGCCCTCCCGCAGGCCGAACGATGCCTCTCGGAGTTTTCCGTCGGTGCCGACCCGGTCGGCGCGCAGCACCTCGTGGCCGATCTCGTGGCGCTGCTCGGCGCGTGGCGGAAAGGAATGGATCAGTGAGCGGCCGGCAATCATGCGGACGACGTCGGCATCCTGGTAGTCAGCGACGTTGCCGGTGGCGACGTGCTTGCCGCCGCGCAGGATTGTGAGGTCGTCGCAGAAGTCGTGGACCTCGCGCAGCCGGTGCGAGATGAACAGGACGGTCGTACCTTGCCGCTTCGCGCCGCGGATCACGTTGCCCAGCCAGTCAACGTCGGGTCCGGACAGGGCCGAGGTCGGCTCGTCGAGCAGCAGGATGCGCGGCTTGCGGTAGACCGCGCGCGCGATCTCGATCTTCTGGCGGACGGCGAGATCGAGGTCGCCGATCTCGTCGTCGAGATGGATGTCGGAAAGCTCCAGCTCGCGGAAATGCGCGTTCACCGCTTGGCGGGCCTTGCCGCGGCTCATCATCCCGGTCAAACCGACCGGCGCTTCGGGGATGAGCATGTTGTCCAGAACGGTCAGGTTGCGAACGAGCGTCATCTCCTGGAACGCCGTCTGGATGCCGAGCCGATGGGCCTCGCGCGGCGACGAGAGCTGGGCGCGCTGGCCGAACACCTCGATGCTGCCCTGGTCGGGCGTCACCAGGCCGGACAGCACCTTCACGATGGTGGATTTGCCCGCACCGTTCTCACCCAGCAGCGCGTGGACGGTGCCGGCGCGGATGGACAGGGAGACGTCGTCGAGTGCGACAGTCGCGCCGTAGGCCTTGCGGACGTTGGCGATGTGGATGGCCGGAGCGGCGGCGGACATGCGATCTGGTTCTCTCTCGGAATGAGAGGCGGCCCGCGCGCCGCGGGCCGCCGTTGGTCACGGGAGGATCAATCCTCGGGCTGGGCGACGAGCGCCGCGTTCAGGCCGACTTCCGGAGTCAGATCCGAATAGATCGATGCGAACCAGCCCGGATTTGGGATGATCGCCGGCTGGAACACGTTGCAGCCAGCCTTCATCTCTGCCCAGGAGCCTTCCTGGCAGAGCTTGACGTTCTCGTTGGTGACGATGGTCTGCGCCACGTCGGTCAGAGCCGGGATCTCCTTGCCCTCGAGCTTGTCGACCGCGAGCTTCAGGGCCAGTGCGCCGGTGAAGTTCTGCGAGCCGGACGACCAGCGCTGCGCGCCCATCGGACGGTAGGTGCCATTGGCCCCGTCCACCTCGGTGCCGACCGGCAGCATCTGGATACGGCCGCCATTCGAGGACTCGCCTGCGCAGGGCAGCAGCTTGTCGTCGGCGATGCCGGCCTCGCTCTGCATCGAATTGGCCGTATAGCATCCTGCCTGCATCCAGAGCCCGTCGACCTGGTCCCAGTTACGGGTGGCGAGGATCTTGGAGAGTTCGGTGCGGGCCACGGCTTGGCTCCACATGCCGTTGGCCTCGGCCACGACCTCGATCCCCGGGTTCTTGGCAAAGACCTCCTTGGCGCCTTCGTTGCGCAGTGTGTCGACGGTGGTTCCCGGCACGCCGGTTACCATGACCACCTTGCCCTTGCCGCCGAGCTTCTTAACCAGCCATTCGGCCGATTCCACGCCCCATTTGCGCTGATCGATATGGACGTTGTAGGCGCAAGGTTCGGAGATGATCGAGTCGTAGGCGACCACGACGACGCCCTTGGCGCAGGCGTTCTTGACAGCTCCGTTCAGCGCGGTCGGCGAAATCGGATAGACGATGATCGCCTTGGCACCGGCCTGCACCATGGAGTTGATCTGCTGGATCTGCTTCTGGGCATTCGGGCCGGCGACCTGCACCTGCAGATCGACCCTGTCGGCGTAGCTCTTGTGGAGCGCCATCGCCTTCAGCATGTTGGCGGCCTCGGCCTGCCAGTCGTTGCCGATATAGCTCATGCTCAGATAGATCTTCATCTTCTCGGCCGCCTGGGCGGCAGGCGCCATGAGCGCCAGGCCTGCCGCGGCCGCCATTGCGCCGAGCGCGCACTTCCGGATCATCGACTTCATATCTCTCTCTCCCAATGACTGCCTGCACGACGCAGCGCAGAACTGTGGCGGACGTCGCGACGCTCGTGGCGACTGGATGGAGGACCCGCACGACAGGGTCGCGCCCGGCGATGCACGCAACCGTTCACCCCGAATGGCTCGGAGCGAGCAGTCTGGCATCGGCGACGATCCTCCCGGCGCCAGTCCTCTCCGGCACCCTTCTCCCCTGGCCGCGTCCGCAGCCATCCAGAACGAGCCATAAAAGAAGCGGGCCGTCAATAAATAATCGTTGATTTGTGATCACAAGCCGCGCGATGGTGTTGAACGGGCGCGGGGCCTTGCATCGTGCTGCTGTCGGGTTTAGCCGTGCCTTTTGGGGAAACGGGTGTCGCCGGAGGGGTGGTGACGGGCCATTCGGTCCGCTCTCGGCATGTCTCGGGCGGGAAGCCGATCTTCCCCGGACGATGATGGAAGCAACAGCATGACCGACAAGCTCTCGCCGGTGGACGTCAGCACGCTGCAGGAGCGCGTCTACCTGAAGCTGCGCGAGGCCCTCTACCAGGGCCGGTTCTCGGCCGGCGAAACCCTCACCATTCGCGGCCTGGCGGGTGCGCTCGGCACCAGCGCAATGCCGGTGCGCGAGGCGCTTCAGCGTCTGGTCGCCGAGAAAGCGCTGATCCAGACGCCCAGCCGCAGCATCCAGGTCGCCTCGTTCACGCCGGAACTCTTCTGGGAGATCATCCGGCTGCGTATGTCCATCGAAGGCATGGTGACCAGGCGCGCGGCGCTGAATCCCCCGCCGCTGCTCGCCGAGAGGCTGCGCGAGATCAACACCAAGATGATCGCTGCGATCAGGGGCGGCTTCACCGAGGAGGTGCTCGACGCCAACAAGGAGTTCCACTTCGCGATCTACGAGGCGGCGGACATGCCGCAGACGCTCGAGATCATCAACAACCTCTGGCTGCGCATCGGCCCCTACCTCGGCGTCGCCTACCGCATGGGCTATTCGGACCCGTTCCTGACGGGCACCCGCTTCCACGAGCGCATCATCCAGGCGATCGAGCGGCGCGACGGCCGCCGTGCGGCTTCCGGCCTCAAGGTCGACATCTGGGCGACGGCCAAGTGGTTCACGCGCCATCGGATCGCAATCTTCAGCCCAGACGAGGAGCGGCCGATGGAGGCCGCGCTCTGACGGCCCGCCACCGGCGACAGCCGACGCGCCGGAGCTTCCCTCATCCGGCGCTTCCGACCGGGATCAGCCGCCGAAGCGCGGCTCGGGCAGGCCCTTCACACCCAGATCATAGACGGCGAACAGCCCGCCGGCGTTCTCCTCGCGCTGCGGCACGCCCCTCATCGGCCGGCCCATGGAGCTGACGTAGAGGACGTCGAGGTTCTTGCCGCCGAACATGACGCTGGTCAGGTTGCGCACCGGGAATTCGATCTCGCGGTCGATCTTGCCGTCCGGCGAGTAGCGGATGATGCGGCCGCCGAACACATGTGCGTTCCAGATGTAGCCCTCGGCATCGACGGTGGAGCCGTCGAACGTCCCGGGATACTCGTGATTCGACAGGAAGACGCGCTTGTTCGAAACCCCGCCTGTGTCGATGTCGTAGTCGTAGGCGTACATCAGGTCGTCGTAGGAATCGCAGAAGTAGAAGGTCTTGTCGTCCGGGCTCCAGCACGGGCCGTTGGAGCACTTGATGCCGCCGTCCAGCCTGGTGATCGTGAGGTCCGGATCGAGGCTGTAGAGGGCCGAGTTGCGCACCGGGCGCTGGCCGCGATTGGCGTCGAAGCGGTCGTGGTCGTAGGACATGTAGCCGGCGACGAAGCGGCCGCGGCGATCGACCTTGCCGTCGTTCAGGCGGTTCTCCGGCTCGTCCTTCTCGGGATCGCCGATGTGGGTCAGGCGCTGCGTCTTGAAATCGTACAGGCTGAAGCCGTTGGCCAGCGCCACCACGGCACCGCCGTTCTTGCGAATCGCCATCGAGCCGATGTGCAGCGGGACGTAGTTCAGCTTCACGTCCGACCCGTCCTCCTTGCAGTTCCAGATCTCCGCGGCCGAACTGTCGATCCAGTAGAGGCGCTGGTCCTCCACGTCCCAGAGCGGGCCTTCGCCCAGATGGTTCTTGCTGTCCACCAGCAGACGGATTTCGGCCACTGCAGTCTCCTCCTCGTTGAACCGACATGGGCGGCCGCGCCTCTCGGCCCGGTTCCGCACCCTCCCGACGCGGACATTGTACAGGGCAGGCATCGGAGTCAATCTTTGTGATCACGGATCAGGCATTTCACCGATTGACGGCCCGGTCGGCGACGTGATTACATCCGCGTCGAACTGGATCGAGCCCGGGAGGCACCCCGCCGCATGTCGCGACGCGGGGCTGGGCCGTTCGGCGATCAGGGAGGATTTCATGGCGGACAGCAGTGCCGGGGCGATCGACGTCGTCCTCAAGACCTTGAGTGGCATGCGCATGGTGGACCTCGCGCCGAAATTGGAGCGCGGCATCCCGCGCTGGCCGACCCATCCGCACTTGACCATCGACAAGGCGGTGACACACGATCACGACGGCTACTACTGCCAGGCGATCATGATGGCCGAGCACACGGGAGCTCATGTCGACGCGCCGGCGCACATGCTCCCCGACCGGATGGACCGGACGATCGACACCTTCCCGGCCGACCATCTCTTCGCGTCGGCCGTCCTCTACGACTTCTCCGACCGCGACCTGAAGCCGGGCGACCTGATCACGGCCGACATGCTGCGCGCCTACGAGGAGAAATCCGGTCTCAAAGTGGGCGCCGGCGAGATCGCGATCGTCAATTACGGCTGGATGAAGCGTCACTGGCGCACCGACTCCAAGGCGCAGTGGTATGTGCTCAACGCGCCCGGCATGTCCGAGGACGCCTGCGAGTTCTTCCGCGAGCGCAAGGTGCGGGCGGTGGCGACCGACACCGTCGCCGGCGAGACGGCGATCGTCGATGGCGTGCCACAGGCCAATCCCGGTCACATGAAAAGCTGGCTGCCGCACGACATCCTCATCATCGAGATGCTGACCAACCTCGAGGACCTGACGCCGCGCTCGTTGTTCCTCGCCATGCCGCTCAACATCGATGAAGGCTCCGGCTCGCCGATCCGCCCCGTGGCGTTCTGCCCCAACTGATCAGGCAGGGCCGCAGGCGCCTCTGCCATTCCGACGCCGCCGGGCGTCCCCGTGGTTCCCGGACGGCCCGACAGTAAATTCCCTCGATCCCTGGAGAGTCCGATGGACCTAACCGGCAAGACTGCCATCATCACCGCGGGCGCCTCCGGCATCGGCCGGGTGATCGCCCACCGTTTCGTGGAGCAGGGCGCGCAGGTCTGCGTCTGCGACATCGCCGACGAGGCCCTCGAGGCCCTCAAGAAGGAGCTGCCTGGCGCCATCGTCATGAAAGCCGACGTCGCCCGGTCGTCGGACGTGGCGGCACTCTACGAAACGTTCCTGGCGAGCCATTCGAGGCTGGACATCCTCGTGAACAACGCCGGCATCTCCGGGCCGACGAAGCCGGTCGAGGAGATCACCGACGAGGAGTGGGACCAGACTATGGCGGTCAACGTCGCGGGACAGTTCTACATGGTGCGCAAGGCCGTGCCGCTGTTCAAGCAGGCCGGCGGCGGCTGCATCATCAACCTGTCGTCCGTCGCCGGCCGTCTCGGCATGCCGCTCCGGGCGCCGTACTCGGCATCCAAATACGCCGTGCGCGGACTGACCGACGTGCTGGCCGTCGAACTCGGCGAGTTCGGGGTCCGCGTCAACGCCATCCTGCCCGGTCTGGTCGACGGTCCACGCGGCCAGCGAGTCATGCGCGAGCAGGCAGAGGCGCGCGGCATGACGCTGGAGGCATGGATGCCGTACTTCCTGCACAACATCTCGCTGCACACCGCCATCGACATGAAGGAGATCGCCGACATGGCCGTCTTCCTCGCCTCCGACCTGGCGCCGCACATCTCCGGCCAGTCGATCAGCGTGTGCGGCAACTTCGAGAGCTATCGCAGCCCGAAGCTGGCGCAGTAGGGGTCGGGCGACGCCCATCCTGCTGCAGCGACACTGAAGCCATCGTCACGGACGATCGTCCGTGACAAGCGGCTAACCCTGACCTGATCGTCCGAGATTAAGCACTCGGTGCGTTGGTCGTCCGGCAACGGCTGCTTTCGGCGTTGCGATCAAAATTGGCTAAACGACGAGACTGGGGTCGTCAGTCGAATGACCGCTTTACCCGATTCCTCAGCCACAACCGGACTGTCGGCAAGCGGCCCCATTTCAGTCATTTTGAGCGTTGTCCACGTGGGCAACGCTCAACCTTCTTTTTGAAGCTCGTCCGCCGGAAACTGGCGTTTCGCGCTGTTTACCCCGAAAATTCGCGGGATGTGGCGACATAGTTTGCCCAAACTCGAGGCTCCCCAGCGCTTGCGCCGCTCAGCCCTGAAAGACCTCAGGTGAGCAAAGCGTAGCCTAACTACTTGCTACGCAAAGAGAAATTGGCGCACCCGACAGGATTCGAACCTGTGACCTCTGCCTTCGGAGGGCAGCGCTCTATCCAGCTGAGCTACGGGTGCTTCCCGGCGGGCCGGAAAACGAACCGGGTGAACCGGCAAGTCACGGCTTCTTAGCGGAAGCGGGCGCGGGCTTCAACGGGCAATTGGAGATTGGCGGTTTCCAAAGGTTCGCCTCGCAGGCGATGCCCTGTCGCGTGCGGCGTTCCCCTCTCCGTCTCGGCTTGGCCGAGCCACCTCTTCCTCGCCCTTGGCGGGGGCGAGGAACTTGAGCCCCTCACTGCCCCGCCTCACTCCTTACC
>NZ_JAIUID010000017.1:0-113527 GCF_020165435.1 Mesorhizobium sp. BR1-1-2
CGCGGACCGTCAAGGTCGACCTCCATGATCTCAAGCGGCTTTCCGGCAGCAACGGCCACGGCGGCGCGGGTTTTCATTTCTCTCTCCCAAAACTTACTTGCCGGGACGATCGCCCGGCCTTGCGATTGAAAATCATGCGGCCTTGGCCGGCCCTGCCGGGAACACGCCCGACATCACGGTAAAGCCTTTGATGCGCTTGACGCGATCGCACCAGCGCCGGATCGCCGGATAGTCCTGGCGCCCAATGCCGCCTTCCTCCGACAGCATGACATAAGGAAAACAGGCAATATCGGCGATGGTCGGATGATCGGCCGAGCAGATCCAGCCGCAGCCCTGCTGCTCGCCGAACCACAGATGCTCGTCGAGGATACGGAACAGCCGGTGCGCGCCGGCGCGCGCGGCATCGATGTCGAAATCGTAGAACAGCGCGTCGTGCAGGCGGGCGGCCGACGCCGTCGAAGTGATGCCGTCGGCGAAGGCCAGCCACTGGCTGATCTCGCCGAGCAAGGCCGGGTTGTCCCGGGGGTACCATGTGCCCGACGGATCGTATTTCGACGCGAGATAGACCAGGATCGCCTGGGCGTCGCGCAGGATCAGCCCGTCATCATCGATGACCGGCAGTTGGCCGAGTGGATTGAGCTTCAGGAACCATTCCGACTTGTGCTCGCGGCCGGGGTAGAAGTCGACCGGCACGGTCTTGTGGTCAATGCCGAGAAAACTCATCAGCAGCCGCAGCTTGTAGCAATTGCCCGACAGCTCGTAGTCGTAAAGCGTGATCATCGGCTGCTCCTAGATGTCCAGCACGAGGCGTGCCGATTTGGCGCGCGAGACACAGGTCATGATCTTGGTTCCGGCCTTGCGCTCGGCATCGTTGAGGTAGACGTCCTGATGGTCAGGCTCGCCTTCGATCACGGTGGCGACGCAGGTGCCGCATGCGCCCTGCTCGCAGGATGAAGCAACGTCGATGCCGTTCTCGCGCATGACCTGCATAATGGACTTGCCGGCCGGCACCTGAAGCGTGACGCAGGACCGCGCCAGCGCCACCTCGAAACTCGAACTGTCGTCGATCTTGTTGGTGTTCTTGAAATATTCGAAATGGATGGCGGTATCCGGCCAGCCCTGCTCGGCGGCGATCTTGCGCGCGGCTTCCAGCATCGGGCCGGGGCCGCAGATGTAGAGGTGCATGCCGTCCCGGTAACCGGCGAGAATCCCCCGAAGCTCGGCGCCGGTCGCGTCCGGCGAACGCCCGAGATGAGGCTTCAGCGCATCGCCGAGATGCTTCAGCCGATCAGCGAAAGCGAGGTGCTCTTCGCCTTGCGCGAAATAGTGAAGCTCGTGCGCCAGCTCCTGGTTCTTCAGCGCCTGCGCCATTGCGAGAAGCGGCGTGATGCCGATGCCGCCGGCGACGAACAGCGTCTTGATCGCATCACGGCGCAGCGGGAAATTGTTGCGCGGCTCGGAAATCGCCAGCACGTCACCCTCGCGCACGGTCTCGTGCATGCATTTCGAACCGCCCTTGGAATCGCGCTCCAGCTTGACGCCGATGACAAAGCTGTCGGTCTCGCCGGGGCCGTTGGTGATCGAATACTGCCTGATCTCGCCATTGGGCATGTGGACGTCGATATGGGCGCCAGGCTGGAAGGTGGGCAGCAGTCCCTTGACCGGGCGAAGCTCGAATGCGGCAACGCCGTCGGCCGCCTGCCATTTCCTCGCCACGCTGACGCGCAGCGCCGCCTTGCGGCCATGCGCGGTCACCGCGGGCATTTCGGAGAGTTCGGCCGACACCCTTTCGTAGACCGGTTCGATCGGCGCCGGCGAAGGTGCATTTGCCGCCTCCCGCTCGGCCTCATCGCGCAGCTTGGAAAGCCGCTCATTGTGGTGGCGCAGGATGGCGATGCGCGCGGCTGCTTCGACCTCCTGATCGAGCACGCCACGGATCACCGAACGGTTTGAATCAACCGGCTGCACGAAGAACACGCCGCGCGTCTCGGCACTACCATCGCGCGAGCGCAGCGCCACGGCAAAATCCCGCGCGGCCTCGATGGTGGTTTCCGCGCCCTCGCCTTCGATCTCTGCGTTGGGCTGAAAGCGATAGGCTTTCAGCCTTTCCACGACCTTGTCGGCCGGCGCGTTGACCGGAATTCCGCGCAAGACGAGCAGCTTGCCTTCGGTCAGCGCGGCAACCGGCACCTCGCCGCGAGGCTCCTCGGACGACCAGACAAGACCGTAGCGTTCGACCGCCGGGAAGGTGCGGTTGGTGATGGTGCGGGCCGGCGCGTCGGCAGGATGCGCGGGAATGTAGGTGCAGCCGGCGGTGCGGTTCGAATAACGCCAGCCGTGATACTGGCACTTCAGCTCGCGCCCGTCATTGATGCCGATCGACAGCCTCACGCCGCGATGCAGGCAGCGGTTTTCCCAGATGTTGACGTAGCCGTCATCGGCACGCCAGACGGCGAATTCCCGGCCGAGCAATTGACCATGAAAAACGTGGCGGTACGGCAAATCATGGGAAGCGGCGATCGGATGCCACTGGCTTCTGGCTTCTTCCAACATCAATCGTCTCCAAGAATCTCGTCAGGCCGCAACCGGAATGACACCGTAGGTCACGCCCTTCTGGCTGAGCCAGCGCCGGTAGGCGATGGCCGACTTGTCGGCCCGGATGGGCGTTTCGGCGCGCGGATCGAGCGGCAGGCGTTTGGGCACCTGGTTTTCCAGGATCGGCTTGTCCTGGCCGAAGATCGTCTGCTGAAAGCGCTTGATCACCTTGTCTTCATTATCCTCGTCGAGCACACAAAGCAGCATGTGAGCGCGCACGTGCTCCTGGTCGACCGGCTGCAGGAAGATGGCGATGACGTCGCGCCGTGCCTCGTCGACCGGGCTCGATTTATAGAGCACGGAGCAATAGGGGTGCGGCACGCGATAGACATAGTCCACGTCGGCGCCGCCACCGGAAGCCGTCGAAGCCATCGGCTGGAAAAAGCGGCAGCGCGTGGCCAGGATCTCGTCACGATCTACCGAGATCTCGACGTCGTATTCCTTGACCTCGGTGTGCGGCTCGACACCCAATATATCGGTATGGACATAGGGGAAGTGACCCATGTCGAGAAAGTTCTCGATGGCGCGCGGTGCCGAGACGTTGACGCCAAACGTGGCCGCGTTGAGCTTGCGGCGGTCCGGCTCTTCATATTCCGGGATCGGAAACAGCTCGGCCGGTGGCGAGCCGAGCGAAGTCCAGACATAGCCGTAGGCGCTTCTTGCCGGCAGCCTGTCGGCGCCTGGAATGCGATCCACCCCTTCTACATCGGGACGTGAGCGCCAGACGACGGGCTCACCATCCATATCGACCGCAAAACTGAGGCGCTCCTCGAGCAGAACGGTGTCCTGGACACCGCCGGGAACGGTCTCGGCGATCGCCCCTACGGGATGCCAGAGATTGAGGATCACGGGATCCGAGCATTTTGTCATCGTTTTATCCTCTGGATGCCCTCAGACGTCATCAGGCTTGTGCCGGTATCGCGCCATAGGTGACGGCCCGATCACGCAACCAGCGTCGGTAGGAAACCGACACGGCATCGGCACGGATCGGGGTCTCGGCACGCGGATCGAGCGGCAGGCGCTTGGGTACCTGGTTCTCCAGGATCGGTTTGTCCTGGGCGAAGATCAATTGCATGAAGCTGCGCACCGTTGCCGCCTCCATGCCTTCCTTAAGATAGCAGAGGTAAGGATGCGCGATGCAGTTTTCCTCGTCCACCGGCTGCACGAACAGGGTAATGACGTCGAGCCGGTCCTTCTGGATCGGGTTGCTCTTGTAGAGAGCCACCGTGTAGGGCCGGATCACCTTGTAGATGTAATCGACGACAAAGCCTTGCTTGGCGGTCGGCGAAGCCACCGGCTGATAGAATTTGCACTCGGTCGCCAGCACTTCGTCCTGCGCTGTGATCTCAACCTTGTAGGGCGCGACCTCGGTATGCGGCTCCTCGCCGAGCCAGCCGGTATGAATGAAGGGAAAATGCCCCATGTCGAGAAAATTCTCGACCGCGCGGAGGCCCGACACCTTGACCGCGATCGAACCGCCGCTGACAAGATGCCGGTCTGCCTCATTGGCCTCGGGGATATAGATGATGTCGCGCGAGGGCTTGTCCAGACAGGTCCAGATGAAGCCATAACGCTGGGCGCTTTTCAGCGTGGCGCCCGTGTCGCCGCGAACGACTTCGATCTTGTTTGAACATTTGTGGACGGAGAGATCGACTCCAAGCAGGCATGTGGCAAACGGCGTATCCTGGCTTAGCGATTCCTGATCCGCGACGATGTGCCAATCGTTCAGAAGCTCGCGGTCAACGCAACGGGTTGCCATCGGCTTCCCTCCCAACTCGGCTAGCCCTTCACCATGAACCTAGCCCGACGTTTCGAGATGACGAAACCACAAGATTGGATACCAATCAACATTTTTTTGTCGTCCAAAATCCCTTTTTGTGTTGACAGATTATGATGATTGAATTCCGATATGGGAAAGCTGAACTTGGGATATGTCGTGTCCTGACGGGGCATGTCGCCATCACGAAAGCCTGCTGATCATGTCGTCGAAATGGCGGAGAACCATGCCTTGAGCAGCCGTTCCCAGACCATCGCGGATACGCTGACCCGCGCCATCATCGACCATCGCCTCGTGCCCGGCTGCAAGCTCGGCGAACGCGAACTCTCCGAAATATTCAACGTGAGCCGCATTGTGGTGCGCCAAGCCCTGATCCGGCTCGCCGATGACGGGCTGGCCCAGATCGAACGCAACCGCGGTGCCTTCGTCGCCAAGCCGAGCATGCAGGAGGCGATGGAGATCTACGACGCGTTGACGCTCGTCGAACAGGGCGTCGCAGCACAGCTCAGCGATCGCCTCGGGCCGGCCGGCTGGGCCGAGCTGCGCCAGCATGTCGAGCGCCAGCGCCAGGCTGTTGCCGCCGGCAACGATGCGCTGGCCGACGTGCTTGGCCAAGAGTTCCACACCGTGTTCGTACGCCTCAGCCGCAACAAGGTCATGCAGGAGATCCACGCGCAGCTGGTGCGCCGCACGACGCTGCTGCGCTCCCTCATTTCAGCCGATTTCGACTATTGCAATCTGCTGGACGACCACTCGCGGGTCGTCGACCTGCTGGAGAAGGGCCGGCTGAAACCGGCCATGGACTTGATCGACACCCACCACCGCGCGGTGGTGCGCGGCTACATCATGGATCGCGCAGTGTTTCCAGAGATGACGCCTGCCGAAGCGCTGGCGCCCTATCTCGACGGCAAGGCCGACGGCGCGACTGTGCCGCTGCGAAGGTTGTCGAATGCGTCCGGCGACGGCGACGCGGCAACGCATCTCCACCTCCATCTCCCCAGAACAGACCGGGCACCGACAAGCCGGGCATCAACAAAAAAGACCAACAGAGGGCTACCATCATGAACAAATTGACGAGACGCGAATTCCTGAAATACAGCAGCGCGGCCGGCGCGGCTCTTGGCGCGGGAGCGCTAAGCACCATCGCACAGGCGCAGGAGGTGCTAAAGATCGGCGCGGTCTACGTCTCGCCGGTCGCCGAGATCGGCTGGACCAAGCAGCACAGCCTCGGCGTCGAGGCCATCAAGGCCGAATTCGGCGACAAGGTCGAGCTCACCGTCATCGACAACATCTTCATGCCGCAGGACGCCGAGCGTGTCTTCCGCGAACTGGCCAGCGCTGGTAACAGGCTTATCTTCGGCACAAGCTTTTCGCATGGAACGCCGATGCAGAAGGTGGCGCCGCGCTTTCCCAAGGTGGCGTTCGAACACTGCTCGGGCATCGTCCACCTCGCCAATCTGGGAACCTTCGAAGCGAAATATTACGAAGGTACCTTCGTCGCCGGCGCGGCGGGCGGCTACATGTCCAAATCGGGCAAGATCGGTTTCATCGGCGGCTTTCCGATCCCCGACATCGTCGGTCCGGCAAATGCGCTGCTGCTTGGCGCGCAGAGCGTCAATCCAAACGCGACCTGCAACACCATCTTCCTGAATTCCTGGTTCGACCCGGGCAAGGAGAAGGAGGCGGCCAAGACGCTGATCTCGCAGGGCTGCGACGTGGTCTGCTCGATGACGGACACTGCGACCGGCGTACAGGTCGCCGGCGAAGGCGGCGCCTGGTCGATCGGCTATGCCAGCGACATGTCGAAATTCGCCTCGGGCAAGCAGCTGACCTCTTTCGTTCTCGATTGGACCAGCGACTATGTCGGCGCAGCCAAGGCCGTGGCCGCCGGGACCTGGAAGCCGGAAGTACGCTGGGACGGATTGGCGGCCGGCGTGGTGAAAATGGCCCCCTACAATGAGGGTATCCCCGCCGATGCGCGCGCCAAGCTCAAGCAACTCGAGGCCGACATCGGCAGCGGCAAGCTTCATCCCTACGCGGGGGAGCTGAAGGATCAGGACGGCAACGTCAAGGTTGCCGCCGGTTCGGTTCTGGCCGATGACGACATTCGCGGCATGAACTGGTTCGTGAAGGGGATGATCGGCAGACTGAGCTGATCGCCGTAAAAGTGCCGGGAGACGCCCAAGTCTATATCTTCGGCGTCTCCTTGCCTGGTTCCCGTCCAACCTCTCTTCACGCCACGGCAGGACCCGCCATGCATCCGCGACTAGAACTGCGCAACATCTGCAAGCGTTACCCCGGCGTCGTCGCAAATGACGATGTGTCGCTCTCGATTCAACCCGGCGAGATCCATGCCGTGCTGGGCGAAAACGGCGCCGGCAAATCCACTCTGATGAAAATCATCTATGGGGCGACGCAAGCCGATTCCGGCGAGATCTTTTGCGATGGCAATCCGATCGCCACGCACACCCCGGCGATGTCGCGCGCGCTCGGCATCGAAATGGTCTACCAGCATTTCGCGCTGTTCGAATCCGTTTCGGTGGTCGAGAACATAGCGCTCTCGGCCAGCAGTGCGTACGACCTGCCCTTGCTCGCAGACAAGATCCGCGATCTGTCACGCCGCTACGGCATGCCCATCGACCCGCATCGCCAGGTGCACGACCTGTCGGTCGGCGAGCGCCAGCGCGTCGAGATCGTGCGCTGCCTGCTACAGTCGCCGAAACTGCTGATCCTCGACGAGCCGACCTCGGTGCTGACGCCCCAGGCGGTGGTGAAGCTGTTCGAGACGCTGCGCCAACTTGCCGCCGAGGGCTGCAGCATCGTCTATATCAGCCACAAGCTCGACGAGGTCCAGGAGCTATGTGATACCGCCACCGTGCTGCGCAACGGCAAGGTCACCGGCACCGCGCGCCCGAAGGAGACGACATCGCTGGAGCTTGCCCGCATGATGGTGGGTTCGAAGCTGCCTGAAATGCATGTCGGCCCGCCGACGCCAAGCGACAGACCGGTGCTCGAGGTCAACAGGCTTACGGTAAAGGCCCGGGATCATTTCGGCGTCGACCTGAAGGACGTTTCCTTCAAGGTGCATGGCGGCGAGATCGTCGGCCTGGCCGGGGTTTCCGGCAATGGCCAGGCCGAGCTGATCGCCTTGCTCAGCGGCGAGCGCACGCATGAGCGCAGCGACGCGATCCGGATTTGCGGAACCGGCGCAGCCCGCCTTCGCCCGCACGAGCGCCGCAAGCTCGGCGTTGCCTTCGTTCCCGAAGAGCGGCTCGGGCGCGGCGCCGTGCCCTCGCACACATTGTGGGAGAATGCGGTGCTGACCGCGCACCGCTTCGGCACGGTGCGCAACGGGCTGGTCGACCGGCGCCGGGCCAAGGCGTTCGCCGCCGGCATAATCGACAGGTTCAAGGTCAAGGCCAACGGGGCGCAGGCGATCGCGCAAAGCCTGTCCGGCGGCAATCTGCAGAAATTCATCGTGGGGCGTGAAATCGCGCTCCAGCCGAAGCTCCTCCTGGTGTCTCAGCCGACCTGGGGGGTCGATGTCGGCGCGAGCGCCTTCATCCGGCAGACCATCGTCGATCTCAGCCGCGCCGGCGCGGCGGTGCTCGTCGTCTCCGAGGAACTCGACGAATTGTTCGAGATCTGCGACCGGCTGCTGGTCATTTGCCAAGGGAAGGTTTCCCCGCCGCTGGAGCGCAAGACGACCGATCGCGAGGAGATCGGACTTCTGATGACGGGCCGCGGCATGGGCAACGGCGCATTGGCGAACGGAGGTGGCAACAATGCGCTTCAGGATTGAACAAAGGCCGGAGCCCTCCTCGCTGATGCGCGTCGCCGCGCCGGCACTGGCGACCCTGTTGACCGTCGTCGTCGGATCGATTTTCTTCGCCTCCCTCGGACATGATCCGCTGGCTACTCTCCATGCCTTCTTCATCGAGCCGCTCTCTTCCCTGAACGGCGTGTCCGAATGGCTGCTCAAGGCCTCGCCGCTGATCCTCATCGCTTGCGGGCTGGCGGTCGGCTTCCGCGCCAATGTCTGGAATATCGGCGCCGAGGGCCAGTTCACCATGGGGGCAATCGCGGCCAGCGGCGTGGGGCTTTTCTGGCCGAACCCCGAAAGCGTGCTGCTGTTGCCGCTGATGTTCATCGCCGGCATGGGCGCAGGCATGGCCTGGGCGGCAATCCCCGCCTTTCTGCGCGCCCGCATGAACACCAACGAGATCCTGGTCACGCTGATGATGACCTATATCGCGACGCTGTTCCTGTCCTATCTCGTGCACGGACCGTGGCGAGATCCGGCCGGCTTCAACTATCCGCAGACCGCACTTCTGCCGACGGCGGCCCTGTTCGAATCTTTTGACCCCGCCTATCGGCTCAACCCGTCGATCTTCATCACGGTCGTCGCCGTGCTCCTGATGTGGCTGTTCACCGACCGCAGCTTCCTCGGCTACAAGATGTCGGTGAGCGGGGCTGCACCGCTTGCCGCCCGCTATGCCGGCTTTCGCGAATCGGCTGCGGTCTGGATCGGACTGCTGGCGGGAGGTGCCGCGGCCGGCATCGCCGGCATGGCGGAAGCCGCCGGGCCGCTCGGGCAGCTCTCGCCTCAGATTTCGCCAGGCTACGGCTTCGCGGCCATCATCGTTGCCTTCGTCGGACGGCTGAACGCCTTCGGCATCGTGCTTGGCGGGCTGTTGATGTCGCTGCTTTTCCTCGGCGGTGAAGGTGTGCAGATGACACTCGGCCTACCTTCGGCCCTGACGCGGATCTTCCAGGGCATCCTGCTGTTCTTCCTGCTCGCCGCCGATTTCTTCATCTTCTATCGCGTTCGGCTGGTGCGACCCGTCCTGCACACGCATGCGCTGGAGACGGCACGATGAGCGGATTTCGGATCGTGCGGGAGATAGCCTGATGGACCTGTTCATCGCCATCTTCACCGGCACCGTCATTGCCGCCACACCGCTGATCTTCGCGGCGCTCGGCGAACTCGTGGTGGAGAAGTCGGGTGTCCTCAATCTCGGCATCGAAGGCATGATGCTGATGGGCGCCGCATTGGCATTCTGGGCCGTCACCGCAGGCTATTCCATGCCTGTCGCGATCCTGGCCGGCGCGTTGGCGGGTGCCGCCGCCTCGCTACTGTTCGGCGTTCTGGCGCTGACCTTCCTGACCAACCAGTATGCAGCCGGCCTGGCGCTGGCGATCTTCGGTTCGGGCGTCTCGGCCTTCCTCGGGCGCGGCTTCGGCAGCGAGCCTATCGAGGCACTGCGCCGCCTCGACATCCCCGTTCTGTCCGATCTGCCACTGATCGGTCCGCTACTGTTCCGCTTCGATCCAATGGTCTATCTGGCCCTGCTGATGTTCGTCGCCATCAGTTGGTTTCTCTACCGGACCAAGGCTGGCCTGGTGCTGCGCACGATCGGCGAGTCGCCGCAGACATCGCATGCGATCGGCTACCCCGTGATCAGGATCCGCTACATGGCCGTGGTGTTCGGCGGGCTGATGGCAGGCCTGGCAGGCGCCTATTTGTCGGTCGCCTACACGCCGCTTTGGGTCGAGAACATGACTGCCGGCAAGGGCTGGATCGCGCTTGCGCTGGTGGTCTTCGCCACCTGGCGGCCGCTGCGCATCCTGCTTGGCGCGTGGCTGTTCGGGGGGATGACGATCCTTCAGCTGCAAGGTCAGGCGCTGGGGCTGGACATGCCGTCCGAACTGTTGTCGGCGCTGCCGTATCTCGCGACCATCATCGTGCTGGTGCTGATCTCACGAAACCACCAGATGCTGGCCCTGCACTTCCCGGCCTCGCTGGCAAAACCCTTCCGCCCGACCAGTTGACCTTCTGCGAAATGCTACTTCTCTTGCTGGAGAACGCTCAAGTCGATTTCGGTAATATGCCAGCGACCCAGATTGGCGGTATAGAGTTTGTCGCCCTTGAAGGCGATGTTGGTGGGGTGCGCCAACGTGGTTGCGGCGGGATCCTCGATCAGCACTTCGAGACCTCTGTTCTTTTGCCAGCGATAAATCCGGCTGGGCTCGTAACATGAGATGAACAAGGAGCCGTCGGGCGCAAAGGCAACTCCGTCCGGAACATTGTGCACGCCTTCGACGACGATCTCACGAGCCCCCGCCGTCCCGTCAGAGAGGACCGGTACATAGCTGACGCGCGGCGCGTCGCTTTCCACCACGTAGAGACCACAACCGTCCGGCGCCATCGCCATGCCATTGGCGAACGACATGGGCTCGCTGCACCAAAGACCGCCCTCGCCCGTCTTGAGGTCGTAGCGAAAGATGCCGGAGCGATTGTCCTGGCCAACGCTGTCCGAAACGAAGAGCCAGCCCCTTGCCTCGTCGACGATCGGATAGTTCGGCACGCGAATGCCGGCCGACGCGAAGCGCTCCATGCGCGCTGTCGCGACGTCCCAGCGGAAAATCGCGGCATGCCTGAGATCGCAGGCAAAGCAGTTTCCCGCGCTGTCGAAAGCAATGCCGAGCAGAAAACCGTCGGTGCCGCCCATGCGCTCGACCGAGCCGCCATCGGCGGCCAGCCGCAGCAGGTCTCCGGTTTCGGTGCCGCACCAGATCGAGCCATCGAGGTGGACGGCGACGCCCTCCGGATGCGCGACGCGCGGGCTGGTGAAGATGCCATCGAAGAAAACGCGCGCGGCCGATATGTCGAGCAATGGTTTTGCCATGGGGTCTCAGCTTTCGACAAATGCTCTCTGCGCGGCGATGCAGCGTTCAACCATGGCGCGGTCGGCTTCAAGAATCTCGGCGATAAGCGCGCCGCGGTCCTTGGCGCTGACGAACTCCAGACGGCGCAGGCCGAGCGGGTCGATGCGGTTTCGCAAGGCGGCGAGCGTGCCGTCGGAAGGCAGCGAGACCTCGCGGCAGTCGGGATCGAACGACACCGCAAATCCGGTGGCGTCACGGATCCGCTGCTGCGTGACGCCAGGCATGGTTTCGACAACGATCAATTCCCTCGAAGTCTGATCGAGCCGGAAGACACAGAGATCAGTGAAGACCAGCGACCTGCCGGTGCGATAGCCCATCGGCGCGCGCTCGGCCGGAGTCAGCAGCCCGCGAGCCGCGCTGACGATTTCGACCTCATTTACCAGCGACTGGATCGAATGGCGGGGGATGTAGAGCAGGTAATCGCGGTGCATGTTGGCAACATCGGCCATGCCGCCTTGCCCCGGCAACCGGATGAGGCCGCCGCTTGGTTTGCGCAGTGCGATCGTGTTGACGCGGCCGCGCCGATCGACCTGTGCCGCGCCGACGATCTCGTGCGTCACCGCGCCGGCCTGGTAGTAGGTCGAGTAGGTGTCGTCGCCGCCGGCATGCGCCACCGCCGTTTCGCAATCAAGGCTCTCGATCAGCGACAGGACCATCGGGCTCGGCGCGATGTCGAGATGGCCGCAACTCATCGTCGCGATGATCATGTCCGGCGCGTGCGTCGCCTTGGCCAGGCGGTATGCGACATTGGCCAGCGGCGAGACCGCACCCGCGCTGGCGAAGCTCTCATTGTCGAATTCGGCAGCGATGCGGACGGCTATGGTCTCGTCGATCGATGCTTTCTTTTCGGCGTGCGCGAGCGCGGGCATGGCGAGCACTGTCTCAGCGCGTACCTTCGCGGCTCTTTGCAACGGCTTCGGCACGCCCTCGGAAGGCGGTCGCAGATTGTCCGCCAAGGGCGTTCCCCGGGCCGCGAACGCCTCCGACAATCGCTGATAATCCGTGACGTAAAACGGCAGGCAGGAGGCCGGATAAGCGCCGCCCGGCGCCAAGGCAATGGCCGAAACCTGATTGCGGGTCAGCACGCTTTGGCGGCCGTCCCGGCGCAGCGTCCCGACCGGAACGATTTCCTCGACGGTGACCAGCACCTGGCGCGCCGCACCCGCCATGGCGAAGTCCAGCGCGCGGGGCCCGATGATCTGCACATTGCCGCTTTCATCCGCGCGCTGGGCATGGACGACGAATGTGTCGAGCCGCAGCGGCGGGACGAATCCGTTTTCGGTACCGGCAATCGGATCAGGTCTGGCGCTCGCTCCCGGCACGCGCGCCAGCATGTCCGATCCCAGCGGAAGCTGGAACGACATCGAGGGCAGGTTCTGCTGCGCCGCCCGCAGCGCCTGGATCATGGCCAGTGCCGTCCAATCGCGAACCGGTATCGCGCCGCTCTCGGCGGCTGCGCGGAATTTTGGCGGCAAGCCGAAAATGTCGAGGCTGGAGAAACAGAGATCGATCTCAGCCACGGCATGCGCTTCGAGCAGCAGTTCGAGGGGCAAGCCGCCGGCCCAGCAGATGTAATGCAGATCCTTGACGTCCGACCGGGCTATCGCACGCAGCAATGCGATCGGCAGCCGGGCGAAATGGTGACCGCCGACGCCGAGCAAGTCGCCATGGCCGACCATCGCTGCCAGTCCCTCGACATCCGTGAAGCGCGGCCGGTTCGGCTTGACCAGGGACATTGCGGCACGGTTCGTCACAGCGCGGATGCCTCGATGCGATAGCGGGTGACGAACGACTTTTCCGGCGAGAATTCGAGCGCGGTCGCAATGCCGGATTGTGCGATCGGATTGTCGGCCAACGCCGTCGCCGGGCCGAGCCCGAACGGCGAGCAGATCGGCTCGATGCCGATGGCGAGATGGCGCTCGCTCCAGGGTGCCGCCTTGCGGCCGCGATTGGAGTACCAGAGCAGAAGGCTTGGGAAATGCTCCTTCTGCCAGGAGAGGTCCACCCGGTACCCCTCCTCGTGGTTGACAAGCGCCGCCGCACCGTCGGTGCCCTCGATCTGCAGCAACTCCTCCGTAGCGGCAGCCAAAGGCAGCCGCGAGGCATCGACCGCTTTGCCGTTGCGCGACGGCACGGCTGTCAGTTCAAAGAACGTCTTGTTCCGGGCAAACAGCGCAGCACCTGGTTCGACATCGTGCGGATAGGTGCGGCCCTCGTCGAAGCCACCGAATTGCAACGTGGCCGCGCCCGTCTCGAACGGCAGCCGGAACACCGGATGCAGGCCGATCGGCAGGCGGCAGGCACGGCGAACGACGATCTTCAACACGATGTCGATGGCGGGCGCCAACGGGTCGGGCCGCACGGTCCGTTCAACATGCTCGACCGGACTTCCCTCGGGATAGGTAAGCGTCAGCGACAATGATCCGCGACTACTGGGACGCCATGTCCACTCATGATTGGAGCTATGGCCATGGATTTCTTCGCCTGATTCCGGCGGACCCATCGCCCGCGCCCAGTCCTCGGGCCATCCATCGGCCGGCACCGAATAGCCGAAGGGCACGCAGGGCCATTCGCCGCGAAGCTTGCGCAGGATGCCTGGCAGTGCTTGCGCCTGCGGTTCGTTCGACCACGGCGCAATGTGCATCGGCGAGATCTGCCGACCGTCCTCCAGAATGAACGTAACCGGCGCCAGCATCGCGCCAAGCCGCTGGACAGTCAGCGCGCCATGCGCCCAGGCCAATCCGCGATAGTCGTCGCCCGCGTTCACGGCCCGCCCTTCTTTGCCTTTGTCGTGCTCCGCTCGGCGAACTCCCTGACGCGCTGCTGGCCGATCTCGCTGCGGTAGAGCTCACCCAATATGTTGCGCTCCATGGCGAGACCCTCGGCCAGATCGCCGGACACGGCATGCGCCGCCAGGACCTTCAGCCCTTCGATCGCGGCAGCGGGCTCGGCGGCGATCATTTCGGCCAGTTCCAGCGCGCGCGGCATCAGCCTGTCGACATCGACAATTTCGTTAACCAGACCCGCATTGACGAATTCGGAAGCCGGCACGATGGCGCCGGTCATCAGCAGGAAATTGGCGCGGTTGCGGCCGAGCTTGGTCACGCTGCGTTGCGTGCCGCCGCCGCCCGGGATCAGCCCGAGCTTGATCTCCGGCAGGCCGAGCTTGGCGAACTGATTGGCGATCACGAGGTCGCAACACAGCACCAGCTCCATGCCACCGCCCAGCGCGAAGCCGTTGACCGCCGCGATCACCGGTTTGCGGTTGTTCTCGATGGCCGCGTACATGCGTGTGCCGGCAGCCTGGAAAATGTCGAACTCCGGTCCGGTCTGTGCGGCATATTCCTTGATGTCGGCGCCGGCCATGAAGCCACGTCCCTCGCCGGTCACCACGATCGCGCCGACGCCTGCATCGCTGGACAGCGCCTCGAAAACCTCGGTGATCTCGCCCTGCATCAGCCGGTTCATGGCGTTGAGCTGATCGGCGCGGCGGAAGGTGACGACGGCGACGCGGCCCGCGGTTTCGACCGAGAGTGTCTGGTAGGCTCGCATGGTCAGGCGGCGTCCACGGTCATGTCGCCGGACGCCTCCAGGGCGGCGATCTCGTCGTTCGAGAGGCCGAACTCCGCCAGGATCTCGCGACCGTGCTGACCGACCAGCGGCGCCGGCCGTTCGATGGTCGCTGGCGTCTCGCTCATCTTGACCGCGGGTGCGACCACGCGCACCTTGCCGCCGCGCGGATGGTCGTAGCTGGTGATCATGCCCATGTGCTTGACCTGCGGGTCCTCCGCGGCGCGGCGAATATCCTTCACCTCGGCGCACCAGATGTCGGCCGCCAGCAACCGCGCCAGAAGATCCTGGGTCGCAAATTTCCTGGTCTCGGCATTCACCTTCTCGAAGACCTCATCGCGCTTGTCGAACAAAGTCTTGAGATCGTCGTAGACGGCAAGCTGCGGCGCCTCCAGCACTCCATAGAGCGTCTTGAACGGGCTCATGGCGATCGACACGTAGCCGCCGTCGCTGGTCTCGTAGATGCCGAACGGCGCCTGCATGCCGGGATGGCCGATGCCGGAATTCGGCCGCACAAAATCCTGACCGAGGTTGAGCACGGCGACATATTCCTGGTTGAGATGCGCCAAGAGGCCGGCCAGCAGGTTGACCTCGATCTTTTGGCCCTTTCCCGTCTTCTCGCGATAATAGAGCGCCGACAGGATGCCGTAGACCATGTTCATGGCGCCGATCTGGTCGGCGAGGCCGGCGCCGGCGGGAACCGGGGCCTGGTCGCCGCGGCCGGTGTTGGCGATCAGCCCTGCGAGCCCCTGGATCAACATGTCCTGGCCGGGGCGCTCGACATAAGGCCCTTCCTCGCCATAGCCCGAGCCCGAGCAATAGATGATGCGCGGATTGACGGCCTTGAAATCCTCATAGCCATAGCCGAGCTTGGCCAGCACGCCTGGGCGGAAATTCTGCACAACCACGTCAGCGCTTTTCGCTATCTCCATGATGATGGCATGCACCTTGCGGCTCTTCAGGTTGAGTGCGATCGAACGCTTGTTGCGGTTCCAGGCGAGGAAGTTCGGGCTCTCCGAACCGCCGACCCATTTGGCGAAAAAGGTCATGCCACGGAACATGTCGCCGGCGCCGGCGCGCTCGATCTTGATAACATCGGCGCCCATGTCGCCGAGCAGCTGGGTAGCGAACGGCCCCTGCAGCAGATGGCTGAAATCGAGGATGCGGACGCCTTCGAGGGCCTTGTTCATGTCATGTCTCGTTTCAAAATTTTCAAAGCAGTTCGGGAACGTAGCGCGGTGCCGCCGTAAGCCCGCCGTCGACGCGCAGGTCGGTGCCGGTGGTGAAACCGGCGGCATCGGAGGCAAGATAGACGGCGGCCTCGGCCACTTCCGAAGGCTCGCCGATACGGCCGAGCGGATGCATCTTGACCCAGGCCTTGGCGAGACTGCCGCCGATCTCCTTGATGAGTTTATCGTTCATCGGCGTGTTGATGGTGCCCGGCGAGATCGAATTGACGCGGATGTTCAGCGGCCCGAATTCGACCGCCATCTGGCGCGTCATCGCCATCACTGCGCCCTTGGCGCCGGCATAGGCGGTCCAGCCATCAAGCCCGATATGGCCCTGGGCGGAGGCCATGTTGATGATCGAGCCCGATTTCTGCGCGATCATGTGCGGCAGCGCGTATTTGCAGCCGCGAAACACGCTCGTTAAGTTGACTGATATCAGCCGGTGCCACTGCTCGTCGGTCATCTCGTGCACCGGCATGCCGCCAATGGCGATGGCGGCATTGTTGACCAGTATGTCGAGGCGTCCCGTCTTTTTGACGGCGCTGTCGATGAGGCCTGAAATGTCGGCCTCCTGCGAGACGTCGCAATGCAGATAGTCGGCGCGGTGGCCGGCAGCGCGAAGCGCGGCCGCGAAATCCTCGCCAGCGCTGTCGGCGATGTCGCCCAGGAAGACATGTGCCCCTTCGCGCGCCATCGCCTGCGCGATCGCGTGGCCGATGCCGTCAGCCGCACCAGTGATGACGGCGATTTTTGCTTCAAGACGAGCCATCTTCAGCCTCCATTCGCACGCCGGCGTTTCGCTTCATCGAGGGCGACCGCGGCAATGATGATCATGCCGGTGATGACCAGCTGCCATTCGGTCGGCAGGCCAAGCCCGCGCAGGCCGTTGGACAGGAATTGCAAGATCAGCACGCCCAGCGCCATGCCGGTCAGGCTGCCGATGCCGCCGGCAAGGCTGACCCCGCCGAGCACGGTGGCGGCAACCACCTGGAATTCGAAATTCAACCCCGCCGTATGCTGCGCCGAGCCGACGCGCGCGGCCAGGATGATGCCGGCGACCGTGGCCAGCAGCGCGCTGATGATGAAGCAGATGAACTTGACCCGCCGCACGTCGTAGCCTGCAAGGCGGGCCACCTCCTGATTGCCGCCGACGGCATAGATCTGCCGTCCGAACGGCCGGTGCTGCATCATGTAGGCGAAGGCGGCGAGCAGGACGATGGCGATGACAGCTGAATAGGGGATGACGTTGAAGAGCCGGCCATCCGACAGGGCAATGAAGCTGTCGAGGCTGGCATCGTCAGGGATCGCGCGCTGACCAGTGTAGAGATAGACGCCGCCGCGCATGATGAACATCGTGCCCAGCGTCACGATCAGCGAGTTGATGCCGGCATAGGCGGTGAGATAGCCGTTCACGACACCGATGATCAGCCCGAACAGCAGCGCGCCGCCGACGCCGAGCAGCAGCGAATTGGTGTCGTTCATGATGATGATCAGCGGCAGCGCAATGGTCGCCAGCAGCGATCCGATCGAAATATCGACCTCGCCGGAAATGAAGACGATGGCGCAGCCAATGCCGGCGGTGAGCGCGAGCGAGGCCTGGCCAAGCACATTGGTCATGTTGCGCACGGAGAAGAAATTCTCGACAGTGACGGAGAAGAAAGCCAGCACCAGCACGAGACATATCAGCAGCGCCAGTTCCTGCCGGGCAAAGAACCGCGCCAGCATGGACGGCTGGGCTTTCGCGGAGACTGTATTTGCAAGGCTCATGGTTTATCCGATCGCCGCATTGAGTATCTTCTCCTGCGTGGCTTCGTCGCGCGGCATGATCGCGGTCAGGCGGCCTTCGCACATCACCGCGACCCGGTCGGCAAGACCGAGCAGCTCCGGCATTTCCGACGTCATCATGACGACAGCCAGACCTTCGCCGGCGAGCCGGTCGATCAGGGCGAATATCTCCGACTTGGCGCCGACATCGATGCCGCGGGTCGGCTCGTCGACGACGATGACCCTGAGGCCGCGCATCAGCCAGCGCGAGATCAGCACCTTCTGCTGGTTTCCGCCCGACAGGTTCTTCACCTCTTGGAACAGGCTGGGCGTCTTGATGCGGAAGCGGTCGACATAATCCTGCACCGCTTTGTGTTCCCTGGCCTTGTCGACGAAACCCATGCGGGCGAAGGCGCCGAGCGAGGCGAGGCTGGCATTCTGGTAGACAGGCAACTCGCCCATCAGCCCTTCGCTCTTACGGTCCTCGGTGAGCAGGCCGATGCCTAGCCTGACGCCGGTGCGCGTATCGTGCGGCGAGAGGCGCTGACCGTCGACGGTGATCGTGCCCGAAGTGATCGGATCGTAACCGACGATCGCCTTGGCGAGTTCGGTGCGGCCGGCGCCCATCAGCCCGAAGAAGCCGAGCACCTCGCCGGCGCGCGCCTCGAACGACACATCGTTGAGCTTCTTCGCCGTGCTGAGCTTGTCCACGGACAGGGCTATCTTGCTAGCTGGCGCGCCGCGCTTGCGGGGAAACAGATTTTCGATGCGCCGGCCGATCATGTCCTGGATCAGCGTGTCGTTGGTGTGTTCGCCGATCGGCTTGGTCGAGATGTGGCGCCCGTCGCGCAGCACCGTCACCGTGTCGGCGATCTCGAACACTTCGTCGAGCTTGTGGCTGACATAGACCACCGCGATGCCGAGGCTGGCCAGCCGGCGGATGACTGTGAACAGCAGCGAAACTTCGTTCGGCGTCAGCGAGGATGTCGGCTCGTCCATCACCACCACGCGGGCCTCATGGGCGAGCGCGCGGGCGATCTCGACCATCTGCTGCTGGCTGACCGGCAGCGAGCCGGTGCGCGCCGCCGGATCGACATTGAAGCCGATGCGGTCGAAGAGCGCGGCTGAATCGGCGCGGATCTTCTTCCAGTCGATGGAGCCCGTCCTGCCGGTCGGATAGCCTTCCAGGAAGATGTTCTCGGCAACGGTGAATTCGGAGATCAGCGCGATCTCCTGGAACACGACCTTGATACCTTGCTTCAAGCTGTCGCGCGGCGACTTGATGTCTACCTCGCGTCCGCGCATGCGGATGGAGCCGGCATCCTTGCCGTAGACGCCGGCCATGATCTTGATCAGCGTCGACTTGCCGGCGCCGTTCTCGCCCATCAGCGCATGGATCTTGCCGGGCTCCAGGGTGAAGTCGACATTGTCGAGCGCCACGACGCCGGGAAAGCGCTTGCCGATGCCGCGCAGTTCCAGCGCCGGTACATCGGTGTCGATGGCCGCGCCTTCGCCGGGATGCAGGAAATCAACGGACATTGGCTCTGTTCCGGATGATGTCGAGATAGGTTGCCAGGATGATGACGATGCCCGGCACCACCATTTGCAAATCCTGGTTCCAGCCGAGGATGATGATGCCGTTGTCGATCACCTTCAGCACCAGAACGCCAAGCAAGGTACCGAACAGCGAACCGCGGCCGCCAAGCAGGCTGGTGCCGCCGAGTATGACGGCGGCAATCACCGTCAGCTCGAAGCCACGGCCGGCGGTCGGCTGGCCGGCGTTCATCAGCGACGACAGGATCATGCCGGCAACACCGACGCACAGGCCGGTAACGACGAAGGCCAACAGCTTGAGTCGTTCCGAGCGAATGCCTGACAGGCGCACCGCCTTTTCATTGGCGCCGACCGCGTAGAGATAGCGGCCGAGCGTGGTGAAGCGCAGCGTCACATAGGCAACCACGAAGATCAGGGCCGCCAGGATGACGGGGACCGGCACGGGGCCGACATAACCGGCGCCGAGATCGGTGAAGCTTGCCAATTGATTGTGGTTCTGCACCGCCTCGCGCGTGAACAGATAGACGCCGCCCTGCAGCATCATCATCGTGCCGATGGTGGCGATCAGCGAATTCACCCTGAGCCTGGTGACGACCAGCCCATTGAACAGGCCGACCCCGCCGGCAAAGGCGAGTGCCGCCAGTATGCCGAGCGTAAGACTATGGGTCGAATTGAGCACCGCCATGCCGATGCAGCCGACGAAGGCGAGCGACGCACCGACCGACAGGTCGACCTCGGCGGTGATGATGAGCATGGTCATGCCCGAGGCGACGATCAGCACCAGCGCGCATTGGCGCAGGATGGCGATGATGTTGGCCTCCGAATAGAATTGCGGCGCCGCGATCGAGATGGCGATGCACAGCACGGCCAGGATTGCGCCCAGCACGAGCTGGCTGCTGCCCAGAAGGTTGCCGCCGATGAAACGCTTCGACGCGGAGGCGTGTGTAAGCTCGCTCATTTCAGTCCATTCCCGGCCGTTTGCCTGGTCCCTCTGGAACCTGTCGTGTCGAACCCGGCATTTGTCTTGGCCACCGAAAGGTCCTGGCCGCCTGCCCTTCCCGCAACACGGGAAGGGCGATGTCGGCCGGCCTTATTTCTTCAGGTCGGCGGAGGTCTTCATGCACTTTGCCGGCGGCTGCAGCGCGTTGACGGCATCCCATTTGATGGTGCGGGTGGTGCCGTCATAGTCATAGAACTTCTTCCAGTCGTCGCCGTTCATCGGCGCGGTCGGGCTGACGATGTGCTCCGGCACTTCCTCATTGTTGAAAAGCTTCACCGCGGCATCAATGGCGGTAAAGCCTTCCTTCTCGGGGAACATCGCGGCTTCGATGCGGTAGGAAGGCTCGTTCTGCATCGCGTTGATGAAGGCAAGTCCCTCGCCGCCCGTGCCGACCGTCAACAGGCCATCCTGCGACTTGCCCGCCGCTTTCCAGGCCTGCAGGCCACCCAACGAAGACGAATCGTTGATGCCGTAGATGATGTTGATATCGGCGTTCTTAGCCAGTGCCGCGGAGGACACTTCGAGAGCGCGGTCCGGATTGCCGCCGCCGTCGAGATCGTGGACCATGACTGCATCGGGGATGATGGTCTTCAGCCCGTCCATGAAGCCGTGCGAGCGCAGCACGGTGGCGGAAAGCAGCGGCAGGCCGACATTCATCACCTTGGCAACCCCGCCAAGCTTTTCCTTGGCGTATTTGCCGGCCTCGACGCCGGAGAAATAGCCGGTGTCGTAGTCGCAGATGGCGACCATGGTCGTCATGCCCTTGACCGGATTGCCTTCCAGCACGACCGGGACATTGGCGGCCTTGGCCTGGCGCAGAAGCGGCACCACGCCCTCTTCATTCACCGGGGTGATGATCAGCACGTCGACGCCCTTGGCGATGAAGTCTTCGGCCGCGGCGACCTGCTTGGCTATGTCGAGGTTGGCATCCTGCACCTCGACCTCGATGCCGAGTTCCTTGCCGTGAGCCTTCATGCCCTTGATGACGTTCTGATACCACTCATGGGTGGCGTAGTTGGTGACGTAGCCTATGCGCTTGGGCATGTTCTCGGCATGCGCGGCGGCGGCGCCGAGCGCCAGCACGGCGGCGGACGCGAACAGGATTGACTTGGACCAGAGCATTTTCTTCTCCCAGATTTATCGCTTTTGTTAGTCGCTGAACGGATAGTCCCGCCGTTCCGGGTCGGCACGTAAGGAGTTGGTGGCTTCGCCCCAGCCGAGTGCCGCCGAGATCTTCTCGGCGGCGGCGCGGGTGCGTTCGAAGACGGTTTCGCTGTCGAACCGCGCCGCCTTCTGCGGCAGCAGCGGCACGGTTAGCGCGGCGATGACCGCACCGGTGTGATCGCGCACAGGCATGGAGATATTGGTGCAGGCAGCAACGGCCAAGGAAGCGCGCATCTCATAACCGAGCCTGGCGACCTCGTTCAGCCGAGCCTCGATTTCGGCCCGCGTGCCCTGGCCCTCGCCGGCGGCCACGATGCGCTCGACGATGCGGTCGCGCTCTGCGCGGTTCGAATGGGCGAGCAGCACGGCACCCGAACTCGTTTCGAGGATGGGGAAATGCGACCCAAGTGCTACCGAGTAGCGCATCGGCAGCGGCGAATCGATCTGCAAAACCACCAGTGCGTTCTGGCCTTCGCGGACCACGAGATGGCAGCTCTGGTCGGCATTAGCGGTCAATTCGCGCATCACCGGCAGAGCGCATTCCACCAGCCGGTTTACCGGCGGATGCATGTGCGCCAGTTCGAACAGCTTCAGCGAGAGCCGGAAGCGGTCCGATTGCGTGCGGAAGATATAGCCCCGCTTCTCCAGCAGAAGCAGGATGCGGTAGATCTCGTGTATTGAGCGGCCGAGGCCGGTCGCGATCTCCGTCTGGGTCAGCGTTTCAGCGCTGGAGGCCATGAACTCCAGAACGTCGAGCGCCTTTTCCACCGCCGGCACGCGATAGCCGTTGCGGCCGCTTTCGCCCTCGTCGAGCGTCTGGGCAACGCTGGCGGCCATCAGGCGACGCTCCGTTCCGGCTGGGCTTGCCTGGTTTCGCGGTAGAGGCTGTTGACGTGGCCTGCGAGTTCGGTCGCCGACATATCACCGGCTATGGCGGCGGCGGCATGCGGCGCGCATTCGCGGAAGAAGGCGATGAAGCCCGGATGGGTCGGACGCAGATAGGACGAGGCGATCGTCCGCAGCGTCGAGCCGAAGAAATCGCCGGCAAGACGATTGACCCCAGCATCCTTCCAGGCCGCCAGAGAACCCGGTTGTCCGCCCGATTTCACATAGTCGCCGCGCTGGTATTCGGGCGAGCACAGGAACAATGCGTAGTCGATCGCAGCCTGCTTGTGCTTCGATTGGGCGCTGACGCCGATGCCGGCACCGCCGAGCAAGGCGCCGGCGGCTTGCGGGGTGGGCACGTCGGCGAAGCGCAGATGGGGCCTGTCGGGTTTCGAGGCGTAATTCACATAACCGAAGGCGAACGGCACGTAGACCACGTCGTCATGCGCGATCATATGGTCGTAGCAGCGGATCGGATTCCACTTCGACGAGTCCGGGTGCGAAAGCGCCGCAAGCTCGCGCAATTGCGCAATCGCCTGCTCGACCATTTCCTTCGCCATGAATTGCTCGCCATCTTCGTCGGGACGGCCGAGCGTCAGAAGCAGGCACATGGCGTCGGTCGGCACAAAGGGCAGGCCGAGCCACTTGCCGTCGCTGCGCGCGCGCCGACCAAACTCCAGCACGTCTTCGTGCGTGCCGGGCACCGGACCGTAGCGCTCCAGCAAATCCGGCCGATAGGAGGCTACCTGGCAGGCGGCATCGATCGGCAGCGCCCACTGGCGGCCGTTCTTCTGGTAGGAGCGCCAGGACGCACCGACTGAATCACGCTCGAAGAAATGGATCTGTTCGGCCGACAGATAAGCGTCGAACGGGACCATCAGTTCATCCTGCGCGATGTCACCGATGAAGGGATGGTCGAACACGACCAGATCGTATGTGCCGAGCACCGGGCCGAGGGCGCCCTCACCGAATTCATAGAGGCTGCGGCGATCCCATTGGATTTCCAGGCCGGGATGCGCGGCGCAATAGGACTCGATGCTGCCGTCCAGCGGACCCCAGCATCGTCTATGATCCCACGCCAGTCCGCGCAGCTTCGTCACGCCACTAAAATCCTCCCGGCGCCAGCAACGGCCGGCTCGCCATCGACACTAGCACTATTTTTCATATGCGCAACTTGTTTTCATTTGCGCAAAAAGCGCATACATCCTCCCGGCTGGCCGGTGCATGCTTCAGGCCAGATCGAAACGCTCCACGGCGCGCATGATGCCGCGCAGTTCAGCCAAACCTTTGAGCCGTCCGATAAGCGAATAGCCGGGGTTGATCTTTTTCTTGCCGATGTCGTCGGCAAGCAGATGCCCATGGTCCGGCCGCATCGGGATTTGCCAGTCGGCCCGGCCTTGCTCGCGACGGCGCTTTTCTTCCTGCATCAGAGCTAGGATAACGTGCGCCATGTCAGTGCCGCCTTCGAGATGCTCGGCTTCATAGAACGAGCCGTCCTCCTCGATGGTGATGTTGCGCAGGTGGACGAAGTGGATGCGGTCAGCGAATTCCTTGACCATGGCGACGATGTCGTTGTCGGCACGCGTGCCATAGGAGCCGGTACAGAAGGTCAGTCCATTGGCGGGACTGTCGACGGCGTTGAGGATAAAACGCGCATCCTGTGCCGTCGAAACCACGCGCGGCAGGCCGTAGAGCGAGAATGGCGGGTCGTCGGGATGGATGCACATGCGCACCCCCTCCTCTTCGGCCGCCGGAACGATTTCGCGCAGGAACCAGGCAAGGTTGTCGCGCAGTTCGTTGGGCCCGATCGAATCGTATTCCGCCAGGGCTTCGCGAAAACTGTCCCTGTTATAGCTGCGTTCGGTCGCCGGCAGGCCGGCGATGAGATTGCGCTCGATCCGGTCGATCTGCTCCGGCGTCAGCGTCTTCAGCCGCTTCTCGGCCTCGGCGATACGCGCCGGCGTGTAGCTAGCGGCACCATTCTTGCGCTGCAGCACGAAAAGATCGTAGGCCGCGAAATCGATAGCATCGAAGCGCAACGCATAGCCGGTTGTCGGCAGGCGATACATCAGGTCGGTGCGGGTCCAGTCCACCACCGGCATGAAATTATAACAGATCGTCTCGATGCCCGCCTTGGCGAGCACCCGGATGCTGTCGCGGTAGTAGCCGGCATAGCGCTCACGCTCGGGCGCGCCGATCTTGAAGGAATTGTGCACCGGAATGCTTTCGACGACCGACCATTTCAGGCCGGCCGCTTCGATGATCCGCTTGCGCTCGAGCACATCGGCCTCGGGCCAGGCGCGGCCGTCATAGATCTGATGCAGTGCTGAAACCACGCCGGTGGCGCCGGCCTGCCTGACATGATCAAGCGTCACCGGATCATCGGGACCATACCAGCGCCAGCACTGTTCCATGAAGCCTCCTCAAGGTTTGGCGGTGACCATATTGTCGGACCACATAGCTGTCAACGGAGCCTTTCCACAGCCTTGCAGTTGATTTCCTGCCGATCGAGCCCTAGTCTGGTCCAACAAATAGCAAGGAGTTCTGCTGTGGAGCAGGCAAGCCACGATTTGATGGAGGCGGCGGACGAAGCCGGGATCAGCAGTTCCGCCGTCGACCATACCGTTCGGCAGATTCTCGACCTCATTCGCAATCGCGCCCTATCCATCGGCGACGTGCTGCCCACCGAACGGGAACTTGGCGAACTGTTCGGCGCCAGCCGCAACACGATACGCGAGGCGCTGCGCACCATCCGCACCTACGGGCTGATCGATCCCAAGCCACGCGTCGGCGCGGTGCTCGCCGATCGCCAGAACGTCGCGATCCAGAATTTTTTCGCCGCGCAGATGGACATATCGAAAACGTCCTTTCACGACATACAAGGATTTCGCCGCATCATCGAAGTGAGCGTCGGCGATCACATCATCCTCAATGCCAGTGCCGCCGAACTTGAAGCCTTGGACGAGGTCAATGGCCTGATCGAGACCAGCAAGGATGTCCAGGAAGCCGCGCAACGCGATTTCGATTTCCATCTGGCGCTGATGAAGCTCGCCGGCAACCGCATGCTGGTGCAGACCTATCAGTTCCTGTCGCCTGTCATCCTGCACATCATGACCGTCGGCAAATCCATCCGGCCGGTGCTGAGCGAAACACGCCACGCGCATGGCGAGATCATCGCGGCGCTGCGCGCGCGCGACCGCATTGCCTATTGCTATCTGATGAGCCGGCATCTCGATTTCGGCTTGCGCTTCGTTCCCGACGACCTCGAAAACGCCCGCATCTCGGCGACAAACCCGGTGCAGCCGGCGATATCTTCCAAGGATCTGCATCATGTCTGACTTTGAGAACAAGGTGGCGCTAATCACCGGCACGACCGGCATCGCGCTCGCCACGGCGCGCCGCCTGGCGCAAGGCGGCGCTGCGATCATCGCCTGCGGCATCGACTGGGCGGCCAATGCCGCCATGCAGGAAAGCCTCGCCAAGGCTGGAGCGAATGCGCTGGTGCAAACGGTGGACGTCTCTGTTTCCGACCAGGTGCGCGACGCGGTCGCGGCGGGCGTCGCGAGGTTCGGCGGCATCGACATCATCGTCAATTCGGCGGCGGTCCACCCCTACGGCACGGCGACCACGACCGACTGGGAAACCTGGAACCGGACGATGACGGTCAATGTCGGGTCGATCTACCTGACCGCGCATTTCGGCATTCCCGAAATGATCCGCCGAGGCGGCGGTGCCATCGTCAATGTCGCCTCGGTGCAGGGGTTCGCCTGCCAGCAGAACGTTGCCGCCTATGCCACGACCAAGGGCGCCATCCACACGCTGACGCGCTCGCTGGCGCTCGACTACGCCGCGGCCGGTATCCGGGTTAATTCGGTCAGCCCGGGCTCGATCCGCACGCCAATCCTCGAGAAGGCGGCGCGTGGCGACAATGGCAGCGACGCCAATGTCGAAGAAGCCTACAGGCGCTTCGGCGCCGCCCATCCACTCGGCCGTATCGGCGAGCCGGAGGAAGTGGCGGAACTCATTGCTTTCCTGTGTTCATCGAAAGCCGGCTTCTGCACCGGCGCTGACTACAAGATCGATGGCGGCCTCACCGCCGGCATCGGCGTCAAGTAGGATGAAGATCGGACTTGGCCTCTATCGTGACTCGCTGACGCGGAAGAACTTCCGCTTTGCCCGGCAGGCCGGCGCGACGCATGTCGTTGCGCATCTGACCAACTATTTTCGCGGCCGCGATCCCTCGCTGTCGGCCGGCACCGAAACGGATGGCTGGGGCGATTGTTCGACGGATCGATTGTGGAGCTACGAGGATTTCACCGGGCTTGTGAAGACCGTACGCGACAATGGCCTGGAGATCGCCGGCATTGAAAACCTGTCGCCGCGCTTCTGGTCCGACGTACTGCTCGGCGGCCCCGACAGGCCGAAGCAGCTCGAAGGCCTCAAGCGCCTGGTGCGTGACGCGGGCCGGGCCGGCATTCCCTGCATCGGCTACAACTTCTCGATCGCGGGCGTGTGGGGCTGGCAGCGCGGGCCATTCGCGCGCGGCGACGCCATGTCCGTGGGGCTCGATTTGTCCAACATCGATCCCGACCTGCCGCTGCCCGACGGCGTGGTCTGGAATATGCGCTACCGGCCGGGCCGGGCCGGCGCCGCGCCCGTCAGGGTCTCGCAAGAAGAACTGTGGGAACGGCTTGGCGTCTTCCTGCGCGAAATCGTACCGGTGGCCGAAGAGGCCGGCGTCGTGATGGCTGCGCATCCGGACGATCCACCCGCCGAGGCGCTGCGCGGCACGGCGCGCCTCGTCAACCGGCCGCAGAAATATGATCGGCTGATGGATATCGTCGACTCGCCCGCCAACGGGCTGGAGCTCTGCCTCGGCTCGCTGCAGGAGATGCCGCAGATCGAGGAGATCTACAGCCATGTGCGCCGTTTCGCGCGGCGTGGCCGCATCGGCTATATCCATTTCCGCAATGTGCGGGGCAAAGTGCCGAAATATCACGAGACCTTCGTCGACGACGGAGACATCGACATGGCCGAGATCGTGCGCATTCTGCGCGACGAGAACTATCAAGGCGTCATGATACCCGACCACACGCCTGAGATGGCCTGCGACGCTCCATGGCACGCCGGCAAGGCCTTCGCATTGGGCTACATGCGCGCACTGGTGCAGAACGCCGACGCGCTAGGTCCGGTACGAAGCCGGGCACCCGACATGGCAGCGGAGTGAGTAGGGGACGCACGACTGACATTTTCGCGCCCGAAGGCGCCGCAAAAGCCCGCTTTCGATCGAGAGCGGGCTTTTGTTAGTCGGCTTCAGCTCCTAGCTCAGGATAGCGACGATCTCATATGAGTTCGGATCGACAATAACAATCCTGCCATCGGCCAGGAGGAAATATTCATAGCTCTCATAGGCAGGAACGATTTCGACGATCCGGTGCGGAAGTCGATGCAGCCGCACCTTCTGCTTCGGCACTTTCACGCCGACCGAAATGTCCACGTCGAGGTTCGAGACCGGTTCCACCTTCGTCTCCCGGATGACGTTGGTGATTTCGGTCTTCTGCTCGACGGATATATTGTTGATTGAAGCGGTTGAACTCTGGTCGGTCGTCGTACCGGCCTTGCCTTGCGCCTGCTGGTCGGTCGTCGCGCCAGCCTTGCCCTGCGCTTGCTGATCAGTAGTCGTACCGGCCTTGCCTTGGGCTTGCTGATCGGTAGTCGCGCCGGTTTTGCCCTGCGCCTGCTCGTCGGTCTTCATACCGGGCTTGCCTTGCGCCTGCTCATCGGTCTTCACACCCGCCTTGCCCTGGGCTTGCTGATCGGTCTTCACGCCCGCCTTGCCTTGCGCCTGCTCATCGGTCTTCGCTCCGGCTTTGCCTTGCGCCTGCTCGTCGGTCTTCATGCCGGCCTTGCCTTGCGCCTGCTGATCGGTCTTCACACCCGCCTTGCCTTGCGCCTGCTCATCGGTCTTCACTCCGGCTTTGCCTTGTGCCTGCTCGTCGGTCTTCATGCCGGCCTTGCCTTGCGTCTGCTGCTCGGTGCTGCCGCCCTTCTGGCAATCGGCCGAGCCGGCTGCGCAAGTGTCTGCCCCACGCGATTGGGTCGCTTCGCCCGACTGCTGCTGGGTCTGCGCGATTGCCGCCCCACATCCGAGGGTAAGCGCTAACATGCTGGTGATCAAAGTGGTTCTCATGGGAGGTCTCCTAGGATGGCAGTCCCTTCGCGGCAAAACTTTGCCACCCCGCGATTGTTCCACCGAAGGCTAATATATTCCGGAGCGGATGGAACTGCCGGCATTTTGCGAAGTTCGGCGCATGGGGCGTACCTGCCGAAATGCCGGTGGCGTCGTCGGCTCGGCGCCTTGCGCAACATCTGATGGAGACAGAAGTGGAAAAATATCTACTGGGAACGGCAGTGGGCATCCTGTTTCTTGCGGGGGCCGGAGTGGCCGCGGCGCAAGATGTGGTTATCCAGCCGGAGCAAGAAACCGTTATCAAGGAATATGTGAAGAAGCAGCCGCTGGCCTCGGTCAAGCTGCCCGGCGTGGAGCTCAATATCGGATCCACCGTGCCCGACACGGTCGAACTTCATGAGGTTCCGGATGTGAAATACCGCTACGTCGTGGTCGACAATCGAACAGTTCTGGTCGACCCGGAAACCCGGAAAATCGTTCAGGTCCTTCAATGACCGCATCTTCCAAAGCGCCCGCCCCGGCATGCGTCGAGGCGGGCGACGTGCGTCAGGATTCTGTTTTCATGCTCTGTTTTTCATGCATGTCTTTGTTCCAAAACCAAGGCGTTTTGGACGACATGTATGGGCATGGCTACGACAGCAGGTCAAATGCGATGTTGCGGTGCTTTTGAATTGCTGAGCTGGCAACAATGTCCGCCAGTTCTTTGTCGGAGAGAGTGCATTCTGGCAGTTCGTAACGGATGGCTGACACCGCCTGCGCCGTGGAAATCGGCCATTCGAGATTTCTGCGGGAATTGATGTAGTGATCGACAGCCCGGATCAGTTCCTTCGAGGTCATATCGATCACAGGCATCGGTTCCTCCTCCTCGTTTTTTCCCCGGTTTTCTCACTGTGTTAACGGATGCCGAAGGCCGCCATCACAATTGTTAAGATGGCGGGCGAAAAGCTGTCGACTCCGAAAAAATAGTGACGGCAGGCGGTGGCCCGGAGTTCGCCTCCGGTTGCATCGGTGGAAATAGAACTGGGAGTGCAGCGGGTTGCGGTGTAGTGTCCCAAGTGACGGCCGCTGCAAAGGGAGAGTGCTTGCACCATGGACGGGGAAGCGGCGAAATCAGCCTTTCTGGGCGGGATTCGCGTTTTGATCGTGGAAGACGAATATTTTCTCGCCGATGACCTGCGTAACGCTCTCGTCACACAAGGGGCGATAGTGCTCGGCCCGGTCGCCACGACCGAGCCCGCAATCGAATTGCTGAACAGCGGTCAATGCGACTTTGCGATTCTCGATATCAACTTGCGCGGCGAGCAGACATTCGAGATTGCCCGAGAATCGTTGGCGAAAGGCGTTCCGATCGCCTTCGCCACCGGCTATGATCAGACGGCCATTCCAGCAGAGCTCGGCGGTATCAGGCGATTTGAAAAGCCCCTCGAATTCGGTAGCATTGTCGAGTTCGTTGCCGCGACGGCACACGATACGCGATGAACGAGAGAAGCGAGCCGGCGGTTGGCCTGAAAGCGAAGACCTTACGGCACCCGCTTATCCGCAAACTGTCCAATTTCACGGTCCTGTCCCTAAAAGAATGCGACGCCATAGAAAGCGCGACGACAAAGATCGCTGAATTCGCCGCCGGCGATGACGTCATCCAAAGGGGTGACAGGACAGGCGGGGTCAACCTGCTGCTCGAAGGATTTGCCTGCCGCTACAAGATTCTCGAGGACGGTCGACGACAGATCCTTGCCTATTTGGTGCCGGGCGACCTTTGCGATCTTCACGTGTTCCTGCTGCGGCGCATGGACCACTCGATCGGTGCTCTCAGCCGCTCCAAGGTTGCGGCGATCCCGCAGAGCGCCATCCTCGGCTTCACCAACAGCTATCCCAATCTTACGCGTGCGCTCTGGTGGACCACGCTGCTCGACGAGGCGATCACCCGCGAATGGGTCGTCAACATCGGCCAGCGGACTGCTTATGAGCGGATGGCTCACCTTTTTTGCGAGCTGTTCCACAGGCTTCACGCAATTGGTGAAACGGCCGGCAAGAGCTATCCCCTACCGGTGACCCAGGCGACCTTGGGCGATACGCTCGGTCTTTCGAACGTGCACATCAACCGCACGCTTCAGGATCTCAGGCGCGACGGCCTCATTTCGTTCAACAACGGCACCGTAACGATCAAGAACCTGGCGAAACTGGAGGCGGCGGCTTTTTTCAGTCCCGATTACCTTCATCTGTTGGACGTCAGGGAGCCTTTTGCATGACCAGGCACGGGCTCATCGAGTGGAGCGCAAAAATGAAGCATCCTAGGGAACCTGGCCGGCTTCTGCCGGTTCGGCGTGACCGGAAGCGGTAGCGAGCGATGGCCAAGCGCGATTTGATCGGCGGTTCGGTAGGTACGATCGATCCGCTGGGGGCGATCCTCGATGACATCGCTGGGGAGTTGGCCGCTGCGACCGTCATCCATATTTCCGCCGACGCGGCGATGTTAATGCTGCTACCGGCTCGATGGTATCATTCCCGCCGGCTGAAAACCGCGCGCGACGGCACGAAAGCCAATCCTGGGCTAGTGAGCGCGAGCCAAAGGCCGATGACGATGCGCTTGGCACCGTGCATCATCGAGGAACGGTTGAAAGACTGACAGGTGGCTGGAAAAAGATCTCGCAAGAAAGACGTCACGGGTAAATTCTCCCGGCCGCACGGCCTGTCGGCCGAAGAACGCGATGCTTCCGCGTCGATGCGGTTCAGCCATGTCGATGAACAGATGGACGAACGTGACGATCATATCGCCCGGCTCGAAGCCGAACTCCAGATCGCCCGCGACGACCTCCAGAAGACGAAGGCATTAGCCGCCGAATTGCAGCACCGCGTTCGCAACACGTTGAGCATCGTCCGTTCGATCGCCCGCCGGTCGGTTGAAAACAGCGACGATGTCGAGGACTATGCTTTTCACCTCGAGGGCCGCATCAATGCGCTTGCACGCACGCACAATGTGCTGATGCGATCGGCCTCGGCCACCGTGCAGCTTGACATGCTCGTCCTTGACGAGCTTGCGTCCCAAGGCGGCCGGACGGAAGATCAGTTCACCATAGATGGCCCGGATATTTCCTTGTCCGGAAAGGCGGCGGAGACCTTGAGCCTGGCGTTCCACGAACTCGCTACCAACTCGATGAAATATGGCGCGCTGTCGGCAGCCGACAAATCAATCAGCGTAAGCTGGAAAGTGGATGGCACGCCCGCCAGACAGGAGTTGAAGATCCGCTGGATCGAGGACCTGCATGGTCCGGCAGCAATACCTGCGCGACGCGGCTTCGGATCCGAGCTGATCGAAAAGGTGGTGCCCTACGAGATCGGCGGAGCTGGCTCGCTGCGCTTCACCGATGCCGAGGTGATCTGCACGATGGATATCCCCCTCTCGAACGAAATTCACCCCAGCAGGAGCCTGGAGGAGCCGCCAGACGATTTCCAGCATTGAACACCGGCACTCCTGCGCCGGAAGGCGGCCGGGGCCAGGAGCGCGGAGTTGGAAGGGCTGACCCAACACCGACCGAGGTGACGCAACGGCCCCGGGTTGCCGAGCTGCCGCCGCATCGGGCTTCAAATTCTCAAAATGATGGAACTTCAGCGACAACAAAGAGTTCGGAGCGCGGCGACGGCGAGCGCGCTGTCGTGATCTCGCGACTCACCTTGAAGCGGGAGGAACCTGGATCAACAGGAGCTGACCATGAAGTCCCATACACTCGAACAACTACACGCAATCGCGGAAGTTGATACGGTGTGCCCGACAATGACGCGGAACCAACGCCTGGAGCGCTGGGCAAGTCTTCTCGAGCGTCATCCTGAACGGCGCCTCGGAGCGCTTCCGGGCACCGAATATATGAGCCCCGACATGCGCGAAAACGCCTACTGCGTGCAATCCCCCATCAGCGTCGCGTTCGAAGATCCGATACTGCGGGCGCAGGGGCTGGAAGGCGACACCTATGGCGAGGCAAAGCGCTTTTTCGAACTGTCCAACTGGCAGTTGCACAACATCGTCTGTGATTGCCATGTCGGTGCGACCATGAAAGCCGGGTGGGTCGCCGTTCGCGTGCGCGCCGCCATGGGCGAAGGTTTCAATATATTCGCCAGGCTCAGGGCGCTGCTCGGACGTTGACCGAGACGCTATCTTGAATGCGTCGACGGAATGAACAGTCGGTCGACGCATTTTTTCTCCTTGGCGGCAATTGACGTCGCTTCAGGAGCTTCGAGGCTCCGACCCGCTGCCGATGGTCGGATCGGGCACTACCGGACCGCGCTCGGCTTCCGATCCTTCCGCCTCTATTTCCTGCACGGCCTGATCCCAATGCTCCTGCTCTCGGCCCTGCGGGCGACCTTCGCGCTCCCAGATCTCGTAGGCTCGTCGCTTTATGAGTTCTTCCTTGTCCATGGAAACTCCTCCTGCGTGCCCCAATCTCCGGCAGACCGCTTTGTTCCCTCCGGGAACAAGGCAATGCCTTGGAGCGATCCGGACCAGCCGCCCCGGAGCCACACGGAACCCTTGGGGGATTAGGTCGTTTCCGAGCATCGGCGCGGTGGTGGATGACTTGGAAATGCCCGCCGCCGAACTCTTGGCGACGAACACGCCAATGATGTGCCTGCGCCACGCATTGCCGCCCTGTGTGGCCTCGGCCAATCAAAGCCGTGCAGCGGGACCCCAAAAGGCGGAAGCGGCGCAAATATGGGCTTGAGATCATGACTATTGTCTTTGCGGATCGTCGCGAGGCCGGACGCGTTCTTGCTGGTAAGCTCGGCCACTTCGCAGCGCGCGATGATGTCACCGTGCTGGCGCTGCCACGCGGCGGCGTGCCTGTCGCCTACGAAGTCGCACAGGCATTGAAGGCACCCCTCGACGTTTTCGTCGTGCGCAAGCTCGGCGTTCCCGGTTACGAAGAGTTGGCCATGGGCGCAATCGCGACCTCTGGTGTACGCGTCCTGAACGACGAGATCGTGGAAGGCCTCGCTGTCCCGGCCCACGTCATCGACGCGGTCACTGCCAGCGAGGAGAGGGAGCTTTTACGCCGTGAGCACCTCTATCGCGGCGAGCGGGTACCGCTCCTTGTCGAGGATCGAATCGCCATTCTCGTGGACGATGGGCTCGCCACTGGGTCGACCATGCGCGCGGCGGTCAGGGCGCTGCGGGAAAAGCGGCCTGCCCGTATCGTTGCGGCCGTTCCGGTCGGCAGTCCCGACACCTGCGAGGCGATGGAGAGCGAGGCCGACGAGGTCGTCTGTGCGACGACGCCGCAGCCGCTCATCGGCGTCGGGCGCTGGTATGAAGACTTCTCCCAAACGAGCGACGACGAGGTCCGCGCTCTTCTCGCCAAGGCGGGGCGACCAACCGCATCGTCCGGACGCGATGCGCCGCAGGATACGGCCAGCCGATTGCACAAGCACGTCGTTCGGCTCTCTGGAGACGCGGGAGACTACGACGAGCTTTTGGCGGCGATCGGCGAGGCGCGCTTTGTGTTGCTCGGTGAAGCTTCGCATGGCACGCACGAATTCTACGAGGAGCGCGCGCGGATCACCCGGCGGCTGATCGAGGAGAAGGGTTTTGCTGCCGTTGCTGTCGAAGCCGACTGGCCCGATACATACCGGGTCAACCGCTATGTTCAAGGAACAGGCGAGGATATCGACGCCGGAGAGGCGCTCGCAGATTTCCGGCGCTTCCCGACCTGGATGTGGCGGAACAGGGTCGTCGTCGATTTTGTCGAATGGCTGCGCCGGCACAATGAAGCGCCCGGCAAGGGCAATCCGAAAGCCGGGTTCTACGGGCTCGACCTCTATGCCCTGCACGGTGCGATGAAGGCGGTGCTGCGCTATCTCGAAAAGGCCGACCCGGCCGCGGCGGAGATCGCGCGTCGCCGCTATGCCTGTTTCGACCATTTCGGCCCTGACCCGCAGGCTTATGGCTTCATAGCCGGCAATGACGTCGACGAATCTTGCCAGGAGGCTGTGGTCGCACAGTTGGTCGAGATGCTGAAGCAGCGCCCGGCGAAAGCCGAGCCGCGCGAAGGCGCCATCGCGGACGAACTCTTCGCGGCGCAGCAAAACGCCCGCCTGGTGAAGAATGCGGAGGCCTATTATCGCGCCATGTTCCTGGCGCCCGAATCGACCTGGAACCTGCGCGACCGGCACATGGCCGAGACGTTCGAAGCCCTCACCGCTCATCTCGGTCGGCTCGGGCGATCGCCAAAGATCGTGGTTTGGGCGCATAACTCCCATCTCGGCGACGCCAGGGCAACGGACAGGAGCCTGCATGGCGAAATCAACCTAGGACAGCTCATTCGCGAAAAGCATCAGCGCGAGGCCTTCCTCGTCGGCTTCACCACGTATCAAGGAACAGTGACGGCGGCATCGAACTGGGACGGCCCGGCGGAGCGCAAGGCTGTCCGGCCTGCCTTGGCGCGCAGCTATGAGGCGCTGCTGCATGCGGTCCTGGCTGATCGCTTCCAGCTCGATCTGCGCGGCGACGGCGAAGCCCTGCCGCGACGGCTCCTGGAGCGCGCGATCGGCGTCATCTACCGGCCTGAGACCGAACGGGCCAGCCACTACTTCCATGCCGACCTTGCCGCGCAATTCGACATGCTGCTGCATTTCGACGAGACGCGGGCGGTCGAGCCGCTGGAGCGCAGCTCCCAATGGGACGCCGGCGAGCTCGCGGAGACCTATCCGTTCGGGGTTTAGGGACCGATCCAATTGAGTTGGAGATCGCCATGGTCTCAGTCCTGAAGACAAACGAGAAGGCCGTGCAGGTCCCCGCCGGCGGCGCAATGCTCGCAGGCAACCTGTCGCTGCCGCGGGAAGCCCGTGGGCTCGTCCTCTTCGCTCATGGCAGCGGCAGCAGCCGGCACAGCCCGCGCAACCGCTATGTGGCCGGACGGTTGAACGAGGCGGAACTCGCCACGTTGCTCGTCGACCTGTTGACGACCGAAGAGGAGCGTATCGACCAGATTACCGCCGAGTTGCGGTTCGACATCCGCTTGCTCGCCGATCGACTGGTTCAGGTTACCGACTGGCTGCACATGTCCGACGAAATGTCGGCGCTACGCGTCGGTTATTTCGGCGCGAGCACAGGGGCTGCCGCGGCCCTGATGGCCGCAGCAGAGCGCCCGGATCGAGCGGCCGCCGTCGTCTCGCGCGGCGGGCGTCCGGATCTTGCGGCACCTGCCCTGCCCCGCGTCCGGGCACCAACGCTGCTCGTGGTCGGTGGCGCAGACACGCAGGTGATCGCGCTCAACCGTTCCGCGTTCGCGGCGCTGCGGTGTGAAAAGGAGCTGGCCATCGTTCCGGCTGCGACGCATCTGTTCGAGGAGCCCGGCGCGCTGGAAGAAGTCGCGGACCTCGCGATCCAATGGTTCCTGCGCCAACTGCCCGCGTGACGCCGGCGCCAACGCCATCGCCTCATCAGAGAGCCAGATCGATTGGGGCGTCGGCGCGTTAAAAAATCATTCCGCGGAGAAGGTTCCATGACAGTCAGGGTTTTGCAATTTCTCGCCATTGTCATTTCGGCCCTCGCTCTCATCCCGGCAGGGGCTCATCTTGCAGCCCTTCCCAACAAGATCTCTCTACCGCAGCAGGAATATTTCACCGTGCAGGGCATCTATTACGGATGGGCGATCCTCGGGTTGCTCTGGCCTTCCGCGCTGATCGTGAACGCATTGCTGGCGATCTCCGTGCGCTCACAGGCTTGGCCGTTTTGGCTCGCGCTGCTTGCGGCGCTCTGTTTCGCGATCATGCTTGCGATCTTCGTTGTCTGGACGCTCCCTGCCAACCAGGCGACGCGGAACTGGACGACAGTTCCTGCAAACTGGGAAGCGCTCAGGCGGCAATGGGAATATTCTCATGCGGCAAACACCGCGATTGTATTCGCAGCGCTCTGTCTCACGACGATGTCGGCGCTCTCGTGGCGTCCGGCCGGTCCGTAGATCTTCGCCGAAGCAAGTCTCTTTTCCTCCGGATCATTTGCGCTCTCGAGACAGGCCAAACAGGCGGCGTCGCGCCGGACGGCGGAGGAGCGCTCAGTCGCAGCCAACAAGGCCTCGGAGACGAAGGGCGCTGCCGGCCGGTCCGCCGCCGCACGCAAAGCGGTCCGCACCAAGGGTGCTGCCGGAAGAAGGAAAGCAGCGCAGAAGGCCGCCAGCACGCGTGCCGGCCGAAACTAGAAGGTCGAAGACCCGCCACGCACTCTCTCCAGCCGGCTGGTGACAGGTAGCTGGACCGCAGCCAGCCTCAAGCGATGCGCACTATGGCGGCTGGCACAATGCGATCGTGTGAGATACGGCTGTCCTGTCTTTGTCTCCATCCGGCGGGAACAACGGCCCGTGTTCAAGGTTATGGAAAAGCTGCACCGGTGGTGGAGCTTTCACGACAACCTTAGGGAGACGAAAACATGGCGACTGCGAAGAAGGCGGCGACGAAAGGGCTGGAAGCCCTGTTCCTCGACGGGCTGAAGGACATCTATTACGCCGAAAAGAAAATACTCAAGGCGCTGCCCAAAATGGCCAAGGGCGCCGAGTCCGAGGAGGTCGCGGCGGCTTTCGAGAAACATCGCGTGGAAACCGAAGGCCAGGTCGACCGCCTCGAACAGGTGTTCGAGCTGATGGACAAGCCGGCCCGCGGCAAGACCTGTCCGGCGATCGACGGCATTCTCGAAGAGGGGTCGGAGATTCTCGACGACTATAAGGGCGACCCAGCATTGGATGCAGGACTGGTCGGAGCGGCACAGGCGGTCGAGCACTATGAAATCGCGCGCTACGGCACGTTGATCGCGTGGGCTGAACAGCTTGGCAAGAGCGATGCGGTCAAGCTCCTCAACGAGACGCTCAAAGAGGAAATGGCAACCGATGAAGCGCTTACAGGCTTGGGCGAAGGCGGGGTCAATGAGCGCGCCCTTGAGAAAGCCGCTTAACCGCGGGGCTGCCCGGCGCTAGGCGCCTGGCAGCCTTCCTGTCCAGAGCGGGATGCGTTCGAGTTGAATTGCGTGTCTCGCTCTGGATTTGGCTGCCGGGTACCCGCCTCGACAAGACACGTTGCTAAATCGTCGAACTTTACAGGAGGATCCGCGCAATGCCGGAAGACCTGTCTCGCGAGAAAGAGCCAACGCGGTACCGGAAAGCTCATCACCTGGGGCGTCGCGACGCGGCCGTGATACGATCGATGCTTCGCCCGAAGGAGTGCGAACCATGCCCCTGACGCTCAGCAGTCCCGCCTTTGCCGAAGGCGGAGAGATCCCCGAAAGCTACACTCGTGGCGGCAAGAACGTATCTCCGCCGCTAAAGTGGTCCGGGGTACCGGACGGCACAAAGAGCCTCGTCCTTGTCGTCCAGGATCCCGATGCGCCGAACGGAACGTTCAGCCATTGGGCGGTGTTCAACATTTCGCCGGAGGTTCAGGAGTTGCCCGAGGCGGAAAGCGGCAGACCGGGTCCACAGGCCCTCAGGCAAGCGCGGAACGATTTCGGCAACGCCTATTACGACGGCCCTGACCCGCCTGTCGGACACGGTATCCATCACTACCACTTCCGGCTGGCCGCGCTCGACACGCCGAACCTTGCCATCCCCGCGAGCACGGGCGTGGAGCGTATCTGGCAGGAGGCGCAGAAACACTTGATCGAGCAGGCAGAGATCGTCGGAACCTACGAACGCGCCCGGTGATTGAAGGCAGACCGGTCCAGGTAGTCGACAAGCGGAACGGTTCTTCTCTCCACCGGTTTGTGAGGGGAAAGGAGACGTCCCATGTTTGAGAGTGTCATGTGGCTGATCGTCGTCGCCGGCGGGCCATTGTTATTGGTCGCATTGCTAGCGTATGTCGTCGTCACTCGCCGTCGCCGTGGCCCCGCAGAACGCAGAGAAAGCGACCGCGCCACCGATCGGCTTTATCGTCAGGACAAGGACTGACCGCGGCTACCATGGCCCGAAGCAAAACTCGACCAGCAGACCGAATACCCTTGCACATGTCACGGAGATTTCGGGCAAGCCACCCGAAGCCAGATAGGACGGCAAGTGCCCCGCTGCCCTGGCGGGTTTGTCCTTCAGGGCCGGTTTATTGCCCTGCCGCCATCGCGTTCAGGGACGTATTCACCCGCGGTGACGTCAAAACCGGTCCAGCCATCTGCCTCATAGGCTCTGCGGCGTTCCATCAGGTCGACGGCGCTTGACTGACCCAGAATGTCCTCGGCTTCCGGAACAAGCTCATCATCCACCTTGGCCGTCACCAGCGTACCGCCGCGACGTACGCCCTCTGCATAGACATTTGCATCGTTTTCGGAAACGCCCGAGTCCGTCAGACCGCCAATTATGCCGCCGGCCGCGCCACCAGCTACTGCGCCGGCAACCGCCCCGGCGGCGGTAGCGGCAAGCCATCCGGCCGCGACCACTGGTCCAACGCCCGGAACGGCCATGACGCCCAACCCTGTCAGCAAACCGCCGGCGCCGCCGACCACGGCTCCTATACCTGCGCCGCTCGCGGCGTCTTCAGCGGCTTCGGAAGGATTTTGCTCGTACCAGCCATCCGAGTTGTTGGCCATGATGCTGATATTGGAACGTGGCACTCCCGTCGCTTCCAGTTCGCCGACCGCGTCGGCTGCGTCATCATAGTTGTCGAACAGTGCAGTTACGGTTTTCATTTTGATATCTCCTGATCGTGCTCACTTGCTGTCGGCGACGACGTTGCCCTGGTAGTCGAGCCCGACGGCGACACTTTGGCCCGACTTGGTCGCCTGGCCGCGCCAGATGCCTTGGTCGTCCTTGGCAAGCTTCGACACATTGGAATAGCCGGCATCCTCGATGCGGCTCTTTGCCTGGGTCTCGGTGAAACTGTTTGCGCCGGGCACGAGGCCGGCGGCATTGGGTGCATTGGTGGTTTTCACCGCGGGTGTGGTCGCCCCCGTGATGGAGTCCTGGGCGGCGGCGATCTTCTCGATCATCTGCTGATGCATCTTCAAGGTACCGACCGTTTGCTGGGCGAAGGTCTTGAGGGCCGCGTTGTCGCCGTCGCGCGCGTAGCTTTCAAACAGCTTCACGGCATCGGCGTGCGCTTTGCGCTGCATGTCCACATAGGCCGGGTCGATTGGCGGCTGTGCGTTCTGGAGCTTGTCCAGGTCACCTTGATGCGGCGCATCGAGCGCCGTCGGCACTTTCAACTTCTGGTCGCCGGCAATGGTTTCCAGCTTGGCGTTGGCCGCGCCGTGGTCCCGGATCATTGTCTGCGCGAAGTTCTTGATGCTTTGGTCCTGGGCCTTGTCCTGGGCGATCTTGCTCGAATCGACTTCGAACTTGCCGCCAACAGCGGCCTTGTCGACGAAATCCTGGGCGCTGTCGGCAGCCAAAGCAGGCATTGCGATAAGCATGGAAGCAGCGGCGAGCGAGGCAAGAAGGTGTCGCGGTTTCATAGGCTTTGTCCTTGTCGATGCGCGATATTACGATGCGTCCTAACAAGCCAAGATGTGCTTTGTTCCGGCGCCGGGCGATGCGCTGCCACCCCGAGCGAAGGCCCCCACAGGCACCCGGACCAACAAAACTTTCAACATCAGCACCCGCGGCGCGGAACAACAGCGAGCCTGCCGGATTTGATTTCGAGGAGAGAGATCATGGCCAAGATTTCAAATTCCACGCCTGCCGCAGCCAGGGGTGAAGTTCAGGCCGGAGCCACGCGGGACAAAACGCCCGGATTCGATCCAGCCATTGCCCCATTCGAGACCGACGCCGAGGCGGCGGACACGCAGAACCCGGTCACTGAGGCAGGTCCGCAACGTTCTTCCCGGCCAAAATTCGAAAACGATGCCAGCTTCGCCAACGCGATGCGGCCGGTGGAGAACGAGCCCGAGTTGCAGCCCCGCAGCAACTGGCCGCTGATGGTGATTGCGGCCGTCGTGCTGATAGCGGCCGCGGTGTTCCTGGCAGCCAGCCTGCTGCGGTAAGGCGCATCACCCTGAGTGCAGACAGCGTCGGACAACCCTTGGCTGAGATCGAGCACTTTTCGCGTGGCCCTCGGCCGGGACATCATCGATCCTGCTTTCCGCGCCGATGAGGTTCGGGTGCGCCCCTCATGCCGGAAAGCTCGGTTGTCGAACATAGCAGCCGCGGCCGTGCGGGATCGGAGATGTCGAGCTTGTCCCAAGGAATACGGTACAAGCCGTCGCGACGGCGCAGCCGGAAGAGGTCCAGCACTGCCGCACCGATGGTCGAGGCCGAGAGACGCTCGAAAGCGGCGTAGATACCGACATGGAATTCGGTAACGATGAAGTCTTCGCCGGCCGGTTCGGCACGTATCTCCTCGATATAGCCGATACTTTTGCCCTGCTGCGAGAGAACGCGTCGGCCGGCCAGATGTTCGAGGTTGACGGTGGACATCATCAAGCTCCCGGAATGCGTCCGACGATATGGTCGCGCAGCCAGTCCTGCCAGGCGAAGATCGAGGTCTCGCGCACATCGATATCGAACTGGATGTCGACGCCTATGTCCTGAACCTTGGTCCAAGCGATCCGGTGCGGCTTGCCATGGCGTTTACCGCACCACGCTGCCGCAAGCCGCGTCATCCAACGCCCGGGCCGCACGCCGAGGCGACGCGCAAGGGTGATGGAGCCGAGCTCGACCGCGACGATCCTCGGCGGCTTGCCCCGCCGCAACTCGGCCACCAGCCCGTCGATCTTGCCGATCTTGACCTGCTCGCGGTCGACGATCTGCTTGTCCAGGATGTCGCGCAGCAAATCCATCACGTGCCTCCGAATATCTGCAGGGGAATGGTCACCACGGCGAGCACGAAACCGAGCGCGATGATAAAGATCACCGCGGCATTCGAGACGATACCGTTGCGGTGCTCGCCGACATAGCGTTTGTCGTTCAGCAGAAAAAGGAAAGGAACGACGGTCAACGGCAGGCTGGCCGCGGTCAGCGCCATGGAAAAAATAGTGAGCTTCAGCGGATCGAGGCCAAGCATGATAGGGATGGCGGCCAGAAACAGTGACACCGTGTAGACGGCGCTGAAGCCGGGATCGTCGCGTGGCTTAAGGTCTTCACCCCAATTCCATCCGAAACCTTGCGCCACCAGATAAGCCTGTTGCAGCCCAACCTCGAGAGCGGCACCGAAGCAGGCAATGGCGAGTGAGGCAACGAACAGGACGAACCCCCAGAAGCCGAATATCGGAATCAACATCAACGGCAATTGATGATAGTCGTCGACCTGATCGATGCCGTGCGTTGCAAGCACGAGCGCGGCCACTATCAACACGCCGATCGAAATGGTGCCGCCGAAGGTCATGCCCAGTCCAGCGATGGCCCGATTGGTTCCGAGATAGCTTCTGTCCCACTGGTCCTCGATCGCCCCCGAGGAATAGAACATGAACAGGTAAGGCGATATCGAAGCGCCGAGAATGCTCACCGCCATGAACCAGTAGTTCGCCGCGTCGTGGGCCGGCAGCGTGGGCACCGCACCGGACGCGACAGCTGTCCAATCGGGCTTCAGCATCACCGCTGCGACCACGAAGCACAGCGTCACAAGGCCGAGTATCGACACGCCTTTCTCGATCAGTCCGAACGTGCCTTTCCACAGCAACAACCATGCCATCAAAGCCACCGGTAAAGCCCACCATTGAAAGCCGATTCCGGTGGCGAGCTCGAGCGCGATGGCAACACCACCGATCTCGGCGGACAGCACCATGAAATTGACCAACAGGGCGGCAAGCAAAGGCCAGAGCGAAACGTTGAAGCCAAATCTTTCCCGGATCCCGTCGGAGATCGTGTGATGGCTCACGGCGGCAAACCGGCCGGCCATCTCGACCAGAAAGATGATGCAGATGGTGCCGAGAACGACCGCCCAGATCAGCTGAAACCCGAAGGCCGCACCTGCCTGGGCCGCCGTCGCCATTGATCCGACTTCCAGGAAGCCGCCAACACTGGTGACGATGCCCAGCGACATTTCCAAGAGCTTCTTCATGGCTTCGGCGCGAAATATCGGGCGTACGCGTCGGCCAGAACCCGCGTGGCCGTCCGAATATCCTCTTGAGCCTCCTGCACCTGCGGGCGGCGATCCGCTTGCAGTCCCGCACGGGCGCGGTCAACCGCGATCGACAAATCCTTGACCGCCGCCGCCAACGCAGCTTGCTCGGCAGGCTCAGCCGTTGTGGTCGATCGGATCTTCGCGTCGATGTCGGCCAGCGTGGTGCCGGCCGATTGCAGCGTGCCAGAAGCGTATGCGGTGGGGGCCGCTCCCGCAGACCAGGCATCAAGCGTCATCGATACGGTCCGCGCCGTGGAGGCGGCAGTTCGGGATTGCTGCTCGATCTGGTCGGACGACGAGCATGCGGTCGACATGGCCATGAGCAACAGCAGGCACGCGCTGTCGCGGCCAAGGCGATAGCCGCTAAGGATTAGAGCCGGCGTTGGATCCGCCACACGAATGACCTCCCCCACCGACGAAACCATGTTCGGCGCAGTTTGATCTAGCGCGCCCAACCGGCCCGTCAACCGAGGCCACCGATTGAGCAACGGAGTGCAAGCCATGTCGGCCCTGACAGGTGCCAAGCGGCCGCGGCAGGAACCGGCTCGAGCGGAACAAAGCCTCGATAGCCGGATTAACGAGGAGGCGGCTGGGCGGTTCGACTTCCGCCCTGATCGTTCGTGCCGCGAGAATGGTCAACTGGCAGGGAAAGGACCCCTCAATGCCCCGTCTCATTGCCTGGATAGCCATCGTGGTGATTGTGCTTGTCGCGGCTTGGATATGGTTCGGGCGCGATACATCGGCCAGCGGGGGCGGCAGCCAACCCGCGCCTCACGCGATAGACCAGAACGGGTAGTTCAGTCTGGATGATCCTGCTCGGCCCCGCTCCGCTTGACTTTGTACTCGTGAATCAGGCCCAGGATCTGAGCCTTGACCGTCTCGCGCGCCTCAGGTTGGACGAAAGGCATCAGCCGTTCGACAAGTTCGCCGACCGTCTGCGGGAGATCCGCGGCGGAATCGGTAAGCTGGCTGCCATGTTCGTAGACATTGTCCGTCAATTTCTTGTCGAGGTCGGATAGAAATCCCATCGTCGCACTCCCCATAGCTGCTGCCCGCTTCCTCATGCTCAATGGCCGGCCCGGCAGAAATGTTCCGCACAGGGCGCTGGCGTTACGGACCGGCCGGATATCCGATGCCGGCGGGAAGGGGGTTGCCGGCGATCGCGTCAACGCAATGTCGTCTGTCCCGGATCCCCCCGCCTGGCTTTGGACGGGATCAGCCTGCCGGCATTGGCCCGCAATCCCCTGACGAATTCCTCCAGATAGGGAAGCAATTCGAAAAGCAGGATCACGGCCATCACGCAGACAATGTAGGTCACCGGCAGTTGCTGCGATTTCCAGACAAGTTCGAAGCGCGCGGTTTCCGTTCCCGCCCCGAACAGAGCAAGGAACTGTTCCCAGTGGAGGGAAATGACGCTGACCACCCCCATCAGCGGGATCATCTCCAGGAAGCTGTGAACGTGCTGCTCGATCGGCGTGACGGTACGGGCGGTGGTGGCGTAGCTGACGTCCCACATCGCCGTCGCCTCGTGGACGAAGAAGGTGATGATCATGATGAGGATGATCAGGGCATTAACGTCAAGAAACATGGCGGCCAGCAAAGGTATTCCGACCTCGGCGAACATCAGAAGGTGGATCAAGGATTCCTTGGCGCCGGTCGTCGATTCGATGTGAGAGGCGCGATGGCAGAGCCAATCGGCAAATCCGGCGGCCAACCATACCGGCAGCAGGAAATACATCAAAATCAGCACGGTGGGGTCTGACAGCATGACATCCTTTCGCGAGTGGCCCCGTGGCTATTGCTGCCCCGGCATTTCGGTGTTTTCCTGGGGATTTTTCCGGACGCCCGCGGCTGGGGAAGTATCCGTCGGCGCGTTACCGCCCTGGTTCTGTTCAGGCGCCCGCTTCAGCGGCGAAGTATTCCAGCCCATATCGGCGTAGAGAAAGCCTATGAGAAAGCCGATAATGATGATGGCGGCTATCACGAGCGAAAGCACTGCATTGCGTCGCACCATTGCCAGGCTCCCTTCCCAAGCCGAACAGCCGATCACGAAAATAGTTCCCAAAACCAGCCGCGATCGCACCTCGGTCGCTTCGGCTTCGACACGCAAGATTCGACGCCAACCCTGCACGGAGCCGCGGGAACAATCGGTGACGGGCGAGGTTCGGTATTGGTTCTTCAAGGACGATCTCGATGAAGCCTGCCGTAACCGACCGTATCGAAACAAAAAAATACAATCATCCCACGGGCGGATGGGGATCCCTGAGGTCATTGGTCCGCAAGGCATACGGCGAAGGCCTGCTGATGTCGGGCATATGGAGCACGCTACTCAAGCAGAACAAGGCCGATGGCTACATGTGCGTTTCCTGTTCATGGGCCAAGCCGGCCGATCCGCGGCCCTTCGAGTTCTGCGAAAATGGCGCCAAGGCGACCATGTGGGATCAGACGAAGCTGCGTTGCGGGCCGGATTTCTTCGCACGACATTCGGTCACCGAACTGCTCGACTGGCCGGATCGTGACCTCGAAAAACAGGGCAGGCTTACGGATCCGCTGCGCTACAATGCCGTCACCGACCGCTACGAACCGGTTTCCTGGGATGACGTATTCCTCGAGATCGGCATGGAGCTTCGGCGGCTCGATCCGAAATCGGTCGTGTTCTACACATCCGGCCGAGCCTCGCTGGAGGCTTCGTTCATGTACCAGCTCTTTGCGCGTATCTATGGCTCATCGAACCTGCCCGATTCTTCCAACATGTGTCACGAATCGACCTCGGTCGGGCTGCCCGAATCGATCGGCTCGCCGGTTGGAACCGTGCAGCTCGAGGACTTCTCCCAGTGCGACATGATGTTCTTCTTCGGCCACAACACCGGGGTGACGGCGCCGCGGCTGTTGCATCCGCTGCAAGAGGCTCGCCAACGCGGGGTGCCCGTGTTCACCTTCAATCCCTTGCCGGAAAGGGGGCTGAAGCGCTTCAAGAATCCGCAAGATCCCCTTGAAATGCTGTCGCCAGGCCCCGGCACGAAGATGTCCAGCGACTTCTTCCAGGTCCGCAGCGGTGGCGATATCGCCGCCATGACCGGCATCGCCAAGGCGGTGCTGGCGCTCGACGACGCGGCACGGGAACACGGCGATCCGCGTGTCCTCGACGTCGATTTCATTGCCGGGCACACGAATGGTTTTGCCGACTTCGAGGCTTACTTGCGGGCAGCCAGGTGGGACGAAGTCGTCAGGCGCTCGGGAATAGCGCAGGCGGATCTCGAACATGTTGCCGAAGTCTACAGCCGCTCCAACGCGGTGATAGGCAATTACGGCATGGGTTTGACACAGCACCGGCACGGTACCGAGAACGTCCAGATGCTATGCAATCTGCTGCTCATGCGCGGCAATATGGGAAAACCCGGCGCAGGCATTTCGCCGCTGCGCGGCCATTCCAATGTCCAGGGCCAGCGCACGGTCGGCATATCCGAAAAGCCCGAGCTCGTTCCGCTCGACGAGTTCGCCCGGTTCTATGATTTCGAGCCGCCACGCGAGAAAGGTCTCGACACCGTCGAGACCTGCGAAGGCGTCATCACCGGCTCTGTGAAAGGCTTCATCGGACTAGGCGGCAATTTCGTTCGGGCCGTTCCCGAAACCGGCCTGATCGAGAAAGCGTGGCGTCGGCTTGGCCTCCATGTCGAGATCGCGACCAAGTTGAACCGCAGTCATCTCCTGCCAGGGGCGGTCACCTATCTGCTGCCCTGCCTGTCGCGGCTGGAAAGAGACCATCAGGCGAGCGGCGACCAGACCGTTTCGATGGAGGACTCCACCGCCTGCATCCACGGCTCCTTCGGTTCGCGCCCGCCGGCCTCACCGCATCTGCTTTCCGAACCGAAGATCGTGGCGGAACTGGCCAAGGCCACCGTATCGGGGATGAGTTCGATCCCGTGGGATAAATGGATCGCCGATTATTCCCTGATCCGTGATGAGATCGAGCGTTGCTACCCGCAGCATTTTCGTGAGTTCAACAAGCGGTTCCTGACCCCGGGAGGCTTTCACCGCGACATCAAGGCCTCGAAACGGATCTGGGAGACGCCGAACAAGAAAGCCAATTTCAAGCTGCCGACAACGCTTGAAACAGACCCGGACATCGATGTTTCGGGCCACAATGTGCTGACGCTGATAACGGTGCGCTCCAACGACCAGTTCAATACGACCGTCTACGGCTACAATGACAGACTGCGCGGCATCCATGGCACGCGCATGGTCCTGTTGATGAACGAGGCCGATATCCAGCGCTTCGGATTGAGCGCCGGGCAGGAAATCGATCTGGAGACCCATGCCGATGACGGCGTGGAGCGGCGGGTTCGAGGCTTGCGCGTCACCCCCTACTCCGTGCCTGAAGGCAACTGCGCCGGTTATTATCCGGAACTCAATCCCTTGGTCCCCTTGTGGCATCGGGCCAAGAAGGCTCACGTTCCAGCCGTCAAGTCGGTTCCGGTGAGAATTGTTGCCAAGGAAACGGAAACGAGAAGCACCGCGCGCCGCTAGGGCGGTCCCCAGTCTGGCGGGTCAGGTGGCGCGCTAGCCGCCAGCCGGCTTGGGGGATGCCGGCTGGGCCGGTTGGGTGCCTTGCTGATCTCCGCCCGTTGTGGTCTGCGGTGTGGGATTCGTGTCCGTTGTGGGGTTTTTGTCGACCGGTTGACTGTTCGTATCCGCTTTGGATTTGTCGGGATCGGGATTGTTGCACCCGGCCAGACAGACCAGTACCAGCATCAACAACACGGCTCTCACAGCGATACTCCTTCGGTGGGAGATGACGAAGCAGCCTGCCAAGCTGCTATCCGGTCGAATCGAACCGAAAGCCCTTGCCTGGCCGCGCTTCTGGCCAACATGCGATCCAGTTCGGCATCTTTGATCGGGCTGCGCATCACCTCACGAATGGCCCTGCAAGCCAGCTCCGTCGACACGAAATCATATCGCCTGCTCCTGGTCAGGACGTATTGCTCGACCAGCATTTTCACGCGCCGGAGCGTGATGTCCTCGGCATATTGCATCTTGTTCCTCTCGTCCTGCTGACGCCGAACTGCCGGACCGGGCAGTTGTTCCCGTTTGGAATTCGAAAACGCCTGTCCCGGGTGGCAGCAACAAGACAATCTCCGCGCCTATGGGGTTGCGGCCCGGTTGGCCAATTTGCCATCCAAAGCGCGTGGATGCTCGGCGCCGGTCGCGTCATCGCCATCGACAAGGTGCCGGAGCGGCTGGCCCTGGGCGTGAACACGGCAAAGCCGAGACGCTCGACTTCAGCAATTCCGATATCTACGACACTGATGGCGATGACCGACGGGCGCAGCCCGGATCGCTGCATCCACTGCGTCGGCACTGAATCCGGCGCCAGCGCCGACGCCATGCTCGACAAGGTGAACCCAGCGCTATCTCGAACCACTACTGGCCAAGGTCCAGAATGGCGAGATCGACCCATCCTTCGTCATCACCCACAGAGCCGAGCTCGAAGCCGGGCCGGACCTCTACAAGACCTTCCGCGACAAGCAGGATCGCGGTTCCAGAGGCAAGAGCTATCTCATTCCCGGCATCGGTTGGACGGCCGCCCGATCGGCATTTGGCAGTTCGGAACCTTCTGCTGTGTCGGCGATTGACCCGCTGAGTTCGACTCAGAAGAAGGGCGCCACCATGGCTAACGAGAATTCTCGCTCGAAACCCGTTATTCGGTCTCCGAACACCGATGGTTTGCCACACCCGAGGCGAGACGCCGATGATACGGACGCAGGGGCGAAATCGCCGACGCCGAAGACTGCCGGAGGATCTCGCCCTTCAGCTCCTCCCCTGGACAATCCCGCAGCCAATCGAAATTCCGGTCGCCCCCGTCAGGCCAGCACGACTCCGCGACCGACGGACAAGCCCTTGGACTGATCCTGCGGCGCCATTGGAGTAACCGTCAACGCGAAACGTCGGGCAGCGACCCCAGATCGGCCAGCGCAGCCAGGATGGTTGCTTCAGTCGCCGGCTTGGGCACGAATTTGCAGTCGCGAAAGGATGCCGGTAAGTCGCGCGCGCCAAATCCCGTCATGAGGGCGAAGGGAACACCCTGCGCCTGCAATATCTCCGCGAGGGGCAGGCTCGTTTCACCGTTCAACTGGATGTCCAGCAACGCCATGTCGATCTTGTCCGAGCCGACGAGACGAAGCGCCGCGGCGACCGAAGGCGCGGGACCGACCACCTGGTAACCGGCGCTACGCAGGACTAACGCGGTGTCTTCCGCGATCAGCCATTCGTCCTCGACGACCAGGACGCGCGGTCCGTCGTTCACGACTCCTCCTTCCCGTTAACGGGAAATGCGATCTGAACGTTGAGGCCTTCCTTGCGAAAAGCGGTTTCAACATGGCCGCCAAGCCTGTAGCCGATCTCTCCCTGCAGCAGCGTGAGGCCGAAGCCGCTGCCGACGGGTTCCTTGACAGGGGGACCATCCTTCTCGCGCCAGGCAAACGTGAACATGTCGTCAGCGATCGACCACATCACCACCACCTTGCCACGAGGTTTGGAAAGAGCGCCATATTTGGCCGCGTTGGTGGCCAGTTCGTGGACGGCCATGCTGAGGGAAAGACCCTGTTGCGGTCCAAGTTCTATCTCCTGGCCGTTCAGTTCGAACCGTTCAATGCCAAACGGTTCGAGTTCCTGGTGAAGCAGTTCGCTGACCGAAGCTTCCTTCCAGCTTTTCCGGCTCAACAATCCATACGCCCGCGACATCGCATGCAAGCGTCCGATCAAGGCCTCCGCGAATTCATCCTTCGACACGGATTTCTCCCGCGTGCGGCTCGCAATGCTGACGATCACCGCCAGCATGTTCTTGACCCGGTGGTTGAGCTCAGAGATGAGAACCTGCTGATGCTCTTCCGCCTGAGCCAGGATGGTGACGTCGACCAGTGTCACGACTACACCCTGAACCCGGTTGCTCTTGTCCCGATAGGGATTGATATGGACCATGTGAAACCGCCCGGCGCTGTCGCGCGCGAGGTGGTGGTTCAGGGTCTCGCCGGTCTCGAACACCTCGGCGATATGCTGCTTCAACTCGGGATAGTCGAGCTGGCTCGACAGGTCCGTCAGCGGCCGGCCGACGTCGGAGGGACGCAGACTGAAGAAGGACGAAGCCGCAGGCGTGAAGGTCCGCACCACCAGATTGCGATCGAGGAAAATGGTCGCGATTTCGGTGCTTTCGAACAGGTTGCGCAGATCGCTGTTGGCGTGATCGAGTTCCTCGATCTTGTTCGTCAACTCGGCATTGATGGTGTTCAGTTCCTCATTGAGCGACTGCATTTCCTCCTTCGAGGCCTCAAGTTCTTCATTGGTCGATTGCGCTTCCTCGTTGACGGAGACGAGTTCCTCATTGGAGGACTTCACCTCTTCCAGTGCGGTCTCATATTCCTCGATCGTCGATTGCAGGCGCTCCCTCGTATCGCGCAGTTCCCGCTCGAGATCGGCGGTGCTGTCGGTGTCATGGCTGCCGCCTTCGTCTGTGCGGATCTGCGTAGGTCCCGACGGTTCGAACAGGACGAGATAGAGCGGCTCGCCATTGTCGCGTTCCGCCAGCGGCTCGATGGTGAGCTTGATCGGCTGGATCCGCTCATCATCCTCCTCGACCGTGAGATTTTCCCGCACGACGGTCCGGCGCGTCGACGTCGCCTCCCGCAGTGCGGCGCGCAGGTCGAGCCGCAGCCCGCGGCGTGCCATTGTCAACAATTGCCGGCTGGGAATGCCTTGCGGCGCCTCGAGATATTTTCCGGTGCGAGCTGAGTAGTAGACGACGTCGCCTTCGGCGTTGACCAGCACATGCGGGGGGGCGAAGCGCTCCAGCACCTGCGCCTCGACCGCCTGGCGCAGCGGATAACCGGCGGCTCCCTTCCTCAAGCCGGTGCTCTCGGACGGGAATGCGCCCGAACGGCTATCGCCGATCAGGGCGGGCAGCCTGACATGCGGCGAGGCATGCTCCCGCGCCTGGAAGATACGATGTTTCTTGTCGACGGTGGCAAACAGATTGTCGTTCTGTCCGACGCTCTCCGAGGTGCCGAGAAAAAGGTAACCGCCGGGCTTCAGGGCGTAATGGAAAATAGGGATGACCCGGTTCTGAATGGCAGGGCCGAAATAGATCAGCAGGTTACGGCACGACACCAGGTCCATGCGTGAGAAAGGCGGGTCGCGAACTACGCTGTGCGGCGAAAAGATGCACAGCTCCCGTATTTCGTTGCTGATGACATAGGTGTCGCCGTCGCCATTGAAAAACCGCTGGCGGCGTTCGGGGGAAAGCCCTTGCAGCAAGGCTTCGGGATAGCGCCCTGCCCGCGCCACCGCCAGCGCCGGTTCGTCGATGTCGGTCGCGAATATCTGGATTCGCGGAACGACCGGGAGCTTATCCGCATGTTCGCGCAGCAGGATACCGATGGAGAACACCTCTTCGCCTGTGGCGCAGCCGGGAATCCACACCCTGACGATGTCGTTGGCGGTCTTGCCTTCGAAGAGTTGCGGTACGATCTTTCGCTCGAGCAGTTCGAAAGCCTCGGGATCGCGAAAGAAGTTGGTGACGTTGATCAGCAGGTCGCGAAAAAGGTTCATCACCTCGCGAGGGTCCTTTTGCAGCCATTCGACGTATGCGCCAATGGATTGCATTTGTGCGATCTGCATGCGCCGCTTGATGCGTCGCAGGAACGTCTTGGTCTTGTAGCCCGAGAAATCATGGCCTGAGTGGCTGCGCAGGATGCCGTAGATCTGGGACAGAACCTTTTCCATACCTGCCGTTCGGACGCCATCTTCCTCCGCCAACCCATTTAACGCGTCGAAGCCGCGGGCGAAGGCTTCCAGCTTCGTGCCGATCTCCTCGGCGGGCGCGGCTATATCGATAAGTCCGCTGGTGATGGCGCTCTGCGGCATATCGGGGTTGCGCGGGCCGTAGCCGTCGGAGATCTGCGCGACGGTGAGCCCCCCACGCTCCTTGATCGCCTTGGCGCCCAAGGTTCCATCGGAATCTCCGCCGGACAGGATGACGCCGACGGCATGTTCGCCCTGGTCTTCGGCTAATGCGCTGAAGAAGATGTCTATGGGTTTGCGTTCCTGGCTGAACCCGTTGGGCCGGCGCAGGCGCAGCATTCCCTTGTCGATGGTCAGGGTCACGTTCTGCGGCATGACATAGACGTGGTTCGCTTGAACGATCATGCCATCCGCCGCGACTTCGACCGGCATTTCGGTGTAGCGGCCGACGACCTCATGCAACAGGCTCTCTCGCTTAGGGCTGAGATGAGTGATGACGACGAACGCCATGCCGGGCTGATCGGCCATACCCTTGAACAGCCCTTCCATCGCCGGAATTCCGCCGGCGGACGCGCCGACGCCAACGATGGGAAATCTTTTCGACTGGGCTGTCACTGGAAGTTCCCCTTTCGGCACCTGTGTGCGAAATCACTTATGAAGCAGGCTGGACAGCAGGTAAGCATAGGCGCGGCGGAGATACGGAACAAGTCGCGACGGATGGCGTTGAATTTGCAGTTCACGTGTTCAATGACCAAACGTCCATCTGAAACAAAGCTCCCGACGCACATGGAGTCAGCGGCGTGGAATTGCTCGACGATTTCGGCCGGGCTCGTGCCGAAACGCCAGCAGGCTCGGCGAAGGAGACTGTTCCACCAGGTACTGGTCGAGAAAGGATGACGAGGTGCGCGATCTGCAAGGGGTGCATCTTCTGATCGTCGAAGACGAATGGATGGTAGCCGGAGATCTCGCCCGTTATTTCAGCAATATGGGTGCGATCATTCTGGGACCGGCAGCGACGGTCGAACAAGCATCATTGCACACTGAATCGGCCGAGGCTGCCATCCTCGACGTCAATCTCAACGGGCGACGGGTCTTTCCGATCGCGGACGAATTGATGCGCCGCGGCGTGCCGTTCGTGTTTTTCAGCGGCGACAGCGATATCGCCATTCCCCAACATCTGCGGCATGCCAGCAACCTGCGAAAATCCTCGGGCAACGGGGCTGTATTCAATGCTCTTTTCCCGCCGCAAAACCCGGCTGCGGCGAGTGGCTTTGTGCCAAGTCCGCCGGACGACGTGTTTTCGCTCCTGCCCAAACTCAGGCTTGCGGCACGTCTGTTGCTGGGGGATGTGGAAGCCTCCGACCGGCTTGTCGAAAGGACGCTCGAGCGGGCGATCCGTGACATCGACCAAAGGCGGATCGGCCAGTCCACCGAAGACTGGCTTAACGCCATCATACGCGATTTGGCAAAGTCCAGCGGCGCAAGGCTTCTGAACTGAGCCGAACCAGGTTTCCGATTGATCGCCGGCCGGGCCTCGGTCAGCCCTTTGGGTCACGCTCGACGAACTTGTTGAAACGGCTGGTCTGCCCGCCGCCGGTGTTGGCCTGGTAAAGAAAAGCCAGACGGTTCTCATCGAATATCCGAAAGAACTCATCCCATTCGACTGGTTCGAATGCCTCCTCGGGCTCGCCGAAATCGATCCGCAGGATGCCGCCCTCGCCCTTGGTTCGCACCACTGCCGGCCGGCCGTTCCGCTCCTCGGCCCATTTGCGAATCTCCTCGTGATTGGTGGTCGTCTGCGATTGCGACATCGAAATCTCCTTTGGACCTGCTCTCTCGCCGCGCACGCACCGCGGCAACTGTTGAGCGTCCTAACAGCACACGGCAGGCAATGTTCCAGCACCCGTCGCGTGGTGCGATGCGCCTGCTGTCGAATGAAACCGCCAGGAGAACTTTGTTGATGCGCAGGGAACAAAGCTTTTGCCGAGAAGTTGGGGACGCCGAGGTCACCAGTCCGAGGAGTTGTCGTGAAACGTATACTGGTCACAGGGGGCTGTGGTTTCATTGGTCGCCACGTCGCACAAGAATTCGCCGATCACGGTTATTCGGTTTGCATCCTAGATGCATTGCTGGATCAGGTGCATGCAGGCGAAGCGGTCAACCTTCCCGCGGGAGCCGAACTGATCAAGGGCGATGTGCGCGATCGCGAGGCCGTCACCAAGGCACTGGACGGCATCGACGGGGTGGTTCACCTGGCCGCGGAAGTCGGCGTCGGCCAATCCATGTACGAGATCGCCCGCTATGTCGGCGCCAACGATCTCGGCACCGCCACGCTGCTGGAGGCGTTGATCAAGCACCCGGTCGAGCGGATCGTCGTCGCCTCCTCGATGAGCGTCTACGGCGAAGGCCTTTACGCCACGCCCGACGGCCGGCGCATCGGCAACGCCCGGCGCAAGGCCAACGATCTCAAAGGCGGACAGTGGAATCCCATGTCTGCGGACGGTGAACCTCTCTCGCCGTTGCCGACCGACGAAGAAAAGCCGGTCGATCTCGCCTCCATCTATGCATTGACGAAATATGCCCAGGAACGCGCCGTGCTGATCTTCGGCGAGGCCTATGGTGTCGACGCTGTGGCACTGCGCCTGTTCAACGTCTTCGGCGCCGGACAGGCGCTTTCAAACCCTTATACCGGCGTGCTGGCCAACTTCGCCTCGCGTCTCGCCAACGGCAAGCGGCCGATGATCTTCGAGGATGGCCAGCAGAAGCGCGACTTCGTTCATGTGCGTGACGTCGCCCGCGCCTTTCGCCTGGCGCTGGAGCAACGCCAGGCGAAAGGTCACGTCATCAACATCGGAAGCGGCCGGGCCTATGCGATCCGCGATGTCGCGCGCCTTTTGGCCGAGGCTATGGGAACGCCGGACCGCTCGCCCGAGCTGCTCGGCAAAGCGCGTTCCGGCGACATTCGCAACTGCTTCGCCGACATTTCCAAGGCGCGTGAACTGCTCGGCTTCGAGCCGGGGCGGCAATTGGAGAATTCGCTCGGCGACTTCGTTTCCTGGGTGCGCAACACGATTGCCATCGATCGCGGCGCCGACATGAAACGCGAGCTCGAAGAACGCGGGCTGGTGTCATGAAGCCGGGTAGACGCAACCGTCGCGAAGCACCTGTCGCCATCGTCGGCGGCAGCGGCTTCATCGGGTCCAATCTCGCCGACAGCCTGTTGTCGGACGGCGAGCCGGTGCTGGTGATCGACAATCTCAGTCGCGCCGGTGTCGAACAGAACCTTGAATGGTTGTCGCACAAGCATGGAAGCCGCCTCACCGTGGAAACCGTCGATGTGCGAGAGGCCAACGCCTTGGCTTCAGCCCTGAGGGGGTCGAAAGCGATATTCCATCTGGCCGCGCAGACCGCCGTCACCACCAGCCTGGTTCGGCCGGGCGAGGATTTCGACATCAACCTTCGGGGAACTTTCAACGTCCTGGAGGCGGCGCGACAAAGCGGCGAGCGCGTCCCGGTGATCTTCGCCAGCACCAACAAGGTCTACGGCAGCCTCCCCGACATCGCGGTTCGCCAGGAAGGCGAGCGGTGCGTGCCTTGCGACCCTGCAATCCGTGCTGAGGGCATCGGCGAGGGCCGCAGCCTGGACTTTTGCACGCCCTATGGCTGCTCCAAAGGCGCGGCGGACCAGTACGTGCTCGATTACGCCAAGTCCTATGGCTTGCCGACTGCGGTCCTGCGGATGAGCTGTATCTATGGCCCGCGCCAGTTTGGAACGGAGGACCAGGGCTGGGTTGCGCATTTCCTGATCTGCGCGCTTTCGGGGCGGCCGATAACCATTTACGGCAACGGCAGGCAGGTGCGCGACATCCTGCACGTCTCCGATGCGGTTGCGGCCTACAGGGCCGTGCTCGACCGGATCGAGACGATCGCGGGCCAGGCGTTCAATCTCGGCGGCGGACCGGAAAATGCGCTCAGCCTGCGCATGCTGTTGGATGAGATCGGCAGCCTGACGGATCGAGCACTGTCGGTCCGCTATGAGGCCGAGCGGACGGGCGACCAGCCCTTCTTCGTCGCCGATACCAGGAAGATGAAAACCACGCTTGGCTGGAGGGCGCGTGTTTCATGGCGCGAAGGCGTCCGCGACCTCGCCGATTGGTTGCACCGTCACCGGCTCGAACCCCAAGCCGAAGCCGTGAGGTACGTCGCATGAAAATCGCATTGGTCAACCCGTTCTGGGCCTATGACGACAGCATCTATTTCGGCTGCCGCCAACCGCATCTGCCCCTGGAGTTCGGCTACTCGAAAGCCTTGCTCGAACGGGCCGGACATGAGGTGCTGATGTTGGACGGACAGCTTCAGAAGCTTGACAATTCCAGCCTTTCCGAACGGGTTGCCGAGTTCGCCCCGGCAATGACGGTCGTCAGCACCGCGCCGACCTATCTGTTCTGGCGTTGCGCGCCGCCGGAGCTGCGCGTGCCGGCCGACTTTCTCAACCGCCTTGCCGGGCGAGGCGGGCGCACCGTAGCGGTCGGGCCGCATGGCTCGGCGACACCGGCGCCAACTCTGCGCAAGCTCGGCGTTGACATCGTCGTGCGCGGCGAATGCGAGGAGGTTGTCGCCGACCTTGCACGGTGCGACGATTGGAGCGTGGTGCCGTCCACGGCCCACATCAGCGGAGCAAGGCTGGTCTCTAACGGCGGCGTCCACGCCAGTTCGTTCGTCGACCATCCGCCGCTCGAATGGCCATCGGACTGGATAGCCGCGCACGCGCACCATCATCACAGGTTCGACGACCAGCAGGTGGGGTTCGGCGCGGAGGTCGAGGCGTCGCGCGGCTGCCCTTACAATTGCAGCTTCTGCGCCAAGATGGATTTCCGCGATGCCTATCGCCGCCGAAATCACGAGGCGGTCGTGACGGAAATAGACCGGCTGATCGCCCAAGGTGTCGGCTACATCTACTTCATCGACGAGATTTTCCTGCCGCAGAAAGCCTTGCTGGAGGCACTGATCGATCGCGAGGTGAAGTTCGGCGTACAGACCCGCATCGACCTGTGGAAGCCCGAGCTGCTGGAATTGCTCGGCGCGGCAGGCTGCGTGTCCATCGAAGCGGGCCTCGAAAGCCTGACGGTAGAGGGCCGGGCCATGCTGGCCAAGCGCTGCCGGCTGGGCACGGAGGAACTCGCCGCGCTGCTCGTCGACGCGAGACGCCATGTTCCCTTCGTCCAGGCCAACCTGATCGGCGTAGTCGAAGACGACCCTGCCCTGGTCGACCACTGGCGAAACCACCTGATAGACAACGGCGTATGGGCCAATGAGCCGGTACCGCTCTATCCCTATCCGAGTTCGCCCAGCTATCGCGAGCTTTGGGGCGAGCCCGACGACATCGCCTGGGAGCGCGCGCATGAGCACTATCTCGCATCGTTCCAAAAGTTCAGCGACATCCAGGAGAAGCGCCCGCGTCCGCTGGCGGAGCTGGAGGCGACATGTTGCGGACACTGACCCCGCGTTCGCGGCGCATCTTGATGACGGTCGATGCCGTGGGCGGCGTGTGGCGGTACACGCTTGATCTGGCCCGGGAATTCGTCGATGGCGGAGGCAGCGTTTTGCTCGCCGGTCTTGGTCCGGAGCCGTCCAGGCAACAGGTCGAAGAAGCGCAGTCTTTCGCGACGCTGACCTGGCTGACCACGCCACCGGATTGGATGATCCGCAATGCCAGCGACCTCGATGCGTTGCCGGGGGAGTTGCATGGGCCCATTCGTGACCACGCCATCGACCTTGTTCATCTCAATGCGCCGACGCAGGCAGTGGGGCTCGATGCGCCCTGCCCCGTCGTGGTGGTCTCCCACTCCTGCGTGGTCACATGGTTCCATGCCGTCAAGGGACAGGCGGTGGACAGCGCATGGGACTGGCAGAAGCAGCGCAACAGGCGCGGCTTCGACCGGGCCGACGCCGTCATCGCGCCGAGCCACAGCCACGCCGGCATGCTCGAAACCTGCTATGGGCCGATCGCGCGTCTCAACGTCGTCGCCAACGGCGCCCGCCCCATAGCGAAACCCGAAAAGCGTCAACCGCTCGTCTTCGCCGCCGCCCGCTGGTGGGATGAAGCCAAGAATGCCACGGTGATCGACCAGGCCGCGTCGATGACGCAATGGCCCGTCTTTGCAGCCGGTTCCACGCAAGGTCCGAACGGCCAGCGCGCCGGCTTTAGCCATGCCGTCGCTCTCGGAGCGCTACCGCATGATGAGATGCGCGCCCTGATGGCGCGCGCCGGCATCTTCGTGTCGTCATCGCTTTACGAGCCGTTCGGCCTGGCGGCGCTCGAAGCGGCCACGTCGGCGACGCCGCTCGTTCTATCCGACATAGCCACCCACCGTGAGTTATGGGACGGGGCCGCGTTATTCTACGCCCCGCGCGACCCGGATGATCTCGCCGCCTGCATAAACCGTCTCTCCGCCGATGCGCAGCACAGGCGGGAGCTCGGCCGGGCAGCCCTGCGCCGGAGCCGCAGGTTTTCGTTGGCGAGGCAGGCAGCGGCCATGCGCGACGTCTACGACAAAGCGGCCTTAGCGATGGCGGAGCGCTGATCATGCGCTTTCTGTTCTATACCCATTCGGTCGTTTCCGACTGGAACCATGGCAACGCACATTTCCTGCGCGGCATCATGCGGGAGCTGGTCGCGCGCCAGCATCAGGCGATCGCGCTGGAGCCGGCGGACGGCTGGAGCCGCTCGAATCTGCTGGCCGAGAAGGGCTCCTTCGCCATAGAGCGCTTCAGGAACGATTTCCCCGAGCTGATGCCGGTGACTTACGATGCCGGCTTTGACCACGAGGCCTGGATCGCCGATGCGGACGTGGTGGTCGTCCATGAATGGACTGATCCGGATCTCATCGCGCGCATTGGCCGCGCCAGGGCGAGCGGCGGCAACTTCATCCTCCTGTTTCACGACACCCACCACCGCGCCGTGTCGGCGACCGAGGCGATCTCGGCGCTCCAGCTGGAGCATTACGACGGCGTCCTCGCCTTTGGCGAAGCCCTGCGCGAGAGCTACCTGCGCGCCGGGTGGGGCAAACGCGTCTTCACCTGGCACGAGGCGGCTGACGACCGCCTGTTCAGACCGCACCCGGAGATTCGCCCTGCGTCAGACCTGATCTGGATTGGAAACTGGGGCGACGACGAGCGTACCGCAGAACTCAAGGAATTTCTGATCGAGCCGGTGCACGAACTCCGCCTCGAGGCCACCGTCCATGGCGTGCGCTACCCCAGGCAGGCGCTCGCCGATCTCGCAGCCGCCGGCCTGCGCCATGAAGGTTGGATCGCCAATGCCGACGTGCCGAAGGCGTTCGCAGCGCATCGTGTCACGGTGCATGTTCCGCGCCGCCCCTATCGGGAAGGCCTGCCCGGCATTCCGACCATCCGCGTGTTCGAGGCACTCGCCTGCGGCATTCCGCTGATTTCGGCGCCGTGGTCCGACACCGAGCAACTGTTCAGACCAGGCGTCGATTTCCTGTTTGCGGACAATGGCTCCCAGATGCGGCGACACCTCCGGGCTGTACTCGGCGACGCGGACTTCGCTGCCTCCTTGGCGGCGTCTGGTCTCGAGACCATCCGCCTGCGGCACACATGTCGGCACCGCGTGGACGAGTTGTTCGGCGTGCTCGCCGAATGCGGACCTCAACACATCACCAATCCGACCGCCGCAAAGGAAGCTGCTGAATGAAGATCGCTTTTTATGGATCGAGCCTGTTGTCGTCCTACTGGAACGGCGCCGCGACTTATTACCGTGGGTTGCTCAAGGCGCTTTCCCAACTCGGCTACGAAATCACCTTCTATGAACCTGACGTCTATGACCGCCGGAGCAACCGCGACATCGAGGCGCCGGACTGGTGCGCTGTCGTCGTGTACGAGGCGACCCGGCACGCGCTGATGCAGGTGGCGGCGTGCGCCGCCGAGGCGGATATCGTGGTCAAGGCGAGCGGCGTCGGTTTCGAGGATGAGGCGCTGCTGCGCGCCGTGCTCGATCACGCGCGTCCTGACGCGCTCGTCGTGTTCTGGGACGTGGATGCTCCAGCGACGCTCGGCCAATTGCGCGACGAACCGGACCATCCGCTGCATGCCGCGCTGCGGCAAATCGATCTTGTGTTGACCTATGGCGGCGGCGACCCCGTGGTCTGGGCCTATCGTGCCATGGGAGCGAAGGAATGCGTGCCGATCTACAATGGGCTCGATCCTGAAACGCATCATCCAGTCGCCAGTCAGGCGCGTTTTGCTTGCGATCTCGCATTCCTCGGAAACCGGCTGCCGGACCGTGAGGCGCGCGTCGAGGCGTTTTTCCTCGATCCGGCCAGCCGCTTGCAGGAGCAGCGTTTCCTGCTTGGCGGATCGGGCTGGGGTGACAAGCCGCTTCCCGCCAATGTCAGTTGGCTCGGCCATGTCGGCACCAGCGACCACAATGCCTTCAATGTCACGCCCAAGGCGGTGTTGAACATCAGCCGCGACAGCATGGCCGCAAACGGCTTTTCGCCCGCCACCCGCGTTTTCGAGGCGGCGGGCGCCGGTGCCTGCCTCATCACGGATGCGTGGCTGGGGGTCGAACTGTTCCTGAAACCCGGCGAGGAGATCCTGATCGCGCGCGACGGCGGCGATGTCGCCGAAATCATGCGCACCTTGACCCCCAACCGGGCAAAGGCGATCGGCGCGTCCGCACTGCGCCGCGTCCGCGGTGAACATACCTACGCCATGAGAGCGGCCGTCACCGACGCGGTCCTGAGGCGGCACTTCGAACGCGGGACCGAGGAGGCGGCGTGATGACCAAGCGGCTCAATATCGTCTTTCTCGGCCTGTCCCTCTCCTCGTCCTGGGGCAACGGCCACGCCACGACCTTTAGAGGATTGCTGAAAGGCCTGCACGAACTCGGCCATCGCGTGACATTCCTTGAGCGTAACGTGCCGTGGTACGCCAATCATCGCGATTTGCGCGATCCCGATTTCTGCGCCCTGCGCTATTACGAAACCACCCGAGAGTTGCAACAGGACTGCGCACGATGCCTGCAACAGGCCGATGTCGTGGTCGTTGGGTCCTTCGTTCCGGAGGGGCGCGCGGTCATCGACATTGTCGCGGCGCTCTGCAAGGGGGCGCTCTGCTTTTATGACATCGACACGCCGGTCACCCTGGCAAAACTTTCGACGGATGAATGCGACTATCTTTGTCGGCGCCAGATTCCGTATTTCGATGTCTATTTCTCCTTCGCCGGAGGGCCGACGCTTGGCCGACTGGCGGAGGATTTCGGCGCGCGCCGCGCCGAGCCACTCTACTGTGCGGTCGACCCGGAACGGCATCATCGAACCGCCGACCCGGTCGGCTGGGATCTCGGTTATATCGGCACTTACAGCACGGACCGGCAGGCAGCGCTGAACGCGCTGTTGCTCGAGCCCGCACGGCGCATGCCGGACCGCCGTTTTGTCGTCGCCGGCTCGCAATATCCGCCTGACATTGTCTGGCCCGAAAATGTCGAACGCATCGAACATTTGCCGCCGGCCGATCATGCCGCTTTCTATAGCCGCCAGCGCTACACGCTCAACGTCACGCGCAGATCGATGATCGCCGCCGGATGGTCGCCCAGCGTGAGGCTTTTCGAAGCGGCCGCTTGCGGTACGCCGATTATCAGCGATCGCTGGCCAGGTCTCGACAGCTTCTTTCCTGCTTCGGCGATCCACACGGCCGACAAGGGGGATGACATCGTCGATATCCTGCTCAGGGAATCCGAGCGCGCCCGGCTCGCCATGGCCGACCGGGCGCGCGAACTCGTCCTGGGAGCACATACCGGCGCGGCCAGGGCCCGCGAATTCGTGTCGCTGCTGACAGGACCGAGAGCAGCGATGATCGATCTCGATATCGGAACCGCAGCATGACTGAAAGACAGGAGAAAACAGCGATGCGGCAAACAAGAAAAGCGCGAAGGGCGAAGACAGTGCTTGTCGCCGGCGGCGCGGGTTTCCTCGGCTCGCATCTTTGCGAAACGTTGTTCCGCAACGGCTGGCGTGTGATCTGCGTCGACAATTTCCTTACCGGCCGCATGGACAACATCGTCTCGATCATGGACCAGCCGCGCTTCCGGCTGATCGAGCAGGATATCTGCCGACCACTGAACCTCGGTGAGCCGGTCGATCGCATTTTCAACCTGGCATGCGCTGCTTCGCCGCCGCGCTACCAGGCCGATCCGATACACACAACGCGCACCTGCGTAATCGGAACGCTCAACCTGCTCGAACTCGCCGCCCGCAACAATGCGCGATTCCTGCAGGCGTCGACGAGTGAAGTTTACGGCGACCCGGAAGAACATCCGCAACGGGAAGACTATGTCGGCCATGTGAATTTCACTGGCCCGCGCGCCTGCTACGATGAAGGCAAGCGCACCGCCGAAACGCTTTGCTTCGATTATCTGAGAGCGGCAAAAGCCGATATTCGCGTGGCCCGCATCTTCAATACCTACGGTCCCAGGATGGATCCTGCCGACGGCCGCATCGTCTCGAACCTGATCATGCAGGCGCTTGAGAAGCGTTCGATGACGATATTCGGCGATGGGTTGCAGACCAGGTCCTTCTGCTACGTCTCCGACCTGATCGACGGTATGATGCGCCTGATGCACCTCGATCCCAATCCCGGAAAACCGGTCAATCTGGGCAATCCTGGAGAATTCACCATCATGCGGTTGGCATCCATGGTGAGGGACATGACCGGAACCAAGTCGGATCTGAAATTCCTGCCCCTGCCGCAAGACGATCCGCGCCGCAGGCAGCCCGACATCTCGCGTGCAAAGGCGCTGCTCGGCTGGACGCCGAAAGTGCCGCTCAGGCAAGGGCTGATGCAGACGATCGGATACTTCTCCAATCTCGAAACCAGCGGGATCGACGGCCGGATGACAGCTATTGCGACAAACGCAAGATCGGGCAGATTGCAAAACCTTCCGGCCTGAAGCCAGGCCGCCGCGCAGCCACGTGCTCCCGGCATGACCGCTCAAGCACGGTCATGCCTCCTGCCGCACTTTTGCGGATTGCCCGGAACATCCTGGCAAGCTCGGGGTTTGACGATGAGACCCCGCTATGGAGTACGGACCTGTGCAACCCAAACGATCCGCAAAGGATATCGAGCAGATTGCGGAAAGAGAGACGGCTGCCTTTCTGCGACGGGCCTCCATCACCTATCTCGAGTGCTGCGTCAGTCTGATGATGACGCATCTGCAGCGCGAGGAAGTGGCCACCATTCTCGAACGCGAAGCGGACATGCTGCGGAGACTGGACTGATCGTCACGGCCCGGACCTCTCCAGGAAGCGTAGCAGCCCATTCTTGTACCGCGTTGCCGCAGCTACCAGCCTTGGCTTCTCCGGGCCATGCTCGGATCGGGCAGCAACGTTCCAGAGTCCCAGTTGAAACGCCAGGTAGCAAGGTTCGAGATAGTCAATGAGGCCGGTATCGATATTGAGCCGCTCCCCGGCTTCCATGCGGTGGACCAACGTCGCTAGCTCGCTGTCGGAAAATCCATACTCGACGCGAGCGCCCGCAATGTCCCATTCTATGGGCTGGCAGCCGATCAAATCATGTCCCCGGCAGTGATCGACGGCATCCGTCTTGATCAACGTCCCGTCGGCACAAACGAGAAACTCCCACGGGTGAAGCCTTCCGTCGATCTCGACCCGTGGCAGCGCTCGCGCAGGGCCTTGCTTCGAGAACCAGTTCCGCAGCTCCGCCGCGCGCCGCTCTCCAAGGGCTTCGGCGCCATTGTGGACGGCCATATCAACGAGTTCCGGCAATGGAGCACCGGGCTCCGGAGTTCCCAGATTGGCCGCACGCCAGGCGAGATAGCGTGCGAGCCCCGCGACAAGCCTGTCTTTCGACAGGCTTGCCTGATCCATGGTCTTGCCGTCGACCCACCGTTCAACCAGAAAGCCGTGGCAAAGCCCGGCAACTTGCGGTGCGAAACCGGCTTCGTGCAGCATCTTGGCGGCTCGCATCTTGCGCTGCCCTGCTTCACCGAGGCCGGCGAATTTGACGAGCCACCGATCGCGGCCCGCAGACGCCAGGAACTTTCGCCGCTCGAAGCCGGGTTGGCTAGGCGGCCAGAGCCTCTCCTCGGTGTAGTGGAGATTTCGCCACTCTCCAGCGTATATTTCGATCAAGGCCAGTTGCGGGCTGCCAGCCGCCTCCGCCACCCAATCGCGCAGCGTCGGGATTTGCGCGCCGCTCGGGAAGGTGCGTTCGAAGGCCATCGCCACATGTTTGCGGCAACCCGACCATGTCTCACGAACCTCCTCAGAGGCTTCGGCGCCCGGGCCGCCGGAATGGCTGGGGAACAGGTGGATGCGGTCCCTATCGATGCCCAGCCGCCGCAACCACGCGACGACGGCGTGCATCGAACTGCCCGACAGGCCGGGGCCCTCGTCGACAACAGCGAAGCAAGCCGACGGCTTGTCCCTCCAGTCGCCGATCAGTTCCGGATCGGCGTTGACATGCCTGCGGAAAGGATGGCCGATCGGGCGCACGCTGATGGGTGCCGGCGCGTCGATCGCCGCGGCGACCAGGGCGGCAAGCCCAAGGCCGATGCTGCGGATGCCGATGACGCATGTGTTCGCCTCGAGGCCTGATGCCCGCGCCGCGCCGAGATAGCTTTCCGGATAAAGCGCATAATGGGCGTACCCCTCGGCCGTGCCGGTAAGAACCTTGCCCCGGCAGTCGAGCGCCGCCAGCATTTGCCTCAGCACGGGATCGACGGCGCCGCTGACCGCGAAGCCGCTTTGCCAGGACCTCGCCACTTCCGCCGCAAGGCCAACCAGCAGCTTGGCGCCTTGCCGTTGCCGCGGCGAAGGGGTGTCCCCGCGGCAGGCCTCGAACTCGATGTCGGCCAGCGCCTGGACCAGTTCCGAGACCTTGACGAACAGCCCTACCAAGGCAGCGTGGCGTTGGATGCCGCAGGGCCTGCAATCGAGGCTTCCGGCCATTTCGATTGCAGCCTCGCGAAGCTGCCGCGCGTCTTCCGTTCGTTTGTGGTCGCCGTAGACGATCATCGATCGATTCCAAGCTTGCCGTGCGCCAACGCGGCATACGCGGCTTCGATCCATCCTGCCGCGCGCAATTTTTCCACATGCCAAGGAACATTCCGGCAAGCTGGCGGTTCGGCCCCAGGAACTTACCTTGGACAGCACAGGACGGCAGTTTCGTGGGATCGAAGAAAGTTCGTGTCGGTATCGTCGGCGTAGGCAATTGCGCATCCTCCCTGGTGCAAGGCCTTTCCTATTACCGGGACGCAAAAGGCAACGAGCCGATCCCCGGGCTGATGCATGCCGATCTCGGCGGCTACCACGTCGAGGATATCGAGGTCGTCTGTGCGTTCGACGTCGCCAAGGGCAAGGTCGGGCGCGACGTGGCCGAAGCGATCTACAGCGCCCCGAACAACACGTTCCGTTTTGCCGATGCGGTTGCAACCGGGGTTCGCGTCGAGCGTGGCCCCACGTTGGACGGCATCGGCAAATATCTGCGCACGGAAATCGAGGAAGCGCCGGAGCCGGTTGCCAATGTCAGCGAAATCCTGCGGGACAGCGGCGCCGATGTGCTGGTCTCGTACCTGCCGGTGGGGTCGGAGGAAGCGACGCGCTTCTATGCCGAATGTGCCCTCGAGGCCAGCTGTGCCTTCGTCAACTGCATACCGGTTTTCATCGCATCACGGCCCGAATGGCGCTTGCGTTTCGAGGAACGCGGGCTGCCGCTGGTCGGCGACGACATCAAGAGCCAGGTCGGCGCGACCATCGTGCACCGGTTGCTGGCCAATCTCTTCCGCGAGCGCGGCGTCCGCATCGACCGGACCTATCAGTTGAACTTCGGCGGCAACACCGATTTCCTCAACATGCTGGAACGCGAGCGGCTGGAATCGAAGAAGATCTCGAAGACGCAATCCGTGACCAGCCAGTTCGATGTTCCCTTGGCGCCTGGCAACATTCATGTCGGCCCCAGTGACCATGTGCCATGGCTCACCGATCGCAAATGGGCCTATATCCGAGTTGAAGGCACGACCTTCGGCGGAGTGCCGCTCAACGCCGAACTCAAGCTGGAAGTCTGGGATTCGCCCAACTCGGCCGGCGTGGTCATCGACGCCGTGCGCTGCGCCAAGCTGGCGCTTGACCGCGGCATCGCCGGCGCACTGACCGGTCCGTGCAGCTATTTCATGAAGTCTCCGCCTGAGCAATTCACCGATGCCGAAGCTCGGCAGCGCACGCTCGCGTTCATCACCGGCAGGGACGAGCCCATGCTCGATGCCGCGGAATGACGACGACCTTCTTCCTGATCCGGCACGCGGCACACGACAATGTCGGCTCCTATCTGGCCGGGCGGATGGGCGGAGTTCGCCTTGGCGAATCCGGCAGGGCCCAGGCGGCGCATCTTGGCCGCCGCATGGGCCGCGAGCCGATTGCCGCTATCTGGTGCAGCCCACGTGAGCGCACGCAGGAAACCGCCAAGCCGATCGCGACTGCCTGTAATGTCGGCGAAATCGCGATCTGCGCCGAACTCGACGAGATCGACTTCGGCATCTGGTCGGGAAAGACGTTCGAGGAGCTGAACGGCGATGCGGGCTGGCAGGCGTGGAACAGTCGGCGGCAGGAAGCAAGCACCCCAAGCGGCGAAACCATGCTGGGCGTTCAACAGCGTATCGTCTCGCTCATGGACAAGGCTCGAGAGCGGCATCAGAACCAATGCATCGCGCTGATCAGCCATGCCGACGTGATCAAGGCAGCCATCTGCAATGTGCTCGGCCTGCCTGTCGGCAACAGCTTTCGCTTCGATATCGACCCCGCCTCCATCACGACGATCGTGTCTGGAGACTGGGGAGCAAAGCTCATCCGCCTGAACGAACTTGCCTGACGAGGACATGCCGGATGCAGATGGTCATTTTCGGTCTCACCGTCACGTCCTCATGGGGAAACGGCCACGCCACCTTGTGGCGCGGGCTGATCCGAGCGCTGGCCCGGCACGGCTGGTCCATCACCTTTTTCGAGCGCGACACCCCTTACTATGCCGGTACGAGGGACCTCGATCAGTTGGACGGCGGCAACATCGTGCTCTACCCGGACTGGGAGGATATCCGAAGGGTCGCGGAGCAGACGATCAAGCAATCGGACGTCGTCATCATTACCTCCTACTGCCCCGACGCCGTGGACGCTTCGCGCCTGGCGCAGCAGGCATGCCGCGGGCTGCGCGTTTTTTACGACTTGGACACTCCGGTCACGCTGGCTCGCGTCGATCAAGGTGAACGCCCACCCTATTTCGGGCCCGAGGGACTTGCCGATTTCGATCTCGTCCTGAGTTACACGGGCGGTTCGGCGATCGACGCGCTCAAGACGGTCCTCGGTGCGCGCCACGTGGTGCCGCTCTATGGCCATGTCGATCCCGACCAGCACCGGCCGGCAGTACCAAGGGCCGAATTTGCCGGCGATCTGTCCTATCTCGGCACCTATGCGGCGGATCGCCAGGCCGGCGTCGAAAAACTGTTGGTGCGTCCGGCCGCGCGCTTGCCTGACCACCGCTTCATCATCGGCGGTGCGCAATATCCGCAGGAATTCCCGTGGAGCGACAACATCTTCTTCGTCAGGCATCTTCCGCCGGCCGACCATCCGGCCTTCTTTTCATCGTCCCGCCTGACGCTGAATGTGACGCGCGAGGCGATGGCACAGAAGGGTTGGTGCCCCTCGGGCCGGCTGTTCGAAGCGGCGGCATGCGGCGTACCGATCATCACCGACACCTGGCCGGGCCTCAGCAGCTTCTTCGAACCCGGCAGCGAGATCCTGCTGGCGCACGACACGGACGACGTGGTCGCAGCGCTCAAACTGCCCGCGCACGAGCTCGATACAATCCGAAGCCGTGCGCGTGAACGGGTACTGGATGAACACACATCCGCACGGCGCGCGGCGGAGCTGGATCGCATCCTGAACGAAGCCTTGCAAAGGTCGGCCGGCGAACCGATGAAGGAAGCAGTCTGATGTTGGGCATCGTGCCCGCTGCCGGACGCGGCAGCCGCATTCAACCGCTCGGCTTCTCGAAGGAACTGCTGCCGGTCGGGAGCCGGATCGATGGACAGACGGAGCGCCCCTGCGCCGTGAGCGAATATCTGGTGCGGCGGATGGTGCGCGCCGGCGTCGACAAGATCTGTTTCATCATCGGATCGGGCAAATCCGATATCCTCGAATATTATGCCGCGGGCTACGGCGCGGCGACCGCTCTGTTCGTGGTACAGCCCACCCCTGTCGGCCTTTGCGACGCGATCTTCCGGGCGGCACCCCTCGTCGCACCGGACGAGACGGTATTGATCGGCCTTCCCGACACGATCTGGTTTCCCGAGGACGGCTTCTGCCGTCTGCCGGACGACCAGCTGTCATTCCTGCTCTTCCCGGTGGAGCGGCCGGAATTCTTCGATGCCGTGGTTCTCGAAGAGGGAGGCCGGGTGCGGGAAATCCAGGTCAAGCGAGAGGACGCCGCCACGAACTGGATATGGGGCGCCTTCAAGATGCCGGGCCATGTCCTGCACCGGCTAGCGGCACTCTGGCGCGAGCGGGATTGCCATGACGAATATATCGGCACGTTGATCAACGCCCATCTGGCAGCGGGCGGTCAAGCCTATGGTGTCAAGGCAGGGGCCGCCTATGTCGACGTCGGTACCTTCAACGGCTATCGCGCGGCCCTTCGGCTGCTCGACGAAGATGCTGCGTCCAAACAGCACCTGCCCACCATGATCGCGTCCAAGGCACATTCGCATGTGCCTGCCGTTCCGGGCGAAGGAGCCTAGCCATGCTGCATTCCCATGCTGAAATCCGACGCCGTATCGATGCCCTCGGCCCATGGTTCCACAACATGGAACTGGCCGGCGTCGAAACCGCTCCCGACCACTTTCTCGGCAATTACCCGCTGGTCAAGTGGCGCAAGTTCGCCGACGCCATCCCCGCCGACCTGGCCGGCAAGTCCGTGCTCGATATCGGCTGCAATGCCGGTTTCTACTCCATCGAAATGAAACGGCGCGGCGCCGGTCGTGTCCTCGGCATCGATTTCGACGAGGCCTACCTGGCGCAGGCGCGCTTTGCCGCCGAGATCGCGGACTGCGACATCGAGTTCCAGAAGCTTTCAGTCTACGACGTCGGTGCCCTGCGCGAGACGTTCGACATCGTGCTTTTCATGGGTGTGCTCTACCACCTGCGCCATCCCCTGCTCGCGCTCGACCTGATCCGCGAGCATGTCGCGGGTGAGTTGATGATTTTTCAGTCGATGCAGCGCGGCAGCAAGGATCTGCCCGCGCTGGAGCAGGACTATCACTTCTGGACGCACGACCTGTTCGACGAGCCGGATTTTCCGAAACTTCATTTCATCGAACATCGCTACGCCGACGATCCGACCAATTGGTGGATCCCCAACCGCGCCTGCACCGAAGCGATGCTGCGCAGCGCCGGTTTCGAGATCTTTCTTCATCCCGAGCAGGAGGTCTATTTCTGCCGTCCCGCCGGCGATCCGGCCGGCGGCGGCGCCGTCTACCCATCGAAAGGACAGCTCCATGATTGAAGCCGCGATGATCTGGAACGAGCCCAACAACAAATCGCACTGGGACCCCGAGCTCGACCCCGATTGGAGCCGCTTCGCCGCCATGGCAATGTTGTCGGCAGATGCGATCGCGTCCGAGAACCCGGCCTTGACCAAGGTACTCGGCGGCATCTCGCCGATCGACCCCGGTTTCATAACGCGCATGAAGGAATTCGGATTGCTGGACCATGTCGACGCCGTCGCGGTGCATGGCTTCCCGCTCGACTGGAACCTGTGGCAGATCCAGGAATGGCCGCAGAAGATCGGTGAGATCGCGGCCGTCACCGATCTCCCGATCTGGGTCAGCGAGGTCGGCGTATCGACCTTCGGCGCTGACGAGATCCAGGTCTGGGGCCTCAGGCGCACCGCTGAATTGCTGCTCGGCAACGCTCCGCGCATCCAGTGGTACAGCCTTTATGATCTCCCGCGCGAATGGGAAGCAACGACGCGCCATCGCGAAGCGGAAGGCTCCTCCTATTATCGTCATTTCCACATGGGGCTGCTGCGCCAGGACGGCACGCCAAAACCGGCACTGGAGGAATTCCTGCGCCATACGCCCGGGATGGGGCTTGTGCAGTGGTTTCATTTCGAGGATCCGCGGCTGGATGACGCCGTCGCCTGGATGAAGCGGCTGGGGGTCACCAATATGCGGACCGGACTTTCCTGGGCCGACAGCTTCAGGCCGAATGCATTGGACTGGTTCGACCGGCAGATGGAAGCGCTCGCCGATTTCGACGTGACCGTCACCTTCTGTTTCACGCCGGAGCATCGCGGGATGATGCCTCACCATACCAGCCCGCCGCTGGTACCGGAGGAATTCGCCGAATTCTGTGCAGCCATGATCCGCCGCTACGCGCCCGCCGTGGCTTCCGCGTCGACGCGGCGGGCGTCGGCAGCGTGAGGCTCCCATGCGTCAACAGTCGGCAACCCTGGGCGAATTCGCGGCTCTGTTGACGGGCAGTGATACGGCACACGGCTCCGCCATCATGGTCGTCGTCGCGCATCCGGACGACGAGACGATCGGCATCGGTGGACATCTTGCCGGACTGCGGTCATGCCGCATCGTCCATGTCACGGACGGAGCACCACGCGATCTTGCCGACGCGCAAGCGCATGGTTTCGAGACCTGGCAGGAGTATGCCGATGCCCGCCGTGCGGAACTGACGGAAGCCTTGGCCGCGGCCGGGCTGTCGCCAGCGGGCCTTACCACCCTTGGCTATCCCGACAAGGAGGCTGCGGCGAATCTGGTGGCGCTCGCGCAGGAACTCGCCTGCCTTGTTTGCGAACCCGGCATCCGCTTCGTCTGCACACATCCTTTCGAGGGAGGCCATCCCGACCACGACGCGACCGCTTTCGCCGTTCACGCGGCCTGCCATCTGCTGCGCCGTGACCGCCGGCCTGTGCCCACCATCATCGAAATGGCCTTCTATTCGGCAGGCCCGGACGGCCCTGTATTTCAGGATTTCGCCAGCGGCACCGGCGATGATTGCATAGAGGTCTGCCTGACCGAAGCCGCCTTCCAGCAAAAGCAGCGCATGCTGGCCAGCCACCTGACGCAGCAGCGAACGCTGGCGCCGTTCTCGACCCGGACCGAGCGTTTCCGGCTGGCGCCGACCTATGATTTCCTGAAGCTGCCCAACGACGGCAGGCTCTACTACGAATCGCTGCCGCTGGGCTTCGAGCCCGGCACCTGGCTGCATGCAAGCGCCCGTGCTCACGAGGCGCTCCGGCTCGACCAGCCATGAGGCTCACAGTGCTCAATGTTGCCTATCCTCTCGCGCAGGTGGGACCGAACGCCGTTGGCGGCGCCGAGCAGGTGCTGTCAATGCTCGATCAGGCGCTGACCCGCGCCGGCCATCGGTCCATCGTCATTGGCTGCCAGGGCTCCAGTGCGAGCGGCATTCTGGTGGAAACGCCCGTCGAAGCCGGCGTGCTCGACCAGGCGGCAAAGAACCGGGCGCAGCAGTCGCATCGCGCCGCGATCGCCGCCGCCCGCGCCCAATGGGCAATCGACGTGGTTCACCTGCATGGCATCGACTTCGACGCCTACCTGCCTGCCGACGGCCCGACCCTGGTGACCCTTCACCTGCCGCTCGACTGGTACCCGGCCGGGGTGCTGCGCCCGGGGCGCGACGACCTCTGGCTTCACGCGGTGTCGTCGGCCCAGCAGCGAACCGCGCCGCCGGACGCAAGCTTGATTGCCCCGATCGCGAACGGCGTCGACATCGACGCGCTCACCCAACCGCGGACCAGGCGCGACTTCGCCCTCGTGCTCAGCCGCATCTGCCCGGAAAAGGGCATCCACCTGGCATTGGATGCCGCCAAGCGGGCTGATGCGCTGCTGGTCATCGGCGGGCGGGTCTATTCGTACAAGACGCATATCCAGTATTTTCGCGAGGAAGTCGAACCTCGCCTGGACGGCCGGCGCCGCTTCCTCGGTCCGCTCGGTTTTAGCGCCAAGCGGCGCCTGCTCAATGCAGCACGCTGCCTGGTCGTTCCGAGCCTTGCCGCCGAGACCAGCTCTCTGGTCGCGATGGAAGCACTCGCCTGCGGTACGCCGGTGATCGCCTTTCCAAATGGTGCGCTTCCGGATGTGGTCGAGCACGGCAAGACCGGCTTTGTCGTCAACAATGTCGACGAGATGGCGCAAGCAATTGCCGCGGCGTCCAGCCTCGATGCCGAGACATGCCGGAGCGAGGCGCGCCGGCGGTTTTCGCTCGAGCGCATGATCTCGTCCTACATGAGCGCCTATCTGGCGCTGGCCCGGCTCGGCGCCGATCGCAGGCGCCTCGCCGCGGCGCAGTGAACGAGCCGATGCTACGCAGCGAGATCATCGGCGATCCAGAGCGATTGCATGCGCTGGCGCCGCACTGGTGGAAGCTGTGGGAGCAAAGTTCGTCGGCGACACCCTTTCAATCTCCCGCCTGGCTGGTGCCGTGGTGGCGCACATTCGCTCCCGGGGAACTGGCGACGGTCGCCATCTGGAGCGGCGACGATCTGGTGGGCCTGGCGCCGCTCTACCTCGAACATGGGACGGCAGGTTCGAAACTGCTTCCGATCGGCATTTCGCTCAGCGACTATCTGGATGTGCTGTGTGTTCCCGGCAGGGAGGCCAAGGTCGGCGCTGCCCTTGCCGAGAAGATACTTTCGATCGAGTGGTCGCAGTGGATTCTGCCGGATCTGCCGCAGGGCAGTGCCGGCCTAGCGATCGAACATCCCGAATTGAAGGCCGATGGACCTGTCGGCCACGCCGTTTGTCCCGTGCTCACCACCGACGGCGACGAAACGCTGGCGGGCTGCGTCCCCGCCCGGCGCAGACGCCAGTTGCGCCGGGCGCGGCGCGCCGCATTTAGACGCGGCCGGGTCGAGTTGTCGCCGGCAAGGGATGATCCTCAGCTGTTCCTCGATCACCTGATAGGCCTGCACGGCGCGCGCTGGGCTGGAAACGGAGGCGGCGTGCTGGCCGACCCGGCGGTGGAGCGATTCCACAGGCGCTCACTTCCCCTGCTCGACGCCCGCGATCTGATCCGGTGCTGGTTGCTCGCCATCGACGGCAAGCCAATCGGCGCCTATTACGGATTTCACCATCGCGGCCGTGCCTATGCCTATCTTGGCGGCTTCCATCCCGCCTACGCCGAGGAAAGCCCAGGCGCGATCCTGGTCGGCCACGCTATCGCCGAATCGATCCGCGAAGGTGCGCGCGAATTCGACTTCCTGCGCGGCCAGGAGCCTTACAAATATGGCTGGGGCGCCGGCGACAGGTGGACGATGCGAAGGATTTGGACGCGGAAATGACACGATGGGTTCGATAGGACCGACATCCGTGCGCCGCCGGCTAGCGGTCAGGCTGGCGGTCGAGGACTGCATGGCGGACGCTGTCAGTGCCGAGGCCGTGATCGCCAGGCTGGCGCTGCATCTCCACGCAGGCATCGGGGCAGCCGAATTGGCGGAGATCGTGGCGGAGATCGATCAGGCCGATTCCCGAGACAGGGAAAGGCTGCGGCAGATAGCCGGGCTGCTTCGCCGCGGATCGGAGGTCTTTGCCACGTTGCAGAAAACGGGTTCTGCCGTTCGTCACGAACGCGACGACGACGAGACGGATGCCGACGTCGTCACGCGGCTGGCCTCGGGCTTCGACGCCGCGGCAGCGATTTCCCGGGTGGCGAGTGTCCAGTTGGCTTCTCTCGGCGATGAGGAAAGGCTAGCCGCCACGACCGACGAAATAGTCGCATGGCTGGAAGCGCATGGCTTTACCGGAGCTGGACGAAAGATTCTGGACATCGGTTGCGGCATCGGGCGTTTCGAGCGCGCCCTGTCGGCATCCTCTGGCCGGGTCGTCGGCATAGACATATCGTCGAGGATGATCTCCATCGCCCGTGAGCAATGCGCAGGACTTGGCAATGTAGAGTTGCGGCGGACCTCGGGCCTCGATCTGGCGGAGTTCGGCGACGCGAGTTTCGACTGCGTTCTGGCGGTCGACAGTTTCCCCTATCTGGTACTGGCCGGCGTGGCAGAGCGGCATTTCGGCGAAATCGCGCGCGTCCTCAAAAGACCGGGCAGGCTGGCCTTGCTGAATTACTCATATCGCGAATCACTGTTTTTGGACCGCGCCGATATCCATCGCCTGGCGCAACGTCACGGATTGCGGATCGTCATCGATGGCGAAAAGCCGTTTCGGCTGTGGGACGGCGACGCCTTCCTGCTTGCCGGCGTGACGGAACATTACCAGCCGATGCCAGTTCGGGCCTCGAACACAGAGACGCTGAAGAGCGCCGCCAATTCAATGGAGGACAGCATGGCATCCGGCAGCAAGAAACATGTCGGCAGCGGCAGCCACGGCAAAGGTGCCGGCTCTGGAGCAATGACCGAACTGGCCAAGGACAAGATCGAAGAAAACGCGGTTTTGTCGAACAGGGACAAGAAGCAGCACAGCGAGGAACGCGGCCTGGATGGCAATCAGATCAAGTCCGATCAATATCAGGATCACGCCGCAAATCGATTGCCGAAGGACTGAAAGGCGCCGCGCTGCATCCGCGACTCTCGGCAATCGAGAATAGAAGAAAAAAACTGTGCAAGGGCTACCTGGCAACGGTCTCTGCGCCGGCCATCTGCTTGTAATGCCCGGCGCTTGTCATCACAGTAGGATGAAGGACTGCCATCCATCCAGAGAATACGATGTCCCGTTCGAGCGATGATACCATGGACCCGCGCGCAGGCATGGCGATGGATCAGGAGATTGCCTCTCTGCTGATCGCCATCGAACAGGAAAAGGTTCCCGATCGCCTGACCAGACTGGCGATCGAACTGCAAAACGCGCTCGTCGCGAAACGCCGGCGCGACGTAAAGAACTGACTATCTGCGGCTGTCGGCATCGACATCGAACTGTCCGTTCGACAGATGATTTCGTCTTTCCACCAGCGTCTGCAGCGAACTCTCCCCCAGGAACTCAAGGACGGCGGCGCGGGCACGATTGAGCCGGCTTTTGACCGTCCCCACCGCACAGCCACATATCTCGGCCGTTTCCTCATAGCTGACACCAAGAACGCCGATCAGCATCAGCACCTCGCGTTGGTGTTCAGGGAGCCTCTGGATGGCGCCGTGAACTTCCTTGCTCTGAACTGTCCATTCCTGGGTGGCTTCCGAAATCGGCCTTGAGGACGCGCAGTCGAGCAGGCCAGGCGCTTCCCTGGCAGCGACCTTGATGCGAGTGTAGTAGGTGTTGCGCATGATGGTGAAGAGCCACGACTTCATGCGCGTGCCGGGTTCGAACTTGTCGATGTTGGCGAGCCCCTTCGTCAGCGTCTCCTGCACCAGATCGTCGGCATCGTCGGGGATGCGGCAGAAGGTGCGCGCGAAAGCCCGCAGCGCGGGTATCAGGTCAACGATGGAAACTTCATGGGTTTCCTGGTCGGCCAAAACATAGCCTTCGCCTGACAATGGTCCAGCTCCCAGAAAGAAGTATGAATGCAGACCCCAGCTAAATGCATGGACGTTTGTATCGTTCCGGGCGTTGAAGACAACTCTCCAGAAAATTCTGCACCGCCGGGATACCGGTCGAACGATCCTGCTGCGCCTGCGCCCCCCTGGCGCGCGTGCACCAGCGTGTCCGCGCTGGCTTCGGGTAGAGGCGGCGCGCCGTTTGTGCGGGAACAAAGCCATGCGCCAGCAGTTCGGCGCCTTGAGCCAAGTCAGCCCGCGGGCGTCAATCGAGGAAAAATTCATGGCCAAATCCGCACACCGTTCAGCTCCCAAATCTGCGAGCGTGCACGATCAGAATGCCGCGCGAGGAAATGGCGGCGAATTGCACCAGATCGCGGGAGCCGAAACGCCTGCTCTTACGACCTCCCTGGGAACTCCTGTCTCCGACGACCAGAACACATTGCGGATCGGCGAGCGCGGACCGTCTTTGATCGAGGACTCCCACTTTCGCGACAAGATCTTCCACTTCGATCACGAACGCATCCCGGAAAGGGTGGTGCATGCCCGCGGTTACGGCGCTCACGGCTATTTCGAGACCTATGAATCGCTGGCCAAATACACGCGTGCAGACATTTTCCAGCGCGCCGGCGAAAAGACGCCAGCCTTCGTGCGGTTCTCGACCGTTGCCGGCAACAAGGGCTCGTTCGATCTTGCCCGAGACGTACGCGGCTTTGCCGTCAAGCTCTACACCAAGGAAGGCAATTGGGACCTCGTCGGCAACAACATTCCCGTCTTCTTCATCCAGGACGCCATCAAATTTCCGGACCTCGTCCATGCCGCCAAGCAGGAGCCCGACCGGGCTTTCCCGCAGGCCCAGACCGCACATGACAATTTCTGGGATTTCATCAGCCTGATGCCGGAATCGATGCACATGATCATGTGGATCATGTCGGATCGAGCGATACCGCGTTCCTTCCGTTTCATGCAAGGCTTTGGCGTACATACGTTCCGCCTCGTCAATGCCGACGATGAATCCACATTCGTCAAGTTCATCTGGAAGCCGAAACTCGGCATGCAGTCGGTGATCTGGAACGAAGCGGTCAAGATCAATGGTGCCGATCCCGACTTCCACCGCCGCGACCTGTGGGAAGCGATCCAATCAGGAAACTTCCCGGAATGGGAGCTGACGGTGCAATTGTTCGACCAGGATTTTGCCGACAGCTTCGACTTCGACATCTTGGACGCCACGAAGATCATCCCTGAAGAGATCATCGAGCCAATCCCGGTGGGGCGGCTGGTGCTCGACCGCATGCCGGACAATTTCTTCGCCGAGACCGAGCAGGTCGCATTCATGACCCAGAACGTGCCGCCCGGGATCGACTTCTCCAACGACCCGCTTCTGCAGGGCCGCAACTTCTCCTATCTCGACACCCAGTTGAAGCGGCTGGGCAGCCCGAACTTCACCCATATCCCGATCAACGCTCCGAAGTGCCCCTTCGCGCATTTTCAGCAGGACGGGCACATGGCCATGCACAATCCGGTCGGCCGCGCCAACTATGAGCCGAATTCGTGGGGATCGGGGCCCCGCGAGGATCCGCAACGCGGCTTCCGCTCTTTCGCCGACGCAGAAGAAGGTCAGAAGGTGCGTCTGCGGGCGGAGAGCTTCGCCGACCACTACAGCCAGGCGCGGCAATTCTTCAACAGCCAGACACCGCCGGAGCAGCGCCATATCGCCATGGCGCTGACGTTCGAATTGAGCAAGGTGCAGGCACCGGCGATCCGCGAACGCATGGTGGCGCATCTGCTGAACATAGACGAAACGCTGGCGACACAAGTCGCCGACAGGCTAGGTATTCGAAACATGCCCGACCCCGCCGAGGCCGCCGTCCCGCCGCGTGACGACCTGCCGCCGTCTCCGGCTCTCAGCATCATCGAGAACGGCCCCGACAGTTTCAAAGGCCGCAAGGTCGGCGTGTTGCTGAGCGACGGGGTCGACACTGCCCTTTTCGAACAACTCCGCTCGGCCATCGAAACGGAAGGCGCGGTCATGGAGGTGATCGCACCCAAGGTGGGCGGCGTCGAGGCCGCCGACGGCACCCACATCGAAGCCAGGCACATGGTCGACGGGGGTCCATCGGTCCTGTTCGACGCGGTGGTACTGCTCCTGTCCGAGCCGGGCGCCGAGTTGCTGGTGAAGGAGGCAGCCGCGAAGGACTTCGTGTCGGATGCCTTCGCACATTGCAAGTTCATCGGCTTCACACCGGGAGCCGAGCCGCTGCTGGCCAAGGCAGGCGTCGCTGCCGATGCCGATGAGGGATTGATGCGGCTGGACTCGGCAGCCTCCGCCAAGGCATTCGTGCAGGCTTGCCGCAAGCTGCGGCTGTGGGCCCGGGAAGCGGCCGTCAAGCTGTGACGATCAGCGCCCGCATGGATTCCCCTGTCCGTGAGCGGCGGTCCGGGTTCCAGCCGGAGGCAGGCTATGGGCGGTCTTGCTCCTTGGCCTTTTCCCGCTGCTTTCTCAACACCTCGTCGGTTCCGACCAGCTTCTTGGCTCCGCCCGGAATGGCGGTGGACACCACCGCGGGCGGGTCGCTTGCCGGAAAGGAATCTTCCAGACCCGCCTGCAGCTGATCCTCCAGCGTTTGCGACTCTTCAGAGCGGCCGGACGTTCTGCGATCGCCTATCTTTTCCAGTGGTTGTTTCTTCTTTGGCGACTCGTTCGCGTCCCTAATCCAGCCATAAAGCTGTTCGATCGCGAATTCCTTGATCGCCTCGAAATCAGCCCGATCGTCCTTGGTCGCCTCGATCTGATCGACCATGGCTTTCTCGAACCGAGCAAGGCTATCATCCCCGCAGGCCCGGGAGAGACGCAACAGCGCCTCATGCAGCATCATCGGGGCGAAACGAGCCGAAGCCTCGAGTCTCAGTTGCTCTAAATGCTCTTGAGTGGCGGCTTGGAACTTTGACATGGACAGCCCTTTCTCTCACACGGACTTCAACGAGAGTTGACCGTGGATGTTCCACTGCGCCCGAACGTCCTTCCGGGGCCTGCGAACTAAATGAACCAGGTCGCCACCAGTCCCGCCGACGCCGCAAAGACCGCTATGGTCGTCACGCCACCCAGAATGTTGGTGGCCCGGCTGTTGACCTTGTCGCCCATGATCTTGCGATTGTTGGTCATGATGAGCATGAGAAGCAGCAGAGGTGGCGTTGAAAAACCCTGCACGATCCCGGACCAGACCAAGGCTTTCATCGGGTTGAAGCCAAGGAAATTGAGACCCACCGCCACCAGGGTGACCACTCCCGTCGCGATGTAGAATTTGGGGGCGTGCCGGGGCCTGGCGTTCAGGCCATTCTTCCACCCCATGGCCTGGGCGAAATCGAAAGCGGCGCCGGCCGTCATGACCGGCACCGCCAGGAAGCCGACGCCGATCACCCCGGCCGCAAAGAGAATTCCGGCCGCGTCGCCGGCAAGCGGCCGCAGCGCTTCGGCCGCCTGCGCCGCCGTTTCGATCTGGGTCTGCCCTGCCTCGTACAGCGTCGATCCGGTCGAAAGGATGATGAAATACATGATCAGATTGGAAAAAATCATGCCGATCAGTATATCGCGCCGGGACCGGCGGAGTTCACCTTCGGTGGCTCCCTTGCGCTCTTCGAGGCTCGTCCTGCCCTTGGCGATCTCCTCCTCCACCTCCTGGTTGGACTGCCAGGTGTAGAGATATGCGGAGAGCGTCGTGCCGATGATGGCGACGATGATGGACAGATATTCGCGGCTGAACTCGATTTTCGGCAGCAAGGTGCCGCGCAGCACAGAGATCACGTCCGGCTTGGCGAGCACGGCGGAGACCACATAGGCAAGCAAGGCCAGCGTCAACCATCGGAATATGTTGCGGATCAGCTTGTAGGATCCGAACACCTGCAAGGCAAAAATGACCATCGCAACGACAATGACGACCAAGTTTGAAGGCAGCGGAACGAACAGCACGACAGCCGCCGACATCGCGCCAAGATCGGCGGCTGCCTCGATCGTGTTGCCGATCAGCACGCCCACCAGCACAGACCACAGCAGCCAACGCGGATAGAAATCGGAAATGACCTTGAAAAGACCGCGGCCCGAGACTTGGCCAAGTTTGGACGAGAGATAGACGACGATGTACATCATCGGGAGAGTGACGGGAGCCGTCCACAAAAGGTCGGGCCCGAACCGGGCTCCGGCACTCGCATAGGTGCCAATGGCCGAGCAGTCGTCGTCGGCCGCCCCGGTGATCAGTCCGAGCCCGAGCGCCCGGGTGATGCCGCCGTTTTTCCGCTGCCTCTCGCTTTGGTCGGCATTGTCAGATGATCCACTCATTGGAGATGCGTGTCCAACGAGGCCACACAGGAGAAAATCATGTCGATTGTTCCGACCGGATGCCGTTGCTGAGATTGAGGCTCGAACCCCCGGTCAGGCTTTTTGTTCCTGTGGAAGCCTGATGGAACGCAGCGGTCGCATTGGCCCTTGATGCCGCTGGAGCATATCGGCTTTGATCGACATGGATATGGACGGGCCGACGAGGAGAACGCAGCTCGATCATGCACCTCGCTGCATACCGGCCTGCTCGTTGCTGATGGTCCCGGCAAGGCTCTGGTATCCGGAAAATGGCGTCGGCTCGCGCTTGTGGGGTCTCAGCCCGCTGGAGGACCAACAACTTGCCCGGTGATGTGGGTTCCCACCGCCCCGATCCATGGCGGGGCCGCGCTGCTCGTGGCGGCTCTCTGGATCGGCCCAAGCGTAAGGCGGCGAGCCCGGCACGGGGCGATCTACAGGTGCTGTCAGGCCGAGCCTCGTCCCGGCAATTGCGTCTGTTCGCTGACCTGTTTCCGCAGTTCCTCCCGCGCGCGTTCCACCTGGCCCTCGCCGGCGGATTGCGAGGCACTGCGCCCCGACCGATCCAGCCTGTCCAACTCGTGCTCGACCGTTTGGCGAGACCCCTCCGCCGGATCCTCTTCCGGATGGCTGTCGTCCGCAGCCTGCTCCTGCCGCGTCTCTTCCCTGCCTCGGCGGTCGTTGCGCGTCGCGTTCTGGCTGCGATCGTCCTTGCCTGCGACGCTTTGATTTCCGCCGGCCGTTCTGTCTGTGTTGCTCATGGCTAGTTCCTAAGCTTTCACGGCGCGGACCCGTCCGATGCGTCCCGTGCCTTTGCCTGGAGAAACGGACATATCCGCCATTTGGTTGCGCTCCCGGCGCGCAAGCATCGGGCCGGCGCCAATCGCGTGGCGGACAAAGCCGGCCATCGTTGCCAAGCATCCTTTTACAGCGATCCGCGTTATCGCCTTCATCGATGGTGAATTTTACATGGCAAGATGCACGGGCCGGTTCATCCGCCTCCGCCAAGGACGGCGATCATCGATCGCGCCCGCCCTTGCACGTGCAGCTCGAACCGCGCACCGCAACCGTTTTCCAGACATCCCGAAATGGGTCGGCCCCGCGTCTACACTAGGGTGGACACCGGTCCTGAGCGGGTGCAGCGACTGGCAATCCGCGCTCCACGCACACGGTGCGAATGCCCGTGCGATTCTCGATCTGATCTGGTCCTTTGGCGCGGTGGCGACGATCACCTGGCTGCTCGTCATGCTCGCCCTGGTAATGGCGCTCTTCCATCGGCGCCGGGCGCAAGCAGCACCCCCGCCGCTGGTCATCGACAGCCATCAGGAGCACAGGTTTGGCCGCGCGGTCGGAAGCGCCGTCGCGGCGACCTCGCTGGTTCTCGCTGCACTGACGATAACGAGCTTCTTCGCCGGCAAATCCATTGCCTCGCTGGGCGGAAAGGAGACACTCACCATCCGCATCACAGGGCATCAATGGTGGTGGGAGATACGCTATCCCAACGATGATCGGTCGCGCATGATTGTCACGGCGAACGAAATCCACGTTCCCGTCGGCGAACCGGTCAAGGTCGAGCTCGATTCGATCGATGTCATTCACAGTTTCTGGGTGCCAAGCCTCGCCGGCAAAAGGGACCTCATTCCGGGCCGCCCGAGCGAGATCACCCTCATTGCCGACAGGCCCGGTGTCTATCGCGGCCAGTGCGCCGAGTTCTGCGGCTACCAGCATGCCCACATGGCCATCACCGTCATCGCGGAAAGCCGCGAAGCGTTCGAGGCATGGCGATCCAGACAAGACGCCGCCGCCATCGCGCCTGCCAGCGAGGAGGAACGCCGCGGCCAGCAGGCTTTTCTTTCTACCGGTTGCGCTCTCTGCCACACGATAAGGGGCACGCCGGCCAAGGGGACGGTCGGGCCCGACCTTACCCACCTCGCAAACCGGCATGCATTGGCCGCCGACACGCTGGCCATGGCGCCCGGCTCACTTGCCGCGTGGATCGCCGATCCGCAATCCATAAAACCCGGCGCGAAGATGCCGCGCATTGCTCTCAGCGCCGACGATCTTCATGCGGTCGTCGTCTATCTTGGAAGCCTTGAATGAGTGGCGTTGCCGGGAAGACGGCCGGGCAAAGACAGGAAGCGGCCCTGAAAGGCATCCGCGACACCGGCCTCGACGAGGCAAGACTGCACGACTATCTGGCGCATGCCTGGCGGACGCAGAACGGTCTCTATGGCTGGCTCGTCACGGTCGACCACAAGCTGATCGGACGGCGCTATATGGTGACGGCCTTCCTGTTCCTCGCCCTTGCAGGCCTGTCGGCACTTGCCATGCGGTTCCAGCTTGCCACGCCGGAGGCACGCCATATCGGCCCCGATCTCTACAACCAGCTCTTCACCATGCATGGCACGACGATGATGTTCCTGTTCGCCGTACCTGTCATGGAAGCGTTCGCCATCTACCTGGTGCCGCTGATGATCGGCACCCGAAACGTCGCCTTCCCACGGCTCAATGCCTTCAGCTACTGGGTCTATCTTTCAGGCGGGTTGATGATCTGGATCGCCTTCGCTTTCGACACCGGCGCGGATGCCGGCTGGTTTTCCTACGTGCCACTCGCCGGACCTGAATATGGGATCGGCAAGCGCCCCGATTTCTGGGCGCAGATGGTGACCTACACCGAAGTATCCGCGCTCGCGGTCGCCGTCGAGATTATCGCGACCGTGTTCAAGCAGCGCGCTTCGGGCATGTCACTCGATCGCATCCCGCTCTATGTCTGGTCGGTCCTCGTCACGGCTTTCGTCATATTGTTCGCCATGCCCGCCGTGATGGTGTCGAGCACGATGCTGATCCTCGACCGGCTGGTCGGCACCAGGTTCTTCGACCCGGCGGCTGGGGGCGACGCACTGCTCTGGCAACACCTGTTCTGGTTCTTCGGCCACCCGGAGGTCTATATCATCTTCATTCCCGCGACCGGCTTCGTCTCGGCTATCCTGCCGACCTTCGTGCGCCGCCCCGTCTTCGGCTATCTCGGGATCGTGCTGTCGCTGGTTGCGATCGGCTTTCTTTCCTTTGGACTGTGGGTGCACCACATGTTCGCCACCGGCCTGCCGCAGCTCGGCGAGAGCTTTTTCACCGCCTCCTCGATGATGATCGCCATTCCGAGCGGCATCCAGATCTTCTGCTGGATCGCGACGATCTGGGGCGGCCGGCCGATCTTTGCAACGCCACTGCTTTTCGTGCTCGGCTTCATCTTCACCTTCGTGATCGGCGGGCTGACCGGGGTCATGGTCGCCTCGGTGCCGCTCGACCTGCAGGTGCACGACACCTATTTCGTGGTCGCGCATTTCCACTATGTGCTGGTCGGAGGCGCCGTCTTCCCCCTGCTCGGCGCTGTCTACTACTGGTTTCCCAAGATCACCGGCCGCATGCTGTCCGAGAGGCTCGGCCACTGGAATTTCTGGCTTGTCTTCATCGGCTTCAATCTCACCTTCTTCCCGATGCACATGCTTGGCCTGCAAGGCATGCCGCGGCGCGTCTACACCTATCCGCCGGCGAGCGGCTGGGGCGGCACGAACCTGTTCATCAGCATCTCGTCGCTGGTGGTGTTCGCCGGCTTCGCGCTTTTCGTCCTGAACGTGCTGCTCAGCCTTCGCAACGGCCGCATCGCGGGAGACAATCCCTGGGGGGCGAGCACACTGGAATGGGCAACGACGTCGCCGCCGCCTTCCTACGATTTTTCGCGCCTGCCAGTGGTGACCCATCGCGAGCCGCTCTGGGCCGAAGCCGACATACTCCCGGTCGTCGAGGGCCTGCGCGTCGACGCGCGCGAAGTGCTTGCCGGCACAGTCGCCGATGCGGTGCCGCAACTGCGCGTGCCATCGGCCGACAATTCGATCTGGCCGCTGCTCTCGGCCATTGCCGTGGGCGGCGCGTTTCTGGGCTCGATATACACGCCATGGGCGGTGGTCTGGGGCGCGATACCGGTCTCGATCGGCTTCATCTGCTGGTTCTGGCCGAAAGGCGAGCCGGAGGACGAAGAATGAGACACCGGCCAACCGTCGACGTCAGCCACCTGCCCACCTATGATTTTGGAGCGGCGAGCCCGATCTGGTGGGGAACGGTGGCCTTCATCGCCCTTGAAGCGACCGGTTTTGCCCTGGCGATCGGCACCTATTTCTACCTGGCTGTGCAGGCGCGGCATTGGCCGATCGGGGCGCCGGCACCCGATCTCCTGCCGGGCACGGCAATATTGGTCATTCTGCTTGCCAGCGCCGTTCCCAACCGTCTGATCGATCTTTGGGCGCGGCGGCAGGACCTTGTGAAGGTGCGCATCGGCATCGTCGTCATGTCGATCGCCGGAATTCTTCCCCTGATCGTGCGCATCTGGGAATTTCCCGCGCTCCGGATCTCCTGGGACCAGAACGCCTACGGGTCGATCGTCTGGTTCCTGCTCGGCCTGCACACGACACACCTCCTCACCGATGTCGGGGACACGATCGTGCTCGCCGTTCTCATGTTCACCAAGAAAGGCAACACCGGACGTCACTTCAGCGACGTGTCGGACAATGCCTTCTACTGGGACTTCGTGGCCGTCTCATGGGTCGTGCTCTATCTCGTAATCTACTGGGTCCCGAGGATGTAACATGCAGGCGATCCGCACGGGCGTTTCCTGGGCAGGCCTGGTCACCGGACCAACAGCATGGGCGGTATCGCTGCAGCTCGATTATTCAATCGCATACTGGCAATGCAGCGTCGGGTTTCGGCCCACCGCCCTGTTCTCGCTGACAGGCGCCGCCATCGCGGCGCTGGGCGCCCTGGCCTCGTGGCGCGCTGTTCGTGATCCAAGGCACGGCACGAGCCCGCCCCTGAAGGCGCGCACGCGCGCGTTTCTGGCCAGGACTTCGGTAGGCATCGGGGCCCTGTTCACGCTCGTCATGCTGGCGCAAATGGCGGCCGGATTGATCTTCAGCGGGTGCGAACTGTGACTGTGCAGCGGAGCCGACGAGCGGTCATCCGCCAGGGGCAGCGTTCGCGTCGGCCTGCCGCAGGGATTCCGTTCCTCGCCGTCCTCCTACGCGTAGTCGCGGCCGTCATGGCGTCGCTGGCGCCTGGCACGCCGCTGCGGGCGAACGAGATCCAGAAAGGCGAATATCTTGCCCGAGCCGCCGATTGCGTCGGCTGCCACACGTCCAATCCGAGCCGGCCTTTCGCCGGAGGCTATCGGGTACCGACGCCGTTCGGCGATGTCTATTCCACCAACATCACACCGGACCCCGACACAGGCATCGGGCGCTATTCCGCCGACGAATTCGTGCGAGCCGTGCAGAAAGGCGTCAGACGCGACGGGGCCGATCTCTATCCCGCCATGCCATACGACAGCTTCGCCGGGATGAACCGCGAGGACGTGCTCGCGATCCGAGCGTACCTGCTCACGAAGGCGCCGATTTCTCAGCCGCGGCCGCCAAACATCCTGCCTTTTCCATTTAACCAGCGCTGGACGCTCTGGTTGTGGAAACTTGCCAACCTCCACGCTGGTGGCTTCGGGCCAAATCCAAGCCGAACCGCCGCGTGGAACAGGGGCGCCTACCTGGTGGAGGTGCTTGGGCACTGCGGCGCCTGCCACACGCCGAGGAATACGACCTTCGGCATGGATGAAGACCGCAAGCTTGCCGGCGGCAGCGCCGGCATCTGGCAGGCGTTCAACATCAGCAGCGACAAGATCGCGGGCATAGGCGGCTGGAGCGATGAGGAGCTGTCTCGGTTTCTCAAGACCGGCGCCGTGCCTGGAAAGGCGTATGCGGGCGGTCCGATGGCGGAAACGGTCATGAACAGTCTGCAATATCTTTCGGACGACGATATTCGTGCCATCGTCGCCTATCTCAGGACCGTGCCCGCCCGATCGGGAGACGAGAAGCGGCCGCGCTTCGCGTGGACCAATCCGCCCGCAGCCGCCCGCGATGCCGGGACGAAGACCAGCGTGCAGGGTAGCGGGGTCGCGGTGGGCGACGATCTCTACCGGTCGCTCTGCTCGGGATGCCACGGCCTGAATGGAGGCGGATCGGCGGATGGCACCTATCCATCACTGACCAACAACAGCACTCTCGGCGTAACCTCGCCCGAGAATGTCGTCATGACCATCCTTGAAGGCGTCAAGGCAGGCGGCGTCGCGGGCCGCAAATCGATGGCGGCCTTTGACGGCTGGCTGGACGACGGCCAGGTGGCGGCCCTTGCAAACTATGTGACCGCGCGCTTCGGGGACCCGGAAGTCAGTGTCACGGCAGCCGATGTGCGCCAGATGCGGGCAGGCTCGACGACGGAGCAGACAGTCATGGTTCTGGCGGCCCAGGCGCTGGTGGCCGGCAGCGCCGTGCTCGTGCTTAGCCTGGCGCTTTTGCTCGCCAGACGCCTTCGCCTGCACCGGCGGCACCTCACATTCATGCATAGAGACGGGCGATGAGACGGCGTGCCGAAGCGTGGCCTACAACGATGAACTGCCTCAGCTTGATATCTCGACCGAGCCCTTCTGAGAGGAACTCCCGGCAGCGCCGCGAGGGGCGCGAAAGACGTCCGCCAGCCAATCGATGAACACCCTGATCCGCGAAGACAGATGGCGGCTCTGGGGATAGAGCACGGATACGGGTATCGCCGGGGGTGGAAAGGTTTCCAGTATTGGAACCAACTGTCCGGCGGCGATCTGATGTTCTACGCGATAGCGCGGGACCTGTATCAATCCGAGCCCGGCAACGCCGGAGGCCGTGTAGATTTCGGCGCCCCGGACGACAATATCGTAGGGTAGTGGAACCTCTCTTGCCGCGCCGTCCTTATAGAATTCCAGCGGGTATGGCTGCCCTGTCGCGGAGGCGGTATAGGCAACCATTCGATGGCCGCCGAGATCATCCGGTGTCGAAGGGACGCCGTGACGTTCGAGATAGGCTGGGCTCGCCAGGGTGAGTTGCTCGAAGGCGGTTATGCGGCGACCGATCAGAGACGAGTCGGACAGTTCGCCGGCTCGCACGACGCAATCGACGCCTTCAGTGATGAGGTCGACCATCCGGTCGCCTTCGCTGAGGCTGAGCGAGATGCCGGGATAGCGCGTGATGAACTCGGGCAAGACGGGCATGACGAAAAACCGCGCGATGGTCCCCTGCATATCCACACGAAGCGGACCCTTGGGTTCGGCATTCCTGAAGACACTCTCCACCTCATCCAGGTCCGCAAGGAGCCGTATGCAGCGTTCGTGGTAGAGCGCGCCATCGAGCGTCGGCCTCACAGTTCGGGTTGTCCGTTCGAGGAGCCGAACACCGAGATCCGCTTCCAGGCGCTGGATCGCATGGGTGGCGGTGGGACGCGGAACCTGCAGGTCCCGCGCGGCCTGAGCAAAGCTCCCGCGCTCGACGATCCTGACGAAGAGCCGCATGATGTCGATGCGATCCATGGCGATCTCGTAGTCGATTGTTATGGACTTTGAAATGGTGATGTTGAAATCGGCTTTCTAGTGCTGGTTTTAAAAACAGCTATCTTCACACCATTCAAGTCATCAGATCGACAGGAGTGAAGATCATGCCCTTCGTTAATTTCAAGGTCCCCGAGGCGGCCCTGAACCGGGCCCAGAAAGAAGAGATCGTCCATCGGGCCACGGCGATGCTCGTGGAATATTTCTCCGAGGCCGCTCGGCCGCACACCATGGTCCTGATCGAGGAAGTCAAGGACGGCGGCTACGCCCGCGCCGACGAGGTCTTCGTGGTCCCCGAGGACTATCGAGCGAAGGATTGATGTCGGCAGCAACACGGCAAAGGAACAACGACAATGACTAGCCCAACGAACAGGGTTGCGATCGTCACGGGAGCGTCTCGCGGCATTGGAGCGGCCATCGCCCGCCGGCTGGCGAGCGACGGCCTCACGGTCGTCGTCAACTATGCAGGCAGTGCCAACGCGGCCGCCAAGCTGGTGGATGAGATCGAAAAAGCCGGTGGTCGAGCCACCTCCTTCCAGGCCGATGTCAGCGACCCGCAAGCTGTGAGACGGATGTTCGATTCCGCCGAAGCGGCCCATGGCGGCGTCGACGTGCTGGTGAACAATGCCGGCATCATGAAGCTCGCGCCGGTCGCCCAATTTGATGATGCGACCTTCGATCAGACCATCGCGATCAACCTCAAGGGCACGTTCAACGGCCTTCGCGAGGCGGCGAGGCGCCTGCGCGACGGCGGCCGCATCGTTAACTTCTCGACCAGCGTCGTCGGACTCTACCAGCCGACCTATGGCGTTTACGCGGCCACCAAGGCCGCGGTCGAAGCGCTCACCCACATCCTGGCGAAGGAGTTGGGATCCCGCGCCATCACGGTCAACGCGGTTGCGCCGGGACCGGTGGCCACCGAGCTTTTTCTCGAAGGCAAGGATCAGGCTACGCTCGACCGCATCAAACAGATGAACCCGCTCGGCCGTCTGGGCGAGGTCGACGACATCGCACGCGTCGTCTCCCTGCTGATCGGACCGGACAGCGGCTGGATCAACGGCCAGATCGTCCGAGCGAATGGCGGGGTCATCTGAGGAGCAGGATCAAGGCCGCGCCGGCGCGCCTTTGTCGCGAAAAACCCGGCAGATGTGCCCCGCTGATGCTTTTCGCGAAGGCCGGCTGAGAAACGATGCGGCTCGAGCAGAAGTGGTTAGAGTGTGTCGGCCAAGGAAACGGGACGAACAAAGCGCTCGAAATCCTTGTCGAGCGGCCAGAGCGGGCGCGGCGCGTGGATATAGGGACGCCGATCTGCCCGCGGCGTTGCCAGCGCGCCCGCATCGCAGACGATGACCTTGCCCGCTATCGGCTCAAATGCCGCCCGGAAATGCTGCATCGACTTCAGGACCAACACGCGGCGGGCCGTCGGTTCTATCCCGAAAGCCCGCAATTGCTGAAGGTCGACCATCTGCTGCGCTTCTGAAACGACCAGGACTTCGATCCCGTCGACATCGATTACGGCGGTGGGCCCGAAACTATGGGCGAGCCCGCCCTGAATCGGTCCGTCGCCGACATAGGTGCCGTCCGAAAGCCTGGTCAGCACACCCGTCACCGTCAGCGGGCCGCCGCCGAAATTGGCGTCGCCCTTGCCGCCGATCGTCACCGTCACGGTTTCGCCTTGCCGGTGACGGTGCAGTTCATTTGCCGCTTGAGGATCGATCATCGGCGCGAGTACCGCACCCCTCACTCCCGCATCAAGCAGGCCCTTCAACAGCGCGGTCGAGTCGCCGTAGGAACCGGCGCCGGGATTGTCGGCATAATCGGCAATGACCAGTGGCTTGTCGCCGCGCCAGGCATGCGCCTCGGCAGCAGCCTGGTCGACCTCGATGAAAACATTGCGTTTCTTGGTCCGACCCTGCCAGATCTTGTCGGCAAGTTCCTCTGTCACACGCATGGCGGCTGCCTTGGCGCCGGGATCACGGCTGTCATAGGTTGCGAGCACGGTGGGACCGACGCAGGACACGTCTGCCCCCGTGAAGGCTGCGTTGACGGAAACCGCGAGCAAGCCCTCGGCCTCGGCCTCGCGGGCGCGGTCATAAAGGGCCAGAGTCTCGGGAATGTCGGTGCGGCCGGAATTCGCTTCGTCCAGCATCGGCACATGCGCCCTGACGGTCCGGGGCGCGATTTCACCTCTCATTGCGCGATCCAGGATACGGGCGGCATGCGCACCGATTTCGCGCATATCCACATGCGGATAGGTCTTGTAGGAGACAAGGATCTGCGCGTCCCGAACCATGTCTTCCGACACCATCGCATGAAGATCGAGCGTTACCGCAACAGGAATGTCCGCTCCGAGTTCGTCCCGCAGAAGGCCCAGCAGATACCCTTCCCCGTCGGGGCAAAACTCGGGCACCATCGAGCCATGAAGTCCAAGCAGCACTCCGTCGAGGCGGCTCTTGTTCGAACGCGCCGCCTCCAGGATAATATCGGCGATGTGGTCATAGGCGGCTTTCGTCACCCGTCCCCCAGGCACGGCATGTGCCGAAATCGCGTGGATCACATTCCAGCCTGCCGGTTCCGCCACATCCATGAACCCGGCAAGTTCGGTATTGGCGTTGCGCCGGGCGCGGATCGCGTCATCGCCAAGGAGAAGCGTGTCCACCTGAAACTGCGGCAAGTCGGTACGGAAGCGCGAGAACGTATTGCTCTCATGCATGAATTCGCCGGTAAGGACGGTGAAGGTCATGGGCAATTCCTATTGCGCGAGGCGCACGCGATGACCGCGGCCGATCTCGACAAGCTCGCTTGGCTCGGGTTCTTCGTCGGGATCCGGACGGCGCGAAATGTCGGGCGAAAAGCGGGCGGCGCCTGGAACGAAGGCAGCATCCGGCAAGGCACGTGCCCCGGTCAGGATCGCGTCGGGATCGGGGACCGAACCGATCAGGCGACGCGTGTAGGGATGCGTCGGGCGGCTGAAAATCGAATGCCAGTCACCCTCCTCCACCACGCGGCCGAAATACATGACGGCAACCCGATCGCTGACATGCTCGACCACGCTCAGATCGTGGGAGATCATGATGTAACTCAAACCCAGCGTTTCCTGCAGGTCCATCAGTAGGTTGATGATCTGCGCCTGGATGGACACGTCCAACGCCGACACCGGCTCGTCCAGCACCAGGATCTTCGGGTCAAGCATCAACGCCCGCGCGATGCCGATCCGCTGTCGCTGCCCACCCGAGAATTCATGCGGATAACGGTCGGCGTGATCGGGGGTCAGGCCAACGCGGGTCAGCATCTCGGCGACGCGGTGGCTGGCCTCGCTTCCCTTGGCGATTCCATGCAGAGAAAGCTGCGAGGACAGCATGCGGCCGATGGTCTGGCGCGGATTCAGCGACGCATACGGGTCCTGAAACACCATCTGGGCGATGCGCGCGCGCTCCTTGCGGGCGGGGGCGCCAGGGCCTGTCAACGGCTTGCCCTGGAACAGGATCTTTCCCGAAGTCGGCTCCTGCAGGCCCATCACGGTCAGCGCGGTGGTGGATTTTCCGCAGCCGGATTCACCGACGATGGACAGGCACTCTCCCTCGTTCAGCGTCAGGTTCACGCCCTGAACGGCACGAAGCGTCCGTTTTGACCCCAACAATGAGCGACGCTGCAGCGGGAAATGGACAGTGAGGTCGCGGATTTCCAGAAGAGGCTGGTTCATGCGATCGCCTCCAGGCCAAAGCCGCGCGGCGTGGTCAGCGTCGGTGCGTCGCGTCCACGCTCCTCGCCCGTCACGATCTGGTCAAGTTCGGTCAGGCGAGCGCGTCCCACCAGCGTTCGCGACCCCAGGCGCGGACGCGCCGCGAGCAGGCCGCGGGTATAGGGATGCAGCGGATTTTCGAACAGAGCCTTGGTGTCCTGTTCCTCGACAAGCCGCCCCCGGTCCATGACCCCGACGCGTCGGCACATATTGGCGATCACGCCCAAATCGTGACTGACCAGCAGCACGGCCGTTCCTTCAGCCGTGCAAAGCTCAGCAAGCAATTCCAGGACGCCTGCCTGGACCGTCACATCAAGCGCGGTGGTCGGCTCGTCCGCAATCAGCAGGTCGGGACGGCAGGCCAGTGCAATGGCAACCATGACGCGCTGACGCATCCCTCCCGACAGTTGATGGGGATAGGAGAGGGCGCGTTCCTCGGGCGCCGGCACCCGAACGCTTTCCAGCGCCTCGACGGCTTTCCTGCGCGCATCCGACCAGCCGAAGCCCCTGTGAACGACGAACATTTCCGCGATCTGACGGCCAATTGCCATCAGCGGATTGAGCGCCGTCATGGGCTCTTGAAACACCATCGCCATACGGTCGCCGCGCAGACGGCGCCTGGCGCGGCCGCCAAGCTTCAACACGTCCTGGCTCCGGAAGAAGATCGAGCCGCCGGTCACCTCCAGCGGGCGCTTAAGCAGCCCCATCACCGAAAGGCCGGTGATGCTTTTGCCCGAGCCGGATTCGCCGACAAGTCCGTAAGTTTCCCCGGGCAGGATATCGAAAGACACGCCGTGAAGGATTTCGTTCCGCTTGCCGACGCCGATGCGCAGGTCGCGGACGGACAGAACAGGGTCGGGAAGGATGCCGCTCATGCCTGCCTGATCCTCATATGTGGATCCAGCATGTCGCGCAGCCCGTCACCGAGCAGGTTGAAGCCAAGGACCGTGGCGAAGATTGCGAGGCCGGGGAACAGCGAGGCCCAGGGGGCGGTGCGGATCAGTTCGCGCGCATCGGTCAGCATGTTGCCCCAGCTCGGCTGCGGCGGCCGGATGCCGACGCCGAGGAAAGACAGTGCAGCTTCCGCCAGAACCGCGCCGCCGATGCCAAGTGTCGCGATGACCAGCACCGGACCGACGATATTCGGCAGTATCTGCGTGCGCATGATATTAGCGTCGCTGAAGCCGGCCGCCCTGGCAGCCTGCACGAAGCCCTGATTCTTGAGCGACAAGGTGGAACTGCGGGCGATGCGGCACGTCCAGGACCAGTTGGTCAGGCCCAAAGCGATCAGTAGGCTTGGCAAGCCGGGTCCCAACACCGCCATGATGGCGAGCGCGAATACCAGGGACGGGATCGCCAGCATGACGTTGGTCAGCCCGTTCACCAGATCGTCCCACCAGCCTCCGAAATAACCCGCCGATACCCCAAGCGCCATACCGATGCACGAGTTGATCAACTGCGAAACGAGGCCGACGGTCAGCGATACCCTGGCGCCGTAGAGGATACGGGAAAAGACGTCGCGACCCTGCCCGTCCGTGCCCAAAAGATGGTCCCAGCTCGGCGGCATTTCAGAATTCATCAAGTCGGCGTCGAATATCGGGTTGTACGGGGCAATCCAGCCGGCGCTGACAGCTGCGGCGACCACGAGCAACGCCAGCGCCAGCCCAAGGGCGAAATTGAAACGCAACCGCATGGATCAGGCCACCTTGATGCGCGGGTCGATCATGGCATAGGCGATATCGACCAGCATGTTGATGACAAGGAACCACAACACGATCACGATGACCGTGCCCTGAACCACGGGAATGTCGCGTGCCGACACGCTGTCTACCAGAAGCGACCCGATCCCTGGCCAGGAAAACAGTTTCTCGATCACGATCGCCTGCCCCATGAGCGAACCGATCTGAAGGCCAAGCGTGGTCAGGATCAACACCAGCACGTTGCGGGTAACGTGACTGCGCACCAGACGCGGTTCGGTCAACCCTTTGGCTCGCGCCGTGCGCACGAAATCCGCGTTCATCACGTCCAGAACGCCCGCGCGCGTGGTTCGCGCCAAGAGCGCCATCGGCGATACGCCGAGAGCGATGGCAGGCAATATGATGTAGCGGATGCCGCCGGGCTGGTAACCGAAGCTCGGCAGCAGGCCGAGCTGCAGCGCAAAGACGTACATTAGCAGCAAGCCTAGCCAGAATTCGGGAACCGACAGGCCGGAAACCGCCAGCATCATCGTGCCGGTGTCCAACACGCTGCCGGGCTTCAGCGCGGCCAGAAATCCCAGAGGAATACCGACTGCTGCGGCAAAGCCCATGGCCGCTAGCGCCAGTTTGATCGAAGGCCAGAGCCGCGGCTCGATCACGTTCCACACCGGTTCGCGGGTGCGGTAGGAAATTCCAAGGTCGAAATGCGCCAGCCCCCACAGATAATCCCACAGGCGGACCGGCAGAGGCTTGTCCAGCCCGAACTGCTCGTTCAGATGCGCCATCACATCGGCATTCGTGGCGTTGCGCCCCTCCGACATCAGGCTCGATATGAAGCTGCCGGGGACGACGCTGAATATCACGAAAATGATCAGCACGACCGCCAGCAGGGTCGGGATCATCTGCAGCGTGCGACGAAAGATGAAGCGCGACATCCGCGAATCCTGCCTTTCAACAACTGGGCGCCATGCGGCGGGCGGGAAGTGACCGCCGTGCGGCGGGCGGGGCCGTACAAACCGGTCCCGCCCGCCAACCATGCCATCGCGCTACTTGCGTGATGCGGGTGCGCTGTCGTCGATCCAGATGTCCTCGTAATCCTGGATCGCCAGTTCCGCGCCGTTCGGCTTCAGCCCGTGAACCCATGGCTGATAGGCCATGACGGCCTTGTTGTAGTTGAAGAACCAGACCGGAGCCTCGTCCTGCAGCAGGTTGTTGGCTTGCCTCAGAAGATCGTTCTGCTTGGCCGGATCGGTTTCGTTGCCTGCCTGCTCGATCAGCTTGTCGAAATCGGCGTTGTTGAACTTGACGTAGTTGCAGGCAGTTTGCGACGTCTTCGAATAGAAGCAGTTCAGATATTTCAGCGGATCCGGACCCGACGAGTTCGACCAGATAAAGGCATCAAAATTGTCGGACAGGATCTTGTCGGACAGGACCGAGCTTTCCACCGGGTCGGTCGTCACCGTGACGCCCACCTTGGCCAGCATCGGGATGATCGCCTCGACGATCGGCAGGCCCCAGCTTTCGTTCGAGGTCGCGGTGACCGAGAACTTCAGGCCGGTCTCGAACCCTGCCTCCTTCAGCAGTTCCTTGGCCTTTTCCGGATCATAGGCATAGGGCTTGGCGTCCTTGTCGAAGGCCGGCGATGAAATCGGCAGCCAGGAGACCGCGGGATAAGCCTTGTTCTTCAAGAGCTTCTCGACAATCAGGTCCTTGTTGATCGCATAATTGATCGCCTGCCGGACGCGCTTGTCCTTGAATGCCTCGACCTTCGGATTGAAGCCTATATTGCGGGTGTAGACTTCGGCCACCTCAAGGATGTGATCCTTCAGCGCCGGATCCTGGCTGTAGGCCTCATACTGCACAGGACCGAGAACGTTGGTGTCGATCTCCGCGTTGCGGAAGGCGACGTCGCGAGCCGAAGCTTCGCCCATCAGCATGATGTCGAGCTTGTCGAGGTGCGGCTTGCCCTTCTCATAGTAGCCGTCGAACTTCTCCAGTTCGACCTTCGAGCCCGCGACGTAATTGGCGAGCTTGAACGGGCCAAGGCCGTTCGGCTTGGAGGCGAGCTGATCCTCCGGATAGTCCTTGGAGTAGATCGGCGCATAGTTCGACATCAGGTTCCAGCCCGGATCGGCCAGGTTGATGAAGGTGATTTCGATGGTTCTGTCGTCGATCTTCTTCAACCCGGAAATATGATCGGCCTTGCCTGCCTGAAATTCGGCGACGCCGGCGATCTGCAGCATCTGCTCGGCGCCCGGCAGCGCCTTCTTGGGATCGGCCAGACGGTTGTAGGACCAGATCACGTCATCGGCGTCGAGCTTGTCGCCATTGTGAAAGGTCGCTTCCCGGAGCTTGTAGGTATAGGTCTTGCCATCCGCCGACTTCTCTACCGTTTCGGCGAGGTCGAGCTCAGGCTTGCCGCTTTCCGGGTTCCATTTGTAGAGGGAGCGGTTGATCGCTTTGGCCACGATCTCGTCTTGCGTATGCGGTGTCGCCGTGATGTCCAGCGATGTGATGGAGTTGCCATAGGGTGCGGTAAACACCAATTTCCCCCCATCCTTCGGTGTGGCGTCCTGCGCCAGCGCGGCGGTCGCCGTTCCAAGCGCAAGCGCCGCGATCAAGCCAAGTCTGTTCAACATCCCTCAATTCCTCCCTGTGGTTCGTTGTTGATTTCCTGTCAGAGGCGGGCCCAACCGGCATCCCGCCTCAACTTCCTTCATAGACGATGCGCCCGTCCAGAATTGTCATCTCACAGCGCGTTTCACGCAGGATTTTCTCCGGTGCGGCCGTCAGGAGGTCATTGGAGAACACGGCGATGTCCGCGAACATTCCAGGCTCCAGCCGGCCTTTCACCGTTTCCGCGCCCTGGGAGTAAGCACCATGTTCGGTATAGGCGCGCAACGCCTGTTCGGGCGTCAGTATCTCGGAAGCGTCCATTACCGTGCCCTTGTGCGTCTTGCGCGTCAGCATGGCGTAGAGGTCGGGGAAGGGATTGGGCGAACAAACCGGCGAGTCGCTGCCGGTGGACGGCTTCATGCCCAGACGATCCCAGGTTCCGATCGGATAGGAGCGCAAGCCGCGCTCCGGCCCGAGAACCGAGACATAGGCGTCGCCGAAATCGTAGATGAAAGCCTGCTGAGGCGCGGGCAGGATGCCCGCCTTGAGCATCCGCTGGTTGATGGCATCGTCGACATAGCCGCAATGCTCGATCCGGTGCCGGTGCTTGTGATCCGGGTTGGCGGCGCGCACACGTTCATAGGCGCGCACGAGCTGGTCGATGGCGGCGTCGCCAATGCCATGACAAACCATGGTGTAGCCCATTGTCGTATAGCGGTCGACCAGTTCAAACAAGCGGGTGTCCGGCAGCATCCGGACACCGAAATTGTCGGGCTGGCCAATATATGGCTGGCGCATCCAGGCCGTGCGTCCGCCGGCCGAACCGTCCGTGAACACCTTCACGCCGCCGATGCGGAACATGTCGCTGCCGCCGCCGGTGACGAGGCCCTCGGCATGACAGGGCTCGACGATGGACGAACCGGGATCGCCCAGGAGCGTCGCCCAGACCCGGACCGGCAGCCGGCCGCCGCGCTCGGCCTGCCGATACGCTTCGATCTCGGTCATTCCGTCGATCTGGCCGACAGCCGCGTCCATGCAGGAGGTTATGCCGAATTGTAGCAAGTGCCGCCCGCCCGCCTCGATGGCGTCGATGATCTCGGGAAGCGAGGGCGTGGGCTGGACATCGTAGACGAGGTTCTGGGCGTTCTCCGCCAGCAATCCGGTCAATTGTCCGGCTTCGCGGCCGATGAGGCCGCCATCCGGATCGGGCGTGTCGATGTCGATTCCAGCCAGCGCCAGCGCCCGCGAATTCGCGACAGTGACATGGCCGCAGGCGCGCGTGACGGAAACGGGGTGATCGGGCAGGGCTGCATCCAGCTCCTTCGCGGTGGGCATCAAACCGTCGGGATAGCGGGTCTGGTCAAACCCGCGCGCAGTCACCCATGCGCCTTTCGGCATTTCGGCGGCACGTGCCTGCAAGGCCGCCATGAGCGCGCCGCGGGTCGGCGCGGCATCGGGCGTCGCATCGACCTTGCCACGCAGGAGCCCCGTCGAGATCAGATGCAGGTGCGCATCGTTCAGACCAGGCATTGCGAAGCGCCCGGCCAGATCCACGACCCTCGTGCCCTTTCCGATCAGGGGCTTGATATCGGCGTTGGAGCCACTGGCCACGACCTGGTTGCCCAAGACCGCAATCGCCTCCGCGATCGGATTTCCGTAACCGGTCCAAATCTTGCCGCCATGCAAAACGAGATCGGCTTGGTTCTGCGAATTCATGCTGCTTTTTCTTCTCCCCCGGCGTTCACGGACGTCGCCGACATAGATTGACTTTGAGTGGCATTCCGTTTCGCACGCGGTCAGATTCTCCTCCCGCGCTCGACTTCACGTTCCCCCTGCCACTGGCTCCAATTGCCAGCTTTTTCATTTTGCAGACGTTGGGGCGTCAGCGATCACAAGGCCAATTCGGTTTTCGCAATCAAGCATGCAAAATTTGCATAACACAGCAATTATAATGAAATATGTTCCCCATTGCGGTTCGACCAATGCTCGAACGCAGTGGAGGAGAGGCCGCGTGGAAATCAAATGGCTCGAAGATTTCGTGACGCTTGCAGAAACATCGAGCTTTTCGCGGGCAGCCGAAATCCGCAATGTCACCCAATCGGCCTTCAGTCGGCGCATCAAGCAACTTGAGACGTGGCTCGGAGCACCGCTCATCAGTCGTGCCACCATGCCGGCCGAACTGACATCGGCCGGACGCAATTTTCTTCCGATGGCGCAGGACGCCATCAGGATGTTCTATTCGGTGCGCGAGTCTCTGCGCCCGCCCGCGGAACAGGGGCTTGTACGCTTTGCGGCCCTTCACACATTGACCATCACGTTCTTTCCGGTTTGGCTGCGGGAGGTGCAGCGGAACACTCGCACCTTCGGCACGTCCTTCATGGCTGACAGAGGCGGCATCGAGGCGAACCTGGCCGCACTGACCGATGGCGAAACCGACTTCTTCCTGACCTATGCGCACCGCGAGGTGCCGTTTCACCTGGATCGCGACAAGTTTTCTCATCTGGCTATCGGATCGGATCGGCTCATCCCGGTCGCGGCGCCGGAACTGCGCTTCGACAAGTCGACCGTGCCCGCGGCGGGCATTCTGGACAGTCCGGAAACGGCAAAGCTCGCTCTGCCTTATCTCGGCTACGGTTACAGCTCTTTCTTTGGCGTTGCCCTCGGAAAACTCTTCTCGAAGCACTCGCCATTCCGGCGTCAGACCGTGCATGAAAGCACAATCAGCGCCGGGCTCAAGGAACTTGCCCTGACCGGCGCGGGCATCTGCTGGCTGCCGGAAAGCCTCGTCGAGAACGACATCTCCAATGGCGCCCTTGTCATCTGTTCGAATGACAGCAGATGGACGCTCGATCTCGAAATACGATTGTACCGCAGCTCGGAGAAGACGCGAAGCACCATGGTGGAGGCTCTTTGGCAATCATCGAAGGCGCTGGCGCAAACGTTGAAGCCCCCCGCGCCAGCCGCGGGCACAGCGACCTTCAGCTCTTCATGAAGCGGAAGGCGCGCAGCACCTCGAAATAGTCGTTCGATGCAAAGGCGACGGCACGTGGTCCGTGCCGGCGCACCCCGGGATACCAGGAGGCGCGATAGGCATCGACGGGGTTGCTGAATTCGATGACGATCTCGACCCTTTCCGGCATTGGCGGCAAAGCTTGCCGGGCCCCGTCGCGCAACGCCTGTTCGACGCCCTCGCATATTGCGCCGCGCGCTGCCGCAGGGGCCAGGGAGATGGTGGCCGAGCCGACGCCTTTGAGGGTTTCGACAGTGGCTATCCCCGGGACGAGGGCTCTGGCGTCCGCGCAAATGCCTTCGTCGCCGGAAAGAAATACCGAGCGCACGCCATAGCGCGCGGCGCACAACGCATTCAATGTGAATTCGGACGCTGTTTCGCCATTCAGGATCAGCCGCGATATGCGCAATGTCGATGTGTGTGCGAGCGGGTTGTCCTCGACGCCGGCCTTGGAATGGTAGCCGGTGTAGAGCGCGGCATCGAAGCTTTCATCAATCCCGAACATCATTGCGTCCGGATGTCCCGACCAGCCCCTCACGATGCGCGCAAAAGGCGGCATGCGTTCGAGATTGAGGTTGCGCCCGCTGTCATGCGCATCCTTGATCATGATTTCAGTTGCGCCAGCGGCTCGCGCTCCTTCGCAGGCGGCCAGGACCTCCCCGGTCATCAGTTCGCGGAATTCCCTATGGTCGGCATGCGTTCTTTCCGCCTCGTCCCAGGATTGAATGCCCGCGGTGCCTTCGATATCGGCCGAAATGAAAATCTTCATGCTCAAAGGGGCTCCTTCAGCCAGTCGGTCAACGCCGGAATCCTGCGTCCATTTCGTCCAACCACGCTTTGCGCGGCGCACAGGGCGTTCAGAACGGCCTCGACCGTGGCTTCCACAACCGCTTCGAAAACGAGGTCTATGTATCTGTCATCGACACGCGAAATCGAACTGAACGGTGAAGACGGGACGTGCGGCAGAGGATCGGCGGTCGTGAAGGCGATGGCGATATCGCCACTGCCGTGTCCCCAATACGAACCGAGGCGGGCAATGCCGGCGCCGGCCCGGCTGGCGGCACGGTTCAATTGCCGGTCGTCAAGAGGAATATCGGTGCCGAGAATGATAATGATCGACCCGCTTTCAGGTTCGCCGAGCGCTTTGGGATCGGCTCTGCGGCCATCCGGGAGGACAAGATCCCCTGCCCTGCCGAAGTTGGACAACACCAGAGCGCCGAGCGTGAAGGCACGAGAGCCGATCTCGACCGACCTGGATGCGCTGCCGATACCCGCCTTGAAGCCAAACGACGTCATTCCGGTGCCGGCGCCGATGCTGCCCTGTTCGACCGGACCGGCGCTCGCGGCATCCAGCGCCGCTTCGGCGTCATGCCGGGTGACCGCCATTGCCTGAATATCATTGATGCCGCCGTCATTGCATTCGCAAACGACGGGGTTGACCGTGCTGGTCTTGCGCCCGATCTCCGGGTTGGCGGCAATGGCACGCTTGATCAGCGCCTCTGTACATGGCGCGACCGAAAACGTGTTGGTCAGAAGGATCGGCGTTTCGATCGTGCACAGTTCGGCCAACTGCATAAGCCCGACAGACTTGCCGAAACCGTTGATAATATCGACCGCCGCCCTGACCTTGGATCTGAACAGGTCGCCGCCATGGGGCAAGACGGCGGTAACGCCTGTCGCAAGTCCGTCGGCGATGATCGTCTTATGGCCGACCAGGACACCCGGCACGTCCGTGATCGCATTGTTCGGGCCGGGCGGCAGCCGCCCCATGCCAAGGCCTAAACGCCGTGCCGCACCCATGCTCACATCCCGCTCATCAAGCAAGGGCCGTTCGTCCGGCCGCATGCCCGTTCATCTCTGCAAAAGCTGTCTGGACGTAAATTTCCTGCAGGCGGCGTGTCAATGGACCAGGTTGGCCGTTTCCGATCCTGTGGCCGGCAATACGGATGACGGGGGTGACCAGGCTCGAGGCAGAGGTAAGGAACGCTTCCGCCGCCGAAAACGCCTCCTCTGGCGAGAATGCACGCTCTTCAAACAAAATGCCCTGGTCTTCACATAGACGCGCCACTGCTCGCCGCGTACAGCCGGGCAGGATAGCTTGAGAATTGGCGCGAGTGATGACACGGCCGTCGTGCGTAACGATGAAAGCCGTCGCCGACGCGCCCTCGGTCACCTGTCCACCCTCGACAAACCAGACATCATCGAAGCCTTTCTCGCTTGCAGCATGCTTTGCCAAAACCTGCCCCAGCAGCATGACGGTCTTTATGTCGCGCCGTGCCCAGCGCGGATCAGGCGCCAGGTCGACGGCGACGCCTTCGGTCTGAGCCTTGGTTCCCACGAGTTTGCGGGCGTTTGTGAAGGCGACCATGGTCGGCTCAAGATCATCGGGAAACAGGAAATTGCGGTTGGCTTCGCCTCGCGAAATCTGGAGATAGACCGTTCCTTCATCCAATCCGTTGAGCGAGATCAATTCCAATTGAATGGCTTCTATCTCAGGCAGCGTCACGGGCATGGGAATACATATCTCGGCAAGCGACCGCTGGAGACGATTGAGATGGAAATCATTGTCTATCAGCCTGCCGCCGATCACGGCGGTCACCTCGTAGACCGCGTCTGCAAAGAGGAATCCCCGATCGAAGAGACCGATGCGCGCCTCGTCTTCGGGCATGTAACGCCGATTGCAATAGACTTGCGCCACTTTGGCCATCCTCGATCCCAGCATCAACTGACTGCTTCGATAAATGCCAAGGCAGGTCGGCAAAGGCCAATTCAAAAAATGCAATTCGGTATGCCGATACCGTCAAAGCGCAACTGGCACTCCCTGCGACGGCCGCCACGAGAGAGCGCAGGTCGCTGACTGGTTTCCTTTAATCCCGCGGAGCCGGATGGAAGCTTGGACGACGAATCGTTGACCTCCCGATATTGACAGGTCGCGGCCATCGATTTAAGTTCGCGTTAGTGGTTACTAACGCGAACTACTGGACAGCGCTTGGAGATCCGACAAGGCGCACGATCTTCGAACTGTTGGTCGAACAGCCCTGTTCGGTCAGCGGCCTTGCTCGTGCCCTGCCTGTAACCCGGCCGGCCGTCTCTCAGCACTTGAAGATACTCAAGGCTGCCGGGCTTGTGGCCGACACGCGCTCGGGCAAGGAACGCATATACCGTATCGATCAGGATGGGCTGGCAGGCCTGCGCGCGGAAATCGACCAGTTCTGGAGCAAGACCCTGGCGGGCTACAAATTAGCCGTCGAGCATCCAAAAAGGACCAAGCATGAGTAAGGATCCTGCACTCGCGCCCGTAAGGCATTTCGTCGTCGTCGAGGCATCCATTGCGCGTGCCTTCAAGGTTTTCACCGAGGATTTCGGGAGGTTCAAACCTCGAGAGCACAATCTTCTTGCCGTTCCAATCGCAGAAACAATCTTCGAACCCCGGGTCGGAGGGCACGTTTACGACCGAGGCGTGGATGGCAGCGAGTGCCGCTGGGCTCGCGTGTTGGCCTACGATCCGCCCACCCGGCTGGTTCTGAGCTGGGACATCAGCCCTCGGTGGCAGATCGAGACCGACCCGAACAAGACGAGCGAATGGGAGATCCGGTTCACGGCCGAGACCGAGAACAGAACCCGGGTTGAGATCGAGCACCGGCATCTTGAGCGCCATGGCGAAGGCTGGGAGGGCGTCATGGGTGCAGTTGATAGCGATCAGGGCTGGCCGCTCTACCTGCAACGGTTCCGCGACCTGTTCAACCATCGGGCAGCCTGACAACCGCGTTGCGGTGGTGGGGTATGACTCGCAAGCACCTTATCGCCCACTGCGTTCCAGGAGCAGAGACAACATGGAAGTCTATTGGTTAAGCATCCTCGGCGTGCTTACGCTTTGTTTGCTGTCGGTGGTGTTGGCAGTCTATTCCGGTTCGTCCAAGGGATTTGCAGGGGTACTTTCCGGACCGGTAGTCCCGGCGGACGACCACAACCCGCTCTACAGGATCGACCGCGTTCACATGAACTCGGTTGAGGCTCTGGCACCCTTTGTCGTGCCCGCGGTGCTGGCGATGATGGTTGGTGTTGGGCCGACCACTTTGGCGACGCTTGTGTGGCTGCACCTGGCGATACGCCTGGTTCATCTGGGAATCTACCTACGTGGCGGAAACGCCGCAAAGGGAGGCAGTGTCAGGACGGTTCTGTACGTTTCGGGAGCACTGGTTACGCTTGCTCTTATTCTTGTGACTGGATGGGCAGCACTCCATTGACGCGTCATCGGCACTTATCGGAGGCTATATCCGTTTTATAATCCGCGTCCGGCTCCCGGGCAAGCGCGTCCAATTATTGGGAACCATTGCGCGGTTTTCAAAAAAGTGCCCTCGCCGCTCCAGCCAAGGCATTTTCTGTTGCATCCGATCGGCATTCTCCCACCCCCATCGGCCCCGCTGTTGTGTGTTATTTTTGCTACATGTCACTGCTCATGACTGGGAAAACCCATTTAGAGTCATCTAAATTAATATTCGCTCACGTATTTTCTGAATATATCGGGTAATTCGGCAATGGTGGGCCTGGGGTTGGCCCGCTTAAGCGCCTTGAGAAGGCGTTGGGGAAACGGGTGGGCTAAATGAACAGAACTGGCATGTCGGCCATAGGCAAGCGCCTTGGTCTTTTGATGGCGGCTACGATGCTGACTTGCGGCGGGGCGAACGCCCTCACGCTCAAAGAGGCCGTGGCGGTAGCGGTCGAATCCAATCCAGAGATCGGCCAGGCGATAGAAAATCGCGAAGCGATCGAGTTTGAATTGCGTCAGGCAAAGGGCCTCTATTTGCCCAGCGTCGACCTGCAGGCGTCGGCTGGCGCTCGCCGTCTCGACAATTCGTCACGGCGCGCACTCTCGATAGAGGACGACGCGCTTTATCCGGCGGAAACCGACCTGACCGTTTCGCAGACGCTCTATGACAGCGGCGCAAGGCGCGCAGAATTGAACCGCCAGGCCTCCCGCGTCGATGGCGCGTCGTTTCGGGTGCTGGAACGGTCGGAATTCATCGGCCTCTCTGTTGTCCAGGACTACCTCGAATACATGCTCCAGGCTTCGATTGTTGCCGAGGCAAAGAAGAACCTGGGCTTCCATCAAGCAATCCTCCACGACATCCAGGAAGGCATTGCCGGCGGTGGGCTGAACGAAGCCGACCGGCAACAGGCCGAGGAGCGGCTGTTCGCGGCCAAGGCCCGCATGCAGGAAGCGTCGGAGGAACTGGAGGCCGCGCGGATACGGTTTTTCAAGACTGTCGGCAAGCCGCTGACCAATGCAGCGAGGCCGGCCGACGTATCCGGCACGCTGCCAAGGTCGCTGGACGATGCGCTGGGCCTTGCGCGCGAGAGCAACCCGCGCGTCCACATGGCCAACAGCGATATCGCCGCGGCGGCCTCGCTGGTGGACGCGGCGCGGGCGAAATACGGTCCTTCGATCATTGCCGAAGGCTCTGCCCGGGCGGGCTACGACATTGACGGCGACAATGGAGACGCATCCGATCTGCAGGCACGTCTGGTGTTGCGCTGGAATCTCTATCGGGGCGGCATCGACAAGGCCAATGAGCAGGAGCAGATCCGCCGCACCAGCGAGCAGCGGCTCGCGATGCACCAGGTTCTCCGAGAGATCGAGGAAGCCGTTCGCACGTCATGGGATCGTCGCTTCCGGCAGGCCGATCTGGCCAAGACCCTGAAGCTACAAGCGGCCTCCAACGAAAAGCTGGTCGCGTCCTATCGCGAACAGTTCAAGGTCGGTCAGCGTTCGTTGCTCGACGTGCTCGATGCGCAGAACACGCGGTTCAACACCGCGACTCTGGCCGACACCGCGTCCTACGCATCCCTTTTCGCGCAATATCGGCTTCTGGCGGCGACCGGGCAGTTGCTGAAAACGATGGACATCCACCCGCCAAAACAGGCTACGGCATACGCGCGGACCGAGTTCGCCGCGCCGGAAACGGCCGACACCGAAACCTATGCGCGCACGCCTTCGGAACAGAAGAACGACGTGCCGTTCGATATTCTGGCGCCGGTCAGGAAAAAATAGGCGAGCCTAAGGATCGATCGAGAGTCCCCGCGGGCGGATCGTGAACCAGCAACCCAACATCCTGTCACCGAAAGAGGCTTTCAAGGCCTGCTTTTCGGCCGTAGCCGCGTATCTCGGCCGCCCCAGCGCCGAAACCGTGCTCTTTGCCGGCGTGCCGCTGGCCGAAACGCGCATCGATATCGACGCGATCCGGCATCTTGCCGAGCGCGTCGGCCTTGAAATCACAGAGTTCAGCCATCGCGACTTTGTTCGGGGGCGCATCGACCTCCCCGCGATCGTCTTTCGCGTCAGCCAGCTGCCGGTCGCGCTGCTGGCTGATGGTGAAGCCGGCGAATATTTCACCGCTCCCCAGGAGGACGGGCGCACCACGATCAGCCGGTCGGAACTGGCCAACAGCTATATCAGCGGCGGTGCGTCCTTCTCGATCACCTACGCCAACGCAACGGAGGCGATGAGCGTCGGCTCGGCGCCGAAGATCGAGCGACGACATTGGCTGACGGGAACGATGGGGCCGTTCTGGCGCACCTATTCGAAGGTTATCCTGTCGGCGGTGTTCATCAATCTGCTCGCCATCGCCTCGCCGATCTTCACTATGAACGTGTACGACAGGATCCTGCCGAACAAGGCGATATCGACGCTCTGGGTGCTGGCCATCGGCATCAGCGCGGTCATCCTGTTCGACCTGCTGCTGAAGACCTCCAGGGCATCGCTCATCGACTATGCCGGGCGCAAGGCGGATCTGCGCATTTCATATATGCTGTTCGAGAAGGTGCTGAACTCGTCTCTGGCGGCACGGCCGGGCTCGACGGGCGAATACGCAAATCGCGTGACCCAATATGAATTCGTGCGCGAATTCTTCACGTCCAACACTATCAGCGTGTTCATCGACACGGCTTTCGTGTTTGTTTTTCTCCTCGTCATCTATGCGATAGGCGGCTGGCTGGTCATGATACCCGCGCTGGCCTTCGTCGCGTCGGTGATCGTCGGACTGGTCACGCAGCGGCGCATCGGCAAGCGTGTGGCGGCGTCCATGAACGAGGCCTCGCAACGGCAGGCCCTGCTGGTCGAATCCATCTCCACGCTGGAAACGATCAAGTCGCTGCGCGCCGAGGCCTACCTGTTGCGAAAATGGGGAGAGCATTCCAAAAACGCCTCCAACACCTCCGAGAAGATCAAGCAGCTTTCGGCCGCCGCCGGCAATATAACGCAGGCCATCCAGCAGATGGTCACGGTCGCGCTGGTAGTGGCCGGCGCCTACGCCTTCTCCGAAGGACATGTCTCCACCGGAGCCATCATCGGCACCGTCATGCTGGCCAGCCGAGCTGTCGCCCCGCTCGGTCAGATCGCCATCACTCTGTCCAGACTGCGCCAGGCCATGCTCTCTTTGCGGATGGTGAATTCGATCATGGCCCAGCCGGAGGATCGCCCGGACACCGTGGGCTTCGTCAACCGGCCCATCCGCAACGGCGCCATGGTGTTCAGGAACGTCGGCTTTACCTATCCCGGCTCCGAGAACGAGGTCCTGACCGGCCTGAATTTCTCCGTGAAGCCGGGCGAGCGGATCGGCATCATCGGCCGCATAGGATCAGGAAAGACGACGATGGGCCGATTGATCGGCAGACTTTTCTTGCCGAGTTCCGGCGAACTGCTGCTGGATGGCATCGACATCCGCCAATACCACCCCTCCGAGGTCCGCGCCGCGGTCGGCATCGTCGCGCAGGCGAACGATCTGTTTTCAGGCACCATCAAGGAAAATCTTTTGATGGCCTGTCCAGAGGCGACCGATGAGCAGATCGTCGAAGCAGCCAAGGCCGCCGGCGTCGACGATTTCGTCTCTCGCCACCCGCGTGGCTATGACATGAATGTCGGCGAACGCGGCACCAATCTCTCGGGCGGCCAGAGACAGACGATGGCGATCGCCCGGCTGTTGCTGACGAAACCGAAAGTCGTCTTCCTGGACGAGCCGTCCGGCTCGATGGATCTGGCTTCCGAGCGGCAACTGATCAAGCAGCTCAAAGTGGCTTTCGATCGAAATACGACGCTGATCGTCTCGACGCACCGCTTCAGCATGCTCGAACTTGCCGACCGGCTTATCGTTATCGAGCAAGGCAGGATCGTTGCCGATGGGCCAAAGGACCAAGTGATACAGGCGCTGCAGAAAAAAAGCACCTGAAGAACGAAAACTATCAAAGTATTCAATGCGTTGGGGCCGTGGGAAATGCTTGCAAGGGAAGACCGGCCGCCGCTCTTTGCGTCGGCGTCCATATTCATCATAGGTGCACTCTTCGTGTCTTCCGTTGCTTGGGCGTCCTTTGCCGAGGTGGATGAAATCGCACGCGGCGACGGTAAGGTCATACCTGCTTCCAAAACGCAGATCATCCAGGCCAGCGAGCCGGGTGTCGTCCAGGAAATTGCAGTCAAGATCGGGCAGGTCGTGAAGAAGAACGACCTCATCATCCGCCTGGACAATACGTTCAACACCTCCAGCCTTGGCGAGCAACAGGCCAAGGCACGGGCATTGCAGACCCGCATTGCACGGCTGAAGTTCGAGCAGAGCGGCAATCTGCAAGGGGAATTTCCGTGTCCGGCCGAAATCCAGAAGGTCGCCCCGGAAATCTGCGACAACGAGCAGAAGCTGCTCGTCGCCCGCCGCGACAACTTCGAAGTCAAGCTGTCGGTTCTCAAGTCGCGCCTCGATCAGCGCGAGAAGGAATTGGACGAGGCGACCGCCAATTCCGATCGCCTCACGAAGAATCTGGTCGTCAGCGACCAGGAGGCAAAGCTGGTCGAAGCGATGGTCAAGAAAGGCCTGATGGCGCGAACCGAGCAACTCCGGGTCGAACGCGAGCAGACAGAGCTCAACGGGCAGCTGACGCTTGCAGGAGAAACCACCAAGAAAGCCAAATCGGCCATCACCGAGGCCCAGCTTCAGGTCGATGAGCTCGGTCTGCAGCTGCAACAGGAAGCGCTGAGCGACCTGACGCAGGCGCTGGCTGACCTCTCGGTGGTCGATGAAACCATACGCGGCGCGACCGACAAGGTGGCCCGCACCGACATCCGTTCTCCAGTCGACGGTATCGTCAACACGCTTGATATCAATACGGTTGGCGCCTTCGTGCAGCCCGGCGCGGTCGTCGCCGGCATCGTTCCGACTTCGGAGACCTTGCTGGTCGAAGCGCGGGTTTCGCCCCGCGACGTTGCCTTCATCCGGCCGGACCAGGAGGCGCTGATCAAGGTCACCGCCTATGATTTCTCGATCTTCGGCGGCATCGAAGGCAAGGTCTCGAACATCACCGCCGACAGTCTCGTCGACCAGAAGACAGGGGAGCCCTATTATCAGGTGCGCGTCGCGACCGACAGGTCGACGCTGACGCGGGACGGCAAGACCTATTCGATCATCCCGGGCATGATCTGCTCCGTCGACATCAAGACCGGCCGCAAGACGATCCTGACCTACCTGCTGAAGCCCATCAACAAGGCACGAGAGGAGGCGATGAGTGAACGATAGCGCCACGCCTCCCGCTGTCCTCGAGCGGTTGCTCGTGCCGATGGCCACGGAAGACCTCGGTATGGAGTTCCGGGTTGTCGCGCGCCGCGGCATCCGCCGCGGCATCCGCCTGGAGCGGACGTTCTGGACGTCACTCAAGCAGATGGCGGAAAGCCGCAAATGCACGATCGGCATGCTTGTCGATGAGATCGCCGAGAGCCAGTCTCCCGCTGGCAACCTGACATCGGCGATCAGAGTTGCCTGCATTCGGGACTTGACGGAGGAAAACCTGACGTTGAAGAGGCTTGCATCAATCAGGACGATCACCGCGATATTGGTCGCCTGCCCCTCGCCCGCCTTCGCCCTTTCATCGTCGAAAAAGATCCTGACCTTCAACGCTCCGTTCCAACAATTGGTAAAGCGCCAATTGCCGACGGCGCCGAGCGATGACGGCCGTCAGGATCTGAGGCTGGCGCTCGATCTCAACGTCGCGGACATCTTCGCGCGGCTGGATGCCAATGGCGAGATTCCGGTCGCCAGCGGGTTCGTCATCGGCGCCGGCGAACGCCGCTATCGAGGCCAATTGAACGCCGTGCGGGCACCGCTGGTCGGGCAGGACCTGCTGATGGCATTCGTCAGCGGCTAGAAGCAATTCCAGGTGCGAAACGCTTTTCCGTCAGGAATTGTGCAAAACAAAGAGATAGAGCGGTTCGGCGTTCCATAAAAAACGGCGAACCGCCGTTGCTCACCGACGGGCAAGCGCTCCAGAAGCCGTGTCGGACTGCAATCCCTCGCCGGGCGCGACGCCTGCGAAACCGCCCTTAATCTCCGCGACCTGCGCGTTGCCCGATCTCGAACCATGGATCCAGGCTCGGTCCGTGCTGAAGGAATAAAGCGGCACATAGTCGGGGAGATCGCTGTCGCGCAGCACGGTGTTGTTGAGGCTGTCGAGAATGAACACGCCACTTGCCGTGCTTACCGACAGGACCGCATGGAAGAATCCCCGCCTGCGATCTTGGAGAACAACCAACGCCATGCTTTGCGCGGGGATGCCGGCCCTCAGCAGCGCCGTCATCTTCAGTATGACGAAATCCTCGCAGTCGCCGGCGCGCTTATCAAGCACCTCGGCGGGCTTTGCCCAGTAATCGAGCTTGCCATAGATGACACCGTCCTTCCTGTAGGCGATCAGGTGATTGATGCCGCTGTTGACGAACGACAGTTTCTCGCTGAATCCTTTGCCCTGTGCCGACGAGATCAGCCTGGCAAATGTCGCGCTCTTCTGTTCGCAAGCACTGCCCGCCGAGCAGCCGACAATTGCCTGGTAGACCGGCGCCCACCGAGCGGCGACGGGAAAGTTGTGCATGGACAATGCGACCGAGCCGAACACGCCGGGAATGATTGCCGCCGTTTTGATGGGATCGATTCCGACATCGGCAGGCCCCGGCGCAACGCCGGCTTGGGCATCATCGATCGTGTAACTCATGGAAACCACGCCGGGCTGGTATCCTGCCGCCGGTCGCCAAGGATGGGATCTTTCCAGGGAAACGCCGCCCAGGCTGAACGGCATCCGCACGTCCTCAACAAGCCCGCCGACCGAAACGGTGTCCTCTAAATGGACGCTCGCGAGCGATGGCTGCGGCAGGCCCGCAAGGCTGATCGTCAGCAAGAGTAGCTTGAGGCCGGCTGTTCCCGGCTTGGTTTTTTCTTTTTTCATAACGCCCACCTTTTGACTGTGGACGGTACCAATCTTGTCTCAAATTATTGGCAACGAAGGTAGATAATGGCGACAAAACTTACTTGTCCCATTTTTCGTAAAATTTTATTAGAATTTATACTTCTATTTACCATGCGACAGGAGGCGAGCCCTCATCCGCACCGACGGATATTCGACTTATATAACAGAATATATGCTCCCAGTTTACCACGCGTAAAAAATGCCTTTGTACGCATATAATAGTATATAAAGCAGATTGAGGAACTGTTGCAAAGTAATGGTTGCCGCTGTCTCTTTCCGGGAAATGCCGGAGGGGTACAAGCAATGACCATCAATAACGAATTGGACGCCGTTTCGGGTTCGTGGGACGAGCATTCCATGGCCAGTGACCGTCACGACCAGACCTCGCCGGCAGAGTTCCAGGTCGCCCAAGCGGCTTCGACGCAACAGGCCGCGCCGGCAGCGGCCGAACCAGTGCCGGTCGATGTAGGCAGCGGTGCGCCGGCGGAAGCACCAGCGGAGGCTAAGGCTCCGGCGGCAGCAGCGCCGCACGAATACGTCGCCGACGCCAGCAACGTCGTGAAGCTTCCGGCGAACGTCTCGATCGACAACATCAAGGTCGACGGCCACAATCTCGTGCTCGAACAGGCCGATGGCTCGGTCATCGTGATCAAGGACGGCGCGCTCAACGTGCCGACCTTCGTCCTTGGCGATGTCGAGGTGCCGCGCGTCGCCTTGATCGCCGCGCTCGAGGCAAGCCATGTGGATGTTGCCTTCGGCGCCGACGGTTCGATGTCTGCTGGCCCTGGAGGTTCGACCTCGAGCGCCGGCGGAAATTTTGAAATTCCTCCCGGCGGCATCGGCGATGGATTTGATCTTTCGGCGCTCTTGCCGCCGACCGATCTGCAGTTCGGGCAGGCCGAGAGGCGGGAGCTGTTCCTTCCCAATGCGAACCCGGAATTTGGCGATCTCACCGTCCGCGTGTCGGAAGAAGGGCTTTCCGGCGCAAACCCGGACAGCGATCCCGGCTCACCCTTCGACGAATCGAATCTCTCGGTCATCAACGGCAGCTTCGGCGCTACGGATCCCAATGGCGATCCGCTGACCTACGGCCTCGGCGTGCCCGCCACGACGCTCACCTCGCACGGCACCCACGTCGTCTGGGAACTGGTCGATTCGACGCATCTCGTCGGCAGGGTCGGATCGGACGTCGTGATCAGTGTCACCATCACGGATGCGAGCGCGGGAACCTTCCAGATCGCTCTGCTCGGTCCCCTCGACCACCCGCTGGCCGGCTTCGAGGATGACCTCTCCATCGTCGTCCCGGTTACCGTGCAGGATCCGTTCGGCGGCTCGGCAACGGCCAACATGACCGTGGTCGTCGAGGACGACAGCCCTGCCCTGACTGTGGGCAACACGGCAGCCAGTTCCGCGGTGCTCGATGAAACCAACGCCGGTTCGCCGGCTGGCTTTCCGATCGCCGTGACGAGCACCAACCCGATTATTTCCATTGCATCCAATTTCGGTGCCGACGGCGCCGCCGCCGGCGGCGGCATCGCCTATGCGTTGGGCCTGACCGGCAATGCCGCATCGCTCGATTCGGGGCTGAAGACGGCCGTTGGCGATTTTGCGATCACGCTGCTGCAGACCAATGCGACGACGGTCACCGGCACCTATCAGAACGGCGGCACCCACATCGCCTTTACCATCGTCATCAACGGCAACGGCACGCTTACGGTCACCCAATACGCTCCGCTGGAGCACACCGTCGATGGATCGACCGCTGCCGCCCATGACGACGTGCTGACCCTCTCGGGCAAGATCACAGCCTCGGTGACGGTCACCGACTTCGATGGCGACAGCGCATTCGGCGGCGCCCAGATCGGCGGCGCGATCCAGTTCCACGACGATGGGCCTTCGGTGACGGTGGTCGCCGACGCCGGCGCCGTGGTCTCACTCGACGAGACGCAGGCCTTGAGCATGGCGGCTGCGATCGACACCGGAACCATCGTCAAGGGCGAGGATCCCGACGTCGACGGTACCGGGGCGATCACCTCCGGCACCAGCAGCGGCGCCCTGGTCGACGTGACGGCGCTGTTCGGCGGCGACGGCCCGGCGGCGAGTAGCGCCACGGTCTATCAGCTGAGCGTAACCAACGCCGTTTCCGGCCTGACCGTCACCGACGGCTCGACGATCACCTTGCAGACGCTTGCGAGCGGAGTCGTTGTCGGAGTCGTGCAGGGCGGCGCGTTCAAGGGCGAGGCGGCGTTCGCGCTATCGATCGATCCGGCCACCGGCAAGGTGACCGTCGAGCAATATTTGTCGCTCCACCATTCCGACACCGGCAATCCCGACGACACGGTTGCACTCACCGCCGGCTCGCTGGCCGTCAAGGTCACGGTCACGGATAGCGATGGCGACACCGCCAGTGCCAGCGCCGACGTCTCGGGCCAGATCAGTTTCGACGATGACGGCCCGAAGGTGACGGCTGTCGCCGCCACCGGCGTTACGGTTTTGCTTGACGAGACGGCGACCACGAGCGATGCGGCCTTGATCGCCACGCCCGGCATCACCAAGGGCGAGGATCCCGATGTCGGCGGCACCGGTGCGATCGCGCACGGCACCAGCGACAGCGCCTTCGTCAACATCACGGCGCTGTTCGGCGCCGACGGTCCGGCCGTTTCGGGCAGCACCGTCTATGCGTTGAGCGTGACCAATGCGGTTTCCGGCCTTGCCGTCACCGACGGCTCCGCGATCCAACTGCAGCTGCTGGGCAACGGCGTCGTCGTCGGCGTCGTCCAGGGCGGCACGTTCAAGGGCGAGGCCGCGTTCGCGCTATCGATCGATCCGGCCACCGGCAAGGTGACCGTCGAGCAATATCTGTCGCTCCATCATTCCGACGCCGGCAATTCGGACGACACGGTGGTGCTGGGCTCGCATTCGGTCGCGGTGAGCGTGACCGTCACCGATGGCGACGGCGACACCGCCAGCGCCAGCGCCGACGTCTCGGGCCAGATCAGCTTCGACGACGATGGGCCGAGCCTGACCATCTCGCAGCCGAACGGTGCCTTGAACGGCCTGTTCCTGGACGGCTTCGTTCCCAATGGCGACGCCTGGGGCGCGGGCAGCGGCACCACGACCGGTCCCGCCGGCGCCTGGACCGTCACGGCTTCGCCCTACGAAGGCGCCAGCAGCATCGAATTGCAGAAGGTCGGTGACGGCTATCGCGGCGCCGACAGCCCGACCAACAGCGTTATGGTCGACCTCGAGGCCAGCCCCGGCAACGTCCAGATCTCGCAGACGCTGCATGGCCTCAGCGCCGGCGAATACCGCATCTCGTTCGAGATCGGCGCCGCCAACGACACCAGCCTCCCACACAGCGCCAGGCTCGAAGTGATCTGGAACGGGACCAGCGTCGGAACCTACGACCCGACCTCCGGCCTCATGCAGACCATCGCCATCGACGTCACGGCGACGGCCGGCGACAACTCACTGACCTTCCGTGAGATCGGCGAAGCGGGCGACAACACCGGCACCTTCCTTGCCAACGTCAAGGTCGGCGACATCATCGTCATCGACGAGACCGCAGGCGTCGATGCCGATTCCGACGACACCACCGATCCGGCCGTGGCGGCCCTGTTTGCCGGCGTCAATGCCGGAGCCGATCCCGACATGCCGCTGCACCAATATGCGCAAGGCAGCGGCGGCGTCGTGAACGCCACGGCGCTGTTCGGCGCCGATGGCCCGGCAACGAGCAATTCGCTTGTCTATGCGCTTACCCTTGCCAGCAATGCGGGCGTGGATTCCGGCCTGAAGACCACGGACGGGCATGCCATCTCGCTGTTCACCGACGGCAGCGGCCGCGTGATCGGCGTCTATGATGCCGACAACAACGGCATCACCGCCACCGACAAGGTCGCCATCGCGCTGCATATCGATGCCGCCACCGGCCAGGTCGCGGTGGCGCAATACGTCTCGCTCCAGCATCCCGACATCCACAGCAACGACGAGGGCATCGCGCTCGACGCCGGCTCGGTCTCGGTCACCGTGACGGTTACCGATGGCGACGGCGACCACGTCACACAGAGCGCCGACATCTCCCAGACCGTCGTCTTCGAGGATGACGGGCCGAAGGTCCTGAGCGACCATGCCGCGCCGGTGACGATCGACGAGGACGACATATTCAGCCCCTGGTCGCAGGGGACCTCGCCCTATGACGGGTCCGGCGACGGTTCGGGCACGGAGGCTCCGCTGGGTGCGGCGATCGCATCCGGCTCGCTGAACGGGCTTGTCGACTTCGGCGCCGACGGCCCGGCCGCCGGCGGCGGCTTCGGCTTCACCGGCACGGCGGCCGCAGACCTGACGGCGATCGGGCTATCGTCGAAGGGCGCCGAGCTGAGCTGGATGGTCCAGGGCAACACGCTGGTCGGCTTTGTCGACAGCAACCATAACGGCGCTTATAACCTGCTTGGCGATCGCACCGTGATGACGGTGACGCTGAACGCCTCGAGCGGCGCCTTCGTGGTGCGCCAGTTCGACCAGCTCGACCATGTCGCGCCGCCGGCCGGAACATCGGACCAGAACACCGCACTGCAAAC
>NZ_JAIUID010000018.1:0-105327 GCF_020165435.1 Mesorhizobium sp. BR1-1-2
GAGTAGGGGAGTAGGGGAGTAGGGGAGTAGGGGAAGTATTTCCGGGCGATCTCTCTCCTACTGCCGTACTGCCCTATTCCCCTACTGCCTTAAATATCAAATGCCTTCGCCGGCGAGCTCTTCCGAAAGCGTGCCGACCTGGTCCTGGGCGCTGCGCAGCATCGGATAGATGGCAAGGACCTTCTGCCAGGCCTCGAGCGCCGATTGCTTGCGTCCGGTCACGGTCATGATCTGCGCCAGGCCAGACAGCGCGCCGAAGTGGCGTGGCTCGAGTTGCAGCGCATGATCGATGTCGGACATCGACTTGCCGTAGTTCTTCATCATGAAATGCACCGTTGCACGCCGGTTCCAGCCCTCGGCATACGCTGGCTGCAATGTCACCACCTGGTCGAGGAAATCGAGCGCGACGTCGAACTTCTGGTTCTCGATCGCCTTCTGCGACCATTGCATCATCAGGTCGATCGAGGCGCTGCCCGACTGGGACCATTCGTTCCAGATGATGCCGGCGATACGCTCTGCCGCCTTTTCGTTGCGCTCGCGCTTGAGATCGGCAAACAGCTTGTCGAGCCGGGCCTCCCTGGTCATTGCGGGAGGCGGGGCTTCCGGCGCCGGCTGGGCATCCGGAGGCGCCGGCTCCGGGGCCGTTTGCACGGTCGCCCGATCATCGGCCCGCGCCGGCAACGAGACGGCGCTGCAAACGAGGATCGTCAGAAATGCAAAAAGAATCCGCATCGCCCGAATCTAGTCCCGGGCGGCGGAACGTCAAACCGATTTTAGCGTGAAAAGCCGGCGGACCGACGATAAACACCAACTGTGGAGGCAAAAAGCCTCGCGACGAAGCTCAGCCCTGGCGCGCCTTGTAGCGCGGGGCGGTCTTGTTGATGATGTAGACGCGGCCCTTGCGGCGAACCAGACGGTTGTCGCGATGACGCGCCTTCAGCGCCTTGAGCGAATTCTTGATCTTCATGGTCTTGCCTGTCGGTGTGGACCCGGTCGGGTCGAAATTTTAAGGCGCGCCAGAAGACGCGCCTTTGAACTGTGGGTGGCTCATAAACGAGGAGCCTTGTCCGTGTCAACCGCAAGCATGCCTGGTAGCGGAGATGAATGCCCGATGCCGTCAAATATCCGCAGCCGGCCCATGGCTCGGCACCGGCTGGTATGATGTGGTGGTCGCCACGTGACTGGGGGACACCATGCGCCGAGTTTTCCTGCCCAGTAGCTCGCGGTGTCGCTGTCGCTGTCAGGCGCGGCGGCTGATCCGGGTGAAATGGCCCATCTTGCGGCCGGGCCGCGCCTCGGCCTTGCCGTAGAGATGCAACATCAGCTCTGGCTCCGCCAGCAATTCCGGAACGCGCATGATATCGTCGCCGATCAGGTTCTCCATCACGCAGTCGGAATGGCGCCGCGGGTCGCCGAGCGGCAGCCCGGCCACGGCGCGGATATGCTGCTCGAACTGCGAAACGGTGCAGGCGGCTTCCGTCCAATGACCTGAATTGTGGACGCGGGGCGCGATCTCGTTGGCCAGCAGCGAGCCGTCGGCCAGCACGAAGAACTCGACGCCGATGACGCCGACATAGTCAAGCGCCGACAGGATCTTCACCGCCGCCGTCCGGGCCGCCTCGGCTGTCTGGGGCGCGATCACGGCCGGCACGGTCGATGTGTGGAGAATGCCGCTGCGGTGGACGTTCTCGGCCGGATCGTAAGCGGCGACGACGCCATCGATGCCGCGCGCGGCGATGACGGAGACTTCGCGCTCAAAGGAAACGAAAGCCTCGAGGACCAGCGGCACGTTGCCCATGGCCTCGCAGGTGCCGGCGAAGCCGCCGGCTTCCATGTCGCGGAAGACGCGCTGGCCCTTGCCGTCATAACCCATGCGCCGCGTCTTCAATATGCCGCTGCCGCCAAAGGACTTCAGCGCCGCCGTCAGCTCGTCGTCATTGTCGACCGCGCGGAAATCCGCCGTGGCAATGCCGATGCCGTTGAGAAATGTCTTCTCGGTCACCCGGTCCTGCGCCACATCAAGCGCGCGCGCAGGCGGATAGACCGGCACCTTGGCGGCGAGCGCCTCGGCGGCGGCAACCGGAACGTTCTCGAACTCATAAGTGACGACGGCACTTGCCGCGACCAGTTCGGCAAGCGCGGCGGGGTCGTCATAGGCGGCCGTGACCTGACGGTTGGCGACCTGCGCTGCGGGGCAATCCGGCTGCGGCTCCAGCACCACGGTGCGGTAGCCGAGGCGAGCGGCCGCCATTGCCAGCATGCGGCCGAGCTGGCCGCCGCCGATGATGCCGATGGTCGATCCGGCGGGCAGGCTCACGGCGCGTCCGTGGGTTCGGCCGCGACCTTGGCGGTCTGGGAGGCGCGCCAGGCATCAAGCCGCCCGGCAAGCTTGTCGTCGTGGAGCGCCAGCACGGCGGCGGCCAGCAGGGCTGCATTGGCCGCACCGGCCTTGCCGATGGCCAGCGTCCCCACGGGAATGCCGGCCGGCATCTGGACGATGGACAGCAGCGAATCCTGTCCCGACAGGGCTTTGGATTCCACCGGCACGCCGAACACCGGCAGCGGTGTCATCGCCGCCGTCATGCCGGGCAGGTGCGCCGCACCGCCCGCACCGGCGATGATGACCTTGTAGCCGGCGGCCTTGGCGCCCTTGGCGAAGTCGTAGAGTCGGTCGGGGGTGCGGTGCGCCGAGATGATCCGCCTGATATGCGGGATGCCAAGCGCCTCCAGTGTCTCGGCGGCATGGCGCATGGTCGCCCAGTCGGACTGGCTGCCCATGATGATGGCGACGTCGGCGCGTTGATCGTCCAAGCTTCTGCTCCCGGCGACAAAGGCGCGCCTTAGCGGAATTCGGCGGCGGCGGCAAGGATGCGAGGCATTGCCGGTCGTCCGGCCGGGAGATCGGCCTATGCCGCAGCCTTGCGGAAGCGGGCGACGAAATCGTCGAGTTCGGGCCGCTCCATGTCGGAGATAGCCCAGTAGGAGAAGGCGCCGTCGCTCCACTGCACCAGCGAAAAGCCGCCGGAGGACAGATCGTCAGGCCCGCTGACCTTACCGTCCTGCTGCGGTTCGGCGACCAGCGTGATCAGATGTTCGCGGTGGCGGTAGACAAGTGCCGGCACGGGCCGGCCGGCGATTACTTCGACGCGGCCGCCGATCAGTGCGTAGCCGTCCTGGGCAAGATCAGGTGCCGGTGGTGACACGCCGATCCGGGCGTCGAGCCAAGGCTTTACCGTATGGCGATCCGACGAGACGATGTCGATCGGGCTGGCGGCAAGCAGGCTGCGGCGATGGCCGCTGGCGACCGCGGCGGCAAGGCCGTCTTCCGCACCGCTGAACATCACCCATTGCGTCGCCCCGCTGGCGAGTACCGCGCTGATCATGATCGACGCGGCCATGGCCCGCCAGTCGAACGAGCCGAAGCGGCGCGCTCGACTTGGCGACAGCCGCGGATCGGCATTTCGCCTCTGCCCTCCCCCGCTAGGGGCAAGCATCCCCGGCAGCGCCGGTGAGCCCTGCTGCGGTTTGACCGTTTCGCCTGCCTCCGGCTGCGCGGTGGCCGCAGCGCCAATGGCCGCGATGCGAGCCCGAAAGGCATCGCTGATCTCGGAGTGCGGCAAGTGGCCGATCGCGCCCTGCAAGGCCACGATGCGGGCATGCTCGGCGGCAAGCCGCGGATCGGCGGCGAGGCGCCGCTCCACCGCAAGCGCGGCCGCTGCATCAAGTTCGCCGTCGACGAGGGCGTGGATCATCAGCCTGATGCCTTTCGGATCATTGGGCAGTCCGTCGTCATGCATGGTCATGGCGCTCTCCCCAGTTCAGACACAAGCAGGCTCCGCGCGCGGGCCAGCCTGGACATCACCGTACCCATCGGCACGCCGAGCATGGCCGCCATCTCGCGGTAGCTGAGGCCGTTGATGTCGCGCAGCACAAGCGCCTCGCGGAACGGCTGCGGCAAGGCTGCTATAGCCGCTTCAAGTGCCGCCGTATCCGCCTTGGCGATCAGGCTTGCCTCCGGACCGTTTTCGTCCGGCAGACTGGTGCCGTGTGCCGCCGCCATCTCATCGAGGTCGCCGAGATCGCCGACAGCCAGCATGCCGCGCGGCCGGTTGCGCGACATCCAGGTATAGGCGGTGTTGCGCACGATGGTCAGCAGCCAGGCGCGGGCATTGCCGCCGGCATAGCCTGATATGCCGGCATGCGCCTTTATGCAGGCGTCCTGCACGACGTCCTCGGCATCGGCGCCATTGCCGGTCAGCCAGCGGGCAAGCGCGAGCGCGTCGCCGAGATGCGGCAGCACCACCTCGTTGAAGCGCTCGGCCCTGGCCTTATCGCTCAAAGCAGCACCATCCGATACTCCGCGAGGAACAGGCCGGGCGCTTTCAGGCAACGCGGGTGATCTCGTCCCGCTCGCCCGGGCGAAACCCGCGGCAACAGGCAGAGCCGCCTGCCGTGGCGAAAGTGAATTCATCTGCGTCACCAGTGTCAAGCGCAATGGGAAAGCCCTGCATCATGGGAGAAGGCCGGCTAAGGTCATGCGCTCGAGCAAATGGCGGCCGCCGACGCGGCGGCCATGCTCGCTGTCGTTTTCGCAATGACGGGCATGCCGGTCTCCTCAACGCCTGTAGCGGCCTATGTCGAGGAGACCCGTTGCGGCCGAGATTTATTCCCGGCGCGTACGCATCCGGCTGTTCACGGTCACGTGATCAGCCCATGCTTCTGTTTCGTTGGTCCGCTTGGCGCTCAATCCGGCCAGCGCAAGGCGCCGGAAGAATCCTTGCGAGCAATCCTCATGGCGTCGGCGGGCCGGTCCTTCGCGGTCAACAGGGCACGCAGCCGTTCGGCGACAATCTCCGCCTCTCCGGGATGAAGATTGCAGGGGTCGAGGAAGAAATGGCCCCGTTCGACCTCGTGGTTGCGCACGATGATGGGCGGCGATCCCCCGGCAAGCGCCGAGGCAAGGCCGGCGGCGGTGAAACCGCTTTCCGGCCGCACGAAGACCTGCAGCCGATCAAGTGGGTTGGCGGTCGGGTCGGGAATGATCTCCGCGCCAATGCCCGGGATACCTTGCAGAGCATCCTTCCAAAGGTTGAGGGCGGCCTCTTCGCGCCGGCGGATGCCGGCGTGGTCGCGCTTCTCCCAGGCCTCGAGCGCGGCCATGGTGCCGGCGATGCTTTCCTTGCCGACCTTCATGGCGCGGGCGACGCCGCGGTTCTGCAGATAGGCTGATCGCACCAGATCCTTGCGTCCGGTGACGATGCCGCTGGTCGGGCCGCTCAGGAATTTGTGGCCGCTGTAGATGACGATGTCGGCGCCGCGCGCCAGGAAGCCGCGCAGGTCATATTCGGAAGCCGCGTCGACGATCACCGGCACCCCCTTGGCGTGGCAGATTTCGCAGAATTCCTCCAGCGACAGCATGCCGTACTGCACGGTGTGATGCGCGACGACATAGAGGCCTGCCGCCGTGCGGTCGTTGATCGCGTCCCGGACATGATAATCCTGCGTCACGCTGACCGTGCCGGCAGGCACGACCTTGGCGCCGGCCACCCGGACCGACTGGTCGATCGGCGCCCCATAATTGACGATGTGGCCGAGCTGGACGATGACTTCGGACTTCAGGCCTTCCGTGACGTCAGGCAGGCGTTCAATGGCGAGCAGGTTGGTTCCCGTCATCGCGCCGGCGATCGCCATGGTGATGCCGCTGGCGCAGCAGGCGGTGATGAAGCCGGCCTCGCCGCCGGTGAGGCGCGCGACGACGGCGCTTGCGGCGCGCTGCAGATCATCCATCTCCACCCATTGCGATGCCATTTCAGACATGGCGCTGATCGCTTCAGGTACGATGATCGATGCGCCGAGCGCCGTCATCGTGCCGGAGACGTTGATGATCGGGCGAAGGCCGAGCCGTTCGCGGATCGTGGTGTTGGAGCCGGTGTCGGAATAGGTTTTCATCTCTGGATCCCATTTCTAGCAGGTCAGGCGGCGATCTCGACGACCGCTTCGATTTCGACGGTGATGTTTCCGGGCAAGGAGCCGACGCCGATCGCCGAGCGGGCATGCCCGCCGATCGTGGCGAAAACGTCGGCGAAAAGATCGGAGCAGCCATTCACCACTTTGGGGTGATCGCTGAAGGTCGGCGTGGCGTTGACGAAGCCGAGCAGCTTGACGACGCGCACGATGCGGCCGAGATCGCCGGCGGCAGCATGCATGACGGCAAGCAGGTTAAGGCCGGTGAGGCGGGCATGCTGATAAGCCTGCTCCACCGTCACATCCTCGCCCACCTTCCCGGTGCAGAGCGTGCCGTCAGCTCGCAGCGGTCCCTGGCCGGACAGGAAGATCAGCCGGCCGCTCTCGGCATGGGTGACGAAGTTGGCGATGGGCGTCGGCGGCTCGGGCAATGTGAGGCCGAGTTCGGCGAGCCTGGTGTAAGGCGTCATGGAAGAAGGCTCCTTGGGATGGCGTCGACCATCCGATGTCAGAAGTGCGAGGCGCGGAAGCGCGCCAGGAAATTGCGCAGACGCTCATTGTCGGCGTCTGCTGCGAGAATCTCCTTCGGCGGGCCGACCGCGCCGACGCCGCCATCGGCCATGAAGACGATGCGGCTCGAGGCGTCGCGGGCAAAGGCCATCTCATGCGTGACCATCACCATCGTCATGCCGTCCTCGGCGAGGCTGCGCACCACTTCGAGCACCTCGCCGACGAGTTCCGGATCGAGGGCGGAGGTTATCTCGTCTAGCAGCAGGATTTTCGGCCCCATGGCCACGGCGCGCGCAATGCCGACGCGCTGCTGCTGGCCGCCCGAGAGCTCCGCCGGCAGGCTGTCGGCCTTATGGGCAAGGCCGACGCGGCCGAGCCAGTGTTCGGCAATCGCGCGCGCCTCCGCGGTGCTTTTGCCGCGCACCTTGGTGAGGCCGAGCATGATGTTGCCGGCGGCGGTGAGATGCGGAAACAGGTTGAAACTCTGGAACACCATGCCGGTCTCGGCGCGCATCGCGGCAAGGTCGCGTTCACTGCGGCGCTGGCGGGCTCCGGTTTCGCGGAAGCCGACCTCCTTGCCGTCGATGCGGATGGACCCGCTGTCATAGCTCTCCAGGAAGTTGACGCAGCGCAGCAGCGTGGTCTTGCCGCTGCCCGAGGGCCCGATGACCGTCACCACCTCGCCGCGCGCCACGCGCAGGCTGACCGAGCGCAGGACCTGGACGGCGCCAAAGGATTTGGACACATCGCGGATATCGAGGAGGGCCGGGGCATCGTTCGAGCTTGTGGACATTGCTATTCCCGGATGAAGGAGAAGCGCCGCTCCAGCCGCCGGCTGGCAAGCGAAAGCGCATAATTGACGGCGAAATAGATGAGGGCGCCAAGGATGTAGAGCGGCATGGCCTCATAGGTGCGGCCGATGACCTGGTTGATGGCCTGCATGAGATCGGTGATGCCGAGCAGCGAAACCAGCGCGCTGCCCTTGACCGCGTCGGTGACGCCATTGATCCAGGGCGGCAGGAAACGCCTGAACGCTTGCGGAAAGATGACATGGGCCAGCCGCTGGCGGAAGGTCAGGCCGATCGCCATCGCGGCCTCCGATTGTCCCTTCGGGATGGAGCCGACGGCGCCCCGCAGGTATTCGACGACCTGGGCCGTCTTGAACAAGGTCAGCGCCAGCACGGCAGCCCAGAAGGACGGCAGGTGAAGCCCGACGGCCGGCATCCCGTAATAGACGAAGAAGATGAGAACCAGGATCGGTATGCCGCGGATCGTGTCGCTGAAGATGCGCACCGCCCAGCGTGCCGGCGCCGGGCCATAGACCAGGCCAACGCCAAGGACGACGCCGGCGACGAGCGAAAACGTCACGACCAGCAGCGACACCCAAAGCGTCAGCGCAAAACCCTGAGCCAGGAAAGGCAAGGCGTAGGCGATCTGGCCAAGCATGCTAGTGCACCACCTTGAACCAGCGTTCGACGAGCCGGAGCGCGTAAAGCAGGGCGTAGCCGGTCAGCAGATACATCGCCGTCACGACGAGATAGACCTCGACGATGCGGAAGGTGTTGAAGTTGATCCATTGCGCGCCGAAGGTCAGCTCGGGCACCGAGATGACCGAGGCGACGGAGGTGTCCTTGAACAGCGATATGAAGGTGTTGGAAAGTGCCGGCAGCGTGATGCGCAGCATGGTCGGCAGGCGCACATGCAGCAGCCTTTGCCAGGGCGTCAGGCCGATCGCCTTGCCGGCGTCGAGCTGGCCGCGCGGCACCGCTTCGAGACCGGAGCGGAACACCTCGACCAGATAGGCGCCGCTGTAGAGCGCCAGCGTGGCGACGAACGAGGTTTGCGCGCTGTAGGCGATGTCGACCACGGTCGGCAGACCGTAGAAGACGAGATAGACGAGCAAGATCAGCGGCACGTTGCGGATGAATTCGACATAGGCGGCGATGATGCCGCGCACCATGCGTCCGGCCGACACGTACCAGACCGCCAGGACCAGGCCGATGACGATGCCAATGGCGATCGAGATGACCGCGAGTTCGAGGCTGAGCAGCAGGCCGCCCCACAGCTTGTCGAAATGCCGCCAGATCAGGTTGAAATTAAGCGCATAACCCATGCGTCGGCCTCAGTGCTCCCGATGTGACGCAAAGCTGGCCGCGTCGCCAGGAAAAAGGCGGAAGGGCGCCGGCGGCGCCTATCCGCCGATGACGTCAGATAACCGGGAAGCCGGGATGGCGCGCCGGCGGCTCCTGCCCGAAATAGTCCTTGAACGCCGCGTCGTAGAGCGCCGTTTCATGGCCGAACATGGCGATGGTGAAGGTCTGGTTGACGAAGGTCAGCCAGTCGAGATCGCCTTGCCGGAGCGCTGCGCCATAAAGCATCGAATACCAGCTCTTGCCGGCGTCGAAGTATTTGTCAGGATTGCGCGAGGCGAGCCAGCGCACGGTGGAAAGGTCGACGGCAGCGGCATCGGCACGCTTGGATTCCAGTGCCTGCAGCACGTTGGCCTGTGTATCGATCTGCATCACTTGCGCCTCCGGCAAGGCAAAATGCACCGAAGATTCGGCGTCGACATTCTGCAGGATGGAAACGCGCGTCGCGGAGCCTGCGGCAAGCAGCTTGTCGAAGGTCTTGTTCTCGGCGCCGGGCAAAGTCAGCAAGGCGACGCCCTCGACGTAGTAAGGCCTGGAGAAGTTGATCAGCTGCGAGCGCTGCGCGGTCATGGTCATGAACTGGATGGTGATGTCGACCTTGTTGGTCGTCACGTTCGGAATGCGCTGCGCCGGGTCCTGCATGACGAACTCGACCTTGGCCGGGTCATCGAACAACCCCTTTGCGAGAATGCGTCCCATGGTGATGTCCATGCCGACGAGTTCGCCGGCATCGTTCTCGAAATGCCAGGGCGCATTGGTGCTTCCGGTGCCGACGATCAGCTTGCCGCGCTCCAGCACGGTGCGCAGCAGGCTATCGGGCGCAGCCTGCGCCGCCGCCTTCTGCACGTCGACCGTAGCCGCCGCGCTCATGACGCCGGCCGTTGCCAGTCCGGCCATGCCCAGTTTCAGAAAATCACGCCTTTTGGATGTGTCGTTCACAGCGACCTCCTTTCGTGTTGTGTTCCCCTACGCACAGGCAATACACGCGCCCGAAATCATTCAGAAATTGTCTCTTACAAGGGACGTGTGTATCCTGTACAAGACAGATACTAACATCAGGAATCGACAATGCAAGATGGCAGCGCCTTGGCGGTCTCAGCGGACGCAAAGATTTCGGCCTCTCGGGAGAAGGGCCTCAACCGGGTGCTCGAGATTCTGGAGTTCCTTCATTCGACACAGCGCGCCATCGGCATCGGCGACCTGGCCAAGGGGGTCAACGCGCCGCGTTCGACCACCTACACGCTGGTGCGATCGCTGGTCGATGCCGGCCTCCTGGAAATGGCCGGCGACGGCAACCGCGTCTATTTCGGCAAGAAGCTCTATCTCTATGGAATGGATTATGTGCGCGGCAACGACCTCTTGAGGCGAGGACGCCAGGAGGTCGACAACCTGTCGCGCGAGACCGGCGAGACGTCCGAACTGTGCATGCTGCAGAGCGGCCGCTATACGATCGTCCACTCGAGCCCGGGCACCCGGCCGTTCCGCATCAGCTCCGCCACCGGATTGCAGATCCCGCTGCCCTGGACCGCCTCAGGCAGGCTCCTGCTCGCCGGTCTCGAACAGGCCCGGATCGAGGCGATGATATCGGAAGACGATCTCATCCTGCCCGATGGCCGCAGATTGCGGCTGGACGATTTCATCGCCGACATAGCGACGGCGCGCGCCACCGGCTATTGTATCACTTCGGGGCTCGTCGACGCCTATACGAAATGCCTCGCCGCGCCGGTGTTTTCAGCGCCCGGCACGGTCGAGGCGACGATGTGTCTGGTGGTGCCCATCGACACGTCGCAGGAGAAGACAGGCGAACTCCTGGCCCTGCTGCGCGAACGCGCGGCGAGGCTTTCGATCGCGGCCTGGACCTGAAGTCAGGCGATGATGTCCGGGATGATCTTGTCTTCCAGCTTCATCAGCCGATCCTTCAGCGCAAGCTTCTTCTTCTTCATGCGCTGGATCTGCAGCGGGTCGCAGTTCATGGCGATCATCGCATTGATCGCAGCGTCGAAATCGGCGTGTTCCTGCTTCAGCCGGGAAAATTCGAGGCGAATATCGGCCTGTTCCTGATCGGACATTCTCTACCGTCTGCACGTCTGCGGCGCCCAAAACTGGGCCTGATTGGGCGGGGGCGGCTCGTTTTGCCACCGGCGCGCAGCCCATATCACATTTCACAGTGCCGTGGAATGCTACCACGGATCATTCGACATCGCTGCGCGAAGGTGGCACACTGTCATTGTGCCGTCACAGAGCGAGCCTGCGGTGGACGCGCCTTTGGCGGCTGCAATCGAGGAAACCATGAAAGGGAGAACCAATCATGTCTCTTGCATCCCATCTTGATGAGTTGCAGCGGAAACACGGCGACATCGAACGCGAGCTCGATGATGCGATGAATCACCCGTCGGTGGACGACCTCGAAATCGTGAATCTCAAGCGACGCAAGCTGGCAATCAAGGACGAGATTGAAAAACTGAGGGCCAAACCCACGACGCATTGATGCCCCACTGACATAACCGCTCACCATCCGGGTCTTTCCTGCCGGCGGCAATTGCCGCCGGACTGGTGGTTTTGATTTCCGTTTCAGGTCGGCCATCACAGATATCCGTACCAGGCCGAGGCCTTCCGACTTCGGAATCCGAGGACGAGCAGGAGTGAAGCTCTGCGCAGGAACCCCTGAATCTATGCGGTAACTCTTGACCGAAGAGCCATGGCGCTCTGAGGTCAGGGCTTGGATTCTGGCTGTGCTGCGTCGCTCTTCTCCTTGCTCCTCCCCGGAATTCATTCCCGGAATGGTGAAGCGATTGGGGCCTGCCAATCGCCAGGTAGCCGATTGGCCAACGCAAGCGACCGGCAAAAAATCGGGTGCCAAGGAACCGGCGGCGGGATGATTGCGGCCAGTGGCGACCTGTCGCCATTGACAAGCCATCTTTGCTCCTCCACCTCATGCCCGGACTTCAGCGCATCGGCCCGGAGCGCGCTTTTGTGCGTCCAAGTGGACGCGCGGCGCCCCAGAGATTAAAGGCTGCCGGCATGACCGGATATTATTCCTTCCCCTTCCCGCGCCGCACCTCGGTTGGCGTCGATGTGGGCGGCGTGGTGGTTGGCGGCGGTGCTCCCGTCGTCGTGCAGTCGATGACCAATACGGATACCGCCGATGTCGACCAGACGGTCGCCCAGGTCGCGGCGCTGCATCGCGCCGGCTCCGAGATCGTGCGCATTACCGTCGACCGCGATGAAAGCGCCGCCGCGGTGCCGCGCATCCGGGAGCGGCTGGCGCGGCTCGGTATCAACGTGCCGATTGTCGGCGACTTCCACTATATTGGCCACAAGCTCCTGGCCGATCATCCGGCCTGCGCCGAGGCGCTGGCCAAATACCGCATCAATCCCGGCAATGTCGGTTTCAAGGACAAGAAGGACCGGCAGTTCGCGGCAATCGTCGAAATGGCGATCAAGCATGACAAGCCGGTGCGCATCGGCGTCAACTGGGGCTCGCTCGACCAGGAACTCCTGACCCGGCTGATGGACGACAACCAGGCCCGCGGCTTTCCGTTGACCGCACAGCAAGTGACGCGCGAGGCGATCGTGCAGTCGGCGATCCTCTCGGCCGAGATGGCCGAGGAGATCGGCCTTGGCCGCGATAAGATCATCCTCTCGGCGAAGGTCAGCGGCGTGCAGGACCTGATCGCCGTCTACACCGAGCTTGCCAGCCGTTCCGACCATGCGCTGCATCTCGGCCTCACCGAGGCCGGCATGGGCTCGAAAGGCATCGTCGCCTCATCCGCCGCCATGGGCATCCTGTTGCAGCAAGGCATCGGCGACACCATCCGCATATCGCTGACGCCGGAGCCGAACGGCGATCGCACACGGGAGGTGCAGGTATCGCAGGAATTGTTGCAGACCATGGGCTTCAGGCAATTCGTGCCGATCGTCGCCGCTTGCCCCGGCTGCGGCCGTACAACCTCGACCGTGTTCCAGGAACTGGCGCAGAACATCCAGGCTGATCTCAGAAAGAACATGCCGGCGTGGCGTGAGAAATACCCAGGGGTCGAGAACCTCAAGGTCGCGGTCATGGGCTGCATCGTCAACGGCCCGGGCGAGTCCAAACATGCCGATATCGGCATTTCGCTGCCCGGCACCGGCGAGACGCCGACGGCGCCCGTCTTCGTCGACGGCAAGAAGGCGGCGACGCTGCGCGGACCGTCGATCGCGCAGGATTTCGAAAAGATGGTCACCGACTATATCGAACAACGATTTGGTCGCGGCAAGGCCGCGGCAGAGTAGGTCGAATGCTGCGCTTCCTCCCGGTGGCGCTGATCCTGCTGTGCGGGTGGCCGACCCTGGTCCAGGCCGATCCGCCGCAATCGGCCAAGCAGCGGCTGATCGACAAGGTCTGCAATCTGATCCAGGCCCATGCCGACCAGAACGGCCTGCCCAGGGATTTCTTCGCCCGGTTGATCTGGAAGGAAAGTCGGTTCGATCCCAACGCCGTCAGTCCAGTCGGCGCCGAAGGAATCGCCCAGTTTATGCCGGGGACCGCCAGGATGCGCGGGCTCGCCAATTCCTTCGACATCAACCAGGCGATCCCGGCCTCGGCGAAATACCTCGCCGAGATGAAGACCAGCTATGGCAATCTCGGCCTGGCGGCCGCCGCCTACAATGCCGGCGAAAACCGGGTCTCGCGCTGGCTGGGCTCGGGCGGCTTCCTGCCGATGGAAACCGAAAGCTATGTCTTCGACATCATGGGCGAGCCGGTCGATAAGTTCGCCGACCGCGCCTATGCCGGAAGCGTACGACCGCTCGACGCGAAATCCGATTTCGTCGCGGCCTGCCGCAAGCTCCCGGTGATCATGTCGCGGACGGTGGCGATGGCTTCCATCAACATAAAGCCGTGGGGAGTCCAGGTGGCCGGCAATTTCCGCCGCAGCGCCGCGATCAACCAGTGGCTCAGGGTGAGAGGCCGCTTCCCGGCCCTGTTAGCCGGGCATGATCCGGTGGTCAGCCGGGTGCGGACGCCGATCGGCCGACGCGGCATCTACGCGGTCAGGATCGGGGTCGACGACCGTGCCGCCGCCGGCGCCATCTGCCAGAAACTGCAAAGTGTCGGCGGGGCATGCGTGGTGGTGCGCAACCGTTAGAGCCGCATTGAACGAGCTCGGTAACGCTTTGTTCGCCTGAATGCGTCTGTCGCATCCATCACAAATTTACGCCGTCTTCGCCACCACCGTTTCGCTGAGCCAGGTGCCGATCTTGGCGCCGAGGCGGTCGGGTGAAACCGGCTTCGGCAGATAATCGTCCATGCCGGCTTCGATGCACTTGTCGCGGTCGCCCTTCAGCGCATGCGCGGTGACGCCGATGATCGGGATGTGGCTGCCATCCGAAGCCTCCGTCGCCCGGATGGCGCGGGTCGCCTCGTAGCCGTTCATTTCCGGCATGGAGACGTCCATCAGGATCAGCCTCGGGCGCAGCGAGCGGTACATCTCGACCGCCGTGCGGCCGTTGCCGGCTATGCGATAGCTCAAGCCCAACCCGTTGAGGATTTGGCCGAACACCAGCTGGTTCACCTCATTGTCCTCGGCGATGAGGATGTCGATCGGACCGTTCGGCGCGACCGTCGGCTCCGGCACGGGGACGGCCGGCATTGCCGGGCCGCGGATGACGGTAAAGGCGGGCGGCGCCGCCTGCGGCAGCGTCGGTACCGGTTCGCGAACGAACTGCGCCCTGCCGAGCTGCGAACGGGCTTTCTGGACGACCGAGATGACGGTGCCGAGCAAAACCGCGGAGCGTGCCGGCTTGGTCAGGTGCGCGGCAATGCCGAAATCGATGATCATCTTGCCGAAATCGACCTGATCGACCGAGGTCAAGAGCACGACCGGTATGGCCGACAGCCGGCTGTCGGCGGCAATGGCTTTCGCGACATCGGCGCCGTTCATACCGGGCATCTGGTAGTCGAGGATAATGCAATCGACGGCGGCTCCCAGCTGGCAGGCGCGGTCGAGGAAAGCCAGGCCGACCGCACCGCTTTCGGCGGCGGCGCAGTCGAAGCTCCAGCTCCTGAGCTGTTCGAGCAGGATCTCGCGGTTGACCGGATTGTCATCGATGACCAGAACGCGCGCGCCGGTGACGTCGACCGGCACGATCTCGTCGCGAGCCTCGGCACGATGCACGGGCAGGGGCACCGCGAACCAGAATACGGAGCCGCGGCCGATCTCGCTCTCGACGCCGATCTTGCCGGCCATCAGGTCGACGAGGCGGGCGGCGATGGCGAGACCGAGGCCGGTGCCCTCGTGACGGCGGGTCGAGGAGCCGTCGACCTGGGCGAATTTTTCGAACACGTTCTGCAACTTCTCGGCCGGGATGCCGATGCCGGTGTCCTCGACGCGCAGCTTGAGCTGGACGACATCATTGACGGTTTCGCCGCCGACGTCGATCAGCACATGGCCCTTCTCGGTGAACTTCACCGCGTTGCCGAGCAGGTTGGTGACGATCTGGCGGAACCGCCCGGCGTCGCCGACGACGTAGGCCGGCAGGCGCGGGTCGACGCGCACGATCAGTTCGAGGTTCTTTTCGGCGACGTGGGCGGAGACGAGCGTGGCCACATCCTCGACCGCCTCGGCAAGGCGGAACGGCGCCGGGTCGAGCGTGAGCTGGCCGGCATTGATCTTGGAGAAATCGAGGATGTCGTTGATGATGGTGAGCAGCGCGTTGCCGGATTTGACGATGACGTCGGTGAAGGTCTTCTGGCGCGCGGTTAGCTCGGTCTTGGCCAGCAACTCGGCCATGCCGAGCACGCCGTTCATCGGCGTGCGGATTTCGTGGCTCATATTGGCCAGGAATTCCGATTTGGCGCGGTCGGCGGCCTCGGCCTTGAACAGCGACTCGGCGGATTCGGCGAAGGCGCGGCGGATGGCTTGCTCCATCGGCCGGAAGATCCAGAAAGCGGCGATGGAGAGCACCGCGAACAGCAATCCGCTCGCCCACAGCAGCAGCCGGTCACTGGAGGCGTCGGCCAAATGGCGCTCGTCGTCCATGGCGGTGCGGACGCGGACCAGCATCGGCTGGGCAAACAGGTCGTTCTGGTTGCGGATTTCGCGATAGCTCCACTCGTCGACCTTCTGCGCCACCGACATGAGGTTGAAGTTTCGAACCATGTCGCGCGGCGACCAGAACAGGTCGCCATTGACCGAAGCGGATTCGAGCTCGTTGATGGTCTTTGTCGACAGGCGTGGACGCAATGCGGCGATCTGGGCCGCAAGCGTCCCAATCTCGCGGGAGAGGCGTTCCGAATGGCCGCGCGCCGATGCGGCCAGCGCATCGCGCGTCTCCGCGCGCCAGGCGGTTCTCGTCGTTTCGGCGAAGCTGGTCGCGTTGCGCAGGTCGCGGGTGAATATGACAAGGTTGCTGCTCAGGGCATCGATCTGGTGGCGGAAGGAATTGACGCGATCAAGTGCAACCATGATCGCGAGCGAAGCCAACGCGAAGATCAGCAATCCTGAGAGATAACGGGTCCGGATGGACCGTATGAAGGAAGAATATTCCGGCATGCGCAACCCCAACACATACGCATTATTTTAACGGTCGGGATTACGCTTGATTTACATTAAGATTTCGTTCTGGCGACCGAGAATTTGGGATTCCCGCAGAGCCTCCCATGTATCCTGCCGGCTGCGCCGAGATGAAGGGCCGCGGCACTTCAAGGAACGGTCAACCTTCGGATATTCCTTCAATCAGCGGACCGTTTGTGGTGCCGGGATTCCTGGTTCGAGCCGCGAAGCATTTCGCGGTCGTCGGCATCGACCAGATCGACGTCGCCGCCCCTGAGCGCCTGGCCCTGCTGGCGAGCCGTTCTCTCCTGCTTCGACCGCTTCAGTTCGTCCTCGGCATTGAAATTCTTGTCCGCATTCTTGGTGTTCACCCGCTCCTCGATGAGTTGCATCTGCTGTTCGTGGGTCTTCTTGCCGGTCATGGGATATCTCCCTCTATTTGTTCGTCCGGCCGGTCTGGTCGGGGTTCACACCGCCTTGTGGGGTGGTGTCGTTCTCGACATCGCCCCGAAAAGTATTTTCGCCGTCGAGCTCCTCGTCGTCGTCAAGGATATCGCCACCCTTGATGGTGCCTTTGGATGCGCCGATGCCGGGATCGCTGCGCAAGTCGCGATCGCTTGGCCTTGGCTGTTTGCGATGCTTGTTGTCGTTCATGGGGTTGCCTCCTGCTTCTGGTCCCGAACGTCGCGACGGGCGCAATGGTTCCCGAAACGCGAATCCCCCAACGCTCTGGCGGGAGTGAGGCCACCGCAGCCGTGTATCTCCGAACAGCGGAATGCTGCCACGCGTGACGTCAGCTCCGCATCAACCGATTATCGATCGGGCAGCATTTGGCGCGCCGGCCTGTTCGGCGCGGCGGATCAGATCGACGCTGTGATGCCGCCGTCCACATAGAGAATATGGCCGTTTACGAAAGAGGAGGCGTCGCTGGCCAGGAAGACGCAGGCGCCGACCAGTTCCTCGACCTTTCCCCAGCGGCCGGCCGGCGTGCGCTTTTCCAGCCAGGCGCTGAATGCCGGGTCGGCGACAAGGGCCGCGTTGAGCGGCGTGTCGAAATAGCCGGGTGCGACGGCATTGCATTGCAGGCCGTGTTTGGCCCAATCCGTAGCCATGCCCTTGGTCAGGTTGCCGACCGCGCCTTTCGTTGCCGTGTAGGGCGCGATGCCCGGACGGGCGAGCGCGGTCTGCACGCTGGCGATGTTGATGATCTTGCCGCGGCCGCGGCCGATCATGTGGCGCGCCACCGCCTGGCCGACATGGAAGACGCTGGCGACATTGGTCTGCAGCAGGCGCTCGAATGCATCGGCAGGAAACTCCTCGAGCGGCGCGCGGAACTGCATGCCGGCATTGTTCACCAAAATGTCGATCGCTCCGCCGCCCAGTTCGAAACCGTCGATCGCCGAGCGGACCGCTTCATGATCGGTAGCATCGAAGGCCAGCTTTTCCGCTTCGGGAATCTGCCTGACCGCCGTGGCGAGCCTTGCCTCGTCACGGCCATTGAGGATCACTCTGGCGCCGGCTTCGGCCAAACCCTTGGCCAAGGCGAAGCCTATGCCTTGCGAGGAGCCGGTTACGAGCGCGGTGCGCCCGCTGAGATCGAACAATTTGGTCGACATCGAACCTGATCCTCCCATTGCCCTGTTAAACAGAAACCTTCACGCCAAGCCTCGGGGTCTGCCCCGATCTCAATTGTTGCGCGTCGCCACGAAGGTCGCGGCTGCCTTCAGCAGGCCGGCCTGCTCGCCATAGGGTTCGAGCAGCGCATGCGCCTGATGGACAAGGCCATGCAACTGGGCGCGTGCCCATGCCTCGCCGTGCAGCGCCACCAGCGTTGCCTTGCCGGCGGCGGCGTCCTTGCCCGTCGCCTTGCCCATCTGTGCGGCATCGGCGGTCAAATCGAGAAGATCGTCGGCAAGCTGGAAGGCAAGCCCGATCGCCGAGCCGAACTCGGCCAGTCTTTCGCGATCCCCGGCAGGCACGCCGGCGACGACCGCGCCCGCCTCGCAGGCAAAGCGGATCAGCGCGCCGGTCTTCATCGCCTGCAGCCGGATGATCCCCGCCTCGTCCGGCGCGATGCGCTCGGCCTCGAGGTCCAGCGTCTGGCCGCCGACCATGCCGCCGGTCCCGGCGGCGCGGGCGAGCGCCAGCACAAGGGCGGCCCGCCGCTCCGCCGGCAGCGCCGTTGTCTCGTCGGCGACGATGTCGAAGGCAAGCGTCAGCAGGGCGTCGCCGGCCAGGATGGCGGTCGCCTCGTCAAAGGCCCTATGCACGGTAGGCTGGCCGCGGCGCAGATCGTCGTCGTCCATCGCCGGCAGGTCGTCATGGATCAGCGAATAGCAATGTACGCATTCCAGTGCGGCCGCCACGCGCAGTGCCGTTTCGCCGTCGGCGGAAAACAGCGCCGCACTTTCCATCACCAGAAAGGGGCGCAGGCGCTTGCCGCCGTTGAGCACGCCGTGCCGCATCGCCGCCATAAGGCGCTTGGGCCGCGCGATCTCGCCCGTGAGCGCGCGGTCGTCGAGCAATCGCCGCAGCAACGTCTCGACGGCGGCGGCCCGTGCAACGAGCGCCGTTTCGAACGCCATTTCATTGTCATTCGTCATGGCCCGGACCGGTAGCCGACACTCAGACGTTGCGCAAGAAGACAAGCGCCATTATGCCGGGGGAAGGAGAGACACGGGTTGGGCGACTTGGCGGAACCGATCGTCGATCATGAAACCGAAAAGCTGGACATGGCGACGAGATCCCGTGGCGTGAACCGTCGTGCTCTCAAACGCTGGGTCCGGCGCGGTATCGTCGTGGCTGCCGTGCTGGCGCTTATCCCCACGGTGCTGACGTTCCTCTATCTGCCGTCTTTCGTGCATCCGGTGTCGACGCTGATGCTGAAGGACCTTGCCACCTTCTCCGGCTATGACCGCCGCTGGGTTTCGATCGACGACGTGGCACCGGTGCTGGCCAATTCGGTGATCATGTCGGAGGACGGACAGTTCTGTTTCCATCGCGGCGTCGACCTCGGCGAATTGCGGGGTGTCGTCGACGACGCGCTGGCCGGCGAGGGGACGCGCGGCGCTTCGACCATCACCATGCAGACGGTGAAGAACCTGTTTTTGTGGTCCCGTCCGCTGGGCACGGTTCGTAAAGTCGTCGAGTTGCCGCTGGCCGTGTACTTCGACGCGGTGATGTCGAAGCGGCGCATCATGGAAATCTACCTCAACATCGCCGAGTGGGGGCCGGGCATTTACGGCATCGAGGCGGCGGCGCGGCACCATTTCGGTGTTTCGGCAAAACAGCTGTCGCGCCGGCAGGCCGCGCTGCTTGCCGTCAGCTTGCCAAATCCGATCGTCCGCAACCCGGCCAAGCCTGGGCCGGGGCTGAGGAGGCTGGCCAACCTGATCGAGCGGCGCGCCGGCCGATCCGGCGCTTATGTCGGCTGCCTCCAGTAGCGGACATAAAAAAATTCGCGGGCAGCGCTGGCCAAAACGGCACCGGGCGTGTATAGGCACCCGACTTTCTCAGATTCCGGCCCCTGACACGGCCCTTTCACGAGGGCGGGCGGGGCTTTTGACCATGTAATGGAGCATATCCATGGCCGTTCCGAAACGAAAAACCTCTCCGTCCAAGCGCGGCATGCGCCGCTCGGCAGACGCCCTCAAGGCCCCGACCTATGTCGAGGACAAGAATTCCGGCGAAATGCGCCGCCCGCACCATATCGACCTGAAGACCGGCATGTATCGCGGCCGCCAGGTGCTGACGCCCAAGGAAAGCTGAGACCAGCTTTCCTGATGTTGAGCTAAAAAGACCGGCCGCTGGCCGGTCTTTTTGCGTCTGTAAGGCCCGACGACCGACCGCATAGCTGCGCGTCCGGGCCTTGATCTCCGATCGGCCCCGGACGACGCCTCAGCGCCCATCCTCGAGGCGTGGCCGATTGCGGCCGACATCAGTCGACACGACTTCCCAACGATCGAACCCTGAGCCCGATGCCCGGCAATCGCCAGAGGCAGCGTCGGTCGGCGTCTTTCGCAATCTGAGGGATTGTCATCGACGGTTTCTTATGTAATTTCTAGATTTATAGTTGGAAATCGACACAGATAGGCGATTCGATGTGGGATTTCGTCAGCACGAGTGACCTCGACGACACCGAGCAGGCCGTGCTTTCCCAACTCAAGATCGATGGGCGGATGTCGAGTGTGGATATCGCCAAGCGCATCGGCGTCACCGAAGCGACGGTGCGGCGCAAAATGGCCCGTGTGCTCGAGGACCCCGATATCTGCATCCAGGCGGTCGTGCGCCCTTTGCGCAGCGATGTCGGCATCGCGGCCATTGTCGGGCTCGACGTCGACCGCGAGCACATCATCAGCGTCGCCCGAAAACTGTCGGAATACTCGTTCGTCGACAGCGTCTACGCCATGACCGGGCCGTTCGACATCATCATCCAGCTCACTTTGCCGTCCACGACCAGCCTGCACGATTTCCTCGTCAGCGAACTGGCCAACGTTCCCGGGATCAAGGATTCCGAGAGCTACATGATCGGTCGCGTCTTCAAGCATAGCGGCCGGGCTTACCAGCACAGCAAAACCGAAGAAAAAAGAGGGTAACAATGGGTGAGTTTCTTTCCGCTTCGCGCCGCCGCGTTCTGGCCCTTCTTGCCGCCGCTCCGCTCCTCCTACCGTTCGCTGCCGCCGCCCATGCCGATGGGCTGGTCGACCAAATCAAGCAGCGCGGCACCATTCTCGTCGGAACCGAGGCCGCGTTCGAGCCGTTCGAATTCGTCCGCGACGGCCAGATCGTTGGCTATAACAAGGACATTCTCGACTATGTGGTCAGCCAGCTCGGCGTGAAGCTCGACCAGCTCAACCTGCCTTTCCAAGGCTTGCTGCCGGGGCTGCTGGCCAAGAAGTTCGACCTGATGGCGACCTCGACCGGCATCAACGCCGAGCGGGCGGCGAAATACGCCTACACGCGGCCGACCGGTTCGTTCGAGAACGTCATCGTCGTGCGCGTCGACGAGGAGCGCATCAAGAAGCCGGAGGACATCAACGGCATGGTGGTGGCCACGCAACTCGCCTCCTCCGTGCAGCCCATCATCGAGGCCTATGACAAGGAGCTCAAGGATAAGGGCGGCAAGGGTGTCGGCGAGCTGAAGCTGTTCACCTCCTTCCCCGAGACCCATGTTGCTCTGGCCTCCGGCCAGGTCGACGCCATCGTCATCGCCTCGCCTTCGGCGGCCGTTCTGATGAAGAACGTTCCCGATACCTACAAGGTCGTCGGCTCGATCGGCGAATTCTCCTATCTGTCCTGGGTGGTGCGGCCGGAGGACAAGGATCTGCGCGCCTTCATCAACGCCAAGATCGGCGAGCTGAAAGACAGCGGCAAGCTGAAGGAGCTTCAGCTCAAATGGTTCGGGTTCGAGATGAAGACGCCCGACGAGGGCTATCTGCCGCCTGGCGCGCTCTAAGCCCGCCGACCAGGCGCCCCTGCGCTGCCGGACCGGCGGTTCCAGTCATTGGACGCGCCGGTCTCGGATGGGCCGGACGTTCAGGGATCATTCGAGCTGAAAAATGTTCCATTTTTCAAAGACGCTGACCTTCCTGCCGGAATTCCTGGCCGGCGCCGGCATCACGCTGGGTGTCTCGGCGCTGGGGTTTCTGGTGGGCACATTGATCGGCTTCGGCCTGCTCGCATGTGGCAGGTCGCGCTGGCGCGCGGTCCGCTGGATCGGCGCGCTCTACACCAGCTTCATCCGAGGCACGCCGCTGATCGTGCAGATCTTCATGGTCTACTACGTGCTGCCGGGCCTCGTCGGCATCGACCTGCCGCCGCTCCTGGCCGGCGTGCTGGCGCTCAGCTTCAACAGCGCGGCCTTCGTCGCCGAAATCCTGCGCGCCGGGCTGACGCGCATTCCCGCCGGCCAGTACGAGGCGGCCAAGGCGCTCGGGCTGAAGCCTGCCGTGACCTGGTTCAAGGTCATCCTGCCGCAGCTCTTCCGCGCCATTATCCCGCCGATGGTCAACGAGTTCACCATGCTGGTGAAGGCATCCTCGATCCTGTCGGTGATCGCGGTGGTGGAACTGACCCGCACCGCGCAGAACACCATGAACGTGACCTACCGGCCGGTCGAGGCCTTCTGCATCGCGGCGGTGCTGTATTTCGTCGTGCTGCTCTCATGCAGCCTGCTGACCAGGCATCTGGAATTCAAGGCGCGAGGCGCACGCGCATGAGCTTCGATTTTTCCGTCATAGCGGACAACTGGCACATACTCGCCAAAGGCTTCGGCAACACGGTGATGATGTGCGCTGTCGCACTGCCGTTCGGCTTCGCGCTCGGCACCGTGCTGGCGCTGATCCGGCTGCGCGGCGGACGGGTGCCGGCGGCAATCGTTTCCGCCTATGTCGAAATATTCCGCAACATTCCGTTCCTGATCCAGATATTCCTTTTGTTCTACGCCTTGCCGATGTTCGGTGTCAGGCTCTCCCCGGTGGTTGTTTCGATCGGCGCGCTGTCAGCCTATGCCAGCGCCTATTCCGCCGAAATCATCAGGGGCGCGATCCAGTCGATTTCGTACGGCCAAGTCGAGGCCGGCTACGCGCTGGGGCTGCGCTACCTGACCATCTTCCGCAAGGTCCTGGTTCCGCAGGTGCTCGGCTACATCCTGCCCGCGGCCACCAATCTCACCATCACGCTGATCAAGGAATCGGCGATCCTGTCGGCGATCACCGTGCCGGAACTCACCTACATGGCCCAGAACATCATTGGCCGCACCTTCTCGCCGGTGGAGATCTTCACCGCCATCGCATTGCTGTACTGGGGGCTGACGGCCTTCGTGGCAGCGATCTCGCGCAGCCTGGAGCATAGGCTGCAGCCCCATCTCGCAGCCCGCCGTGGCGCCTGATCCAAAAAGCTTTCAACGCAGAGGAGTCCCCATGTCCAAGCTCACCACCGCGCCGCGCGGCGTCTTCCAGACATTCATGAACTTTCCGCTGGTCGAGGATCTCGACACGCTGAAGGCCGATGTCGCCATCATCGGCATGCCCTATGGCGATCCCTACACGATCGACGAGCTGATCAACGACCAGACCAATGCGCCGACCGCGGTGCGACGCGCCTCGCAGCGGATCAGCCAGGCGCTCGACCGCTATGATTTCGACATTGGTGGGCCAGTCTTCGACGGCAAGGACATCAAGGTGGTAGACGTCGGCGATGTTCCCGGCGCGGCGGCCGATCATGTCGGGCACTACGGCAGAGCCGAAGCGGCGATCCGCAAGATCCGCGCCGCGGGCGCATTGCCGATCACAATCGGCGGCGACCACGGCATTCCGATCCCGATCTTCCGGGCGCTCGATGGCGAAGGTCCGATCACGCTGGTTCAGCTCGACGCTCATCTCGACTGGCGTGACAACGTCAACGGGGTCAAGGAGGGCTATTCCAGCACCATCCGGCGGGCCTCGGAAATGGCGCATATCAAGGATATCTTTCAGGTCGGCGTCCGCGGCCAAGGCAGCGCGCGCCCCGAGGAGGTCGAGGCCGCCCGCGCCTATGGCGCCAACATCATCACCACCAATGAATGGCAGGACATCGGCACCGCGGCGCTCCTGAAGCGAATTCCCGACGGCGGCCGCTATTATCTCACCATCGATGCCGACGGCCTCGACCCGGCGGTGATGCCAGCGGTCGAGGGGCCACAGCCGGGGGGCGTCAGCTACCGGCAGACGATTGAACTCATCAAGGGGCTGGTCGGCAAAGGAAGGCTGGTCGGCATGGATATCGTCGAGATCGCGCCGGCGCGCGACGTCAACGAGATCACCTCGATGACGGCCGGCCATATCATCCTCAACGTCATCGGCGCGGCCGTGCGCGCCGGCTACTTCAAGCGCTGATCGCGAGCGGGGTGCGCGTTCACGCATCCCGCGGCTCGATTTCAGAGATGTCGGCCGGACAACCGGCTGACATCGTTGTTGCATTCGGTCTTCTAGCGCGTTCGGGGCGCGCTGCGAAAATTCTTGACGGCGTGCCGCTGGCGCACTCTACAAAAGAGGTGCCCCCAAATGGAGACGCCAGATGTTCGGTGCCGTCCCGCTGCTGATCGTGCCTTTTGTTCTCTACAATCTCGGGCTGCTCGGAATATTCGGCAGCGGTGACGATCCGTGGACGAGCGAGGTCTTTTCCGTCGGCATGATGTCGGGCGGGGTGTTCTCGATGACGCTCGGCGACCTGATTGTGCTGATCGGGCTCATCTTCCTCTTCGTCGAGATCGTGAAATCGGCGCGCACCACGAATGCCTCGATCATGGACCATCTGTTATCGACGCTGGTCTTCGTCGCCTTCCTGATCGAGTTCCTGCTGGTCAAGGGCGCCGCGCACTCGGTCTTCTTCACGCTGATGATCATCGCGCTGTTCGATGTGCTCGCCGGCTTCTCGGTGTCCATGCGGTCGGCGAGCAGGGATATCAACCTGAATTAACCTCAGCCCGGATCGGCGGTGAAGCCGGCGGCTTCGATGCCGGCGATGGCCGCGGCTTCGTCATTGTCCGAGCTGTCGCCGGAAATGCCGACGGCGCCTATGATGCTGCCTGCCTTGTCGCGGATCAGCACGCCGCCCACGACCGGCAACACGCGTCCGCCCGAGACATCGGAGATGCCTGTCATGAGATGCGGACGCTCCTTGGCGAAGGCCTCGACGCGGCGCGAGCCCATGCCGATGGCGAGCGCGCCATAGGCCTTGCCGGCGGACATTTGCGGGCGCAGGAACGAGGCGCCGTCCTGGCGCTGGAAGGCGACGAGATGGCCGCCGGCGTCGAGCACCGAGACGCCGAGCGGCCTAAGCTTGAGCTCCGCGCCCTTGGTGAAGGCGGCATCGATGATCTCGAGGGCTTTGTCGAGCGGCAGTGCGGTCATGGCGATCTCCTATTGAACGGATAATCATCGGCAGCCAGCCGGACGAGACAATCCAGGTTCCGGTTGAAATTGCTTCGCGCTGGAAAGCGGGTGAAGGCGCCACTTGGATCGCGCTGACGCCGCGATCCCAATGCGATCAACGGCCAACGGCTCAGGGCCGGCAACGAAGCGACCGGGGAGCGGCGTGCTACTTCTTCTTGGCGCGGGCGGGCTTCTTGGCGGGCACTACCGGCGCGTTGGCAAGGTCTTCGGCTTCCTTGGCCAGCCGCAGCGCCCGCAGCTTGTCGGTCTTGACCTTGCGAGCATCGCTCTCGGCGACATACTCGGCCATCGCCTTCTGTCGGACCGTGGCCGCTTCTTCCTGCTTCTTGAAGCGCAGATCGGCGCGCGCGCGGGCAGTATCCCTAGAGTTCTCAACCAAGAGTCTGTTCCAATCTCGTGACGTGATTTTCGGCCTCTTGTAGCAGAGCCGGCCACTCAACGGGGAAAATAGTTGGTCAAGCGGCGGTGTCGGTGCTGAGAGCCTTGCTGGCGACAACGGCCTCATAGGCGGCCTGCAGGGTCGCGCGTACAGAAGGGCCGGACGCTGGATCGAGAGGCGTGCCGAGATGCTCATGGCGCAACTCGTCCATGAATTTCTCCCAGAGCGGTGGTCCGCCCTTCTCCAGAAGCTCGGCGCGGATCGACAATTCCTCGCTGACCGGCAGCCAGACGCGGCCCCAGGCGCCGAGATGGGCCAGGATCGGCACCAGGGTGATCGCCATTTCGGTTAGGCTGTAGATCGCCTTCTGCTTGTGCGAGGGATCGTCGGCCTTGGTCAGCATGCCCAGATCCATCAGCCGCTTCAGCCGGTCGGCCAGTATGTTGGAGGCAATGCCTTCCATCGATCCGTTAAGCAATTCGCGAAAATGGCGCCTGCCGCCAAAAATCATGTCGCGAAGGATGATCAGGCTCCAGCGGTCGCCGAACACTTCCAGCGAGAGATTGATCGGGCAACCCGAGCGGCGATCGATGTTCATTCGATGTCTCCAAAACCGGTTGCATTATCGTATCGGTTTTATTATGGTGCAACCGATTGCAAAATACAAGCAGATGAGGAGGCTGCGCGATGACGAAGACCGGACGCCCCGATATCATATCCGAAGCCTTTGGCGACCCCGCCGATCCCGCTCTGTTGCTGATCATGGGAGCGATGGCCTCAATGCTGTGGTGGCCGGAGGCGCTTTGCCGGAAGCTCGCCGGCGCCGGACTGTTCGTGCTCCGCTACGACAATCGCGATACCGGCCGATCGACCAAATACCCGCCTGGGGAGCCACCCTACACATTCGACGACATGGCCGACGATGCGATCGGCGTTCTCGACAGCCACGGCCTCGACAAGGCGCATATCGCCGGCATGTCGATGGGCGGCATGATCGCGCAGCTTGTGGCACTCAAGCATCCATCCCGCGTCGCGTCGCTGACCGTGATCAGCAGCTCGCCCCTGGGAGTGGACACCTCGAACCTGCCGCAGACCAGCGATGCCTATATCGAACATTCGGCTGAAGGCGCGCACATCGACTGGTCGGATCGCCGCCAGGTCATCGACTTCATGATCAAAGATACCAGGGCAATCGCCAGCACAGCGCATCCCTTCGACGAGGGCCGCATGAGAGCCTTTATCGACCGGCTGCGCCCGGAAGGCAGGACCGATCCGTTCGGCGTCGAACAGGCGCGCGACCAGTTGCGCAATTCCTACGCGATCATCGAACAGGAGATGGCGTCGAGGACCTGGGCTGTGGGTGATGCCTTCACCATGGCCGATTGCGCGGCATCCCCGGCTCTGTTCTATGCCAACAAGGTCGAGCCGTTCGGCGACAAATATCCTGCCGTGAAGCGCTATCATGACCGGCTGTTGCAGCGGCCGGCCTTCATCAGGGTGATCGAGGAGGCGCAGCCCTATTTCAAGCTCTTCCCGTATAATGATGGCTGATCGTGGTGCTTGATCGGGCGTTTGAACAGGAATGATCAATCCTGCCAGAATTGGTCGAGCCAGATGTTGAGCTTCAGGAACCCGGCATTGCTCACCGTATAGACGCGCCGCGTGCCTTCGGCCTTGACGTGGACAAGGCCAGCATCGAGCAACACCTTCAGATGCTGCGATACGGCCGGACGCGAGACCGGCAGCCCGGCTGCCAGTTGATTGACGGTTTTTGGACCGCGTCGAAGTTCTTCCAGGAGATGGCGCCGGTTGGGATCGGCGATCGCCATGAAGGCGTCGGAAAGCATCATGCCTCATTTGTGGGGCAAAGTTCTTCGAATCTCAACCGTTTGCTTCTGCTTTTCTTCTTGGGTCGAGCCGCAATGCTTCCGGCGTCACCGAACGGTCGGCGGGCTGCGTCTTGAAGGCATCGCGGTCCTCGATCGGCACCGGCGCACGGCGGCTGATGCGCAGCAGCGTGTAGCCTGCCAGGGAAAGATGCGCGAACGCGGTTGCAAGGAACAGGCCCTCGGGGCGCATCCAGCCCATCAGGGCGGCCGCCAGCAAGGGGCCGATCATGGTGCCGAAGCCGTAGAGCAGCAGGAGGCCGCCCGAAACCTTGACGAAGTCCTCGGCACTTGCGTGATCGTTGGCATGCGCCACGGCGATCGAATAGAGCGTATAGGCGAAGGCACCGTAGGCGGCGGTGAAGACGATGACGAAGACGCCGGAGCGCGGCTCGAACAGGAAGATCAAGAGCGCGAACAGCGCCGCGCCGAAAGCGGCACCCGCCAGCACGAAGCGCCGGTCGGTCTTGTCGGAAAAACGCCCGGCCGGAAGCTGCATGGCGGCGCCCGCCACCACCACCAGGCTCATCATCAAGGCGATCTCGGCGGTGGAGATGCCGATGCGGGCGCCGTAGACGGCGCCAAGCGTGCCCCATGCGCCGTTGGCGATGCCGATGAGGACGCAAGCGATGGCCGAGACCGGCGAGTTGGCGTAGAGCCCTTTGACGTCGAGCTTGACGTCCTGGAGCGGCTTGGGGTGCGACGCGGTCGATACCGCGGTGGGGATCAGCGACAAGCAGAACAGGATGCCGGTGATCATGAAGAGCGAGGCCGATTTCACGTCGCCGCCGGCCACGATCATCTGCCCGCCCATGATCGAGGCATAGGTGACCATCATGTAGAGGCCGAAGACGGTGCCGCGATTCTCGTTGGTGGCCTTCTCGTTCAGCCAGCTTTCGATAACCATGAAGGCGCCGGCCATGGTGAAGCCGGTGAAGGCGCGCAGCAGGATCCAGACATATTCGTCGATGACCAGGCCGGTGAGCAGCGCGACGATGGCGCCGGACGCGGCGAAGGCGCCGAAGGCGCGTACATGGCCGGCGCGACGCACGATGCGTGGGGCAAAGAAGCAGCCGGTGACGAAGCCGCCGGCCCAGGCCGTGCCCATCAGGCCGAGAGATGCGGTGGAGAAGCCTTCCACCTGGCCGCGCAGGGGCAACAGCAGGCCGTGCAATCCCGACGCTGCCAAAAGGAAGGCGGTGCCGCGAAGCAGCGAAAGGATCGGTCTGTAGGCTGCGAGCATTTTTTGATCCGGCTGAAATCGAGGAAAGACGCAGAGTCTGAAGACAGTCGCATTCGGGCTTTTCGGCGGCGGATCTTTCCGGCCTTATCCGCGGCGGAACAGCGCCTCGGCCGCGGATTTGGTACTGTCCTTCGACTTGAGTTCAGCCTCCAGCCGGGCGATCTCGTCGCGCAGGATGCCGATCCGTTCCGACAACTCGCCGACGGAGAGCAGCGACAGATCCTGGCCGATCTCGTGCGGACGCGCCTTCTTCTTGGGTTCGTCGTCGAAGATCGCCATTCGTGCTCCTCCTCCGCCATACCGATTGGCCATTTGCCTGATTTGCCAATGAGCATACATAGGACAGGGGCGTCGATGCAAACAGCCGGTAAGAATGCGGCGAGGAAAGACGGGAGATTTCATGGCGAGCGGATATAAAATTCCGGCAAGGATGACGGCCATCGCGATCTCGGAGCCGGGTGGGCCCAGGGTGCTCAAACCGGAGACGCGCGATGTGCCTGTGCCCGGTCCCGGCGAGATATTGATCAAGGTGCGCGCCGCCGGCGTCAACAGGCCCGACGTGCAGCAGCGCAAGGGCGCCTATCCGCCGCCGCCCGGCGCGTCGGACCTGCCGGGCCTGGAGGCGTCGGGCGAAGTGGCCGCGCTGGGCGACGAGATCTCTCGCTGGCGTCTTGGCGAGCGCGTCTGCGCGCTCACTCCCGGCGGCGGCTATGCCGAATATGTCAAGGTTCATGCCGGCAGCGTGCTGCCGCTGCCGGCCGGTTTCACCCACACGGAAGCGGCGGCCGTGCCGGAAAACTATTTCACCGTCTGGCACAATGTGTTCGAGCGCGGCGGCTTGAAGAAAGGCGAAACGCTACTGGTCCATGGCGGCTCTTCGGGTATCGGCACGACGGCGATCCAGCTTGCATCTGCCTTCGGCGCCCATGTCATCACCACGGCCGGCAACAAGGAGAAATGCGATGCCTGCCTGAAGCTCGGCGCCGACCGGGCGATCAACTACCGCGAGGAGGACTTCGTCGCGGCGGTCAAGGAAGTGACGGGCGGCAAGGGTGCCGACGTCATCCTCGACATGGTCGGCGGCGACTATGTGGCGCGCAACTACGAGGCCGCGGCGGTCGAGGGCCGGATCGTCCAGATCGCCCTGCAAGGCGGCGCGATGGCGAGCGCCGATTTCTCGAAAATCATGGTCAAGCGGCTTGTTCATACCGGTTCGACACTGAGGCCGCGCACCGTTGAGTTCAAGGCGGCGCTGGCAGCCGCGCTCGAAGCGCAGGTGTGGCCGTTGCTCGGCACGCGCCGGATCGCGCCCGTAATGGACATGATCTTCCCGCTCGCCGATGCCTGGCGGGCGCATGAGCGTATGGAGGAAGGCGATCATATCGGCAAGATCGTGCTCGACGTCGGCTGACGCCAACATTGCCGATGCCGGCCGGCGGAGGCGGGCTCATACCCGCGATCCCGGTCCCTGCCTGTAAGCTGAACAAAAGCTTAATGGTGCAATGCAGCATTTGCATCATTGCTATGCAAAATCAGCCATTCAAGTGCCGCTCGATGATGACTATTTGAGCATCATCGAAACGAACACCCCATTTGGAGGACTGACATGAACCCGATCCGCGCTTTCCGTAACTGGCGCATGTACAACGAGACCGTGCGCGAACTGAACCGCCTCAATGCGCGCCAGCTCAGCGATCTCGGTATCAATCGCGCCGACATCGAAAAGATCGCCCGCCAGGCGATCTGACTTCAAGAACCGCCCTGCCGCCATGCAGGGTCGCAAAGCAGAGCCGCCGCAGACGCTTGCTCGTCGCCGGTTCCGAACCCGCCGGACCTTGTCCGGCGGGTTTTGTCTTTCTGGATCCCAAACATATTCGCGGCGCCATTTGCGTGCCGGTCCTGATCGATCCGCCCCCGGTGTGGCTGCCAGATCGACGCGCGTTCCCAAAAACGCATTCCCAAAAACGTTGCGGAAGCGCCGCAGAGCGGTTATATAACCCTCGAATTTCCCATTTTGGTGGCTCTAAACCACCGCCCGCGCGGGAACGCGGGCGAACGAGAAGGATTTTTTAAATGGCCAACACCCTGCTGATGCCCAAGGCGACCGCCGTCTGGCTGGTCGACAACACCGCGCTTTCCTTCGAGCAGATAGCACAATTCTGCGGGCTGCATCCGCTCGAGGTCAAGGCGATCGCCGACGGCGAATCGGCGCAAGGCATCAAGGGCATGGATCCGATCATGACCGGCCAGCTTACCCGCGACGAGATCGCGCGTGCCGAGAAGGATCCGAACCAGCGGCTGAAGCTCTCGGACCCCAAGGTGCGGGTGCCGGAATCCAAGCGCAAGGGGCCGCGCTATACCCCGCTGTCGAAGCGTCAGGACCGGCCGAACGCCATTCTCTGGCTGGTGCGCAACCATCCCGAATTGAAGGACGCGCAGATCTCGCGTCTGGTCGGCACCACCAAGTCCACGATCGAGCAGATCCGCGAGCGCAAACACTGGAACTCCGCCAACCTGCAGCCGATGGACCCGGTGACGCTCGGTCTCGCCTCGCAGATCGATCTTGACATGGAAGTCAACCGCGCATCGCGTGGTCGCGAGCAGGCACAGCCGGTCGGCGACACATTGCTGCCGGCGGCGCTGACCGAGCGCCTGGTTCCGGCTCCCGAAAAGCCGAAGGACGAGGATGCCGAACTCGACGCCAACGCCGTGTTCGCCAAGCTCTCGGCTCTGAAGTCGAAGGACAAGGATAACGACGACGAGGAGTAGAATTCTCGTGAATTCGATGGAAAAGCCCGCTTCGAGCGGGCTTTTCCATGTGGTCGGGAGATGTCAGCTTCGCGCCGCGCGGTCCGGCGCCATGCCGTAATCCTCGCTGCGTTCCACCGCCCGGTAAAAATCGGCGAGCTGCTTGCCGCGCTCCGGCTTGAAGACGCGGCCTGCGATGACCACGGAGGCGATGCGATCGATGCGGAAGGCGCGGAAATCGTCGCGCATCTCGCACCAGGCGACCAGCGTCCAGACCTTGCCCCAGAACCAAAGGCCCAAGGGCCTGATGTCGCGGGCGGTGCCGCGGCCAGCTTCGTCCGAATAGTCGATGGTCAGCACCTGGCGCTTCTCGATGGCGCGCTCGATCAGGTCGATCGCCTCGCGCGCGGCGTCGCTCACCACCCACATCGGCGTGTGGATCTCGGTGCGGGCGATGCGGTCCTTTTCGGCATCGGGCAGCACCGCGCCGATCTTGACCAAAGCCTCATCGGCGGCCCGGGCCATGGCCGCACCGCCAAAGGCACGCACCATGCGGGCGCCGGCGACCAGCGCCACGATCTCGTCACGCGTGAACATCAGCGGTGGAAGGTCGAAACCCTCCCTCATCATGTAGCCGACGCCCGCTTCCCCGTCGATCGGCACTCCGGTCGACTGCAGGTCGGCTATGTCGCGATAGATGGTTCGCTCGGAAACCTCGAGCCATGTGCCAAGCTTCTGCGCGGTGACCAGACGGCCACCGCGCAAATGCTGCACGATCTGGAAGAGCCTGTCGGCGCGTCGCATCGTATGGTCCCTCGATGTTGTTCCTATGCATGTCGCCCAAAACCGGTTCCCACTTTTGGACTGCATGCATCGTGTTCTTGCGCATGCCTTTATTCCGAAACCGTAGAACACTCGGCGGCATGCATCATGGTTTCAGGCCTTCGCACTTGCGCTGCGCGGCCACAAATTCCGCGCCGAAGGACAATTTCCTCGTTGTCGGCGTCATTGGCATCGAGCACGCGCCAGAAGGGCGCGACATCGCTCAGCGTCATGCCGCGCCCGAGATCCTCAATGGCTGCTTCGGCAACGGTACGCCGATAATAGCCCATCGCGACCGGGCATGTCACTTCGGCGCCATGTTCAAAGGCAAGCCCCGTGCGCAGCGCGCGAACGTCCATCTCGACGCCTTTGGGAATAGAGGGGATGAATTCGTCGACCTGTCGCGCCGTCGGCATCAGGATCGTCTGGTCTTCGGCTCCATCTTCCACCGTGCGCGGGGCCGGTTTGATGCCGTTGACCCCCGGCGTGTTCAATCTGTCGGTCCAGCTCTTCATCGCTCGTCCTCTCGAACGCTCATGCATCTATGGCATGGCGCTCCTGACACCATTCTGTCAGGAGCGTTCAGCATACTCGCTGGCGAATAGCGTCCGCATCTCGGCAAGTTCGCCGTTTCGTTCAGGATAGAGCGACTTCAGGAAGGCCAGCGCGAAGGTGCCGGGCGCCGAACCTGGCGCGGAAACGATCTTGCCGTCGGACACGGCATGCGGCACGTCCTGATAATTATGATTGCCGGCATAGCCGGCAATGTGGTGATTGATCCAGTCGCGGCCATTGCTGGTATGCCTCGCCTTCTCGAACATGCCGGCTCGGGCCAGCGCCAGCGTTCCGGCGCAGATACCGCCGACCACACCGTCCCGCATCGCAACGGCCCTCAGCAATTCCGCGACCTCGGGCGGCGCCTCGCCCGCCCATCGGTCGGAGCCAATGACGGCGATTGCATCGAGATCGGCATTTTCATCGGCGCCGGCCGAGCGGTCGGGCGTCAGCCGGAAACCGCTGATCCCGCTCACCGGTCCGCCGTCCGGCGTCAGCGAAACCGCGCGGGCGCCGAACCATTCGACCGCCGAGGCGGCCAGCAGGCCATATTCCCAGTCGGCGAAGCCTTGGATGAACAAAAAGCCGATCGTCTTTTGCTCAGGCATGCGTTTGCTCCATTCCCAGATGCGCAGCCCCCGGCGACAAGCTGCACTCGTTCAGTTCGCCTTCGCCGGAAATCGCATTACTTGCTTGCCTGGACTTGCTATCTGGGTGCGGCAATCCCGGCCTCCAAGCCTTGCCTGAAAAAATCGCCTCAATTGTCGCGGATATGAAGGCCATCATACATGTCCGGCCAGCCGATATCCTTGCGGACGTCCGCCGGCAATGCATTCAGGAACCGCCTGGTGCGGATCTCATTGCGCATCGTGCGCACCTTGCCGACATAGTGCTTCATATTATGCAGAATGGTGAACCCGTTCATGGCTATCCTCCTCTTGCTTCGATGAGCCACTATCGCACACCCCTCCTGACAGCAGTCTGTCAGGAGGATGTCAGCCTACCGAAGTGAGGGCCGATCAGCGCCGGTATGGCCCGGTTTCGGCCCTTGCGAGAGGCTTTGACAGCGGGTTCCGATGCTGGTCAAAGGCGGCATGTCGAAACTCCTCGCCCTCGTCATCCTTGGCATCATGGTCATCCAGTTGATCAAGCCGCTCGGCTGGCCGGGGCTGAAACGGCGCAGCGACTTCTGGAAGCTGGCGCTCCTGGCCATGGCGGCCATTTCGATAACGGCCGTGCTTGGACATTGGACGTAGCGCAGTTCCAGGAAGGTGTCTGGCGGTTTTCCGCCCGTAATGCGTAAGATGTCGGCCGGCACGCAGCCGGCGGCAATCACTCTTCGATCACGCAGCCGACGAGGTGCTCGGCCCAGGCCCGGTAACCGGCTTCCGAAGCATGAAATCCGTCCGAGGCGAAGCCGGCTTCGGGATTGGTGATCGGCAAGCGCGGCGCCGGCACCGCACCGCGTTCGAGGCAAAGACGTTTGCCCATCCGGTTCATCTCACCGGCGCGAATTTCCAGGATCCTGCCGAGCAGCGACGGCATTGCCGGCGCTTGCGTGAACTCCAGCACAGGAGACCACACGACGCGGGCCTCGGGCCATTTGGCGCGCAGCGCGTAGAGCAGGCCGCCGAACGCCTTCTTGAAACGGGGCACGGAGTGGAAATTCTTGGTATCGTTGGTGCCGATGGCGAGCACGATATGCGTCCACGGATCGGCCGAGAGATTGGGCAGGACGTGGTCGCGGATCTGCCCAGAGGTCGCCGAATTGAACCCAGCGGCGCGCCAGCGCACGGCGCGGCCGGTGCGCTGCGAGATCAGGGCGGCCAGCTGCGCGGCCAGGCCATTCTCGGATTTTTCGATGCCGACCGAGGCGGCGGAGGAATCGCCCAGCACGAGCAGCCAGACCGCCGGGTGCCCGCCGGCGATCTCATGCATGACCGGGCCTTGCGCGGGCAGCATGCGCGAGGTGCGTCGGCGCACGCCAAGCCCCTGCCAGACATAGACAGGGAAGGCGAGCCAGGTGAGGAGAGCCGGAAAGCGTCGCATCGAGCAGCATTTAACGCATGTTGCGCCGGAGGTGAACGATCCTTGCACCGGTGGCGGACGCCTTCAAGCGTTCAATGTTCGATGGGATCGCTGAATGTCCTAAGCCCTGTCCGCTTGCGACCTGTTTCCATACTGGTCGTGCAGCCGCACCCAGTCCATCAAGGTTCTGTAAGGGCCGGTCTCGTCGCGCCCTTTCGGCGCAAGGTCGAGATATTGATAGGCGCCGATCAGTTGTTCGCTGCCGCGGGCGCGCGACATGAAGGTCAGGAAGATGTCGCCGGTCTCGTCCCGGTAGAACACGGTGGTGCCGGGCAGGTCTTTCGATTTCAGAACGGGCGTCTCGAAATTGTAGATCGCTTCACCCGATGCGATCTGCTTGTCGGTGAACGACACCTGCATGTCGAAGTTGAAGTCCGAGGCATAGGATGAGACCCAGTCGAATTTCCAACCCATGCGCTCTCGGTAGGGCAGCAGCTCGGAGGGCGGCGCGCGTGACACCACGACAAGCGACACGTCATGATGTCTCAGATGCTGGTTGGCGCCGTCGATGTGGTCGGCGACGAACGCACAGCCTTCGCAATGATGGGTCGAGCCGGGACCGAACACGAAATGATAGACGATCAGCTGGCTGCGGCCGGCGAACAGTTCGGCCAGGCATCTTGGACCCTGCTCGGTTTCGAAGACGTAGTCCTTTCTCACCTTCAGCCAGGGCAATTCGCGCCGTTCCGCCGCGATGCGCTCGCGAAATCGCGTCAATTCCTTCTCGCGCGCCAGATGCGTTTTGTGCGCCCGGAACCAATCCTCGCGTGAAACGACCTTGTTGCGATGCATGAACCTCTCCCTGGCTTCATCCCAAGGACGTTCGGGACGGGCGTGAGCCGACATCGCGCCGGCTGCGCTGGAGAGAAATAGGGATGGAGGCGCTTTATCCCAAGTCCGGCGGAGCGCAGCAAAACCCGGGCGCATGGCCCGGGTCCGATAGAGACGGAAAACCGTGGTCAGGCAGCCTGCTCCAGGCTCGGCCTCCATTGTCCAAGCGCCGCCAGATGGTTCATGTGGGCGCGGTGGGTGAAGGCGGCCTGGCCGGCGGCAACGTTGGATGCCTTGCCGCTCCAGGCTTTCTGCGGGGCAGCCTGCAGGGCGCGCCCATAGGAGAAGGTCAGCTTCCACGGATGCGGGCCAATGGCGTTGATGGCGTTGAGGTTGGCGGTCGCTTCCTCGTCCTCCTGGCCGCCGGAGAGGAAGGCGATGCCCGGCACCGCCGCCGGCACGGCCTCGCGGAACAGTTTTATGGTTTTCTCGGCGACTTCCTGGGGGCTGCTCACCTTGCCCGACTTCCTGCCGGCCAGCACCATATTGGGTTTCAGGATCGTGCCTTCGAGCACGACGCGGGCCGCATAGAGCTCGTCATAGAGCTTCGTCAGCGTCGCCCTCGAGATTTCATAGCAGGTGTCGATGTCGTGGGCACCGTCCATCAGCACTTCCGGCTCCACGATCGGCACGATACCGGCTTCCTGGCAAAGGGCCGCATAGCGGGCGAGCGCGTGGGTGTTCGCGCTGATCGAGGTGACCGACGGCACGCCCTTTGCCTTGTCGATGTCGATCACGGCACGCCATTTGGCGAAGCGGGCGCCGAGCTTGTAATAGTCGGCGAGCCGCTCGCGCAGGCCGTCGAGGCCCTCGGTGACCGTGTCGCCGGGAAAGCCGGCCAGAGGCTTGGCGCCGGCATCGACCTTGATTCCGGGAATAGCGCCTGAAGCTTTGATGATATCGACCAACGGCGTGCCGTCGGCCGCTTTCTGGCGAATGGTCTCGTCATAGAGGATGACGCCGGAAATATACCTGGTCATGGCGTCACTGGTGCGGAACATCATCTCGCGGTAGTCACGCCGGCTGTCCGCGGTCGATTCGACGCCGATGACGTCGAACCGCTTCTTGATCGTGCCCGAGCTTTCGTCGGCGGCCAGCAGGCCCTTGCCGTTGGCCACCATCGCGGCGGCAATGTCTTCGAGACGTTCGCTCATCGTGCTTCTCCTGGACGGTGTTGTTCTGTGCCTAGAACGGTTCACCGTTTCCCGGAAACGGCGAACCGCTCTAACTCTTTGTTTTGACGCAATTCCGGACGGAAAGCCGTACACACTTTTCCTGGAATTGCTCTAGCAGAACACTACCGCCAAAGGATTGACGCCGGAAAGCTCGAATCGATCGAAAGTCCCGGCAGCGTCGCGCGCTCGCCTCGAGTTGATCGTTTCAACGCTTGAGCACGTCGACGCCCGGCAGCGGCTTGCCTTCCATCCATTCGAGGAAGGCGCCGCCGGCAGTCGAGACATAGGTAAAATCGTCGGCAACCCCGGCCTGGTTGAGCGCCGCGACGGTATCGCCGCCACCAGCCACCGAAACCAGCTTGCCAGACTTGGTGCGCGCCGCCGCATGCCTGGCTGCCGCCATCGTCGCGCGGTCGAAGGGTTCGATCTCGAACGCGCCGAGCGGGCCGTTCCAGACCAAGGTCGCGGCGCGGTCGATCCAGTCGGCAACGACTTTCACGGTCTTTTCGCCGACATCGAGGATCATGCCATCCGCCGGCACGTCGGCTATGGCCACGGTTTCGCTGGCCGCACCCGCCTTGAATTCCTTCGCCACGACACCGTCGACGGGCAGGATGATGGCGCAGCCGGCCTCGGCCGCCTCGATCATGATCTGCTTGGCGGTAGCGGCGAGGTCGTGCTCGCACAGCGACTTGCCGACGTCGGTGCCGCGTGCGGCGAGAAAGGTGTTAGCCATGCCGCCGCCGATGACCAGCGCGTCGACCTTCTTGACCAGGTTCATCAGCAGGTCGATCTTGGTCGAGACCTTGGCGCCGCCGACAATGGCGACCACCGGGCGAACAGGATTTCCAAGGCCCTTCTCCAGCGCTTCCAATTCGGCCTGCATGGTGCGACCGGCAAAGGCCGGCAACAGATGCGCCAGTCCCTCGGTCGAGGAATGCGCCCGGTGGGCAGCGGAGAAGGCGTCGTTGACGAAGATATCGCCATTGGCGGCGAGCCGTTCGGTGAAGGCCGGGTCGTTCTTCTCCTCGGCCTTGTAGAAGCGGGTGTTCTCGAGCAGCAGCACGTCGCCCTTGTTCATGGCGGCAACGGCACTTCCCGCCGTGTCGCCGACGCAGTCGCCAGCAAAGCCCACGGGGCGGCCGAGCACCTCGGACGTTGCCCTGGCGATCGGCTCCAGCGAGAATTCCGGCGAGGGACCGTCCTTGGGTCGGCCGAAATGGGCGAGCAGGATGACCTTGGCACCCTTGCCCGACAATTCAGCGATGGTCGGCGCGATGCGTTCGATACGGGTCGTGTCGGTGACCTTGCCGTCAGCGACGGGAACGTTGAGGTCGACGCGCACCAGCACGCGCTTGCCATTGATATTGCCGATATCGTCCAGTGTCTTGAAGCTGGCCATGCTGGTTCCTTTCGCTGAGAAATCGCCGGGACCATACCCCGCACCGACGACGATGCAAGACTTGGCTGGGGAGGGCGCGAAATTTTCAAGGCGAAGGCGTTGACGTCGCGTAGCGTCACGGCAGGCGGATGGCTGCGGCGCAAAGGATCGCCGTTGTCAGCTCTCGGTCGTTGCCTTTTCCGCCGCCGGCTCTGTTTTCTCGTCTGCGCGTGCCGGGGGGATCGGTGTTTCCACCGGCTTGCGCCAGGTTTGGACGAAGGCCTTGATCCGGTCGGCGATCTCGCCGGCGCTGAGGAAGACCGGTACCCGCGCCACGGGCGCGGTCGGTTCGAAGGAGAGGCCCAGGCCTGTGATCCTGCCCTTGTCATCGACGTCACGCACGATCAGCTCGATCGGGCCGATCAGCACGCGGTCGGCGTATTCGACATGGCCGCCGAGCCGAGCCGTGACCAGAGCGCCGACGGTCAGGTTCTGTTCCGCCTCGCTCAGGCCCGGCGCGTAAGCGGCTTCCAGTTCGGCAGCGGAACGCGCCGGATCGACAGCAAAGGCACCGAAGAAATCGGCATCCTCGGGGTCGACGACGGCGCGGCTGGCGAACAGCTTGTCGAGCAGGCGTGGATAGCGGTCCGGCACGAAGATGTAGACCTGGTCGCCGGCGGCAAGCCTGCCCATGTCCTGGAAACGCATCGAGCGTCCGTCGCGCAACACCAGCGAGGGCCGCGCCCAGCGAGGGATGCGCTCGCCGCGCGCCACCGGGCTGCCCGGGGCGACGCGGTAGGCGAGGAGCTCGTGATGGGCCGAGCCCGGCAGTTCGAGCTCGACCTTGTCCAGAGGTCCGAGCCGCGCCGGCACGATCAGGCCGAGACGGCGTGCCAGCGGACCAACGGTCCAGCCCTGGATGACGAGTGACACCAGGACGATGATGAAGGCGGCGTTGAAGATGGTGCGGCCATTCTCCAGCCCGCCGAGCAAGGGAGTGATGGCAAGCAGGATCGAGACGGCGCCGCGCAGGCCGACCCAGGAAACGAAGGCGACTTCGGGGCGCGGCAGACGAAACGGGATCAGGCAAAGCCAGACCGCGATCGGCCGGGCGACGAACATCAGGAACAGGCCAAGCAGCACCGCAGGCACCATGATCGCCGGAAATTGCGAGGGCGTCGCGAACAGGCCGAGGATCAGGAACATGATGATCTGCGCCAGCCAGGACATGCCGTCCTGGAAGCGTTTGAGGATAGTGACGGCGCGGATGTCGGAATTGCCGGCGATGAGGCCGGCAAGATAGACCGCCAGGAAACCGGAGCCGCCGATGGCGCCGGCGGCCGCGAAGACCATCAGCGACAGGGTCAGCACGAAGATCGGCAGCAGGCCATGGTCGAGATTGAGCCGGTCGACGAGGCGCACGATGGCGAGGCCCCCCAGCACGCCGACAATGGCGCCCAGGCCCATGTTGATGAGGAAGCCGAGGACGAGGTTGGTGACCAGGACATTGGCCTCTGGGTCGGCATGGGCGGCTATGATCTCGACCAGGGTGATGGTCAGGAAGATGGCGATCGGATCGTTGGTGCCGGACTCCACCTCCAGCGTGGATCGCACGCGCTCGCGCAGATTGATCTCGCCGGCGCGCAAAAGAAAGAACACGGCCGCCGCATCGGTGGAGGCGACGGCGGCACCGAGCAGGAAGGATTCCAGCCAGGTGAGATCGAGCAGATAGTAGGCGGCGGCGCCGAACAGGCCGGTGGTGAGGACCACGCCGAACGTGGCCAGCGACAGAGCCGGCCCGGCCGCCTGGCGCAAGGCATTGAGAGGCGTGCCGAAGCCGGAATCGAACAGGATCACCGCCAGCGCCAGTGAGCCGGCAAAATAGGCGATGCGGGCGTTGTCGAACTCGATGCCGAGGCCATCGGTTCCGGTGGCGAGCCCGATGCAGAGAAACAGAAGCAGCAGCGGTGCGCCGAAGCGGAAGGCGATCAGGCTCGAAAACGCGGCGACGACGACAAGCGCGGTGCCCACCAGCGTGACGAGATAGATCGCATGCTCCATCCGTGACTTGTCCCCTGCCTCTTCTCTCGATTCAAGGAAGAGTGGGGCGAAGGCATGGCCGGCGCAAGGCAGGAGAGCGGTTTTTTGGCCGAAGCCTATAACTTCATCGTCCTTGGGCTTAGCAGGAGCGAAGCGACGCCTTGCCGAGCACTCCAACGAAAAAACGCCCGGACGAAGCCAGGCGTTTCAAGTCTCTGGAAGATGGGCCCGCGATCAGGCGATGGTCTTGCCGAAGGCGACCGCGGTATCGCCCATGCGATTGGAGAAGCCCCATTCATTGTCGTACCAGGACAGCACCGAAACGAAGTTGCCGTCCATCACCTTGGTCTGGTCGAGCGCCACGATCGAGGAGTGCGGGTCGTGGTTGAAGTCGATCGACACGTTCGGATGATGGGTAACCGACAGGATGCCCTTGAGCTTGCCGTTGGAGGCGGCGATCACCGCTTCGTTGATCTCCTGCGCCGACGTCGAGCGCTTGGCGATGAACTTGAAGTCGACGAGCGAGACGTTCGGCGTCGGCACGCGGATCGAGATGCCGTCGAGCTTGCCCTTGAGCTCGGGCAACACCAGGCCGATGGCCTTGGCGGCACCGGTCGAGGTCGGGATCTGCGAGAGTGCCGCGGCGCGGGCGCGGTAGAGATCCTTGTGCATGGTGTCCAGCGTCGGCTGGTCGCCGGTGTAGGAATGGATCGTCGTCATCATGCCCTTTTCGATGCCGACCGTCTCGTGCAGGACTGCGGCCAGCGGCGCCAGGCAATTGGTGGTGCAGGACGCGTTCGAGATAACGATGTGGTCCTTGGTCAGCTTGTCGTGGTTGATGCCGTAGACGACAGTGAGGTCGGCGCCTTCGGCCGGCGCCGAAACGAGGACGCGCTTGGCGCCGGCGGTCAGGTGCGCGGCGGCTTTGTCGCGGGCAGTGAAGATGCCGGTGCATTCGAGCGCGATGTCGACGCCGAGCTCCTTCCACGGCAGCTGCGTCGGATCCTTGATCGCGGTGACCTTGAACGTCTCCTTGCCGACGGTGATCTGGTCGCCGGAAACCGACACTTCGTGCGGGAAGCGGCCGTGTACGCTGTCGTAGCGCAGGAGGTGGGCGTTGGTTTCGACCGGGCCGAGGTCGTTGACGGCGACGACGTCGATGTCCTTGCGGCCGGATTCATGGATGGCGCGCAGAATGTTGCGGCCGATGCGGCCGAATCCGTTGATGGCAACTCTGACGGTCATTTTTCTCTCCTTGGGAGCTGGAGGGCAGACGATTGGTCCGCAGCTTCATAGCGGCGGAAGCGGAAAGAATCCAGCCGCGGCGACGTGGATTTAAATCGATTAGGTCAGGCCAGTCCGGCGGAACCCTTGTACGCGGTTTCGCCGATTGTTCTTGTTTCATACATGTCGCTGTCCCAAAATCGAGATACACTTTTGGGCAACATGCACGGCCTTACTTGCCATGCAGGCGGGCTTCCGCCGCCTTGGCGGCCGCCTCGGCGGTGATGCCGAAATGCGGATAGAGCTGCTCGATCGTTCCCGAGGCGCCGAAGCCGGTCATGCCGATGAAGATGCCGTCGGAGCCGATGAGATGATCCCAGCCCTGGCGGATGCCGGCTTCGATCGCCATCTTCACTTTCGCATTGCCGATCGTCTTGCGGCGGTAGTCCTCGCTCTGCTTGTCGAACAGTTCGAAGCAAGGAACCGAAACGACGCGGGTCGGATGGCCGTGCTTCTCCAGGAGGTCGCGGGCGCCGAGCGCGATCTCGACTTCCGAACCCGTGGCGAAGATCGTCACCGCGGCTTCGCCGCTGGCGGCGGCGAGTTCATAGGCGCCCTGGCTGCTCAGGTTCTTCTCGGTGAATTCGGTGCGCACGGTCGGCAGGTTCTGTCGGGTCAGCGCCAGCGTCGACGGCGTCTTTTCCGATTCAAGGGCCAACTGCCAGCATTCGGCGGTCTCGACCGCATCCGCCGGACGGAAGACGTTGTGATTGGGGATGGCGCGCAGTGCCGCCACATGCTCGACCGGCTGATGGGTCGGGCCGTCTTCGCCGAGACCGATGGAATCATGGGTCATGACGAAGATCGAGCGGATGCCCATCAGCGAGGCCAGCCGCATCGAGGGGCGGGCGTAGTCGGAGAAGCACAGGAAAGTGCCGCCATAGGCGATCACGCCGCCATGCAGCGTCAGCCCGTTGATGGCGGCAGCCATGCCGTGTTCGCGGATGCCGTAGTGGACATAGCGCTGGCCGTAATCGTCCGGGGTGATGTTCTTGGTCTGGCTGGTCTTAGTGTTGTTGGAGCCGGTGAGATCGGCCGAGCCGCCGATGGTTTCCGGGACGGCGCCGTTGATGACTTCCAGCGCCATTTCGGAGGATTTGCGGGTAGCGACCTTGGGCTTGTCGGCGGAGAGCTTCTTCTTGTAGTCGGTGATGACGGCGTCGAAGTTGGACGGCAGCTTGCCGGCAACGCGGCGCTCGAACTCTGCCCTGAGCTTGGCGTCGGCCTTGGCGAGGCGGCCTTCCCAGTCGGCGCGCGCCTCGGCGCCGGCCGTGCCGGCGGTGCGCCAGGCATTGAGGATGTCGGCTGGAACCTCGAAGGGGGGTGACTCCCAGTTGAAGAACTTGCGCGCGCCGGCGATCTCGTCGGCGCCGAGCGGCGAGCCGTGCGCCTTGTTGGTGCCGGCCTTGGTCGGGGCGCCGAAGCCGATGGTCGTCTTGCAGGCGATCATCGTCGGCTTGTCGGAATGGCGGGCGGCTTCGATCGCATAGGCGATGGCTTCCGGATCCGTGCCGTCGATATGGCTGGCGTTCCAGCCGGAGGCCTGGAAGCGGGCGACCTGGTCGGTGTTGTCAGCCAGCGATACCGGACCGTCGATCGAGATGTTGTTGTTGTCCCAGAACACGATCAGCTTGTTGAGCTTGAGGTGGCCGGCAAGAGCGATGGCTTCCTGGGAGACACCTTCCATCAGACAGCCGTCGCCGGCCAGCACATAGGTGTAGTGGCTGACGAGGTCGTTGCCGAAGGCGGCGTTCATGATGCGCTCGCCGAGCGCGAAGCCGACAGAATTGGCAAGGCCCTGGCCGAGCGGGCCGGTGGTCGTTTCGATGCCGGCGGCGTGGCCATATTCGGGATGGCCGGCGGTTTTCGAGCCCAACTGGCGGAAGTGCTTGATCTGGTCGATCGTCATGTCTTCGTAGCCGGTCAGGTAGAGCAGCGAGTAGAGCAGCATCGAGCCATGGCCGGCCGACAGGATGAAGCGGTCGCGGTCGGCCCAATGCGGCGCCTTGGCGTCGAATTTCAGGAAGCGGGTGAACAGCACCGTGGCAATGTCGGCGCAGCCCATGGGCAGGCCGGGATGGCCGGAGTTCGCCTTCTCGACCGCGTCCATGGAGAGAAAGCGGATCGCATTGGCCATCCGGTCATGTTGTTCACGCGACGTCATGGTTCCTCCGGGGTGGGGTTCGGGGCCTTGGGAGAGCCCTTGAAAAGCGTGCGCGACACATAGCAGGCGCGCACTTTTAGTCAACAAACCGGTGCGCATTTGCCGGCCTTGTGATGCCGCGGGCAGGCCTATATTAGCGTTAGCAGGGGACAGTCGCGAGAGCTTTGTTGACGTCGCCTTCACCCGGTGCCTAATGTTTCAGAGATAACGCGTTCTGAACGCGAACGATTCGGTGATGGGCAGGGCACAGGACGAGGCCATGACCGGGGAAACGACACTCAAGGAAGTCATTGCAAGGCTGGGCAAGGCCATGGAAGGCCTGGAAAACGCCGTCGCGGCCAAGCTCGAGCATGAGCGCGATTATTCGGAAGCCGAGGCCGAGGTGCAGCGGATGAATGCCGACCGCTCGCGGCTGGCGCAGGAGCTCGACAATTCCGAGGCGCGCGCCGAACGGCTGGAGGACGCCAACAAGGAAGTGTCGCGACGACTGGTGACCGCCATGGAAACCATCCGCGCTGTGTTGGATAGGTAGGCTCATGGCACAGGTCACGGTTTCCATAGACGGCAAGCAGTATCGGATGGCCTGCGACGAAGGCCAGGAAGAGCATCTGATCGATCTCGCCGAGCGTTTCGACCGCTACGTCTCGCATCTGAAGGATTCATTCGGCGAGATTGGCGACCAGCGGCTGACGGTCATGGCCGGCATCATGGTCATGGATGAACTCTCGGAGCTGCAGAAGCGCGTCAAGGGCATGGAAAGCGAAGTGCTGACCTTGCGCAAGACCCGCGACGAGGCGCTGACCAAGGCCGACAAGAGCGACAGCGTGCTGACCAACGCGCTTGGCGCGCTGGCGCAGCGCATGGAAGATCTTGCGGCGACGCTGGCCGTCAACAAGGCATAAGCGGTCTCCCCGGAAATTCCTGCCGAACTTGGCGGTAAGAAGAGAAATTTTTTCGCGGGCGCGACGGGCGCCTGTGGGTTTAGGCATTTGTGGGTTGCCGCCGAGGTGTTAAAAAGATTTGAGCGCTCGCCAGCCGTTGCCGGCAACATTTCAAGGGTAGGGAAACATCATGAGCCTTCGCATCAACGATATCGCCCCGGATTTCACCGCCGAGACCACGCAAGGACCGATCAGCTTTCACCAGTGGATCGGTGACGGCTGGGCGGTGCTGTTCAGCCACCCGAAGAATTTCACCCCCGTCTGCACGACCGAGTTGGGCACGATGGCGGGGCTCGAGGGCGAGTTCAAGAAGCGCAACGTCAAGATCATCGGCATTTCGGTCGATCCGGTCGAAAGCCACGGCAAATGGCAGGACGACATCAAGACGGCGACCGGCCATTCGGTGAACTATCCGCTGATCGGCGACAAGGATCTCAAGGTCGCCAAGCTCTACGATATGCTGCCTGCTGGTGCCGGCGAGACCTCGGAGGGCCGCACGCCCGCCGACAATGCCACCGTGCGTTCGGTCTATGTCATTGGGCCCGACAAGAAGATCAAGCTGGTGCTGACCTATCCGATGACCACGGGCCGCAACTTCGACGAGATCCTGCGCGCGGTCGATTCCATGCAACTGACCGCCAAGCACCAGGTGGCGACGCCGGCGAACTGGAAGCAGGGCGAGGACGTCATCATCACCGCGGCCGTTTCCAACGAGGACGCCATCAAGCGCTTCGGCGCCTACGAGACCGTCCTACCCTATCTCCGGAAGACCAAGCAGCCTTCCGCGTAGAGCGGTTCACCGTTTCACGGAAACGGCGAACCGTCTCTTTGTTTTTGCGCAGTTCTCTGGGCAAAGCGCCACGCGCTCTTCCCGGGATGCCGCTTGGATTTGCTCCAGTTTCCCGGATGGCATTTTTCGACTTTCCCTAGCTTTTCTGGCAAGGCGTGCTTGACGGCAGCGCCCTGCTAGACAAGCATGCTCTTATGTTGCTCTGGCAGAGAAAATCATTCCTGTCCGGTTAACAGGAGGGGAAGTCGGATTGGACATAGGTTCGGCAAAGCCTGAAGTCACCGGTTTCCATGACAAGCCGACCGGCGCCATCCAGTATGTCGTCGCCGACCGGGTGACGAAGCGGTGCGCCATAATCGATCCGGTTCTCGACTTCGACGAGAAGTCCGGCGCAGTTTCGACAGCCAATGCCGATGCGCTGCTGGATTTCGTCAGGGCGGAGGGACTGAGCGTCGAATGGATCCTGGACACCCATCCACATGCCGATCATTTCTCGGCCGCGCAGTACCTGAAGCAAAGGACCGCGGCGCCGACGGCGATCGGCGAGCGGATCGTCGAGGTCCAGAAATTGTGGAAGGCGATCTACAACTGGCCGGATTTCCCCGCCGACGGCTCGCAGTGGGACCGGCTGTTCGGCGACGGCGAGGTTTTTCGGGTCGGAACGCTTCCAGCAAGGGTGCTTTTCTCGCCCGGGCACACGCTGGCGTCGATCACCTATGTGATCGGGGACGCGGCCTTCGTCCACGACACGCTGTTCATGCCCGACAGCGGCACGGCAAGGACGGATTTTCCCGGCGGCAGCGCCGCGCGCCTGTGGCACTCGATCCAAGGCATTCTGGCCCTGCCGGAGGACACGCGCCTCTTTGTCGGCCATGACTATCAGCCCGGCGGGCGCCAGGCGTTATGGGAGAGCACGGTTGCCGCGCAGAAAGCCGGCAACATTCATCTTGCCGCCGCGTGCAGCGAGGCCGAGTTCGTTGCGCTCCGCGAGGCCCGCGACCGGACATTGCCGATGCCGAGGCTGATCCTGCATGCGCTGCAGGTAAACATGAATGGCGGACGCCTGCCGGAACCGGAAGCCAATGGACGACGGTATCTGAAATTTCCGCTGGATGGGCTTTGAAGCAATCACGGCACCCGATGCGGTTTACGAAAAAGGCGGCGCCAGTTTCCTGACGCCGCCTGGATGTTTCGTTGCCGAACGTGGCTTTTAAGCCGCCGGCTGCGCCTCGATGGTGCGCAGCGCCTGGGTCTGGCGCTTGGCGGCGGCCTTGACCGCATCCTGTACCTTCTCGAAAGCGCGCACTTCGATCTGGCGCACGCGCTCGCGGCTGATGTCGAACTCGGCCGACAGTTCTTCCAGGGTCAGCGGCTCATCGGCGAGGCGGCGCGCCTCGAAGATGCGCCGTTCGCGTTCGTTGAGCACCGCAAGGGCGCCCGACAGCATGCCGCGCCGGTTTTCCAGCTCGTCCTGCTCGATCAGCATCTCTTCCTGGCTTTCGTGGTCGTCGACCAGCCAGTCCTGCCATTCGCCGGACTCGCCTTCCGTCGCCCGGATCGGCGCGTTGAGCGAGGCGTCGCCCGACAGGCGGCGGTTCATCGACACGACTTCCGCTTCCGAAACGTTCAGCCGCGTGGCGATCTCGGCGATCTGGTCGGGCTTGAGGTCGCCGTCGTCAAGCGCCTGGATCTTGCCCTTCACCTTGCGCAGGTTGAAGAACAGACGCTTCTGGTTGGCGGTCGTGCCCATCTTGACCAGACTCCACGAGCGCAGGATGTATTCCTGGATCGAGGCCTTGATCCACCACATGGCGTAGGTCGCGAGGCGGAAGCCACGCTCGGGCTCGAATTTCTTGACGGCCTGCATCAGGCCGACATTGCCTTCCGAGATCACTTCGCCGATCGGCAGGCCGTAGCCGCGATAGCCCATGGCGATCTTGGCGACGAGCCGCAAATGGCTGGTGACGAGCTTGTGCGCGGCGGAAGTGTCCTCATGCTCGGCATAACGCTTGGCGAGCATGTACTCTTCCTGCGGTTGAAGCATCGGAAAGCGGCGGATCTCTTCCAGGTAGCGGCTGAGGCCGCCTTCGCCGGAAACGATACTGGGTAGTGACTGGGCCATGATAGCGCCCCCTCTCTATTGGAGTGATGCCCCCGAAACGCGGCGGGCATGTGACGCGAGCACCAAAGGCTCGCTCGCGACATCGGATATATACAGGAACAAAACCAGAAAAGACAGGCATTTGTTCAACACGAAACAGTGTGTCACGCTGAAGTGAACAACGCCAGTCAGGTTTTTGATGGTTGATTTGAAGCTTGCCGGTGGCGGATCACAGACTGCGCAAGCCGCCGACGAGTTTCTCCATGTCCCTCGGTATCGGTGCCTCGAACCTCATCGGTAGATGGGTAGTCGGATGGCGAAATTCAAGGAGCCAGGCGTGCAAAGCTTGCCGGGAAAATGCCTTGACCTGGCTTCTCAGCGGTTCGGGCAACCGGTTGGCCTTGGTGCGAAAGGCTTGGCCGTAATCGGGATCACCGAGGACCGGATGACCGATATGGGCCATGTGGACGCGGATCTGATGGGTGCGGCCGGTCTCCAGCCGGCATTCGACCAGACTTGCGGTTGCGAATTCCTTTTGGTTTTCGCCGAAGCGCTCCTGCACCGCAAAATGGGTGACGGCGTGGCGGGCATCGTCGCGTCCTTCGGGTACCACGGCGCGACGCACACGGTCGGCGGCGCGGCCGAGCGGGGCATCCACCGTTCCGGCCGGCCGCTGCGGTATGCCCCAGACCAGCGCCAGGTAGGCGCGCTCGAGATCGCCTGTCAGGCCGTGATCGGCAAAGGCCTCCGAAAGCGCCTTGTGGGCGCGGTCGGTCTTGGCCACGACCATGACGCCGCTGGTTTGCTTGTCGAGACGATGGACGATGCCCGGCCGGCGCACGCCGCCGATGCCGGACAAGCTGTCGCCGCAATGATGGATCAGCGCATTGACCAGCGTGCCGGTCCAATTGCCGGCGCCGGGATGGACGACAAGCCCGGCGGGTTTGTTGATGACGATCAGTTCGTCATCTTCGTAGAGGATATCGAGGGCGATGTTTTCCCCCTGTGGCTCCGCCGGTTCCGGCTCCGGCATGGCGACCGAGACAGTTTCGCCCGGCGACATCTTGCGCTTGGTCTCGACAACGGTCTTGCCGTCGACCAAGACCGCGCCCTGCCTGATCAGCATCTGCACGCGACTGCGCGACATGTCCGGGCCGAGCCTGCCTGCCAGCCACTGATCGAGGCGCTGGCCGGCACCGTCGGCGCCGGCCACGAGCACGGTCGGTTCTGCCTGCATGAATTGGTCCTCTATCAATCGGGGGGCCTCTTCGCTATGAGCGCTCATCGAGAATCGTTCCGGAATGTTTGCCATGGCCCGCCCCGCCGCCGACGAAGACGCCGTTGTTGAAGGCGGGGAAAAGCCGCTCAACCCCGAGATCGAAAAGGTGCGCGGCAGGCTCATCCGCTTCATGGCCATCAATCTCGGCCTGCTTTTGCTGGCTCTTATGGTGGTGATCGCGGCGATTGTCTACAAATCACGCAAGGCAGTGCCGGTGAGCCCGCCGCTGGCCGGCGACATCCAGGTGCCCGCCGGCGAACCGCTCAGCGGAGACATCGTGCTGCCGGTCGGCGCCAGGGTGGTCAGCCAGTCGCTGTCCGGCAATCGCGTCTCGATCGACGCCGAACTCGCCGATGGCAGCCGCACGATCTTCGTCTACGACATAGGCGAGCGGCGCATAATCGGCCGCTTTGCAATCCGCAACAAATGAAGCCCGGCGCGCAATGACCGGCTTTGCCGAAAATCGTCATATCGCCACCGTCGCGCTGGTCGTCGACAGCTATGACGAGGCGATCGACTGGTATGTCGGGCGGATGGGCTTTGTGCTCCTGGAGAATGTGGACCTCGGCGGCGGCAAGCGATGGGTGACGGTCGCGCCGGCCAGCGGGCGCGGCGCGCGGCTGCTTCTGGCCGAGGCCTCCGACGAGGCACAAAGGAAGAGCATCGGCAACCAGACCGGCGGACGGGTCTTTCTCTTCCTCGAAACCGACGACTTTGCCCGCGATCATGCGGCGATGGTGGCGAAGGGCGTCGAATTTCGCGAGCCCCCGCGCTTGGAGCCCTACGGCACGGTGGCGGTTTTCGCCGATCTCCACGGCAATCTATGGGATCTGATCGAGCCCAAACGCTAGCACCGGCCGGCTTTTTCTTGATCACGGCAAAGCCGGCGGAACCCCAGTTGCTTTTTCTCCGCTGCCAGCCTATATCGCCGGTTCTTGAACGCGCCCATCGTCTAGCGGTCAGGACACCGCCCTCTCACGGCGGGAACAGGGGTTCGATTCCCCTTGGGCGTACCAAGAAAAAACGGCTCAGCCGTTGATCCCCGGCATCGAACACTGTTCAGCCGCCCCGCTCGAGCGCTCCGTCATATGCAGGTGCATGGAACGCTGGCTGGAGCCGGGCTCGGAGCTATGGCGTGGAGGCGGGCGTCGGTTAAGGTTTCGTTTACCTATAACCTGTCTACTGGAGACAATTCACCCGCGACCACGGATGTACTGGCGCTGCGGTGAAAACAAAGGTCGGCCCACGCCGGCCTTTTGTTTTTTCGGCCGGCTGTTGCGGTAAGGCCATCTCCAATGCTTTCGGCAATACCTTCGTCAAAGCATATTGCCCTTGCCATTTCGGGCCCTACCATCAATCCTGCCGATCGTACGCGGGCTGGAGAGGGTCGAAGGTCGAGGAATTGCAATGAAAAAAATGGCTGGAATGCTCCTGATTGCCGGCGCGGTGGTGATGGTTGCCACATCTCCGTCGGCTGCCGCCCAGCTCAACACGATGGACGAAGTCGGCACGGCGATCCAGGCATGCTGGACGCCGCCGGCGGATGCTGGAAATTCCATCGTCACGCTGAGCTTCAGCTTCAAGCGCGACGGCACGCTGCTTGGTCCGCCACGGCCGACCGCCGCCAAGGTGGCCGGCGACGACAAGGCGCGAAAGTCGTTTATCGACGCCGCAACGGCCGCGGTGAAGAATTGCACACCGCTCAGCCTTTCGCCGCAACTGGCGCAAGGGATTGCCGGCAACGTGTTCACCTTGCAATTCGTCTCTCCCAAGCAATAGCTGTTCCGCGGCTCCGCACAGGGCGCGCCGCGGCTCAATGTGCTAGAGCCGTTCGGCGTTCGGCGGATCGCCGATCCCGCTTCCATTTACGCAATTCCTGACAGAAAACACCTGCCAGCGTCAGCGACCCGCTCACGTAGCGACTAGCACCAAACCATCTCGCAGCACCGCCTTCACCGGTCAGTGGCTGATACGCCGCGCCTCGGCGTGCCGCGCCAGTTCGGGCGTCTCGAAGACATAGTCGTTCCAGGCGGATTCCGGGATTTGCCCGGCCAGATAGCATTCCAGCAGCAGGTTTTGCTCGGCGCTCAGGGGTCTCGGATCAAGTCCCAGGGAATGAAAAAGGCTTCTTGTCAGTTCCGATACCGTGATGTGGATCGACATCTGCGTTCTCCTTCGCGCTTCAACGCGAAAGACCGGGCAAAGGTTTCAGGACCGGTTTCCGGTAACACTTGAGTGATCCGGCAGGCCTGCCAGCCCTCCGTTCGGCTGCATTGTTTTGCAGTTCGTCTCAATCTTGAAATAAAAATGCAATATTGAATTCACAGAGGTTCTTCTACTAACCTAGAGAAAAGTCTCTCAATGCATGGGGACTGGAAAGATTAGATAAAACTCATTTAGTGAAAGCTTGCTGAAGTCGAAATAGTTGTCATTCCAGGTTCTCAGCAACAAGGACCTCGTCGTTCCGATGATCCGTTTCTGGTTCTCCATGATGATCGCGCTCGTCATCCTGACGGTGCTGGCGCTCGGAATGTCCAGTTCTTATGCCGACAGTTGCAGTGCGATAAGAAATCAATTGTCGTCGGCCGGCCGTGGCGGCGGCACGAGCGCCGAGCTTGCCCAGTTGCACCGCCAGCTTGCCGCGATCCAAGGGCTCGAGAGGCAGCGCAAATGCACGGCGAAAAATTCCCTCGGTGGTTTCTTCAACGCGTGCGCCGATCTTGCCAGGAACAGGAGCGAGGTGCAGCGCCGGATCGCGGCGGCCTCCAATTCAGGCCGGGACATGTCGGGGCTGCGGGCGCGCTTTGTCGCGCTTGGCTGCGCGCCAGCGGCAAAGGAGCGCGCCGCGGCGAAGACCCAATCGGCGTCTGCGACGGCGCCAGCGGCGAGGGCAACGGGCGCCGGCAACGCGATGCTGTTCTGTGTGCGCCTTTCGGATGGATATTTCTTCCCAGCACCCAAGTCGCAGTTCGCCGGCAGCGACGATGTGAAGGATATGGCCGATCAATGCCGCTACATCTGCGACGAGCCGGGGGTCAATCTCTATACGCTCAGCGACATCAGCCTCGAAACCGAAAAGATGGTCGCTCTCGACACGCGCAAGCCCTACACCGATCTGCCGACCGCATACCGCTACCGCGACGACGTCAATTTCAAGGCATGTGACCTAAAACGCTACTACAGCAGGGTCACCGAATTGAGGGCCAGAACGGTAACGCCCACAAACATGACCAATGCCATCATCCCCTTGCCGTCGGCCAAGCCGGACCTCGGCAGCGTCGCGGCAATTCCCGCGGCGGGCGCCGAAGCTTCCGGTGCGGCCCAGCATCAGTCGATAGAGGCCGGCAAGCGGCCGGTGAGAATAGTTGGCCCGGCCTTCTTCCCAGCCGAATGATCATCCGCTCCGGGCGTAGGCGCCGGTTTCCCAGCCAATATCAATTTCGGGTGGCATCCATCAGTCGCAGACCATGCGAACCCTCTTTCCGGGTTCGCTGACATTCCTGCATGCCAGGGGCTTTTCCTCACCGGAGGACGGTGGAGGTGGTCTCGAAACTCTTGAAAGATGACGTCTCGGCGCGTCGCCCGGCGCGGGCCTGCGCTCGGAAAACCGGGTTGGCGGCTGTGGCGGCGCCGGAAAAGCGCCGTTTTCCATTCCGGAGGGCCCGTATTCCACATTGGGCGGCGGCCGGTCCCAGAAACGCCGGGCATCTAGCGGGCGCGGAATGACGACGGTGCCGTCATAGCTGCGCGAACAGCCGCTGCCGAAAAGCAGCGCCGCGCTCAGCAAGCAAGGCACAATCCGTCCAAACATCAGCAACACCCCCGTATGGGCTTATAGCGCGGCTTCGATCCGGCCGACAACCGGGCGCAATGGTGCAGGCCATGCCCGTCCGGTGCGCAACGGCTTGTTAAGGTTAGCGGATCGTTAATGCTTCTCGGGCACATTCCGCCGACGAACCGCGGAGGGAGGGTTCGGCCTTGGATTCGGGGTGGGGACGGCATGGCTGAAGCGAACGAGACAGCCGGCGTGCGCGGCGAGCGCGGGTCGGGCGAAATGGCGGTGAACGACGCGGCCTCGTTCGCCGAGGGCATGGATTTGGCCATGCTACGCCAACTGGTCGAGACGGGCTCGGACTGGATCTGGGAGACCGATGCCGAGCTGCGATTTTCCTGGCTTTCGCACAACTACCAGGCGGTCACGGGCATCGACCCGGCCGCTGTGCTCGGCCGCTTCCGGTTCGATTTCCTGAAGCAGGTCCTGAACGGCAACCGCAGCGCGGCAATGCATCTGGAGGATCTGCAGGCGCATCGGCCGTTCCGTGACTTCGTCTACGAACTGAAGGGAGGTCGCGCCGATTGCCGCTGGGTGCTGACCTCAGGCTTTCCACGCTTCGACGATGAGGGGAAATTTGCGGGCTACCGCGGCATTGGACGCAACGTCACGGGATTGGCGGGCGCCTTCGAAGAACTGGAACAGAAGCAGCAAGAGGCGTCTTCGGGAGGCCTTGCCGACCTTCGCACGATGGTCGATTCGATGCCGATCGGGATCATGGTCCTCGACGCCGACCTGCGCGCCGAAGTGATCAACCAGGCCTTCTACAATTTGTGGAAAATCGATCCCCAGCGCGCCGGGGTCGGCTCGGGCTTCCGCGAGTTGATGGACGCCAGCCGCGCCGTCGATTCCTACGGCGGCGACGACGTTGCCTGGCAACGCCATACCGCCGAGCGCGAGGCCGAGATCAGGGCCGGCGTCGCCGGCTCGAGACAATTGCCGCGCAATGACGGGCGAACCCTGATCGCATCGCTGGCCCCGCTGGGCGGCGGCAAGCGGCTCATCTCCTATGTCGATGTCACCGACATGAAGGACCGCGAGGCCGAGCTGGCCGACGCGCTGGAAAAGGCGCGACTGGCGGAAGCGGTGATCAACGGCGTCAAGGATCCGATCTTCGTCAAGGACGACGATCTGCGCTTCGTCTTCGTCAACGAGGCGTTCGCGGGCCTGTTCGGCCAGAAGCCGCAAACCATGCTTGGCAAGCCCGGCGGCAATTTTCTCGCGCCGGCCGAGGTTGCGCTGTTCGAGGAAAGCGAGCGCGCGGTCCTGGCGACCGGGCGGCCTTACGAGGTGGAGGAAAGTTTCGAGGTCGACGGCGTCAACCGCTCGCGCGTCGTCAGGAAGAACCGCGTTAGAATGGCAAGCGGCCGCAACTACGTGGCCGGCTTCCTCTTCGACGTCTCGGACATGAAGGGTCGTGAGACCGAGGCGCAGGACGCCCGCAAACACCTGGCCAGCGTGCTGGAATCGCTGCCGGCCGCCGTGATCATCTACGACCGCGACGACAATTTCGTTTTCGCCAACCGCAAGATGCAGGACACACTGCCGGCGTTGAAGTCGGCATGGCAGCCCGGCCGCACCTTCCGCGACGCGGTGGCGCTCGGTCATTCGGCCGGCTATTTCCGCTCGAGCGGCGATCCGCGGGTCGATGCGCTCTATGATGGCGATCTCGATCCCTGGCTGGACAGCATCCTCGCCCGCTACCGCCTGCCATACTCATCCTTCGAACGTCTCAATCCCGACGGCCGCTGGTATCAGGTCTACGACATGCGCACCGATGACGGCACGTTCATCGGCGTGCGTGTCGACATCTCCGAGATCAAGAGCCGCGAAAAGGCGCTGCACGATTCGATGCGGCAGATCGACCTGTTCCGGCACGTGCTGGACGAACTGCCCGTTGCCGCCTTCATCAAGGCGCAGGATCTCAGCATCGAGTTCGTCAACAAGGCGTGGTGCGCGATCACCGGGCTCGCCAAGGAAGACGTCATCGGCCGCACCGATCGGCAGCTGTTCGGCGACGGGGATGGAGAGAGCTACAGCCTGGACGATACCGAGGTCGCCCTCACGGGCAGCGTCAGGGAGGTCGAGGAGCCCGTCACCCATCGCGACGGCACGGTGCGGCAGTTGATGACGCGCAAGAGCCGGCTGGTGGCGCTGGACGGATCGGTGCATCTGGTCGGCTCCAGCACCGACATCACCGAGGTCAAGGCGCGCGAGCGGGCGCTGGAAGAAAGCATGCGCGAGAACGAGGTGTTCCGCAGCCTGATCGACAACGTGCCGGTGTCGATCTACGCCAAGCGCTCCGATCTCAGGCAATTCTACGTCAACAAGGGCTGGTGCGACCTCACCGGCTTCAGCAAGCAGGACGCGATCGGCAAGACCGACATCGAAATTTTCGGGCCGGACGGCGAAGCCTTCGTCAATGGCGACCTCGCGGTGCTGCGCAGCGGCGAAACCCAGGAGGTCGAGGAGACGGTGACACTCCCGGACGGCAGCGTGCGCCACCAGTTCGCCCGCAAGGGCGCGATGATCGCGTCCGACGGGTCGCTCTACCTGATCGGGTCGACCACCGACATCACCGAATTGAAGCTGCGCGAGGCGGAACTGCGCGAGGCGCGCCAGCGCGCCATACTTGCCGACCGCGCCAAGTCGGAATTCCTCGCCAATATGAGCCATGAGATCCGCACCCCGATGAACGGCGTGCTGGGCATGGCCGAACTCCTGGCCAAATCCGATCTCGATCCGAAGCAGAAGACGTTCACCGACATCATCGTCAAATCGGGCAATGCGCTGCTCACCATCATCAACGATATCCTGGATTTCTCCAAGATCGATGCCGGCCAGCTGGTGCTCGATCCCGCTCCCTTCAATCTCGCCGAGGCGATCGAGGACGTGGCGACGCTGGTATCGACACGCGCCAAGGAAAAGGACCTCGAGCTCATCGTACGCATCGAACCTGGGCTCGAAAGCCTGTTCATCGGCGATGTCGGCCGCATCCGGCAGATCGTCACCAACCTGCTCGGCAACGCGGTGAAGTTCACCGACGAAGGACATGTGCTCGTCGACGTCACCGGCGAAAGTGTGCCGGACGGAACCAGGCTGACGATCTCGGTCACCGACACCGGGATCGGCATCCCCGAGGAAAAGCTGAAACAGGTGTTCGAGAAATTCAGCCAGGTGGACACCTCCTCGACGAGGCGGCATGAGGGCACCGGGCTCGGGCTCGCGATCACCTCGCGGCTGGTCGAACTGATGGGCGGCGACATCGGCGTGGAAAGCGCCGAAGGCAAGGGGTCGACCTTCTGGTTCGCGGTCACGCTGCCCAGGGCCGGAGAACAGAACGCGCAGCGCATCATGCCGGTGGATGTGACCGGCGCGCGGGTGCTGATCGTCGACGACAATGCCGTCAACCGCGCCATCCTGACCGAGCAGATGACGTCATGGACGTTCGATTCCTGCGCGGCCGAGAGCGGCGCCGAGGGACTGAAAGTGCTGATCGCTGCCGCCGCCTACGGCGTGCCGGTCGATTGCGTCGTGCTCGACTATCAGATGCCCGAGATGAGCGGCGCCGAGATGGCAGGTGTCGTGCGCAGCACCGCCGGGCTTGCCGACACGCCGATCATCATGCTGACCTCCGTCGACCAGTCGCTGGCCAACACCAGTTACCGCGATCTCGGCATTGATGCCCAACTGATCAAGCCCGCACGCTCCTCGGTGCTCCTGGAAACGCTGGTCGCTACCATCCAGCGGCATCGCCACGCTAGCGATGTCGCCCGGCCGCTTGCCGTCGAGGGAGGCGGGGGGAACGGTCCGCAACCATCGCCAGCCGCGGCATCGGGGCAACGCGCGTTGCTGCAGCCGCCGCCGGTCAGGCCTCGGCTTGCCGCGAACGGCGGCGAGCAGCGGCTGGACATACTCGTGGCCGAGGACAATGAGGTCAACCAGATGGTCTTCACTCAGATCCTCGGCGAGACCGGCTACGGTTTCGAGATCGTCGGCAATGGCCGCAAGGCGCTGGACGCCTTCGGCAGGCTCAATCCGTGCATGATCCTGATGGACGTCTCGATGCCGGAGATGAACGGGCTCGAGGCGACCGCCGCCATTCGCCGGCTAGAGGAGGAAACCGGCACGCATGTGCCGATCGTAGGGGTCACCGCGCATGCGCTCAAGGGCGATCGCGAACGCTGCCTTGACGCCGGCATGGATGATTATCTGCCCAAGCCGATCAGCCCCAGGGCCCTGCTCGAAAAGGTCGAGCGCTGGGTCGGCGCCGGTCGCCAGGCCCGGCGCAACGCGGGATAGGCTTCGCGCCTTCCACGGGATTGCGGCGAGAATCAGTCGGGGTCGGCCGCTGCCCTTCGAGCAAGACTATGGTGCGATCGCACCATATCAAAGCCGGCGTCCAGCCGGGACAATGACGGCATCGAATTTCCGCTCTCTTCTAGTTACGGGCGGGAGCAGCGACCGCCAGTATGAAGCAGCGTCAATCTACCCCAACGGACCTGTTTTTGGCGATGGCCCGGCCAAGACATCCTCTGGCCTCGAGCAACGCGCTCCCGTCCGGCTTTTCTTCGATCAGCGATCCACGCCGAATCCGATGGCTGTTTGGGTGGCCGGATAGCGCAAGTCCCTGATTCCCGAAGGCAAACCGGCGCCATGCCGCAGCCGCCGATCGCCATCGCCTTTCCAAGCGGCGGCGACGCGTTACCGGGCTGACACGAAACTGTCATGCGACTGTTATAATCGAACGCTATTGGCCTCAGCGGGCGCTGGCAAGGAATGGCGCCGAGAGACCATCTTCCGAACAGGAGCAGGCCACATGAGACATTTCATCCGCTCGGCGGCCGTTGCGATCGCAATGGCTGCGGCGTCCACCCTCACCCTTTCAGCGGCAATGGCAGCTGACATCTCCGGCGCCGGCGCCACCTTCCCTTACCCGATCTATGCGAAGTGGGCCGATGCCTATAAGAAGGAGACCGGCATCGGTCTCAACTACCAGTCGATCGGCTCGGGCGGCGGCATCAAGCAGATCAAGGCCAAGACCGTCACCTTCGGCGCTTCCGATGCGCCGCTGAAGGGCGAAGATCTCGAAGCCACCGGACTTGCACAGTTCCCGATGGTGATGGGCGGTATCGTTCCGGTCGTCAATCTCGAAGGCATCAAGCCGGGCGAACTGGTGCTCGACGGCCCGACGCTGGCCGATATCTTCGTCGGCAAGATCACCAACTGGAACGACGCGGCGATCGCCAAGCTCAATCCCGACGTCAAGCTTCCCGACCAGGCGATTGCGGTCGTTCATCGCTCCGATGGTTCGGGCACCACGTTCAATTTCAGCTACTATCTGGCCGACGTCAGCGCCGACTGGAAGTCGAAGGTCGGCGTCAACACCGCGCTCGAATGGCCGGTCGGTATCGGCGCCAAGGGCAATGAAGGCGTCGCCAACAACGTCTCGCAGACCGGCGGCTCGATCGGCTATGTCGAATACGCCTACGCCAAGCAGAACAAGCTGACCTATGCCGACATGATCAACAAGGACGGCAAGAAGGTCGAGCCGACGGCGGCGGCGTTCTCGGCGGCGGCGGCCAATGCCGACTGGAGCTCGCAGCCGGGTTACGGCGTCATCCTGGCCAACCAGCCGGGCGCCGAATCCTGGCCGATGACGTCGGCCACCTGGATTCTGGTCTACAAGAAGCCCGGCGACGTGGCTGCGACCGGTGAAGCGCTCAAGTTCTTCGCCTGGTCCTACGCGAAGGGCGACGACATGGCCGGGGCGCTGGACTACGTTCCGATCCCCGACGCGGTCGTCAAGAGCGTCGAGGACATGTGGGCCAAGGACATCGTCGGCGAAGACGGCAAGCCGCTCTATTCCGCCATGTAATCCCTGCTGAATGAGGAGGGCGCTTCACGGCGCCCTCCCTGTCTTCCTTGAAACGCGAGGGCCAGATGACCGCCGTCTCCGAAGCCATGCCATCGTCGGCCGCCATGCGGGCCAGGGAAGCGACGGTCCGGCGCTTCGCGCTCACCGATACGATTTTCCGGGCGGCGACACGCTTTTCCGCCATCCTCGTCCTGCTCATCCTCGGCGGCGTGGCGATTTCGCTGTTTGCCGGCTCGTGGGAAGCGCTGTCGAAATTCGGGTTCTCCTTCCTGACGACCGAATCGTGGAACCCGGTTACCGAGAATTTCGGGGCGCTGGCCCCGATCTACGGAACCATCGTCACCGCCGCCATCGCTATCCTGATCGCCGTTCCCATCGGCATCGGCATCGCCATCTTCCTTACCGAACTCTGCCCGCGGCCACTCCGGCGCCCCATCGGCATCGCCGTCGAGCTGCTTGCCGGCATACCCTCCATCATCTACGGCATCTGGGGCCTGTTCGTGTTCGCGCCGTTCCTGCAGACGACGGTGCAGCCCTTCATCATCAAGCTTTTCCACGACGTGCCGGGGCTCTCCAGCCTGTTTGCGGGTCCGCCCTACGGCATCGGCCTTTTGACCTCGGCGCTGATCCTTGCCATCATGGTCCTGCCCTTCATCACCTCGATCACCAAGGATGTCTTCGACACGGTGCCGGCGGTGCTGAAGGAATCGGCCTATGGCATCGGCTGCACGACCTGGGAGGTCACGCGCCGCGTCGTCATCCCCTATACCCGCGTCGGCATCATGGGCGGCGTCATGCTCGGCCTCGGCCGCGCGCTCGGCGAAACCATGGCGGTAACCTTCGTCATCGGCAACGCCCACCGCATCAGCGCCTCGCTTTTCGCGCCCGGCACGACGATCTCGGCAACCATCGCCAACGAATTCACCGAAGCCGACGGCGATCTCTATACGTCTTCGCTGGTGGCGCTCGGCCTGATCCTGTTCGTCATCACTTTCCTGATCCTTGCCCTTGCGCGCTACATGCTGCTGCGCATGGACAGCCGCACGGGAGCCTGACCGATGTCGACGGCCACATCGCTTCACAATCGACGCAAGCGCAGGAATGCCGTGATGATGACGCTATGCGTCACGGCGGCGGGCGTCGGCCTGGCCTGGCTGGCGCTGATCCTCGGCGCACTGCTCTATAAGGGCCTGTCGGGTGTTTCGCTGTCTGTGTTCACCGAAATGACACCGCCGCCCGGCGATGCCGGCGGCCTGCTCAATGCCATCTACGGCAGTATCATGATGACAGTCATCGCCGTCATCGTCGGCACGCCGATCGGTGTCCTCGCTGGGACCTACATGGCCGAATATGGCCGCTTCTCGCGCCTCACCACGATCGTGCGCTTCATCAACGACATCCTGCTGTCGGCACCCTCGATCATCGTCGGCCTGTTCGTCTACGAGCTGCTGGTGCGGCCGATGGGACATTTCTCGGCGATCGCCGGTGCCGTCGCGCTGGCCATCCTGGTCCTCCCGGTCGTCGTGCGCACCACCGAGGACATGCTCAACCTGGTGCCTAACGCCTTGCGCGAGGCCGGCGCTGCGATCGGCGCGCCGCGCTGGGTGGTCATCCGCTCGGTCGCCTACCGTGCGGCGCTGTCGGGCATCGTCACCGGCATATTGCTGGCCATCGCCCGCATTTCCGGCGAGACGGCGCCGCTGCTCTTCACAGCGCTCAACAACCAGTTCTGGTCGAGCAATCTCAACGCGCCGATGGCCAGCCTGCCCGTCACCATCTTCCAGTTCGCTCTCAGCCCCTACGAGGAATGGCAGCAACTGGCGTGGACCGGCGCACTCATAATCACCCTTACGGTTCTCGGGCTGAGCATCTTCGCCCGCAGCCTTACCGGACGCAGAGAGGACAGATGAAACCGATGTTGTCCACCGAGTTGAACACGCCCGAAGTCGCGGTCGAGAAAGCCAAGATCGAGGTCAAGAACCTCAATTTCTACTACGGCCAGTCGAAGGCGCTGAAGGATATCAGCCTGTCGCTGCCTGAGCGCAGCGTCACCGCCTTCATCGGGCCTTCGGGCTGCGGGAAATCGACGCTGCTGCGCGTCTTCAACCGCATCTACGAGCTCTACCCGAAGCAGAGCGCCGAGGGCCAGGTGCTGCTCGACGGCCAGAACATCCTCGACCGTTCGCAGGACCTCAACCTGCTCAGGACCAAGATCGGCATGGTGTTTCAGAAGCCGACGCCGTTCCCGATGTCGATTTACGAGAACATCGCGTTCGGCGTCAGGCTCTATGAGAAGCTCAGCAAGGCCGAGATGGACGGCCGTGTCGAGCAGGCGCTGAAGCGCGCGGCACTGTGGAGCGAGGTCAAGGACAAGCTCAACGCCAGTGGCCTCAGCCTTTCGGGCGGCCAGCAGCAGCGCCTCTGCATCGCCCGCACGGTGGCGGTGAAGCCAGAGGTCATCCTGCTCGACGAGCCTGCCTCGGCGCTCGATCCGCTGTCGACCGCCAAGATCGAGGAACTGATCGACGAGCTGCAGGCCGATTATACGATCGTCATCGTCACCCATAACATGCAGCAGGCGGCGCGCGTGTCGAAGCAGACCGCCTTCATGTATCTGGGCGAGCTGGTCGAGTTCGACCGCACCGAGAAGATCTTCACGTCGCCCCGCGAGAAGCGCACGCAGGACTATATCACCGGCCGCTTCGGCTGATCCCAGGCATACGAGGACCAAGATCATGGCCGAACATACAGTCGCAGCCTTTGACGAAGATCTCGGACAGATCAGCAGGCTGATCCGCGACATGGGCGATCTCGCCTCATCGATGGTCGGCGGCGCCACCAAGGCGCTCCTGAATTCCGACAATGCGCTCGCCCAGCGCGTCGTCTCCGACGACGCGATCATGGATGCGCGCCAGCGCGAACTCGACGACCGCGCCATCACGCTGATCGCCAAGCGGCAGCCCATGGCGGACGATCTGCGCCATGTCGTCGGCTCGATCCGCATGGCGGGAGATCTCGAACGCATCGGCGATCTCGCCAAGAACATCGCCAAGCGCGTCGGCACCGTCGGCCTGGCCGCCACGCCGCGCGACCTGTCGCACTCCATCGATGCCATGGCGCAGCTGGTATTGATCCAGGTGCAGGGCGTGATCGAGGAGTATGGCGCCCGTGATGCCTCGGCGCTAGCCAAGCTGCGCGCCGACGATGAACGCATCGACGTCAAATACACATCGGTGTTCCGCGAGCTGCTGACCTACATGATGGAGGATCCGCGCAACATCACCGCCTGCACGCATCTTTTGTTCTGCGCCAAGAATCTCGAGCGCATCGGTGATCATGTGACCAACATTGCCGAAAATGCCTATTATGTGCTGACCGGCACGCAATTGCCCGCCAATCGCCCGAAGCAGGACGAAACGGCGATGTCGGCGCCAGCGGCGTGACGGCAGGGGTGACCAGTCGATGATCGCGCCACGCATCATGGTGGTGGAGGACGAGGAGCCGCTGGGTGTGCTGCTCCGTTACAATCTGGAATCGGAGGGTTACCAGGTCGAGGTGGTGACGCGCGGCGACGAGGCCGAGATCCGCTTGCAGGAGAATGTCCCCGACCTTCTTGTGCTCGACTGGATGGTGCCGGCGGTTTCCGGCATCGAGCTCTGCCGCCGTCTCCGGATGCGGCCCGAGACCGAGCGGCTGCCGATTATCATGCTGACGGCGCGCGGCGAAGAAAGCGATCGGGTGCGAGGTCTCTCCACCGGCGCCGACGACTATTTGGTCAAGCCGTTCTCAACGCCGGAATTCATGGCACGCGTCAAGGCGCTGCTGCGCCGCGCCAAGCCGGAAGTGCTGTCCAGCGTGCTCAAGGTCGGCGACATCGTGCTCGACCGTGAATCGCACCGGGTCTACCGCAAGAAGAGCGAGATCCGGCTCGGGCCGACCGAGTTCCGTCTGCTCGAATTCATGATGCGCCATCCCGGCCGCGTGTTCTCGCGCAGCCAGCTGCTCGACAATGTCTGGGGCGAAACGATCTATATCGACGAGCGCACCGTGGACGTCCATGTCGGCCGGCTGCGCAAGGCGGTCAACAACGGCCGCATGCCTGACGTGATCCGTACTATCCGTGGCGCGGGGTATGCGATCCGCGAAGCCTAGGGATATGTCACGCAACATTCTCGCCCACGCCTGATTTCGCTTGTGCCCCCGGTGCGAAAATTTCCTGGTCGACGAAGGTCAGCGCGCGCATGGCGCAGCCCTCGCGGATCAGCGGCAGTTCGTTCGGCTCGGTGTCGAAGGAAATCGATTTCGAGTGCTGTCCGCCGGCGGTCTGGGCAATGGCTTCGCGCAGAGCCGGCTCGATCAAGTCGAAGGCGGCGGCGCTGACGCCGACCATGGCGACCGGCGCCGGATCGATCAGGGCGAACAGGCTGCCAAGGCCGTAGCCCAGCGCCTCACCGGCCTTGCGGTAGGCTTCGCGCTCCGGCCCGTCCTTTTCGCGCGCCGTGGCCGCCAGCGCACGCATGTCGGCGTCGCTGACATCGACGGGCTCGGTGTCCTCGCCAAGCTGCCTCGCGTTGCGCCAGATGGCATAGTTCCCGGCATAGGCCTCGACACAGCCGCGCCGCCCGCAGCGGCAGAGCGCCCCACCCGGGCGATGGATCATGTGGCCGAACTCGCCTCCGGATGAATGGGTGCCGGTGAACAGTTCGCCCTTCAGCACCAGGCCCATGCCGATGCCGTGTGACAACAGGATGGCGATGAAGTCGTCGCGGTAGCGCCGGGGATCGCGCCAGCGCAGCGCCACCGCCATCATGTTGCAATCGTTCTCCATGGTGGCGGGAATGCCGAACTCGGCCTCCAGTATGTCGGCGAAGGCAATATCGGTCTGCGGCGTGATCGGCGACCACAGCATGGCGCGCGCCTCCGTGTCGGTGATGCCCTGGATCGCCAGCGCGATACGGGCGATGCTGGCGACGTCGAGGTCGGGATCCTCGAACCGCCGCCTGACGATGGCTACGCATTCGCCGATCAGCGCCTCGCGCGACATGGTCAGCGTGTCCAGCCGGCGCTGCTCCTCCGATATCACCTGGCCGGCATAGTCGATGACGGCGACGGAGAGGAAATTCAGCGACAGCACCACGGTCATCACCGCCGCGGCTTCAGGGTTGAGGCTGAGGCCGATCTGCGGCCGGCCGCGTTTCATCGCACCGGCCTCGCTCGGCTTGCTCTGCGCCAGGATGCCTTCGCCGATCAGGTCGGAGGAGATCGCCGATATGGTGGAATGGCTGAGCCCGGTGGTCGCGGCAATCTCGGTGCGCGAGGGCTGCCCGGCACGGCGCACGGCCGCGATCACCATCGCCCGATTGCGTCGGCGCAGATCGTCGTGGCGGATTCCGACCGACATGTTTCTCGCATCCTCCCGGTCGCCGTCTTCTCTCCCCAGGCCCAGCGACCGCCAAATACTGGCAGAACCGGCCTTGGCTGTCATTATTTATTCCGGAGCTCGAAAAAAATTCACGAGGACATCAAAATACATCAGAATCGACGTTGACAGCGTTCCGACGATGGACCAGTGTTTTTTCGAGGCTCGAAAAAATAGAGCCTTTGTGCCGGCCTTCGGGCCTGTTTGGTCGCGCCATACGCGGCGCAGGGAGGATAAGATGAAGAGATTCACAGCCGCTATCCTGGCGGGTGTCGCCATGTCGCTGACGCTCGCGTCGGTCGCGCAGGCGAAGGACAAGGTCATCGGCGTTTCCTGGTCGAACTTCCAGGAAGAGCGTTGGAAGACCGACGAGGCCGCCATGAAGAAGGCGATCGAAGCCGCCGGCGACAAGTATATTTCCGCCGACGCCCAGTCCAACCCCGGCAAGCAGCTCACCGACGTCGAGAGCCTGATCTCGCAGGGCGCCAATTCGCTGATCATCCTGGCGCAGGACGCCTCCGCCATCGGCCCGGCGGTGCAGAAAGCGCTCGACGAAGGCATTCCGGTCGTCGGCTATGACCGCCTGATCGAGAATAAGGACGTTTTCTATCTGACCTTCGACAACAAGGAAGTGGGCCGCATGCAGGCCCGCGAAGTGTTCAAGGTGAAGCCGGAAGGCAACTACGTCTTCATCAAGGGCTCGGGTGCGGATCCGAATGCCGATTTCCTGTTCTCGGGCTCGATGGAAGTGCTCAAGGACGCCATCGACAGCGGCAAGATCAAGAATGTCGGCGAGGCCTATACCGATGGCTGGCTGCCGGCCAACGCCCAGAAGAACATGGAGCAGTTCCTGACCGCCAACGACAACAAGGTCGACGCGGTGGTCGCGGCCAATGACGGCACTGCCGGCGGCGTCGTCGCGGCGTTGACGGCTCAAGGTTTGGCCGGCACCGTGCCGGTGTCGGGCCAGGATGGTGATCATGCCGCGCTGAACCGGATCGCGCTCGGCACGCAGACCGTGTCGGTGTGGAAGGACGCGCGGGAACTCGGCAAGAACGCCGCGGAGATCGCCTCGCAACTGGCCGACGGCAAGAAGATGACCGATATTGCCGGCGTCAAGGACTTCACCACGCCCGGCGGGAACACCGTCAAATCGTTGTTCCTGACCCCGGTTGCGATCACCAAGGACAATCTCAACGTCGTCATCGACGCTGGCTGGATCAAGAAGGACGAGGTCTGTGCCGGCGTCGCGGCGGGCAGCGTCGCGGCCTGCAACTGATCTTGCACCACGTCAAGCATTGAAGCGCCGCGGCTGCCAAGCCGCGGCGTTTTCTCAAGAAGATTTGTTTTTCCGCCCCGGGCGGGTAACTTCTAGGCTGGGTTCCGGCATCCGCGTCAGACGGGCAGGCCGGTGGGAGAAAATCATGACCGACACGACGTCCAACCCGCAGGCCGACACCGCGCGTGCGTCGGAGCTCGGCGCCGTCGCCCGGTTCCTGAAGGCGACCGAGATCGACACGCGCATGCTCGGCATGATCGGCGCGCTGCTGCTGATCTGGATCGGGTTGCATGTCCTGTCCAGCCTGCGTCTCGGCGTCAATCCGCTCGATTTCGACAGCCGTACCTTCCTCACGCCGCGCAATCTGTGGAACCTGTCGGTGCAGACCTCGGCCGTCGCCATCATGGCCTCAGGCATGGTGCTGGTCATCGTCATGCGCAACATCGATCTGTCCGTCGGTTCGGCCGAAGGGTTGATCGGCATGGTCATGGGCTTCGCCCAGGTGCACTTCCTGGTGCGGATGGTCGGACTCGAGCTCGGCAACCCATGGATCTGGGTCCTGGCGCTGGTCATCGGCCTGGTGCTCGGCCTGTTGATCGGCGCCTTCCAGGGTTTCGTCATCGCCTATCTCGAAGTGCCGGCCTTCATCGTCACGCTGGGCGGATTGCTGGTCTGGCGCGGTGCCGCCTGGTGGGTCACCAGCGGCCAGACGGTGGCGCCGCTCAACACGACGTTCCAGCTGATGGGCGGCGGCCCGGCCGGATCGATCGGCGCGACCTGGAGCTGGGTGGTCGGTATCGCCGCCTGCCTTGCGGTGGTGCTTGCGCTGTTCAACGGGCGGGTGCAGCGCAAGCGCTTCCGTTTCCCGCTGCGTCCGATCTGGGCCGAGACGCTGATTGGCGTGGTGACCTGCGCCGTCATCATGGGCGCGGTTTGGCTGGCCAATTCCTATCCGTGGCCGGTCGGCATCGTGAACAGATATGCAGCCGCCAACAACATCACCGTGCCCGAGGGCGGCCTGTTCATCGCCCATGGCATCGCCATACCGGTGCTGATGGCCATCGCCGTCGGGCTGGTCATGACCTTCATCACCAAACGCACCCGTTTCGGCCGCTATGTCTTTGCCATCGGCGGCAATCCGGAAGCAGCCAACCTCGCCGGCATCAATACGCGCTGGATCACGATGAAAGTGTTCATGATCATGGGCGTACTGGCCACGATCGCCGCCGCGATCTCGTCTGCCCGGCAGAACTCGGCCACCAACGTGCTCGGAACGCTGGATGAATTGCTGGTGATCGCGGCGGCCGTCATCGGCGGCACGTCGCTCGCCGGCGGTTCGGGCACCATCATCGGCGCCATGCTGGGCGCGCTTTTGATGCAGTCGCTGCAATCCGGCATGGTGCTGCTCGGAGTCGACTCGCCGCTGCAGAGCATTGTCGTCGGCGCCGTGCTGGTGATCGCGGTGTGGCTCGACACCGTCTATCGCAAACGCGTTTGAGGGAGGAGGACAATCATGGCTGACAGGATCGCTCCCGCCGGCAACCCGCTGGTCGACATGCGCAACATCTCAATCGCGTTCGGCGGCATTCGCGCCGTCGACGATGCCTCGATCGATCTTTTCCCCGGCGAGGTCGTGGCCCTGCTCGGCCACAACGGCGCCGGCAAATCGACGCTGATCAAGATCCTGTCGGGCGCCTACAAGCGCGATGCGGGCGAAATCTTCGTCAATGGCGAGGAGGCCTCGATCTCCAATCCGCGCGATGCCAAGAAATACGGCATCGAGACGATCTACCAGACCCTGGCGCTCGCCGACAATGTCGACGCCGCCGCCAACCTGTTCCTCGGCCGCGAGCTGAGAACCGCCTGGGGCACGCTCGACGACGTCGCCATGGAGGCCGAGGCGCGCAAGGTGATGGGCAGGCTCAATCCCCGCTTCCAGCGCTTCAAGGAGCCGGTGATCAAGCTGTCGGGCGGACAGCGGCAGTCGGTGGCGATCGCACGCGCGATCCTGTTCAACGCCCGCATCCTGATCATGGACGAGCCGACGGCAGCACTTGGACCGCAGGAAACCGCCCAGGTCGGGGAACTGGTCAGGCAGCTCAAATCCGACGGCATCGGCATCTTCCTGATCAGCCATGACATCCACGACGTTTTCGAACTGGCCGACCGGGTGTGCGTCATGAAAAACGGCCAGGTCGTCGGCACTGCCCGCACCAGCGATGTGACCCAGGACGAGGTGCTCGGCATGATCATCCTGGGCAAATGTCCGCCCGGCGCCATTCCCGGACCAGGCGCGCTGAAGATCGCTGCCTGAAGCCTGTCCGGTTGCCGCCTGGTCGCAAGATCCCGATCTGCCGGTCATGTGATATGCCAGCCGCCGGGATGGCTTGGCCTTGCCATTGTATTGGCAAGGCGACTTGCCCATAAAGGGCGCACATGCTGATGGGCCGCATCATCCGTTGAAGAAGCTTTTTCCAATCGTCGCTTTCGTTGCCGTTGCGCTGATCAGCATGACGATGGCGGGGTTCGCCTATTTCGCGACGCAGGAGGCGGCTCGCATCAAGTTTGACGCGACCGCGGACGACGCGCTCAACCGAATCGAGAGCCGGATCGACCTGCAGCTGTCGCTGCTGCGCTCGTCGCAAGCATTGTTCGACGCCCGTAATGGCGACATCTCGCAGAATGAGTTCAAAGCGTTCTTCGATGCCCTCGATGTCGATACCAATTTCGCTGGCCTGGGCGGTATCGGCGTTCTCCGGCTGGTGAAAGCAGGTGACGAGGCGACGGTCGAACGCGATATGCTGCGTGACCAGGGCATCAGGCGTCCGATCTATCCGGATACGACGCAGCCATGGCGCACGCCCATTGTGCTGTTCGAGCCGCTCGGCCCGTCCAACAAGGCCATCATCGGCTACGACATGTTCACCGAGCCGGTGCGGCGCGCGGCAATCGAAAAGGCAATGGCCGATGACCAGCAGCACGCGAGCGGGCTGGTGCAACTCGGCCAGGGCACGGGCGCGGCGCAGACCTTCACCGGCTTCTACGTCTTCGTGCGGCTCAACGTCGAAACCGCACCCTACGCCATAAACGCATCGCGATCCTCGACTGTAGGCTTTCTCTATGCGGCCTTCCGGGCCCGGGATCTGTTCCAGATCGCGCTCAGCCGCGCGCCGCTGCTGCCGGTCAACACCGAAATCTACGATGGCGCCGTCGATCCGGATCATCTGCTGTTCCGGTCGGAGACGCCGCCAGTCTCGGGCTTTGGCGACAGGCTGCTGGTCACCCGCAAGATCAGCGTCGCGGGCCGACCGTGGACCGTGCAGTTCAGGCCGACCAGCGCCTTCTCGCAGCCATCGTCGCGGGCCATCCCGGTCATGCTCGGCCTGTTCGGGCTGCTGCTGGCCGGCGCCATCGCGCTCGTCGCGCGCTATCAGGAGCGGGCCTACGAGGCGGCATCGCTGCTGCACGAGACGACGGAAAAGAGCCTGCTCGAAAAGGATTTGATGCTGCAAGAGATGAAGCATCGCATCAAGAATTCGATCACGCGGGTGCTGGCGATCGCGCGCCAGACCGCATCGCGCGCCAGCGACGTCAATGAGTTCTCGGCGTCGTTCTCGGCCCGGCTGCAGGCAATGGCCGCGTCCCAGGACATGCTGACGCGCTCGCGCTGGCAGAAGGCGGATCTGGGCGACCTGCTGCGCATCGAGCTTGGCCAGGTGTTCGGAAAGGAGCTACCGGAAGAGCTGTTGTCCGGGCCGGAGGTGCTGCTTGACGAAACCACGACGCAGGCCCTGGGCCTTACCTTCCACGAACTGGCGACGAATGCGCTGAAATATGGCGAGGCCGGCAATACGGTCGGCGCCCTCAGGATCGAATGGTCGGTCGAGGGGCGCGGGCGTGACCGGATCCTGGCTCTGAGCTGGCAGGAAACCGGGCAGAAGAAGGTCGACGCGCCGGCCACGACCGGCTTCGGCACCAAACTGATCGACCTCAATGTCACGCGTGAACTGCGTGGCACGATCCACCGCGACTATCGCGATGACGGATTGAATGTGGAAATCAGGATTCCGCTGCCGGGGTGAATGCCATCGGATCTTGCCGGAATCGCTCCAGGCCAGCCGATAATTGCCGCACCGCTGTCGGGTTCGCGAAAGAGCCTGACAGCGGTGCGGTTCACTATGCCCGAGCGGTCCAGCGTCCGATAGAATCGCCGACCCGCTCAAGCTCTTTGTTTCGCAATTCCCTGGGGAAGCGCTACGCGCTTTCCCCGGAAACGCTCCACGTTTTTCCTGGAATTGCCTTAGTTGCAGCGCGCCGTGTAGATGCGACCCCGATGATCGCGATACTGGCAGTAGCCATTGCGCAGGTTGCGGACCAGCAGGCCTGAGCCGGCACCGACGGCCGCGCCGATCAGCGCGCCCTTGCCGCCGCCGACCAAGCCGCCTACGCCGGCGCCGATCAAGCCGCCCCCGACGACATCCTGCTCGGTCGAGGTGCAGCCGCTGACGGCGACCACGGCAGCCATGGAAATAAGAATTTTCCGCATAGGGTCACTCCTCACTTTAATAAGCTCCAGCCGTCACTTAGCATGAAAAATCGGCTTTTGCTGCTCCAATTTATTGTTGGTGAAGAGAGTCTTTTCCGGGCACATGGATTTCTGATGGCGCGGACCCGGAAATTGCGGGCGACACGTGAGCCAAGACAGGAGCGGGAATTTCGATCAGGTCAGCTGGGATAGGGCGATCAGGACAATTATCGCCACCAGCGGGGCAACGATGCGCAGAATGCCATGAGCAGCCGGCGATGCCGCGGATAGCCCGGGATCCTGGAATTCGCCCATCGAAATGCGGGCGGCCTGCTCCAGCCTGTTTATGTCGGCGATCGTCAGGACGCTCCTCCGCTGCTGCAAAGCCCTCGAAAGCATGCCCCTCGACTCGGCAGTTCCCGTCGGTATCTAGGAAACAGCATCTGCCTTTATGGTGAACAGCCGGTTAAAAGCATGGCCGGATCGCCTAGTCCGTCTCGAAATTGCCGTGCGGAACGACGAGACGGTATTCGAGGCGACCATCCGCGATCTCGAGTCGCGCCGTTCCGTTCAGGGAAGAGGGCACCACGCGTTCCAGTGCGACGCTGCCGAAGCGCTTCTTGCCCTCTTGGTTGCTGTCGGTTCCTACGGTTTCGGCCCAGGTCAGCGACAGGGCAATGTCGCCATCGGTGGAGGCGTCGAGGACGGCGGTCACTTCGACGAAGCCCTCCGGCCGCGACAGGGCGCCGTAGCTGACCGAGTTGACGGCAAGCTCATGCATCGCAAGGCCGATGTGCAGCGCGGCATTGGGATTGAGGTAAGGATTTGCGCCGCGGAAGCGAAGGCTGTGCGACGCTCCGGTTCCGTAGCGGCCAACCTGACCCGCCACGAGTTCGCGAAGGGCAGCACCGCGCCAGTTGGAGGAGGTCACCAGATCCTGGGAGGAGGCCAGCGACTGAAGCCGGCCGCGAAAGCGCGTCAGGAAATCGCCGATGCCATCGGAATAGCGCCCCGTCTGGGTGGCGATGCTCTGGATGATCGCCAGCAAATTCTTCGAGCGATGCGTGACTTCGCGCAACAGCGTCGTCAGCGTCTGTTCGCGGCGTCGCTGCTCCGTCGTCTCGACCATGGTGGTGACAACGCCTTGCACGTCGCCAGCCTCGCCGTGGTCGGCGTCGATCCAGACCTGAAACCAGCGGACGCCGTCTTCCATCGGAACGCCGATCTCAAGGCGCTGCGGATTGCCGCTTGCGACGACATCGCGCTTGGCAGCGCCGATGCGGTCGGCCTGTGCCGGCGGCAGGACGCCCTCGCCCTCGCTGCTGTCGGCGGCCCAGGGCGCACGCATGTTGCGCGCCCAGACCGTTTTCATGTCGCGGTCCTGATAGAGAACGGAAATGCCGGCATTGTGCAGTGCGTGGAGAAGCGCCCGGCCGAGTTGCATGCCGCTTTCGGCAGGCTGCAGAGCGATAACCTCTTCGCCCCGCTCGTTTTTCTTGGTATCTCGACCCCTGGAACGCATCCGACCTGTCCACCCCAACTCAGGCTGAACGGCTCACCGTCCAATGGGTTCCAAGCAGGTTACGGGAACCAGAGGCCTAAAAACGGTCCGCCGGGCGGCGTCCTTGTGGGACACTACCCGGCGGTGGCTGGAAACCGTTTGAGGGGTGCGGCTTCCAGTGTTCGCCCAGTATCGCTCACGCCCGTTTGAACAGGCCGGCGAGAAGCGAAATGATGAGGAAAGCCAGAAAGATGAAGAACAATATCTGTGCTATCCCGGCAGACGTGCCGGCAATGCCGCCGAAACCAAGCGCGCCGGCGATGATTGCCACGACGAGAAATACGAGCGCCCAGTAAAGCATGGTTCCATCTCCTTCCAACTGTGCAAGAAAAACGTGGGTGGATGCGGTTTGTTCCACTATTTGCCGAAAAAGACGATCCCCCGGGGCACCATTGTGGCGCGAAACAGGGCACGGCCAGCGGAACCTCCGGCTGGCCGTGCCCTGCTTTTTCGCGCGTGTGCGGCGACTTCAGATGCGCATGGCTATGCGGCTGCCTTCGCCTGCCGGTCGAAGAACAGAGCCTGGCTGATCAGCGCCTTGACCATGTCGGGGTTGAACGGCTTCGTCACCAGGAAGGCCGGTTCGGGCCGCTCGCCGGTCAGGAGCCGCTCGGGAAAGGCGGTAATGAAGATCACCGGCACGGAAGTCGACGACAGGATCTCGTTTACCGCCTCGATGCCCGAGCTGCCGTCGGCGAGCTGGATGTCGGCCAGCACCATCTTAGGCCGGGTCTTGCCGAACATCGTCACCGCTTCGGCATGGGTGCGGGCCGTGCCGACGACGCGATGGCCCAGGCTCTCGACCATCTCCTCTATGTCCATGGCGATGAGCGGTTCGTCCTCGATGATCAGAACGTCGGTCGCCACCTGACGGGAAATCTCATTGCTCGCCTGAGCAAGCAGCTCTGAGAATTCCTGTTCGCCGACGCCGAGGATTTCGGCCGCCTCATCCTCGCTGAAACCCTCGACGGCAACCAGAAGGAAGGCCTGGCGGGGAAGCGGCGCGATCGCATTGAGATTGGCCGCGGCGCGCTGTTCCCATGCCGACTGCGCCTGCTCCTGTGGAACGCGGATGGCGACGGACGTGAACAGTTTGGCGAAGACCTTGTACAGCGCGATGCGGTCGCTGGATGCCTCGGGAAAAATGTCCACATCGGCGATGATGGCCTCGAGCATCGCGGCAACCAGCGCGTCGCCGCTCTCCTGCGATCCCGAGACGGCACGCGAGAAGCGGCGCAGGAACGGCAGGTGCGGAGCGATGGTGGCGGATAAACTCATGACGGACGTCTCCCTCAGATGACGTGATTGACTAAAAATGCAGGTCAAGCCCCATTGCAAGCCCCAACAACATAAACGCGCGCCTTCGTAAAAAGTTCCGGCCTGGGAACCAATGCGCTTGAACGGCGTTTGAGTTGGGGATGGGCAACCAGATGAGGATGCCGCTTGCCTTGTGTTGAGTGTATGTTGAGCGGCTTTGGGGCTGGATTAAAGGGCGAAATGAAGGAAATGACGAAAGATGTCTTGACTGGCGCCGCAAGCAGGCGCCGGAACGGCGCGGGCGACCCGCTCGGGCCGAATTCCGAAATCGGACGCAAACTCAAACAATATTATGACGAGCTGGTCTCCGACGATGTGCCGGATCGCTTCGCGCAGTTGCTCAGGCAACTGGAGCGGACCGAGCCCGCACAGAAGAAGGACTGAGGCATGGCAACGGTCTCACAAGGCTTCAAGACCGATCTGCTTGGGGCAATACCGAGCTTGCGCGCCTTCGCAGTGTCCCTGACGCAGAATGCCGATAAAGCCGATGATCTCGTACAGGAAACGCTGGTCAAGGCATGGGACAAGCATGAGAGCTTTCAGCCCGGCACCAACCTCAAGGCATGGCTCTTCACCATCCTGCGCAACGAGTTCTATTCGCAGATGCGCAAACGCGGCCGCGAGGTGCAGGATAGCGACGGCATCATGACGGCCAGGCTTGCGGTGCATCCCGCCCAGCACGGCCAGCTCGACCTCAAGGATTTCCGCGGTGCACTCGAGCAACTGCCGGAAGATCAGCGCGAGGCCATCATCCTGATCGGTGCCTCGGGCTTCTCCTACGAGGAGGCGGCGGAGATCTGCGGCTGCGCGGTCGGAACGATCAAGAGCCGCGTCAGCCGAGCCCGCACGCGCCTGCAGGAGATACTGAAAATCTCCGGTGAGGACGAGTACGGTCCCGACGCGATCTCAGCACAGGTCACGGGAACGGCGGCGCACTGAAGCGCGTCGCCTCGAAACGGCAGGGAGAATCGCCATCGCCTCTCTGACCACTACGCAATTTGGCGCTGTCAGGCGGGTGGAACTCGCCCGCAGGCCAGGGCCAACGCTTCCACAAGATCTTCGCCCGAATAAGGTTTGCTGACCAGCCTTATCCCTGGAAAGGCAGCTTTGATCTCGTCTGCATCCGAATAACCGGAGGCAAAGACGAAGGGGACTCCCATTTCGCGCAGGCCTGATGCAAAGTCGAAGGTCGGGGTGCCGCCCAGCATGAGATCGATGATCGCCGCATCGAATTGGGTGGCAACCTGTCGACCATCGATCTCGGCCAAGTCGCGGACGATCACCACTTCGCGGGCGCCATGGTCGCGGCAAAGCTGCTCGACATCCATGGCGATGAGAAATTCATCTTCCAGGACAAGTATGCGCAATCCATCAAGCAAAGGGGGCACAGGCAATGGCTCCTTGAAACACAGCGAGTCATGATCGCTATTTGGCGCGCTGTCATTTAAAAAAGACGTGCCATCGTAGCGGCTGAGCCCGCGGTTCTCGAGGAGCGCTCGAAATGTCAATCCAGAACGGTCTTGCTAGCTCCAGCCGTCGGTTTGATTGCGAGAATTGCCCATTGTGGCCGCTGGCGGGTTTCCGCAAATTCGAGAGATCGGAACTGGCCTTTATCGATAAATTGAAGAAAGGCGAACTCGCGGTCGACAAGGGCGCAACGGTGCTGGTGGAAGGACGCCGCAGCGCCCACTTCTACACGGTGCTGTCGGGCTGGGGTTTCCGTTACAAGCTGTTGTCGGACGGCCGCCGTCAGATCCTCAACTACGCCATTCCCGGAGATCTCATCGGGCTGCAAGGCAGCGTGATGGGCGAGATGCAGCATTCCGTCGAAGCCCTGTCGCCGATGCTGCTTTGCGTGTTTGAGCGGGAGTCCCTGCATGAGCTCTACCGCAACCATCCGGGGCTGGCCTATGACATCACCTGGATCGCGTCACGCGAGGAGCGGATGCTGGACGAGAACCTGCTCAGCGTCGGCCGCCGCAGCGCGATCGAGCGCACCGCCTATCTCATCGCCTTCATCGGCAGCCGTGCCAAGGCCGTCGGCCTCAATAGCGGGCGGCTCACCCGGATCGCGTTCACGCAGCAGCACATCGCCGATACGCTCGGCCTGTCGTTGGTCCATACCAACAAGACGATTCGCAAGCTGATGGATCGCAAGCTGATCGCCTGGCGCGACGGCGGCTGCGAGATCATCGATGATGAAGGGTTGAAGGAGCTTGCCGGCTGGGAGGGGCTGGGCGAGGGACAGCGGCCACTGATCTGACCGGATGCAGGAGGACGCGTTTTGAGCTAAGGTTCGATATCGATGGAACCGGGATGGCCTCTATCCATTGGAGTGAGCGTGATCCTTTCCGCAAACCGATACCCGCTTTGCGGGATCATGCCCGTTTATCCGAACCGCTCGGAACCTTGAGACATGCAGCGCGTTGAAACCAAAGCAATCACAAGGAGTTAAGCAATGGCAGCTGCCGCAGGAAAGAACGCAAGCGAAGCCCGCGCGAATTCGGACCTCGAAGCCGATATCAGGCAGTTGAAGGCCGATATCGACAAGCTTACGAAGCAGTTGGCCAAGACAGGCGAGCATGGATATGGCACCGCCCGCCGCGCCGCCGCCGAAGGCGTCGAGCATCTGCGCGCCCAAGGCGAGGCAGCCTTTGACAGCCTGCGCAGCAACACCAGGGATATCGAGGCGCAGATAGCGGCAAGCGTGCGCGAGAAGCCGGTGACATCATTGGCGATCGCCGCCGGCGTCGGCTTCCTATTCGCGCTCCTGGCACGCCGCTAGTACCCGCAAATGGGAATGCTGGCTTCCCTTGTCTCGGGCCTGGCTTCGGGCGAAACCGTTGCAGCCATGCGCCGCGCGCGCACGGCTGCAATCGTCTATGTGCTTGCCGCGCTCGCGGCGCTGTGCGGTCTCGGCTTCCTGATCGGAGCCGGCTATATATTGGCTGCGGGCCGGTATGGACCGCTCGCGGCGGCTTTGGGATTCGGCGTCGGCTTTCTGATCGTCGCGGGCCTGATTCTGCTGGTTTATCGTTTCTCGGCCGGGTCACGCGCACGGCGCCGGGCAGAACGGCGCAAGGCCGACATGACGGCGATCGGCGTCACCGCCGCACTGGCGGCGCTGCCGGCGCTGCTCAAGGGAAAGGGCGGCCTCGGAGCCATTCTCGGTCCCGCCGTGGCGCTGGCCGCCTATGCCATCTATCGCGAGAACGTGAAACCAGGTCCACACAAGCCGGCTGGCGGCGACCCGGATTAAGCTGGCGCCCGTTACTTGGGTAGATCCTCCAGCGGCATGGATATTTCGGCGAAAACGCCTTCCGGCCGGAACTCATGCGCCACTTCGCTGGACATGACCTTGGCCAGGCTGCGGCGGATCAGGATCGAGCCGAAACCATGCCGCTCGGGCGGGGCAACCGCGGGACCGCCGCTTTCGCGCCAGGTCAGGACAAGGCGGCGGCCGGCTTGTCTGCCTCGTGTCTTCCAACTCAGATCGACCTTGCCGGATGTCGCCGACAGCGATCCATATTGCAGCGCGTTGCTGGCCAGTTCGTGCAGGATCAGGCCCAGCCCCACTGCCTGGTCGGGCGACAGCAACAGATCGGGACCGGTGATTGTCATGCGCAGCTGCTCGGCGGTGTCGAAGGGCCTCACCTCGATCTGGACGAGTTCACGGATGCCGATGCCGCGCCATTCCCGGTCGGATAGGAGATTATGGGCGATGCCGAGGGCCTGGAGCCGGGCGCCGAAGGCCTCGAGGAACGCGCTCGGCTGGCGGGCATGGCGCACGGTCTGCGTCGCCAGCGCCTGAACGGTCGCCAGCGTGTTCTTGACGCGGTGATTGAGTTCGCGCAGCAGCAGCCGCTGTCGTTCTTCGCCGAGCTTGCGTTCGGATATGTCGTAGCTGACCCCGAAGATCAGCGTCGGCCTGCCGTCGGCATGGCGCTCGATGACGCGGCCGCGCGTCGCCAGCCAGCGCGGCGGATGGAAGCCTTTCACACGGTACTCGCCGAAATAGTCGTCGCCGCCGGCCAAGGCGTCGCGGAAGCGGGTTTCGGTCTGGTAGGCGTCACGCGGATCTATCGCCATCACGATGTCGCGCGCCCGCAACCGGTTCGATCGCGGCAGATTGAACAATTCCGGCAGCAGAACGTCGCATTCGATCATGTCGGTGCGGATGTCCCAAGCCCAACTGGCAAGCGATGCCGCGTCGAGCGCTATGGCGCGCCTTTTTTCTTCGCGGACCAGCGCCGCCTCGGCGATGGCGCCGCTGCGCGTCGCGTCCTTCAGCGTGAACAGGCTGGCGGCGAGGCCGGCCAGTTCCTTCAACTGGTCGAGCCTGACGCGCGATGGATAGGAACGGGGCTTGCGGTCGAAAACGCACAGAGTTCCGATCCTGGCGCCCGCGACGGTCACCGGCGCGCCCGCAAAGAAGCGGATGTGATGCTGGCCAGTGACCAGCGGGTTGGCTTTGAAACGCGGATCCAACGTCGCGTCCGTTACCACCATCGGTTCTTCGCCCGCGGCAATCGCATGGGCGGAGAAGGAGATGTCGGTTGCGGTTTCGGTCTCGTCCAGGCCGACCCGCGACTTGAACCACTGCCGCTCGACATCGACGAGCGTGACCAGCGCGATCGGTGTGCGCATGGCGGCTGCGGCAAGGCCGCTGACGCGGTCGAAGTCGGCGTCGGCCATCGTATCCAGCGCCTGCAAGCCATGCAGCACGGCCAGCCGGCCGGCGTCGTTGACGACGCGCAATACTTCGGCCGGCAGGCCCGGAGCCAATTTGCCCGCTTTGTTCACCAGCGCTCCCAACGCCTCCCCGCGAGCCTTCCGTCTTCACTCTGCCGACTTGCCGGCGAAGGGCCTGGCCGAACGCGGAACCTTCGTAGCAAGGAACCGTTACCCGATGATGTTTTGCCAGAGTCCAACCCGTCCAAATCGCATCGAGGCCGGCCATGCCCAAGACCATTCCTGAAAACAAAGCGCGTCAAGGGCACTGGGGCTGGCACGGCTTGCGAATCCTGATTGCCGGGCTTCTCCTGGCTTTCGTCGTCTGGGGCGTCGTTGAGATTTATGGCGAGTACACGAAATCGCCGACGACCGAACAAGGCAGCGCTCCGAGCGGCTAGTCGTCGATCTCTCGTCGGCTGCCTTTGCATCAGGCCGCCTTTGCCCGCACACCGTGCCGCGGCACCAGCACGTTCAATGCGCCCGGATGGATCTCGATGGTGATTTCGTCCTCGAGCTTGATGAGTTCACCATCCAGGACGGCGCGGAATTTCCTGGCCGCCGACCGGATCTTCAGCACAGCCCGCTCCGTCTGATGGATCTCGACATGTTCATTGTCACGCCATTTGCCACGCGCGACGTTGAACAGGAACTTGATCAGTTCGGCGCGTTGCTGCGCGACCGTGACATAGATGCCGAGCACGCCGCCCGCCGGATTGTCGGCAAAGGGCAAGTGTCCCTCGCCAAAGAGGTTGTTGGTTATGCCGACGCCGGTGGTTCGCGCCGTGATCTCGGCTTCACCGATAGTGAGGGTGACCGTCATCGCCGGCGGATTTTTGATCGTCGCCCAAGCCGCCTTGACGGATGCTCGCATCTTTCCCAGCCGGGATCCAAACTCCATCCTCTGGCGTAGCTGCACCATCTTGGCATGCATGCCGATCGAGAATTGATGCACGAAAGGCCGGCCATTGGCGGTGGCGATATCGACGGCCATTACCTCGCCATCGGCGAAGGATCGCAAGGCCGTATCCAGCGTCTGCGGTATGCCGAGCCCGCGCGCGAAGAGGTTCATGGTGCCCGCGGGCAATATGGCCAGCGCCTTTTTCTTGCCCATCAGCCGCGCCGCCGCCGCCGAGATCGTGCCGTCGCCGCCGCCGGCGAGCACCACGTCGACGCCGCGTCGCGAAGCCGCCTTGTCCAATGCGGGCACGATATCCTTGCCGGCAACCACGTCGACATCGATGGAATGGCCTGCCGCCTCCAGCATGTCGCGCATGCGATCGCAAAAGGCCTCAAGATCAGTGGTGCGTAAGGTGCCACCGTCCCGGTTCAGCACCGCCGCAAACCGCATGCCTGCTCCATGTTCTCAAGACAACTCCGGGCCGGAGAAGCTCCAGCCGCCGGCTGAACGGCGCAAGTGGCAAAAAGGTTCCGTACGATCAGGGAATTCCGTTTGCGGCATACAATTCGCAGGCGCTGTTGGCGGTGAATATGAGCGGCCGCTTTTGTCGGAACAACAAGGTGGTCACGACGTTGTGAACAGGCGAATGCCGCGCCATTCGTCGCCTGCGACGGCGCATGACGGGCGGCATACATGAAATCAGGCACGAGGAGACATCATCATGATCCGCAATCTTTTGGCCACCACAGCTCTCGCCATGCTTGTGGCGACGGGCGCCAATGCGCAGACGACCCCGACACCGGCTGCGCCTGGCGCGGAGGAACCCGCCGCCCCGGTGGTGCACGCCGAGGGCAGCATCGTCACCAACATCATTGGTGAATCAGTCTACAACGGCACCGGCGACAATGCCGAGAACATCGGCAAGGTCAGCGATGTCGTGTTCGACAAGGACGGTCAGGCGAAATCCGTCATCATCGGTGTCGGCGGTTTTCTCGGCGTCGGAACGAAGAATGTCGCTTTCGATTACGACAAGCTCCAATGGGCCGAAAAGAACGGCGATCGCTGGCTGGTCGCCCAGACGACCAAGGACGAATTGACGGCGCAGCCGGAGTTCGACACCAAGCCTTATGCTCCGGCACCTGCCGCATCGACGGCTGCACAGGCGCCGTCCACATCGGCGCCGACCGACACTGCGCAAGCGCCCGCCGACATGAACGCGGCTCCGGCGGAACCGGTGAAGCGCGCCGACGGTAATCTCGCCACCAATATCATCGGCGAAAGCGTCTATAACGGGACCGGCGACGACGCGCAGAACATCGGCAACGTCAACGACATCGTCCTGAGCAAGGAAGGCAAGGCGCAATCGCTGGTGATCGGCGTCGGCGGCTTCCTGGGCATCGGCGAGAAGAACGTCACCTATGATTTCGGCAAGGCCCAGTGGGCCGAGAAAAACGGCGACCGCTGGCTGGTTGCTCAAACCACCAAGGAAGAGCTCCAGGCATTGCCGGACTTCAACCGCAAGGCCTATGATCCGGCTCCGGCCACGACCGCTTCCAATGCGCCGGCAGCAACCACGCCGGCCGCCACCACGGCACCTGCCGCAGCTCCGGCCGACAAGACGGCCGCTGCTCCGGCAGCTACGGCTCCCGACCAGACGCAGACGGCCGCCATCGACAAGTCGACGCTGACTGCCATGCCGGTCGGCGAAATCAGGGCAGACGATCTGAAGGGCACCACCGTTTATGGCGCCAACGACGCCAAGGTCGGTGAGATCGGCGACGTCGTGCTGACGCCCGACAACAAGACCGACGCGGTCATCGTCGATGTCGGCGGTTTCCTCGGCGTGGGTGAGAAGGAAGTCGCCGTCGGCATGGACAATCTGAAGTTCATGACCGACAAGGACGGCAACAAATATCTCTACACGACCTTCACCAAGGAGCAGCTCGAGGCCCAGGCCGCCTATGACAAAGGCAGCTACGCGCAGAACCGCGAGCAGCAGCGGATGATCGTGAGATAGCAACGGCAGTAGGGCAGTAGGATTCCCTATTCCCCTACTGCCCTACTTACATAGCCCACAACGCCATCGCTGGTCAGTTCCGCCAGCGCCAGCGACTGGTCGAGATGTTCGGCCCGCCAGGCAAGCAGCCGTTCGGCCAACTTGAGCCTGACCGGGAGATAGGCGGGATCGGCGACGAGATTGACGAGCTCGGCGGGATCCTTCTCCAGGTCGAACAGCAAAGGCGGCAGGCCACCGCCGAAATGCACATATTTGAATTTTTCCGTGCGGATCACGGCGAGGTTGCACTGGCGCGACGCAAGGCCGAAATGCCGTTCGGCTTCCCCCTCCGCGATCGAACGGAAATCGAATTCCCAATGCGCGGCGTCGCGCCAGTCCGACGGCTCCTCGCCGGCGATGAACGGCCGCAGCGAACGTCCGTCCAGATGCGGCGCGGGTTCCCCTCCGAGCAGCTCGAGCAAGGTCGGCAATATGTCCACCGCCTCGGTAAAGCGGTCGACGGCCATGCCTGCGGTTCGGCCGTGACGCGGGTCGCGGATGACCAGGGGGATATGGTAGCTGGCATCGAAGAAGCCGCCTTTGCCCAGCATGAAATGGTCGCCCATCATCTCGGCATGGTCGGAGGTAAGCACGACAACGGTATCGTCCCACGCGCCCGCCGTCTTGACCGCCTGCGAGATCCGGCCGAGCTGCGCATCGACTTCCGAGATCATGCCGTAATAGATCGCGCGGATGCGGCGGAAATCATCCTCGCTCCAATCGTGGACGTTGCCCGCGGCGCCAGGACGAAACTTGTGCTTCTTTTGCCTGCCGAAGTCATAAGCGAGATAGGGATGGCTGTCCGCCTCGTCGCGCCAGCCCGCCGCGCGGCGAAAGGCGGGGCCGTCGGCGGGGTCGTACATACTGTCGTATGGCGCAGGCGCGATGAAGGGCGGATGCGGGCTGATGAAGGACAGATGCGCGAACCAGGGCGCGGCATGCTCCTGTTCGCCCAGCCATCGGATGAATTCGCCGGCAAGAAAAGCCGTCGGCGTCTGCTCCTTCGAATAGACGGGCGGCGCAGTCGTCACCGCGCCGGCATCGCCTGCTCTTTTCGCCGGTCGATGGATCGCGGGGGAGCCGGCGTCGGTATCGATGCCCTGCATTCGCAGCCACGACAGCCACTGCCTCTGATGCTCGGGCAGCAATTGGCGCACCGTGAAACCAGGCAGTACGCCTTCGTAGCTTCGCAGCCGCGGGTCAGCCGGAGCGAGCCGGCGCGGATCCAGCGACACGTCGGTGTAGCCGAACAGCGTCGGATCGTAGCCCAGCGCGCGCGCCGAAAGCGCTATATTGCCGTGACGGGCATCGAGCGGCGTGCCGTTGCGGCAAACCCGGTTATTCATCTGGTAGAGGCCGGTATAGAGGCATGCACGGGCCGGCGAGCAGGGCGCCGCGCCGCCATAGTGCCGCTTGAACAATACGCCTTCCGCTGCCAATGCGTCGGCATTCGGCGTCTTCACCAGGGGATGGCCAGCCGCCGAAAGGCAATCGCCGCGCCATTGGTCGCATGTGATCAGGAGAACGTTCGGACGCCTGCCTTTTCCGGTCACTGGCGATATCCTTGGCTAATGTTCGAGCGTCGCTCATGGAACCGAAATCCGGCCCCGGCGCAAGCCCGGGCTGCTGGTGGATCGGTGAACAACTGCTTTCGATTGTTCACTTCCAGAGTACAGTCCATCCCGTCTTTGCCGCCTTTGACGGGGACAGGCCGATGCTCATATTGGCGGGGACAGCGGCAGGGGCCGCAACAGAACAAGGGAGCAGCACTCATGCTTGACCAGATCAAGGGTTTGCATCACGTCACCTCGATGGCCAGCGATGCCCGCCAGAACAATGAGTTCTTCACTGGGAAGCTTGGCCTGCGCCGGGTCAAGAAAACGGTCAATTTCGACGCGCCCGACGTCTATCACCTCTACTATGCCGACGAGCTTGGTACGCCTGGTTCGGTGATGACCTATTTTCCGTTTCCGAACATCGGCAAGGGTCGTCACGGCGTCGGCGAGGTCGGCACCACCGCCTATTCGGTGCCGCAAGGCACGCTCGCCTATTGGGAACAGCGCTTCGCCGAGAAAGGCATCACCGGGCTGTCGCGCGACGAGGCCTTTGGCGAGAAGCGTCTGGCCTTCGCCGGGCCGGACGGCGACGGCTTCGCGCTTGTTGAGGACAGCGCCGACACGCGCGCGCCATGGGCGAAGGGCGGTGTTCCCGCCGACGAGGCGATCCGTGGCTTTCACTCCGTGTCGTTGCGCCTGAAGGATGGCGGCGCCACCGAGGAGTTGTTGAAGTTCATGGGCTATGAGGAGGTCGACAAATCCGGCAATGTCAGGCGGCTGGCGGTCAGGAACGGCAATGGCGCCGACGTCGTCGACATCGAATCGCTACCCGGTGCCGCTTTTGCCGATCTCGGCGCGGGCTCGGTCCATCACGTCGCCTTTGCCGTCGAGAATCGCGCCAAGCAGCTCGAAGTGCGCAAGGCGCTGATGGATACCGGCTACCAGGTGACGCCGGTGATCGACCGCGATTACTTCTGGGCGATCTATTTCCGCACGCCGGGCGGCGTTCTGTTCGAAGTCGCCACCAACGAGCCGGGCTTCGACCGCGACGAGGACACCGCCCATCTCGGTGAAGCCTTGAAGCTGCCGGCGCAGCATCAGCACCTGCGGCCCTATCTCGAAAAGCACCTGCAGAAGCTGGAAGACTGAGGGGCGGGGTCATGAGCACAGACAGCTACATCCACAAGGTGCTGCCCGGTTCGCCGGGCGGTCCGCTGCTCTTCGTCTTCCATGGCACCGGAGGCGACGAGGGCCAGCTCGTCCCGCTGGGGCGCGATCTCGCGCCCCAGGCAACCATCATCTCGCCACGCGGCGATGTGTCTGAACAAGGCGCCGCGCGCTTTTTCCGTCGCACCGGCGAGGGCGTCTATGACATGCAGGACCTGGCGCGCGCGACGCGGAAGATGGCGGGCTTCGTCAAGGCGCAGATAGCAGCGGCGAAGCCGTCGGCGATATACGCTCTCGGCTACTCCAATGGCGCCAACATCCTGGCATCGCTGCTGTTCGAAGCTCCTGACCTGTTCGACGCGGCGGTGCTGATGCACCCGCTGATCCCGTTCGAACCGGAGGTGAACGGCAGTCTTGCCGGGCGCCGCATTCTGGTGACTGCCGGCAGGCGGGATCCGATCTGTCCGCCGAACCTGACTTCGCGGCTCGAAGCCTATTTGCGCGCCGATGGCGCCGATGTCACAGTGGAGTGGCATGAAGGCGGGCACGAAGTGCGGCCAAACGAAATCGAGGCGGCGCGGCGGCTCTTTGCCGGCGTGGCCCAAGGAGTAAGTGATGCCTGACCAACTGCCGGAGATCGAACTCGAAGATCGTGGTTCCAAGGGCCGCTACGTGCTGCGCGGTCCGGGCGGCGCCGAGGCGGAGATGACCTTCACCAGGATCGGCGAGCACCAGATCATCATCGACCACACCGAAGTGCCCGACGCGTTTCGCGGCCAGGGTGCCGGGCTTCGGCTCGTCACCCGCGCCGTCGAGGACGCGCGCGCGGCGGGCAAGAAGATCATCCCGCTCTGTCCCTTCGCCAACGCCCAGTTCCGCCGTCATCCGGAGTGGGCCGACGTGCTGAAGGGGTAGGATCAGCCGGCGCTTTACCAGTCGGGACCCGCGGGAGTAAAACAGTGTGATAGGCCAGCACGGCTTTGGCATTTGCACGCTCGGCCCATCTTGCCTAAGTAGATATGATATATCGCGGGCGGCGTGCGACACATCGAACCGAATGATCCCTTCATGACCGAAACCGATCTCGTTCCCGTCTTCGACGGCCATAACGACACGCTGCTCAGACTCTATCAGTCGAAAGACCCGGACGTCGAAAAGCTCTTCATGGAAGGGAAATCGGGCGGCCATATCGATCTGCCGCGCGCACGAGCCGGCGGGTTTGCGGGCGGCATGTTCGCGATCTTCCCGCCGCCCGTCGAGAGAGGTCGGCGCGGCGCTGTCCCGTCGACACCCAGCAACACCGAGCCTTTGCCGCCCGAACTCCCGCACAGCGATGCGCTGGTCTCGACGATGGCGATGGCCTCGATCCTGTTCAGGCTGGAACGCGCCGGAGCGCTGAGCGTCTGCCGCAATGCCGCCGATGTGCGCGGCGCCATGGCGCGCGACTCGATCGCCGCGGTATTCCATATCGAAGGGGTCGAGGCGATCGATCCCGAACTCACCATGCTCGACGTGCTGCATGCCGCCGGCTTGCGCTCGCTCGGCATCGTCTGGAGCCGCCCGAACGCTTTCGGCCATGGCGTCCCGTTCCGCTTTCCGTCCTCGCCCGATACCGGTCCCGGCTTGACCGATGCCGGCAAGGCGCTGGTCAAGGCCTGCAACCAACTCAGGATCATGATCGACCTGTCGCATCTCAACGAGAAGGGGTTTCGCGATGTCGCCGCGCTCAGCGATGCGCCGCTGGTCGCGACCCATTCCAACGTGCATGCGATCTGCGGCCACTCGCGCAACCTCACCGACTGGCAGCTCGGCGCGATCCGCGAAACCGGCGGCATGGTCGGGCTGAACTTCGCCACCGGTTTCCTGCGCGAGGACGGAAAGATGAACGCCGATACCGGCCTCGACATCATGGTGCGCCACATCGATTCCCTGCTGCAGGCGCTGGGTGAAGATGGGGTTGGCCTCGGCTCCGATTTCGACGGAGCCATGATACCGGCCGTCATTGGCGATGCCGCCGGCCTGCCGAAGCTCATCGATGCGCTCGCCGCACGCGGCTTCGGCCGCGCGCTGATCGAAAAGATCGCCTACCGAAACTGGCTGGCCATGCTGGAGAAGACCATAGGATAGGAAGTTCAGCCGAATCCCATGCGCTTCAGCCAGTCCTTGCCGACGCCGCGGTCGCGGATGATCGGCAGCGGGTTTTCCGAATCGAGCCGCGCGCAGATGCGGTAGACCTCAAGCGTCTCGGCGCTCATCTCGCCGCGCTTGTAGAAGAACATGGCGGCGGCATAGCGTGTGCGGCCGGACCATTTTTCGCCGAGCGGCGTGTTGACCAGTTCCCACTGTTCGGCCGCCTCTTCTTGCTGCTTGTCTGCTTCCTCGCCCATGGTCAGAAATCCGCCGGCGGATTGGCGGTGCGGCGATCGAGCTTGATGAAGGGCCGCGGCACCACCTTGGCCCGCTTCATCAGCTTCTGGTATTGCAACTCGCGCATGGCGTAGATCTCGACCCAGAGGTCGTCGACGACAGTATCACCATATGGTCGCGCCAGCGAAGCGATGGCGATGTTGTGCTTGGCCATGGGCGACCACATGGCGGCACTGACCAGCCCGACCTCCTGGCTCTTTCTGTGATACACGATGGCGTGTTCGGCCGGAATGTTGCCTTCGATCTCCAACCCGACCAGCACATGCCGCAGCTTGCGCTTGGCGCGCGCCTCGAGGATGGCGCGCCGGCCGTTGAAATGGGCCTTTTCCAGATCGATCATGAAGCCGAGCCCGATCTCGTCGGGCATACGCAAGCGGTCGGCGCGGATGGCATGCTCGGCTGTCGTGAAGTCGCCATTGGCGACAATCAGCCCCGCCTCGAGCCGGGCGCGGTCGAGCGCGGTATAGCCGATGGCGCGGATGCCGCGCAATTCGCCGGCCGCCATCAGCCGGTCCCACAGGCTCAGCGCCTTGTCGACCGGTACGAACAGTTCGTAGCCGAGATCGCCGGTGAAGCCGGTGCGCGAGATGGTGACGGTTTCGCCATCATGCGGGAATTCGGCGAGGTCGAATGCCTTCAGCTTTTCGACTCCGGCAAAACCGGCATCACGCAGCACGGCGAAAGAGGTCGGACCTTGCAATGCCAGGCCCGCGACGGCGTCGGTTTCTTCTTCCACCGTCACATCGAACCCAATGGCGCTGTCGAGCAGCCAAGGCAAATGCCGCTCCTGCGAGCACAGCCGGAACCGCATCGGCGAGAGCCGGAACAGCGTGCCGTCATCAAGGACGAAGCCCTCGTCGTCGCACCACGCGGTGTAATGGACGCGGCCCGGCCTGAGCCTGGTCACGTCACGCAAGGTGACACGATCGAGGAGGGCTTCGGCATCCGTGCCCTCGATACGGTATTTGGTCATAGGCGAGATGTCGAAGAGTGCCGCCTGGCTGCGAATGGCGAAATATTCCAGCTCCTCGTCCCACAGCGAATGGGGGGCGCGGTAGCCCGCCCAGTTGTACCAATCCTGGGTCCTGGCCAGAGCATCGATGCGCGGCTGGAACGGCGTGCCGAGACGCAGCGTGCGGAAATGGGATTGGGCGGCGATGCGGGCGGATGGTGGAAGGATGGTGGGTTGATGATTCATGCCGGCGATCCTTCGCGCCCCCCGTAGAATTCAGCCTTGGCGAATTGCGAAATCATGCTCACCCCCTCATCGCGATGACGCGTCGCGCGGCGTTGAGCCCTGGCGCGCCGGAGACGCCGCCGCCGGGATGCGAGCCGGCGCCGGCGAGGAACAGCCCGTCGAGCGGCGTGTCGTAACCGGACCAGCCCGAGACCGGGCGCGAGATCAGCATCTGGTCGGCCTGCAATTCGCCGTGGTGCCAGTGGCCGCCCGGCATGCGGTAGCGCGTTTCGATGTCGGCGGGCGTCAAAAGCTCGGCATGGACGACGCTGTTGCCGATGCCGGGTGCGTAGGCCTCGAGCTGCGCCATGACCGCCTTGAGGAATTTCGGCTTGCCGGCATACCAGCCTTCTCGGAGCGCATAGGGAGCGTATTGCACCACCGCCGACAACACACAGGCGCCGTCGGGCGCGAGCGATGGATCGGCGAGGCTGGGCAGCGTGATCTCCATCACCGGTTCGGGCGAGAACGCGCCGTATTTGGATGGATTGAAGGCGCGCTCGACGTGATCGGGCGAGGGGGCGATAACCAGCCGCCCCTTGTGGCCGGCGGCATCGACATCTGTGAATTGCGGCGGCCTGTCGAGCGCCAGGTGAAGCTTGGCGACATCACCCTTCATGCGGATGTTGTTCACCTTGCGCACGAAGCCGGTGTCGAGTTCGCGTGGACCGACAAGGTCAAGCAAAGTCGTCGCCGGATTGATCGCGGAGACGATCGTCCTGGCGCGCAGCAGCTCGCCATTGTCCAATGCGACGCCGACGGCGCGGCCCTTCTCGACAATGATCCTTGCGACAGGCGCCGATGTGCGGACGCTCACGCCGGCTTTTTCCGCCGAGGCGCGGATGGCGGCGATCACCGCGCCCATGCCGCCCTTCGGCACTATCTGCGCACCGGCCGAACCGCCGGCCTCGCCGGCCAGCCGGTAGTAGAGGCCGAGCAGCGAGGTGGGCGAGCGCGGACCGAGATGGCTGCCGAGCGTCGCGTCGAAGGCAAGCAGCCCTTTCAGCCTGATGTCGGCAAGCTGCTCGTCGAGCAGATCGGCGACGTTCATCAAGAGCACGCGCAGGAAGTCGCGCATGTCTTCCTTGCCGAGCCTTTTCAGCGCCAGAGCGGTCTTGCCGAGCGCCGCCGTCTCCAGCAGCGACATGCCGGCCAGATCGGGCGGACGACGCGAGAGGAAGGGTTCCAGGATGCCGGCGTAGCGCAGCAGCTGCGCGCGCAAATGCTTCCACGCGGATTGCTCCGACGAACTTGCGCCGGTGAGCATTTCGCCATAGGCGCCGTGCAGGATGAGCGAGGGGCCGTCCATCGACAGCGCGACCGACGGCACGAAGTCGTCTGGGGTGGTCCGCAGGCCAGGCTTCTCCAGCTCCAGCGTCTTCACCACGTCGGGATGCAGGCGGTTCAGCAGATGGGCGATCGACGAGACGTGAAAACCGGGCGCGAATTCCTCCGTGCGCGCGGCGCCCCCGAGATCGCTCCCGGCTTCCAGCAGCAGCACCTTGCGCCCGGCCTTCGCCAACGTGGCAGCGGTGACGAGGCCATTATGGCCGCCGCCAATGACGATTGCATCATATGACGTCATGGGCCGGGCTCATATGTGAGATCGATTTGGCGAGGTCGCGCAGGATTTCGGCCGCGGCATTGCGGCCCGGAGCGCCCATGACGCCGCCGCCGGGGTGAGTGGAGGAGCCGCAAATATAAAGCCCGCCGACCGGCGAGCGGTATTGTGCGTAGCCCGGCACCGGACGATTGAACAGAAGCTGGTCGAAGGTCAGTTCGCCCTGGAAGATGTTGCCTTCGGTCAGCCCGACCTCGGCCTCGATTTCGCGCGGCGTGCGCACCTCCATGTGGACGATGCGGTCGCGAAAGCCGGGCGAGTAGCCGGCAATCTGCGCAACCACGCTTTCGGCGAAGCCGTCGCGATCGGCGTCGGTCCATTCATGGCCGTTCACCTTGGGCGGCGCGTATTGCACGAAGCAGCTCATGAAATGCTTGCCGGGCGGCGCCATGGTCGGGTCGAGCGTTGTCGGGATGACCATGTCGAGGAAGGGATCGGCCGACCAGCGTCCGGCCTTCCAGTCGTCATAGGCGCGCTCCATGCGCTCCATCGAATCGGTGAAGTGCATGTCGCCGCGATAGACCGGCGAATCCTTCGGCAATGCCGGGAATTCGGGCAGCGAATCGAGCGCGATGTTGACCTTGCCGGACGAGCCTCGGATCTTGAAGTTCCTGACCCGGCGCAGGAAAATCTCGGGCAGTTCCTTTTCCTCGACCAGTTTCAGGAAGGTTCGCTTGACGTCGGCATTGGAGACGACGAGCCTGCCACGGATCTCCTCACCGCCGGCCAGCACCACGCCTTTGGCTTTCCCCCTGCCGACCAGCACATGATCGACCTCGGCGCCGGTGCGAATGGTTCCGCCCGACGCCTTGAAGGACGCCGCCAGCGCCTTGGTCACCGCGCCCATGCCGCCGCGCGCATAGCCCCAGGCACCGACCGAGCCGTCGACCTCGCCCATATAGTGATGCAGCAGCACGTAAGCGGTGCCAGGCGACATCGGCCCGAGCGCCGTCCCGATGATGCCGGACAAAGCGAAGTTTGCCTTGATGACATCAGTCTCGAAATATTCATCGAGGAAATCCGAGATCGACATGGTCCAGAAGCGCAGCGTCAGCGCCATTTCTTCCGCCGACAGGCCCGCGAATTTCTTACCCAGATAAAGCAGCTCGCCCAGATCTCTCGGCCGCAGGCTGGTCGGGTCGGGCGCGGTGCGCATCAACAGCGGCTGGATGAAACGGCACTGGCGCGTCACGTCGCGCGCATAGCGGTCATAGGCTTCGGCGTCGCGTCGGGAGAAGCGCGCGAATTCGCGCCGGTGCGCATCATGGTCCCGGTAATTGGCGAGATAGTCGCCGTCCCTGGTGAACACCGCGCCGCCCTCATAGGCAATGACCTGCAGGCCGAAGCGCGGCAGTTCGAGGTCGCGCATGATTTCAGGGCGAAACAGCGAACAAACATAGGAACAGTTGGAATAGAGGAAGCCCGGCGTCAATTCCCGGCTGGTGGCGGCGCCGCCGACCCAGGGATTCTTCTCCACCACCAGCACGTCGAGCCCGGCGCGCTGGAGATAGCAGGCGTTGACCAGACCGTTGTGTCCGCCGCCGATGACGATCGCATCCCAAGCTTTCATTTTGGCCCAGTCTTTCCATGCGATCCGCTGTTCATTTGGCGTAGTCCGTCCCCTCAATGCGCGAAATTTGGCATGGCACTTGTCGTTTTGTCCAGCCATATTGAATGAATGTTCAACAAATGATATTGCGTTTTCCCAGACATGGGCTAGGCTTTGCAGGCGTTCGAGACGGACATTCATCGATTGGGGATCGAGGGTTGATGATCGAAACGGCCGAGGCCGAGCCGGAGTATGACGATGCCGCCATCCGCTTCCTCGAGGCGCTGTGGGGCGACGGCTACCTGTCGCCGGGCGGGCCCGACGAAGTCGACCGAGTGCTCGAGGGACTTTCGCTCGCAGGCAAGGCCATCCTCGACATCGGCTGCGGGTCCGGAGGCATCACGCTGCATCTGGTCGAACGGCATGGCGCTGCGCACGTCACCGGCTTCGATGTCGAGCGGCCGGTGATCGAAACGGCCAGGCGGCGGGCAGCCTCACGCGGGCTTGCCGACCGCGCCTGCTTCATCCAGGCGCCGCCTGGGCGGTTGCCTTTCGAGGATCAGTCCTTCGACGTCGTCTTCTCCAAGGATGCGCTGCTGCATGTCGCCGACAAGGATGCGCTGTTTGCGGAGATATTCCGCGTGCTCAAGGCCGGCGGCGCCTTTGCGGCATCAAACTGGATGATCTCGCATGACGGCGAACCATCACCGGAGATGAAGGCCTATGTCGCCGCCGAAGGGCTGTCCTTCGCCATGGCCTCGCCGGCGCGCTACGCACGGGCGATGCGCCAGGCGGGCTTTGCCGAGATCGCGGTTCGCGACCGCAATCCCTGGTATCGCGAAGTGGCGCGGGGCGAACTGGAAAGGCTGAAGGGGCCGCTCTATCCGACGGTCGCGGCGGCGGTGGGCGCCGCCTATGTCGACAAGAACATACGAACCTGGGAGGCCATGCAGAAGGTGCTTGACAGTGGCGAGCACCGTCCCACTCATCTTCGCGGGCAAAAACCGAAGATGGTCGGCTAGCCGGCGATGTGGAGCATGACCGTACCCATGAAAATTGCAGCACGCCAAGAGCAGTCCGCCGAGGCATCGAGCGAACCCGAGAAACGCGGGCGCAAGGCCTCCAAGGAGGTCAGGCAGCTTCAACTGATCGAGGCGACGATCGATTCGCTGGCCAAGCGCGGCTATTCGGAGACGACGATGGCCGACGTCGCCGATGGCGCGGGCCTGTCGCGCGGCATCGTCAATTTCCATTTCGAGAGCAAGGAAAAACTGCTGATCGCGACCTTGCAACATATGTATGACGAGTACTCGGCGCATTGGCGCAATGCCTTGGAGAAGGCGGGGGACGACCCCGCCGACCAGCTGCGGACCCTGGTCGCGGCCGATTTCGACCGTTCGATCTGCAACAAGCGCAAGCTGGCGGCCTGGTGCGCCTTCTGGGGCGAGGCCAAGTCGCGACCGACGTACCAGGCGCTGAGCAGCGCCCGCGATGCCGTCTACCAGAACATCTTCATCGAGCTTTGCGCGACGCTCAAGCAAAGCGGCGGCTATGCCTATGAGCCGCAGGTCATGGCGCTGGCGCTCAGCGCGATGCTGGAGGGGCTGTGGCTGCGCTTGATGATGGGCACCGAAGACACCACCCGCGAGAGCGCCTTGCAGGCAGCCAATGAATTCCTGTCGGCCGCATTCCCCAAACATTACCAGGGAGCAGCCGCCACCCGTCGCAAGGCATGAAGCAATCGATAAAATAAAAGAGGATGGAACAGCAATGAGGACATCAATCCAGCGACTGACATTGGCCCGACGCGTGACATTGACCCTGGCATTGACCGGCGTGCTGGCGGCCTCGGCCGCAGCCCTGGCGGTTGCCGCCGACAAGGACCTGGTCGTGTTCGACTGGTCCGGCTATGAGGACCCGAGCTTCCATCCGAAATATGTCGAGAAGAACGGCGATTCGCCGACCTTCGCCTTCTTTGGCGACGAGGACGAGGCGTTCGAAAAGGTGCGCTCGGGTTTCAAGGCCGATCTCGGCCATCCGTGCTCGCAGAGCGTGGTGAAATGGCGCGAGGCGGGCCTGCTGCAGCCGCTCGATACGTCGAAGATCACCGGCTGGAAAGATCTCAATCCCGGCATCATGGCGATGAAGGATCTCGCCACGACCGCCGACGGCAAGGCCTGGTTCATGCCCTGGGACTGGGGCAATACGCAGCTCACCTACAATTCCGAAAAGGTCGACGCCAAGGACGTGCAGTCGCTGAAGGCGTTCGCCGATCCGAAGTACAAGGGCCGGGTTTCGATCGGCGACAATGTCGATGATGCCTATGCGCTGGCAAGCCTCGCCATCGGCGTCAAGGACTGGACCAAGATGACCGACGACCAGTTCAAACAGGCGTCGGATTTCCTGCGCCAGGTGCATAAGAACGTGCGCTCCTACTGGACCGACACAACGGACGTGGTGCAGCTTTTGAGCGGTGGCGAGGTCGATCTTGCCTGAGCGTGGAATGACGCCACCGTGCAATCGGTCGCCGCCGGCGTGCCGATCAAGGCCAAGAAGGACACTGACGAAGGCATTTCGACCTGGGTCTGCGGCTATGTGCTGTTCAAGGACGCGCCCGGCAATGTCGACAAGGCATATGATTATCTGAACGCGGTCAACGATCCCGACATCGCCAAGGTGCTGGTCAAGGACTGGGGTTACGGTCAGGCAAACGCCAAGGGCATGGCCGGTGTCGATCAGGCCGTGCTGAAGGAAAAAGGCTATGACGATGTGCAGAAATTCGTCGACAAGACGCTGTTCCAGTCGCCGGTGCCGTCGCAGCTCAAGCTCAAGATGATCGCCGAGTTCGAGAAGATCAAAGCCGGCTATTGAGCCGGTTCGGCCGCCCGTCCGCCTGCGGAGATGGTGGGCGGACGGGCTCGCCAAGAGAGGCGAATTCTCCTAACCTCGCGGCAGCCTTTTCGCGACGGGGAATTCGCACCATGAAGCCAATGCTACGCCGCCTTGCCCTCGCCGCCGCCTGCGTGATCGGCGCCGGCGCCGTCTGTGCCTGGGCGGAAGGTGGCGGCGACCTCGTCGTGTTCGACTGGTCCGGCTATGAGGACCCGCTGCTGCACCCCGCCTATGCCGCCAAATACGGCGCCGAGCCGACCTTCGCCTTCTTCGGCGACGAGGACGAGGCCTTCGAGAAGATGCGAGCCGGCTTCAGGGCCGACATCGCGCATCCCTGTTCGCAAAGCGTGGTCAAGTGGCGCGAGGCGGGCATGCTGCAGCCGCTCGACACGTCGAGGATAGCAGGCTGGAAAGACCTCAATCCCGGCATCATGGCGATGAAGGATCTCGCTACCACCAACGACGGCAAAGCGTGGTTCATGCCTTTCGACTGGGGCAACACCTCGCTTCTCTACCGCACCGACAAGGTGACGCCGGAGCAGGCGCAATCGCTCAGGATCTTCGCCGACCCGAAGTTCAAGGGCCGCGTCACCGTCGGCGACAATGTCGACGACGCCTATGCGCTGGCGAGCTTGGTCATCGGGCTGAAAGACTGGACCAGGATGACCGATGCCCAGTTCCAGGAGGCGTCCGCCTTCCTGCGCGACGTGCACAAGAACATCCGTTTCTACTGGACCGACGACACCGATCTCAACCAGGCCTTCATCGGCAATGAGGTCGATCTCGTCTGGGGCTGGAACGAGACCTATGTGACGCTGAAGGGGCAAGGCCTGCCGATCGCCATGAACCGCGACAGCAAGGAAGGCATCTCAACCTGGGTGTGCGGCTATGTGCTGATGAAGGACGCGCCGGGCAAGCTCGACCAGGCCTATGATTTCCTGAGCGCGGTCAATGCGCCCGGGGTGTCGGACTATATGGTCAAGACCTTCGGCTACGGCCATGGCAACGGTGCCGGCATGGCCGCGGTCGATCACCAGGTGCTGGCCGACCGCGGCTTCGACGATCTCGATAAATTCCTCGACAAGACGCTGTTCCAGCAGCCGGTGGCGCCGGAGCTCAAGCAGCGCATGGTCGCCGAGTTCGAGAAGATCAAGGCCGGCTATTGAACAGCGAATCCGCACGAGCCGATGTCGTCATCATCGGCGCCGGCTTCACCGGGCTGTCGGCCGCGCTCGAGCTGAAAAAGGCCGGCGTCGATTTCGTGCTGCTCGAGGCGCGCGACCGTGTCGGCGGGCGCGTCGAGTCGATGGAGATCGGCTCCGGCGAGCGCATCGACAGTGGCGGCCAGTTCCTGTGCGAGGACATGCCGGAGCTGATGGCGCTCGTCGGCGCGCGCGGCAAGACGCTGGTCGAAACCTATGTCCATGGCGAGTTCATTGTCCAGCCGCCGATCTCCGCCGCCGAGGCAAAGCGAACCTATTCTGGTTCGATGGCGATCCGCGAGCGGATGAACGCGATCGCGCCGGACGATCCCTCGATTGCCGGGCTGACCGTTGCCGCCTGGCTCGACCGGCAGGACGATGCCGATGCCGCCAAGGCAGCCTTCCGCTCGATGATCGAGGGCCTGTGGTGCCTGGCGCTGGAGAAACTGCCGCTCTGGCACCTGATCGACAATGACCGACGCATCACCAATGAGGTGCCGGAGCTGCAGTATTCCCTGCGCGAGACGATGCAGTCGCTGGCCGAGGACCTGGCCGGCGATCTCGGCGACCGGCTGCGGCTCAACGCAGCCGTTTCACGCATCGAGCATGGGCCGCAAGGCGTGCGCATCGTCTCGGCGGCGGATATCATTGAAGCACGGGCGGCACTTGTCGCGGTGCCGCCGGTCATGGCGGCGAAACTGGACTTCGCACCCGCTCTGCCCGAATCCCTGGCGAAGGCGCTCGGCGTCTGGGAAAGCGGCGCCGTGATCAAGGTGTTGGTGCGCTACCCCGCTGCTTTCTGGCGCCGCCGCGGCTTGAGCGGCATGGTGATGTGGCGCGATCCGCCGGGGCTGTTCGCCTGCGATGCCAGTCGGGATGAAGGCCACGCGGCGCTGGTCGTCTTCGTCGCCGGCCCGCTCGCCCTGCGCTGGGGTGAGCTTGGCGAGGCTGCGCTGCGCGCCGAAGTGACCGGGAAACTGGTGGAAGCCCTCGGCCCCGACGCGGCCGAAATCGCGGGTTTCAGCCAGCGCGACTGGACGCATGACCTCTGGAGCGGCGGCGGCTACAGCGACCTCATCGTCGACGTCGCGGCGACCGATGCCGAGCCCGTGCTCCTGGCGGGCGCGCCGCCTGTTCATTTCGCGTCGTCGGAGCTGTCGCCGTCATTTCCCGGCTATGTCGAAGGGGCGATCGTTGCCGGTGAGATCGCGGCGCGAAAGATCATCGCGGACCGTCAATCCGCCATCGCCACCAAGGCTTCGGGATCGTAGGCAAGGCGGATCGAAGTGCCGACCGGAATATCGTCGGCGCCGAAATCGTTGGTCTCGGTTACCGACAGCGGCTTTTCCAGGCCGGGGATCTCGACGATCAAATGGGTGATCTCGCCGAAATAGTGGCGTTCGACCACCTTTCCGGCAACCTCGAACTTGGCCGTCGCATTGTCCCACAACACGCGCAGGCGCTCCGGGCGGATGCCGAGCGTGGCGCCGCCGCCATTGCGCACGAAGGCTTTTGGCTTGTCGGTCTTCACACGGCCGAAGCCCAGCGTGTCGACGACCAGCGAGGCGCCGTTCTCCTCGACGATCTCGGCCTTGACGAAGTTCATGCCGCCGAGGAAGTCGGCGACCTGGCGGTTGACCGGCCGCTGGTAGATCTCCTTGGGCGAGGCGACCTGCGCGATCCTGCCGCCGAACATCACGGCGATGCGGTCGGACATGGCCAGCGCCTCATACTGGTCGTGGGTGACCAGCACGAAAGTGATGCCGACGGCCTGCTGCAGGCGGCGCAGTTCGACCTGCATCTGCTCGCGCAGCTTCTTGTCGAGTGCCGACAGCGGCTCGTCGAGCAGCAGCACCTTGGGCCGCATCACCAGCGCGCGGGCAAGCGCGACGCGTTGCCGCTGGCCGCCGGACAGTTCAGTGGCGAGCCGCTTGCCGAGACCGGTCAGCGAGACCTGCGCCAGGGCTTCCTCGACGCGGCGCTTCTCCTCGCCGCCCTGGAGCTTCAGCCGCTTCAGGCCATAGGCGACGTTCTGCTCGACGTTGAGATGCGGGAATATCGCATAGCTCTGGAAGACCATGTTGGTCGGCCGGCGATTGGGTGCGATGCCTTCCATCGGCTGGCCGCCGACCGAAATCGAACCGCTGGTCGGGTTGTCGAAACCGGCGATCATGCGCAACAGCGTGGTCTTGCCGCAGCCGGACGGGCCGAGCAGCGAGAAGAATTCGCCCTCGCGGATGCTCAGGGAGGCATCGTCGAGCGCCTTGAAGGCGCCGTAGCTGCGGGTGACGCCGTTGATCTCGATCATCGTCCGTTCGGACAGGGCTCGTCCGGATGGGGCCTGCTCAGGCATAAAGCCCTCCCTCGTTCTGGGTGCGTCTGGCGGCGCGGCGGCGCAGGATTTCGGCGACGGTCATCAGCAGGAAGGAGGCGACCAGCAGCAGCGTGCCGAGCGCGAGCACGCCCGGCAGTTTGGCCGCGAAGCGCAACTGGCCCCAGATATAGATCGGCAGCGTCGCCTCGGTACCGGTCAGGAAGAAGGCGATGATGAACTCGTCCAGCGAAATGGTGAAGCAGACCAGCAGGCTGGAGATGATCGCCGGCGCCACCATCGGCAGCGTCACCCGCCGGAAGGTGCCGAAGGCGCTCTCGCCGAGGTCGGCCGAGGCCTCCTCGAGGCTGCGATCGAAACCCTCGAAGCCGGAGGTCAGCACCGTCATCGAATAGGGGATGCAGACCAGGACATGGCCGAGCACGACGGTAAACAGGGAGAGGCTCAAGCCGAGCTGCAGCATCACCAGCAGCATCGAGATGGCGACGATGACTTCCGGCAGCACGAGCGGCGCCATGATCAGACCGTTGATGGCCCGCCGGCCGGGATAGCGGTAGCGGGTGATCGAGCGGGCGGCGAGGATGCCGAGGACCGTCGAAAGGACGGACGCCGAGACGCCGACGATCAGGCTGTTCCAGGTGGCGTCGAGCAGCGCCGGCGTGTTGGGCAGGTCCTCGTACCATTTGAGGGTGTAGCCGGTCAGCGGGAATTTCGGCGTCGCGGCCGTGTTGATCGAAAAGATCGGCAGGAAGATCACGGGCAGATAAAGGAAGCCGACATAGAGGAAGGCGTAGGCCGACAGCCAGCCGCCCGGCAGCAGGCGTCGCGCCGCACTCATCGCGCAAGCCTCTGGGCGGCACGGATGACCAGCACCGTGACACCGGCCATCAATGTCACGACCAGCATCGTGGTGACGGAAAGGGCGGCGCCCAGCGGCCAGTTCGAGGCCTTGCCGAACTGCGCCTGGATGGCGTTGGCGATCATGACGCCGTCCTTGCCGCCGACGAGCTTTGGGGTGACATAGTCGCCGACCGTCGGGATCATGACGATCAGCGCCGCCGAGATGATGCCCGGCGCCGACAGCGGCAAGGTCACGCGAAGGAACGAACGAAAGGGACCGTCGCCGAGATCCGTGGCCGCCTCCACCAGGGTCCGGTCGATCTTCTCCAGCGAGACGAAGATCGGCAGGATGGCGAAGGCCGCCCAGGCGTGGGTCAGCGTGATGATGACGGCGCTCGAATTGTAGAGCAGCGCCGTCGACGGCTCGTCGATGATGCCGAGGCCGATCAGCCCGGAGTTCAAGACGCCATTATAGCCGAGGATGACCTTCCACGACATCACGCGCAGCAGGTAGCTGGTCCAGAACGGGATGGTGATGAGGAACAGCCACAGGCTCTTGAGGCGGCCGCCATGGAAGGAAATGAAATAGGCGATCGGATAAGCCAGGACGACGGTGAGGAAGCTGACCGTCAGCGAGATATACAGCGAGCGCCACAACAGATCGCGATAGATCGGCTCGGTCAGGGCGATGCGGTAGTTTTCCAGCGTGAAGGTGCGGTCGATGGTCAGATAGTTCTGCGTCCAGAAGGAGTGGGCGATAACCACCAGGATCGGCAGGACCAGGAGGATGAGCGCGTAGAGAAAGGTCGGGCTGATCAGGGCAAAGCCCTGCACGGGTTCGGATTGCAGAAGGGCGTTTCGTCTGGCCCGCGTCATGCGCAACGGGGGCGACCCTTCCGCCGCCGCCGTCATTGCCAGACTCCGGAGGGCAGGGCTCCGGCTGTGATCTCGGTTGCTGGCCTGGAGCGTCCCGCCATGCGGTATCCCATTGGACTGGCGCCGGCTGTTTGTTCCCAATTTTGTTTTGGAGCGCGATCGAACGCAAAACCGGTGACCACTTTTGCTGATCGCGCTCCAAGCTTGCCGGCTTTCTTTCATCATGCCCGCATCCGCGGATTGAAATCAAGCGCTATTTCTGAGATATTGATTGAACGGACATTCAAAATGGCGCGGGTTATGCCGGATATTTCCGGCACTGCCGGCCAAATTTCGAAATCCTGAAATCGACGAATGATGTGGAGATGACAATGGCGGCTGCGAGGGACCTGAAGGCGAGCGACATGGCCGGAGCTGGAGCCGCCGATGCCGTCGAGTTGGCCAGGCGCCACCTCGTCCAGCCCTGGCCGTATGCCGGTTCGGTCGGCGCGGAAGCGCGCGCGCTGATCGGCGAAGGCGACGGCATCTACATCACCGACGGCACCGGCAAGCGGTTGATCGACGGGCCGGCCGGCATGTGGTGCGTCAATGTCGGTCATCGGCGCGAGGAACTCGCCAGGGTGATGTACGACCAGGCGATGGCCTTGTCCTACAACACCCCGTGGTACACGATGAACGTGCCTTCAGCGGAACTTGCCGGTCGCATAGCCGGTCACGCGCCCGGCGATCTCAGCCACGTCTTCTATACCACGGGCGGCTCCTCGGCGGTGGAGACGGCGCTGCGCTTCATGCAGTTCTACAACAATGTGCGGGGCCGGCCGGAGAAGAAGCTGATCCTGTCGCGCGGCGGCGCCTATCACGGCTCGACCTATCTGTCGGCCTCGCTCAATGGCCGCCCGCGCGACCGTGACTGGATGGACGGCGCCGACGATCTGGTGATCAAGCTGTCCTCGCCCGATCCGTTCCGTCGTCCACAGGGCATGAGCATAGCTGATTTCACCGACTTCCTCGTCGACCAGTTCCGCGGCACCGTCGCGCGTGTCGGCGCCGACAGGATCGGTGCTTTCGTCGGCGAGCCCATACAGGCTTCCGGAGGCGTTGTCGTGCCGCCGGACGGCTATCTCAAGCGCATCCGCGAGATCTGCCGCGACAACGACATCCTCTATGTCTCCGATGAGGTGGTGACGGGCTTTGGACGGCTGGGCCATGTCTTTGCCTCGGGCGATGTGTTCGGCATCGATCCCGACATGATCACCTTCGCCAAGGGTGTGACGTCAGGCTATTTCCCGCTCGGCGGCGTCATCATATCGGAACGGCTGCTGGAGGAACTGCGCCGGTCGAACCATCCCGACGCGATGTTCGGCCATGGCCTGACCTATACCTCGCACCCGGTCGGCTGCGCGGTGGCGCTCAGGAATCTCGACCTTCTGGAACAGGGGATACTTGCCCACACGCAGGCGGTCGCGCCCTATTTCCAGGCGCAACTGAAGACGCTGGAAGAATTGCCGCTGGTCGGCGAGGTGCGCGGCCTGGGATTGATGGGCTGCGTCGAATGCGTCGCCGACCGCGAAAGCAAGGATCCGCTGCAGCTCGATAAGGATGTCGGCAAACGCATCGACGCGCATTGCCACGAGCTCGGCCTGCTGGTGCGGCCGCTGATCAACATGTGCGTGATGTCGCCGCCACTGGTCATCACGCGCGAGCAGATCGACGACATGGTCGGCATCTTGCGCGAGGGCATTTCGCGCACGATGGATGATCTCAGGAAAGAAGGGGTGTGGCGGGGGTGATTGGCCGATCTCCCCCACGAGGGGGGAGATCGGCAGCTTCGCGGTCGCAGCTACCCCCGCGACCTGAGCGCGTCGTTCAAGTTCCACATGTCCTTCTCCTCCGGCGCCGTTTCGAGCCCAAGCACGGGGATCTGCCTGCGCAGATGGTCGTGGTGGGTGCGCACTCCGTATTCGAGGTCGGAGAGGTAAAAGCCCTCGAAGGCTTCCGACAGCATGGATTCGTTCGACCACACCGAAAGCTGGACATCCTCCGACATGGTGTCGCGGTCGATGCGGAAGGAGAGGTAGCGGGCCGCGGCCTGCTCGCGGCTTTCGTCGCGATAGCGGTAGATGGCGCCGCGCAGCAGGGTCTCACCCGTCGATAGCGGGAACTCCTGATAGAATTGCACCGATTCCGGCATCACCGAGAGGACCGCGTTGGGGAAGATGCCGTAATAGACCCAGGCCTTCTTCAGATAGTCCGGCAGATGCGTCGGCTCCGGCGCGATCTTGACGTAGTTCCTGACGCTCCAGCGACGGCCGGCATGCGGGTTGTAGCTGGCGAAGGAGCGTGACACGCCGTTGACGAAGGGTTCGTCGAAATAGGTCGCGCCATAGAGGTCCTGCAGGGCCGGGTGCGCCATGGCGACGTGATAGCCCTCATTGTCGACGTCGCGCACCGACTTCCAGTTGACCGGAGTTTTCTGGGTCCAGATGCCCCAGGATGGCACCATGTCGGCGGCCTTGTAGTGCGAGAATTCCGGCTCGATCGGCTTCATCAGCTCGGCGACGGACGGCTGCGGGCCGCCAGCGCGGAAGCGGATGAAGATGAAGCCCATCCAGACCTCCAGATCGAGCGGCATCAGGCCGAACTCGGTCTTGTCGAGATCGGGAAAGGAACGCGGGCGGGCAGCGCCGCGCAATGTGCCGTCGAGATTGTAGACCCAGCCGTGGAACGGGCACACAAGCGCGTTCTTGCAGTTGCCCTGGCTGTCGGCGACGACACGGCTGCCGCGATGGCGGCACATATTGTTGAAACCCCGCACGACGCCGTCCTTGCCGCGCACGATCAGAGCGCGTTCGCCTACGACGTCCATGGCCAGGTAGTCGCCGGCGTCAGGGATGTCGCTGACATGTCCGGCGATCTGCCAATGGTTGCGGAAAACGTGCTCCTTCTCGAGTTCGAGAAGGGCATCGGAATGGTAGCTCCAGCCAGGCAGTCCCCGCCGGTCCCAATCGTTGGGAATGGCCACGTCACGGAGATGCGGGTTCATAAAACGTCTCTTCTTTTTATTGAATATCCGTTCAATATAATCATATTTTTCATTGAAATGCAATGGCTTGTGCAAACAGGCATGTTTTGGAAAGAAAATTTGCGTGCCGATTGCGATCCGATCCGATGTGACGGCTCGCCCCGAAAACCCCGGAGAATCCGGGCGTTAGGTCGGGTTTCAAAGCTAGGTTCCGGCACGGTTTCCGAAGCAAATCCTGCCAGCAGGGAAGCCGAGGCAAAAGGGCGCCACGCGTCTTGCCCGCTTGCCGATCCGCCGAGCCGGGATCGGCAAGCACGCGCGTGATGTCCCCTTGGTGGAATCTGGCCGCGAAGTGCCGTTTCAAGGCGGTTACAATATCAAATCCACGCCAACTTTCCGCTGATACAGAGCGCGACTAAGTTCGTTTCATTCAAAAAAGAACCTTAAACGAAGGGGATGATGATGCATGCGAAAGTTCAGATTGCCAAGAACGACTGCCGGGCCCAGGCTCCGGAGCGCGTTAGCCGCCGCCCGAAGCTGGCATTGCGCCAGCGCGCCAGCGACCACCCCATGGCAATGTTCATGGCGCTGGCTGCTTGCGCCTTCGCCGGCATGGCGTTCACGCCGACGGTCGGCCCCGCCTTTGCTTCGCTCAATCCACCGGCCAACGTCGTCGGCGGCGCAATGACCACCACCAGAACCGCACGCCTGCCGGTGCCGATGATCGACTTTGCCTGCAAGGGTCAGGCGTGGGGCGCCGAGAGCGTCGATTGCCTGCGGGCCATAGCCGAGCAGTCCGGAGCGCACAAAGCCCGTGCGATCCGGATGATCGCCAATGCCGCGCCACTGACCAATACACCGAACGTCTTCTGAGTATTCGCTGAAACATGGTTCCGAAGCGGCTCCGCTCTGGATCATGTCGCGGCGCTCCCCGAGCGCTTCCAGCGCTCCCTTCGGCTCCCGCCGCTTTGTCGGTCGGGGGCCTTTTTTGATACCGGTCGGCGTGGCCTATCCCTTCAAAGCCGCCTGTTCGGCAATGGCGGAAAGCACGCTGCGCACATCCAGCGTGCTGAACGGTTTTTCCAGGATCTGTGGACGCTGCAAGGGCGGCAACGCCTCGATTTCGGCCTTGGCGCCGATCAGGTCGCCAGTGACCAGCACGAAACGCCGCGCCAGTTCCGGCCTTTCGGCAAGCAACTCTCGATAGATGGTTATGCCGCTTGTTCCAGGCATGCGCAGGTCCGAAAAGACGATGTCGGGCGGCATGTGGCCAGCCAATATGGTTGTGGCCGTGTCCCAGACGAGCGCGATCCGTGACTTGATGCCCATTAATTCGAGTATGTCGGAGAGCGAACCGGCGACGTCGGGCTCATCATCGATGATCAAGGCGTGGCGCAGCCCGCTCGATCGCGGCTGGCTCTGGCCGGCAATGGCGATGCCGGCTGCAATGGCCGGCAGCTGGACGACGAAACGAGCGCCATTCGGCAGCACTTCCTCGAACCAGACGTTGCCATTGTGCCGCTCGATAATCGATTTCGAGATGGACAGGCCGATGCCGGTGCCGACGCCGACCGGTTTGGTGGTGAAATAAGATTCGAAGATGCGGGACCGGATCGTTTCCGGCACGCCAGGCCCATTGTCCTCGACCGAGAAACCGGGATCGCCGCGCTCGCTGCGGAAGGTCCGCACCTTGATCAGCCGGTCGCCGCCTACGCCGGCCAGCGCATGCTGGCTGTTGATGAGGAAATTGGCCGCCACCTGGGTGACGTGATCGGCGTCGGCCATGGCCAGCAACGGGCCAGGCGCGAAATCGGTATCGATGATGATGCCGCTCGAGCGCGCGCCGTAGGCGGTCACCTCGAGCGCCGCGCGGATCACCTGGTTGAGGTCCGTCTCGGCCCGCTCGGTCGGATGCAGCCGGACCATCGACAGGAAGCTCTTGACGATCCGGCCGCAACGCTCGGCGGCGGCGCGCACTTTCTCGGCGCGAACCTTGGTCTGCGGATCGGAGGCGAATTCGTGCAGCAATGTCGACTGCGCGACAACCACGGCCAGCGGGTTGTTGAGCTCATGCGAGACGCCTGCAAGCAGCGAACCCATCGCCGCCATCTTCTCGTTCTGGTGCAGCTTCTCGCGCTGCCGGTTGATCTCCTCCTCGGCGCGCAGCTTGTCGCGCAGGTCGCGGATGGAGCCGAAGATCAGGCGGCGGTCGGCGACCCGCATCTCGGTCGCCGTCAATTCGATGGGGAAAATCTCGCCGGCGGCGTTCTGGGTCACCGTCTCGAGCCGCTGTCCGACCATCGGCGCGCCGCGCCCGGACATATATTCGGCCCCCGAAGCATAGCCCTTGCGGTAGTAGATCGGCACGATGGTATCGAGCAGGTCCTTGCCGAGGATGTCGCTGCGCAGGAAGCCGAACATCTTCTCGGCGGCCGGATTGAATTCGACGATCGAGCCGGTCTCGTCGATGACGATGATGGCATCGAGCGAGGCCTGCAGCATGGTGCGGCGGATGACCTCGCTGGCGTGGGCGTCGGAGGGCGAGCGTTCGATGGCATCGCCGATGGCCAGCGCGATGATGTGCAGCGTCGCCTCTTCCTCGTCGGTCCATTCGCGCTCCTCGACGCAATCATTGACCGCCAGCGTCCCCCAGAGATGGCCGTGCGCGAAAACGGACACGGACAGGAACGATTTGATGCTCTGTTTTTCGAAATCGGCTCTGAGGAAGCCTTCGAGATCGCGCGTATGGCCGGCGAAAATCTTGCCCTGCCGTTCATCCTCCTGCAGGCGTTCCAGCAACGGATCGGCGTTGATGATCGACTGCACGATCACCGTCGGCGAGGCCAGCTCGCCACCGAACACGGGATCGATCCAGTAGGCGGCGACGGATTGGGCAAATCCCTGGCCGGGCAGTTCGCGCAGGCGGAACAGGATGCCGCGCTGGCAGTCCATGGCGCGGCACAGCGTTTCCAGTATGGCGTCCATCTCGCGCTGCCAGTCGCCGGCCTCGCGCAGCCGGCGGACCACACGCACTGCCGCCATCGCCGCGCCTTGCCGGCCGTCTTGCATGTCCGTGCCTGCTGCTTCAGCGGTCATTTTCAGCCATTGTTGCGGTGCCAAGCGGATTTCATGCGCCGCGTTTCAAATCCTTGTTTTATACCTTGTCCCAAACCGAGAGCGTTTTTGGACGGCAGGCATTTGCGTCGGATCCGTCCACAGACCAGCACGGGCGAAGGAGGAATCTCCTGCGCCCGCTCAGTTGCCGTCGCCGGCCGGCAGCGAGAAGATATAGCCTTCGCCGCGCACCGTGCGCAGGAATTTCGGGTTGGCCGGGTCCGCCTCGATCTTCTTCCTCAGGCGCATGATGCGGATGTCGACGGCGCGCGAGGATTCGGGATCCTCGGTGAAGCCGATCGCCTCCGAGATCGCGGCGCGCGTCAAAAGCCGGTTGGCGCGGGTGAGGAAAATCTCCAGCACGTCGAATTCGCTTTTGGCCATGTCGATCACCGCACCGTTGGCGCCGGTGACCAGCCTGCCGTCGAGATCGGCCCGGAACGGTCCGAAGGCGACGGAGCGGCGCTCCGTCCCGGCTTTCCTGTCCTGCGGTTCCGTTGGCTGCGGGACGCGGCGCAGCACGCTGCGGACTCTCGCCAGCACCTCGCGCAACTCGTATGGCTTGACGATATAGTCGTCGGCACCGAGTTCCAGCCCGACGATGCGGTCGAGCGCGGTGCCGGCGGCGGTGGCGTAGATGATGCCGATCGGCAGCCTCGAGCGCAACCAGCGGCCGAGCGATAGACCATCCTCACCCGGCATGGCGATGTCGAGGATGGCGAGATGGAACGACTGCGTTTCGACCAGGCTGCGCGCGGCGGCCGCGGTTTCGGCGGTCGCCACATCATAGCCGGCGGCGCCGAGATATTCGGCAACCGCCTCTCTCAGATCGGGCTCATCCTCGACAATGACAATTCTCGCCCGCACGATGCGCTCGCTCCCACTTTCGGTGGAAAGTAGATTGGGTATAAACATGATGTCCAGCACTCATATCGGGTTGCCAGGAAACGGTTGGAAAACATGGCCGCACGCGCCGTCATCGGGCTTATCTGCGTCGCCGACGTGGTGGCGACCGAACTCGCCGATCATCTCGATCGCCGGGGCCACGACGTGCGTCAGGCGCGCCAGCCCTGGGAGGCGGAATCGATGCTGGCGGGGAAGGACGTCGACGTCGTCGTCGTCGGTGACAGCCTCAGCCAGGCGGAGGGACGTGATCTGCTCAGGCGTTATGGCGGCCAAGGCGGGGGTGGCGAGGGC